>CAZHQW010000001.1:0-31519 GCA_964534745.1 uncultured Bacteroidales bacterium
ATGGCATTAATCCGGCCGATTTGGCAGGTCCGGTCACAAAACAGGAAATTATGGATGAGCGCCTCCGTGAGTTTGCTATTGAAGGCGAACGGTTTTTTGATTTAGTGAGATGGCACGAGGCTTATAATGTTATCAACGGAATCCGCATGGAATGGTGGGACTTCGATGGATACAACTCCAATTATAATAGCTTGATTTATACCGAACCTAAAAACGACTTTTTCCCACTTCCTTCAATAGAAGTGCAGAAAAACAGTAATTTAAAGCAGTATGCCGGCTGGTAATTATAGGGTACATAAAAAAGGAATGTTATTTGGAAAGCCAAACAACATTCCTTTGTTTTTTTGGTATAACTATGGATTGTGGAGCTGGGCGGAATCGAACCGCCGTCCAAACAAGTAACCGGAAAGCTTTCTACATGCTTATCCTGTTGTTGGTTTTCGTGTAGAGGCTGGTAACAGGCAACCGGACCGGAACCTTATCTCTTGTGTTTTCGCCCGGATTTAAGAGAATCACCCGGACTATCCCTGTTCACGATGTACCCCTTTATCCGCAACCACAGGGAAAGGTTTTGGAGGAGCAGCCCGTCCCCGCTACCTAGAGCAGGGATTAAGCATTAAATCTACTAAACTTCGATTAAGCTGCGAGCGCGAAGTTTGATTCGCCATTTATTATTAGTCGCATTTCAGTTTTACGGGTTAAAATGCATAGCCCGGCATGCTGACTTACCAATTTACCTTGCTGTCAAATCCAGGTCAGCCCCAAATATTTTTATGACACAAAATTACAAAATTTATGCCACTTTTGGTAGCTATTTCGCGTTCTTAAGATCTATTATCATCTGACGGGGATCATCGGACTTGAAAATAGCGGTTCCCGTCACCAGCACATCTACCCCTGCATTATAAAGCTGAGCGGCATTGCGTATGTTCACTCCCCCGTCCACTTCAATGAGGGCACCGGACTTCTTTTTAACTATAAGCTCCTTTAACCTTTTTATCCTGTCATAAGAATTCTCAATGAACAGTTGTCCGCCATAGCCCGGATTTACCGAGAGGATAAGTACAAGGTCAAGATATTCAATAATATCTTCAAGCAGGGAAACAGGGGTATGCGGATTTAAGGCAACACCTGCCCTCATGCCCAGTTCCTTTATCTGCTGTATAGTCCGGTTCAAATGAACACATGCTTCATAGTGGACAGTCAGGTTACTTGCTCCGGCTTCTTTTGCCCTTTTCAGGTATTTATATGGTTCAACGATCATAAGATGCACATCCAGCGGCTTTTCGGCCAGTTTATGAACGTGCTCGATAATCGGAAATCCAAAGGAAATATTGGGCACATACACTCCATCCATTACATCAAAATGTATCCAGTCGGCTTCACTTTCATTAACCATGGTAATCTCATCCTGCAAGCGGTTAAAGTCGGCTGCCAGAATTGAAGGAGCAATCAAACGCTTCATCTGTAGTAATTTTAATTTGACACAAAAATATAATTTTAATAAAACATAAAAGAGGAAATTTTAATATTTCCCCTTTTTTCCTTTTCATGGCAGGTTTTGTTTATCCCAGGTAGGTTTTTAATATCTTGCAGCGGGTAGCATTCTTAAGGCGCTTAATGGCCTTTTCTTTAATCTGCCGGACCCTCTCCCTGGTCAGGTTGAATACTTCCCCTATTTCCTCGAGCGTATGGGGATGCTTACCGTTCAGCCCGAAATACAGGCGGATAATATTTGCTTCCCTGAAAGTGAGGGTTGACAGCACCCTCTCTATTTCCTTCCTCAGGGAGTCGGTCAGCAAGCCTTTATCCGGACTGGGAGTATCTTTATTCAGGAGCACTTCGTACATATTCCCTTCTTCCCCCTGCTGCAGCGGTGCATCCATGGATACATGCCTTCCTGCCGTCTTCAGCGATTCCTTTACATCATCGGGTGCCAGCTCCAGCGTGAATGCCACCTCCTGGACCGAGGGTTCCCTTTCAAATTTCTGCTCCAGCTCGGATAACGTTTTGTTTATCTTGTTTATCGATCCAATCTTATTCAGGGGAAGGCGCACTATTCTTGCCTGCTCTGCCAGTGCCTGCAATATTGACTGCCTGATCCACCAGACAGCATATGATATAAACTTAAAACCCCTTGTTTCGTCAAATCTCTGGGCTGCCTTTATAAGTCCGAGGTTACCTTCATTAATAAGGTCAGGTAAACTAAGTCCCTGGTTCTGGTATTGTTTGGATACCGATACAACAAATCTCAGGTTGGCTTTAATAAGTTTTTCCAGTGCTTTATCATCACCATTTTTGATCCTTCTGGCAAGCTCAACTTCTTCTTCAGCGGTAATGAGATCAACTTTCCCTATTTCATGCAAATATTTATCAAGAGAAGGGGTTTCACGGTTCGTAACTTGTTTGATAATTTTGAGCTGTCTCATATTAAATGGGACTTAGTGTTGTAAATTTGTTGTGACGATAACGCGCATGAATTTTTTTATAGTATTTATAGGTATTATATAAAAAAAATATTACTTTTGAAATACTACATTATATGTATTGAGCTGCCAGATCCTTGTCAACGAACCTATTTTTTCATAAATAACTATAAGCCACTAAAATTAAAAAAAATTTATTAAATTTTAATATTTGTAAAATATTTTATCTTTTTTTTTGGTAATTCTAAGTAAATACTTATTATTGCATTGAATTACCGATAGGAGTTAACCAGTTGATTGTTGATGTCATATCCCTATACAATTTGAAAATTATCCTATAATAATTACATAACATCTTAATTTTTGTTTTTAGATCTCAATTTATATATTTAATTATATTATTAATATCCCTGATTTATGTATGATATTTTAGAACTGAATAAGAAGCTTGTTTCAGAGCTTAGAGATATTGCCAAGGAGCTAAATATCAAGAAAATTGATTCTCTGAAAAAGCAGGATCTGGTGTATAAAATTCTGGATCAGCAGGCTATCAGTGCAACCGGCACAAAAAAGGAGAATGAAATGGCAATGAAAAGAACAAGGTGGCCTTTAAAGAGAGATACCCGTAAAGAAGAAAAAAGGCCGATAGAAATAAAGAAACAGAATCAGCAATATAGTGATAACGATAAGGAAAAACTGGTTGATGAGACAATTGAGCTGCTGGATAAGGAACAAAAGATGAGGGATGCAGATGAAATAAACAATAACATGCCTAAAAACGACACAGTTGTTGAGTTTGATACAAACAAACAGGAAAAAAGTGATGTAGAAGCTTATGTTAAGCCAAGACCTGAAATAAGGCGCCAGGATAAGCAATTCGAATTTGACGGAATTATCAGCAATTCGGGGGTTCTCGAGATTATGCCCGACGGTTACGGATTTTTAAGGTCTTCGGATTATAATTACCTTAATTCACCGGATGATATATACGTTTCACAGTCCCAGATAAAACTGTTCGGACTGAAGACGGGCGATACCGTAAAGGGAACCATAAGGCCGCCAAAAGAGGGAGAAAAATATTTTCCCCTTATTAAGGTAGAAGAAATAAACGGCCGTGATCCTGATTTTATCAGGGACAGGATTCCTTTTGACTACCTCACCCCCTTGTTTCCGAATGAAAAATTTACTTTGATACGGCCCGGAGAGTCCAGTGCACTGTCGGTCCGTATTGTTGATATGTTCAGTCCGATTGGCAAGGGACAGCGGGGACTTATAGTAGCACAGCCGAAAACAGGAAAGACCGTCCTGCTTCAGGATATTGCAAATGCCATTGCTGCCAATCATCCTGAGGCATATTTAATTATTCTTCTTGTTGACGAGCGGCCTGAAGAAGTTACGGATATGGCCAGGAACGTCAGGGGAGAGGTGATATCATCAACGTTTGATGAGCCTGCAGAGAGGCACGTAAGGATTGCAAATATAGTGCTCGAAAAAGCAAAGAGACTTGTGGAATGCGGGCATGACGTGGTAATTCTGCTTGATTCAATAACCAGGCTGGCCAGGGCCTTTAATACAATTGCACCTGCCTCGGGGAAGGTATTATCAGGAGGTGTCGATTCCAATGCTTTACATAAACCAAAGAGATTTTTTGGGGCAGCAAGGAATATTGAAAACGGGGGGTCACTTACCATACTGGCAACTGCACTTACTGAGACAGGATCAAAGATGGACGACGTTATTTTTGAGGAATTCAAGGGCACTGGAAATATGGAACTGCAGCTTGACCGTAAGCTTTCAAACAGGCGTATTTATCCTTCTGTTGACATTACAGCATCAAGCACAAGAAGGGAGGAGCTGTTATTGAATAAGAATTTCCTTAATAAGATATGGATACTCAGGAAATACCTTACTGACATGAATTCTATCGAGGCTATGGAATTTCTGAGGGAAAGACTGGCAAAAACCGAATCGAATGAAGAGTTTTTGATCTCTATGAATGGGGAATAGAAATGAATTTCTTTATATATTAGCGGGTATACCCCGCTTTTTTTATTTATTTTTAATAAAAATGAATAACTCTTAAATGTTATAAAACAGTATTAAAAATCATCGATTTCTTATAATTTTGTATTTCCCTATTTGAATATAAACGTAAAACATTAAAAATTAGAGTATTAAAATGACTGATAAGAGTAGATTTATAACCTGTGACGGGAATTATGCCGCCTCACATGTTGCGTATATATTTAGCGAAGTAGCAGCGATTTATCCTATTACACCCTCATCAACCATGGCAGAGTATATTGACGAATGGTCGGCCGCAGGAAGAAAGAATGTTTTCGGTGAGGTAGTGCGGGTAACAGAAATGCAATCTGAAGGCGGAGCATCAGGGGCAGTTCATGGCTGCCTCCAGGCCGGAGCTTTAACCTCAACATTTACGGCTTCACAAGGTCTTTTATTGATGATCCCCAATATGTATAAAATATCGGGTGAGTTTCTGCCGGCCGTATTTCATGTTTCGGCGCGCAGCCTTGCTGCTCAGGCATTATCAATATTTGGTGACCACAGTGATGTTATGTCTACAAGAAATACGGGATTTGCACTTCTTGCTACAGGAAGTGTCCAGGAAATAATGGATATAGCTGGTGTGGCGCATCTTGCTGCAATAAAATCAAGGATTCCCTTCCTTCATTTTTTTGATGGATTCAGGACTTCACATGAGATACAGAAAGTCTGGGCCCCGACAAATGAGGATATGGCCGGACTGATAGATTATAAAGCTTTACAGGAGTTCAGGGACAGGGCACTTAATCCGGAACATCCTGTAACCAGGGGAACTGCACAGAACCCCGATATTTATTTCCAGGCAAGGGAGGCAGGTAACAGGTTTTATGATCCTGTGCCGGATATGGTTGAAGACTATATGCAGCAGATTGGTAAAATATCGGGCCGCGAGTATCATCCCTTTACATATTATGGTCATAAAGAGGCAGATAATATAATAATGGCAATGGGATCTGTTACTGAAACAATACGGGAAGTAGTTGACTATCTAAATAAGCAGGGTAAAAAGACAGGTCTTGTTGCAGTGCACCTCTACCGTCCTTTTTCATCAAAATACATGCTGAGGGCCATTCCGGCTACGGTTAAGAAAATAGCGGTCCTTGACCGGACAAAAGAACCGGGGGCAGAAGGAGAGCCTTTATACCTGGATGTAAGGAATGTATATTACAGGAAAGAAAATGCACCTGTTATTGTCGGGGGGAGATACGGACTAAGTTCCAAAGACACCACACCGGCAATGATCGTTGGTGTTTTTGAAAACCTTGAACAGGCAGAGCCGAAAAACAGATTTACTGTCGGAATAGACGATGACGTAACTTATACTTCTCTGCCCCTGAAAGAAGAAATAAGTATTTCCGAACCCGGCACGTTTGAGGGCAAGTTCTATGGCATTGGTGCAGACGGAACAGTCAGCGCAAATAAGAATTCAATAAAGATCATAGGAGAAAATACAGATAAATATGCCCAGGCTTATTTTGCGTACGATTCAAAAAAATCAGGTGGTATTACAATATCGCACCTTAGATTCGGAGATAAAATTATACGGTCAACTTACTACGTTGGAACCCCTGATCTTGTTGCATGCCATGTTCCTGCATACATTGACAAGTACGACATGCTTAAAGGCATAAAGAAGAACGGCACATTTTTGTTGAACAGCATATGGGATGCTGAAGAAACAAAGCGCAGGTTGCCGGACAAAATGAAAAAAACCCTGGCAGAGAAGATTATTAATTTCTATATAATAAATGCAACGCAGATAGCGGAGGAAATCGGACTGGGAGGGAGGACAAATACGATAATGCAGTCCGCTTTCTTCAAAATAGCCAATATCATACCTTATGACAATGCGGTAACTGAAATGAAGAAGGCAATTATTAAAACTTTCGGGAGGAAGGGTGAAGATATTGTTAATATGAACCATGCTGCAGTAGACAGGGGAGGAGAGATAGAGAAGGTCAGTATACCTAAAGAATGGGCAGATATTAAAATCAGGGAAAAGGAAGAGGCTGATCTCAACCTGCCGCCGTTTGTCAGGGATGTGGCAGTACCAATAAATTTGCTTAAAGGTGATGATCTGAAGGTCAGTGCATTTTTAGACCGTGAAGACGGTACATTCCCGCCCGGAACCACTGCCTATGAAAAACGTGGTGTTGCGGTACATGTCCCCGAGTGGATACCTGATCTTTGTATCCAGTGCAACCAGTGCGCTTATGTGTGTCCCCACTCCTGCATAAGGCCATTCCTGTTAAATGAAAAGGAAATGAAAGGGCTGCCCGAAGGTACGGCCACCCTTGATGCCAGGGGTAAGGAATTTGAAGGATTGAAATACAGGCTCCAGGTTAGTGTGCTTGATTGCACGGGCTGCGAGGTGTGCGTGGAGACATGTCCGACAAAAGAGAAAGCCCTGGTTATGAAGACCCTTGAATCACAGCTGGATGAAGTGGCAAGGTGGGACTATATAGCAGGAAATGTAACATATAAAACCGATAATATAGAGATTGAAAAATCCGTTAAAAACAGCCAGTTTGCACAGCCTCTTTTTGAATTCTCGGGAGCGTGTGCAGGATGCGGGGAAACACCCTATATAAAAGTTGCCACCCAGCTGTTTGGTGACAGGATGATTATTGCCAATGCTACCGGCTGTTCATCAATATACGGAGGTACTGCTCCTTCCACACCTTATTGCACGAACCTCGAAGGCAAGGGACCGGCATGGGCCAACTCACTGTTTGAAGATAATGCCGAGTACGGCTACGGCATAGCGACTGGTATAAGAAAGCTGAGGGAGCGAATAGCTATTAAAATGCAGGATGCAATAAACGGGAAATCATTGCTCTCTGAAGGGACAAAACAGGCGTTTAAGGAGTGGATAGAGGGTAAAGATGATGCGGCACTCTCAAAGGCTGCTTCTGCAAAAGTCATAAAATCACTGGAGAAAGAAAAAGACCCGGTTGCCAAAGAAATACTTGATTTAAAGCAGTACCTGATAAAGAAATCTGTCTGGGTCATAGGCGGTGACGGATGGGCTTACGATATCGGCTATGGAGGACTCGATCATGTCATTGCTTCAGCTGAGGATGTCAATATGCTTGTCCTCGATACCGAGGTATATTCAAATACAGGGGGACAGTCATCAAAGGCAACACCCATAGGGGCAGTAGCAAAATTTGCTGCATCGGGCAAAAAGATAAGGAAAAAGGATCTGGGAGCTATGGCAATGACATACGGATATGTCTATGTCGCACAGGTTGCCATTGGTGCCAGCCAGAACCAGTTTCTCAAGGCGCTGCGGGAAGCCGAAGCCTATAAAGGTCCATCAGTAATAATTGCATATTCGCCATGCATAAACCACGGACTGAGGGCAGGCATGGGTAAATCACAGGTAGAACAGAAACGAGCTGTGGAAGCAGGCTACTGGCATCTATACAGGTATAATCCTCTGCTGGAGAAGGAAGGTAAAAATCCTTTCGAGCTGGATTCAAAGGAACCGGACTGGAGTAAGTTTCAGGATTTTCTTAACGGTGAGGTCAGGTATACATCACTGAAAAAGGGATTTCCCATGGAAGCAAAAGAACTTTTTGCTGCCGCTGAAAAAGATGCTAAGTGGAGATATAACAGTTATAAACGTATGGCTTCGATGGATTTTTCCCAATAACCTGCTTTCCAGGCTGACAGGTCTAAAAGTATTTAAATTGGGACGCATTATTGCTATAGATTACGGAAGAAAAAGGACAGGACTTGCTGTAACTGATCCCCTGAGGTTAATAGCAAATAATCTGAAGGCAATATCTTCGTCAGAAATATTTGATTTTCTGGCCGGATATTTTTCAAGGGAAAAAGTTGACATAATAGTAGTGGGATACCCGAGAAGATTGAACAATCAACCCTCTGAATCTGTTTTATACATCGAGCCGTTCATTAAAAAGCTTGAAAAGATGTTTCCTGATAAGGAAATAGTGCTTATGGATGAAAGGTTTACTTCAAAAATAGCCTTTAAAAGCATGATTGAAGGAAACCTGAAAAAGAAGAAGAGAAGAGACAAAGGATTAATAGATATAATAAGTGCAAATTTGATATTACAGTCGTACCTCGATTACAACAGGAATTTAAATGGATGATGAAAGAACAATATACCCGGTGTTTTTGTACGGATCACCAGTATTGAGAAAGGTGTCAGTAGAAATTGACAGGGACTTCGACGGACTGAAAACCCTTGTTGACGATATGTTTGAGACCATGTACCGTGCTGATGGAATGGGACTGGCAGCTCCGCAGATAGGCAAATCATTAAGAATGTTCGTGGCGGATGCTACATCGTTGAAAGATGAAGATCCTTCACTAGAGGATTTTAAAAAGGCTTTTATAAATCCGGAAATTATTGAAGAAGACGGTGAAGACTGGTCATTTAATGAGGGATGTTTAAGTATACCCCAAATAAGGGAAGATGTTGTAAGAAAGAAGAGAATAAGGGTCAGATATTACGACGAAAACTGGAACTCACATGACGAGTACTTTGATGGTGTTAAAGCCAGGGTTATACAGCACGAAACAGATCACCTGAACGGGGTCCTGTTTACAGACAAGGTCACCCCCCTTAAAAAGAAATTGTTGAAAAGCAAGCTCAGGGATATTGCCAAAGGCAGGGTAGAAGTCAAATACCCTGTCAGGATAAAGAAGTAATATTTAGTACAGGGGATATTTTTTGAATATCTTATCTGATTTTAATAACAAATCAATATACTGCGCCCTCTTGTAAACAAAAGGATCATTTAACTTTTCATTTGAGAGCTTACCCCTGAAGTCATCGATTTTTTTATAGCCTTTTGAATCCATCCACGAGCTGAGGTCAGCAATTATCGTTTTAAGATAATCCATTTTATTCCTGTACAAAGTACTTACCACCTGTACGCATTTTGCCCCTGCAAGAAGCATTTTAGCCACGTCTTTACCTGTATAAATGCCCGTGCTGCTGCATATATCTCCATTTATCTTTCCGTAAAGCAGGCCCGTGAACCTCAGGGCCAGCCTGTTATCCTCAGGTACGCTAAGATTGCTGGGCGTATAATGTTCTTCCCTGTCAGTATCAATATCGGGCTGGAACAGGCGGTTAAACAAAACAAAACCTCCGGCACCGGCTTTATCCATCAGCGAAACAATATTCAGCGGATTTGCATAAAAGGGACTGAGTTTTACACTTACCGGCAGCTTTACTTTTTCCCTGACCGCCTTTAAGATGTCAATCTGCTTTTCATTTACTGAACCGCCATCTGTGGACATATCCCTGGGAACATAATAGAAATTAAGCTCAATGGCATCAACGCCCGTCTGCTCAATAAGCCGGGCATACTCAACCCAGGTTTCCTTATAAATTGCATTAAGACTGCCAATTACAGGGATGCCTGTACTTTCTTTTACCTTTCTCAGATTCATCAGATGCTCCTCAGGTCCGGCATGCTCAATTAAAGGGAACAAGCTGACCATTTCGGCATGCCTTTCATCATATTCATGAAGCTCGTCATCCATCTGGGCGCTTTCAAGCTGTATCTGCTCTTCAAATAATGATCTGTAAACTATCGCTGCTGCACCGTTTTCTTCAGCGATCTTTATATTCTTAATATCAGTTACAATATTACTTGCCCCGATAATTACAGGATTTTTTAAATCTATGCCAAGGTACTTTGTCTTTAAATCAGCCATTGGTTTGTTTTTTAATTATTAAAATGGTTTCTGCCGGCAATTTATTTTATAATTACATGCAATTTAAATTGCCTGGTCTAAAGTATTAAATTCTTGCATGTTTTTGAATATTTAAGATAATAATTTTTCAAGGGTGAATGAACAGCATTTACGAATTAAGGAAAACTCCCTTTGTCCGTCTGGTAATCCCCCTGTTAACCGGATTAACAGCAGGGATGCACTTGAAAATTTCATTTGCCTTTATGCTTGTCAGTGCCTGTGTACTTGCTGTTTTTTTTATAGTTATCATATTGATTACCAGATTATCAGGCAACTATAAATACAGGCTCCTGTTTGGTTTTTCAATAAATACTTTTATTGTTATTTCAGGTATAGTCCTTGCCCATTCAAAGCTTAACAGGAACGAGAGAATACTTGAACGGATAAAAAGTTCTGAATATTTCATCTGCAGGGTTGTTGACCATAACGAACCTAAACGGGGATCAGTGAAAGTGCCGTTAAGGATAATAAGTTACAAAGACAGGGAAAGATGGAAAAAATGCAATATCAGGATGCTTGCCTATTTTCCGGGAGATGGAAATGCTGCTTCTTTAACAGGGGGAGACATTATTATTATGATAACCGGACTGCGTGAGATTGGCAATCCCGGGAATCCCTGTGAATTTGATTACGCTGAATTTCAGAAGCTCAAAGGTTTTATATTTCAGTCTTTCCCGGGGCCAGGGACATGGAAAAGGATAGGGCACAGGGAAGGATTGAAAACATATGCTTCAAAAATGAGGGACAGGCTTCTGGGATTATATAAAAAATATGGAATAGATGGCAATGATTATGCCGTTATTTCTGCCTTTACATTAGGTTATAAAGATGCACTTAACCCGCTTATCAGGAAGTCTTTTGCTTCGGCAGGGGCCATGCACTTTATAGCTGTTTCGGGGTTGCATGTAGGTATCATTTTTTATATACTGAACATTGTGTTAAGTTTCCCGCGCAGAATAAAATGGCTGAAAGGATTTAAGATAGCATTAATAATAGCTATTCTCTGGTTTTATGCATTAATTGCCGGACTGGCCCCCTCGGTTATCAGGGCAACAGTAATGTTTACTATCATCCAGGCAGGCATATCACTTAACAGGCCAGTGAATATTTATAATGTACTCGCAGCTACCGCATATTTTATGTTGCTCTCAGATCCGGCACAAATATCTGATACGGGCTTCCAGTTATCATTTATCTCGGTACTGGGCATAGTCTTCTTTCAGCCACGTCTGTACAGATTGTTAATATTTAAAAATTTCTTGCTTGACAGGATATGGACCTTATTCACCGCCTCACTTGCAGCACAGGCAGTTGTTTTACCTGCTGTTATCCTTTATTTTCACCAGTTGCCTGTCTTCGGCTGGCTGACAAATATTTTAATAATCATTCCTGTTGCTTTGTCTATATATTTGTCAGTGCTGCTGTTTATTTTTAGCTGGTCGGAATGGACAGCTTGTCTTATAGCAGCTGCTATTAACGTACTACTGAAATTTATTAAAATATGTATTACATCCATAGAACGCATACCCTTTGCTGTCATTGAAAATATTTATAGCAGTCCTTTGATAACCATATTACTTTATTTAGCTATTATTTCGGTGAGTATGCTCATCATATTCAGAAACAGGCTTTTTGTAAAGGTGCTTGTTCTTTGTGCCATATCTTTGCTTTCAGTACATTTTGCAAGAAACTGCAATTTATGCAGGCAGAAAAAAATTGTAATATTTAACATAAAAAGGATTACCGCTATAAACTTTATTGAAGGGAAATACAGTTATGTACTAACGGATGCAGACACGGAACAAGGCAGCCGGTATTTGAATAATGCCGCATATAACTACTGGCTTAACAGGGGCGCAGCAAGAAGAAACAGGATAATCTGCATTAATGAAGTCCGGTTGAAAAGCAAGGACATTGACAGTATTTCCCGTTTGCATATTAGCAGCCTCTATGGCAATATTATGATTAATTTCAGGGGTACAAGGTTATTGCTATTATATAATGACAAACTGCCGAAACATATTTATAACACAAAATTCAAAATTGATTATCTGGTAATAGCACATGATTACAGGCCTGGTGGCAATACCATGCAATACCTTTCTTGTATAGATAATATAATTGTTGACTCATCAAATAATTCAGGGACAGGAAGGATATGGACTGAAAAGTGCAGACTATACGGGATAAAATGTAAAGTGATCTCTTTTGAAGGTGCCCTGGAAATCGATATAACCAGTGAATGAACCATTTAAAAATTTTAGCCAAAGTGTTGGCTTATTTATTAGAATATGTCTTACTTTGTCTATATTTTTCAGCCAAAGTATTATTAGATAATGAGAATTATTATAGCAGGAGCAGGCGAGGTAGGTTCCCATTTAGCCAAAATGTTAAGCCAGGAAAATCATGATATAGTATTGATTGATCCTGACGAGGATAAACTGAAGCAGATTGAGGCCAATCTTGACGTACTTACCAGGACAGGTTCGGCAACTTCTATAAGCATGCTTATAGACTCTGATGTGAAAAGGGCCGATCTTTTCATCGCCGTTGCAACATCTGAAGAAACGAACATTATGGCTGCTATACTGGGTAAAAGGCTGGGCGCAAAAAAGACTATTGCCAGGATTGATAACCAGGAATATTTATTCCCGAAATACAAGGACCATTTTACGAGCCTGGGAATTGACTATATGATATATCCCGAGATGATAGCATCCAGGGAGGTGGTCGGATTATTGCAGCAGACAGGGAGCACAGAGATTTTTAATTTTTCCGGGGGGAAACTCTCATTACATGCCATAAAGCTTGAAGATGATGCCCCGGTAGTTAATAAGACACTTGCTGAGACCTTACAGGGTATTGATTACCAGAATCACAGGGTTGTGGCGATAACCAGGAACGGAGAGACCATTATACCCAGAGGCACTGACCACTTCATCGTTGGCGATATGCTCTATGTAATAAGCAACCAGGTTGGTATTCCTGATTTAAATAAGTATTCGGGAAAGGAAAAGTTTGAAATTCATAATATTATGATCCTTGGAGGCAGCAGAATAGGTATGCTCACTTCCAAGGAAATAGGCAACCAGCATAATGTTAAGCTGATAGAGCTTGACAGGGAAAAAAGCTACCGCTTGTCCAATTATTTGAATAATACCCTTGTTATTAACGGTGATGGGAGAGATATGAACCTTTTAATTGAAGAAGGCATAAGAAACATGGATGCATTTATTGCTGTTACCGGCGATTCGGAGACAAATATATTATCATGCGTTCTGGCAAAAAATATGGGGGTTAAAAAGACAATTGCCGAGGTTGAAAATATGGATTATATAATACTGGCAGAAAACATGGGAATTGATACAATCATTAACAAAAAGCTTGTTACTGCCAGCCGTATTTTTCATTTTACTGCAAGTGAGAATGTTTCGTCAATTAAATGTTTGACCGGTACTGATGCAGAAGTACTTGAATTTATAGCCAAAGAAGATTCGAAGATTACCAAAGCCGCTTTGAACCAGGTTGATTTCCCCAAGGGTTCAATCATTGGAGGTGTAATAAGAGACAAATCAAGTTTTATAGCCAATGGCTATACACTTATCCAGCCTAATGACAGGGTAGTGGTCTTCGCCTTACCCGAAGCAATAAGCAAGGTTGGGAAGTTCTTCAATTAATAACCTCTATGATAAATTATAAAGTTGTTGGTTATATCCTTGGTGTATTATTAATAATCGAAGCCTTTTTTTTACTGATATCTGTTTCTGTATCATTAATTTATGGTGAGCAGGATTATATTTATATATTTATAGCTTCCATATTGGCAGCCGTAAGCGGAATGATATTGTTTCTGTTGTATAAAAAATCGAGCAAGGAAATTGGGAAAAGGGAAGGATATATTATAGTGAGCCTGGGATGGATACTCTTTTCAGTCATAGGGGCTGTTCCTTTTTATATTTCCGGCGAGATGTCCTCCTATACTGATGCTTTTTTTGAAACAATGTCAGGATTCACAACAACGGGAGCTACGGTTCTTGGAACGGAACAATTCAATACTATTTCGCACGGACTGATGTTCTGGCGATGCATTACACAATGGCTGGGGGGGATGGGTATTATTGTATTATCATTGTCAATACTGCCAATACTTGGTATTGGGGGCATGCAATTATTTATTGCCGAGGTACCGGGACCTACACCTGACAAGATTCACCCCCGCGTAAGGGAGACTGCCAAAAGGCTGTGGGCTATTTATTTTATTTTTACACTGTCTGAAATGATCCTGCTGAAGATAGGTGGCATGAATTATTTTGAGGCGATATGCCATTCATTTACTACTATGGCTACGGGCGGATATTCCACAAAACATAATAGTATTGAAGGTTTTTCTTCTCCTTTTATTCATTATGTGATAATAGTATTCATGTTTTTTGCAGGGACAAATTTCACCCTGTCTTATTTTGCCATGCATCTTAAATTTAAACGGATAATAAATAATGAAGAATTCCGGTACTATTTATTCTTCATTTTCTTTTTTTCAATAATAATAACTTTAATATTATGGTTAGCCGGTAACGGGAAGATGGAGGAATCTTTCAGGAATGCTTTGTTCCATGTCGTCTCAATATTAACGACCACAGGCTATACCATAACAGATTATTCAAAATGGGTACCCCTGTGCATAATGCTGATATTTACCGTAATGTTTTTCGGTGGCTCCGCAGGTTCTACAGGTGGCAGTATTAAAATCGTAAGAGTGGTTCTCTTACTGAAGAACAGCATGCTGGAGTTAAAGCGCCTGATTCATCCCAGTGCAGTAATACCGGTGAGGCTGAATTCTCAGGTTGTCTCTCCGCAGACTATTACCAATGTACTGGCTTTTACATTTTTTTATATAGTTACTGTAATAATTGGTACTATAGTTATATCTGCTTTGGGTTATGACATGGAGTCTTCGTTTGGAGCCGTAGCAGCAACTCTGGGAAATATCGGTCCGGGTCTGGGAAGAGTGGGTCCCGCAGTAAATTATGTCCATATACCGGTCTTTGGAAAATGGTTCCTTTCTTTCCTTATGCTCATTGGAAGGCTCGAGCTTTTCACAGTATTGCTTCTTTTTACGCCAAGCTTCTGGAAAAAATAGCACGCTATTTAAAAACACCGATCCCCTGTCTAATTACTTCAGGCTCTTCTTTAGTGCAATCCACAACAGTAGAAGGCTCATTATTACAATAGCCGCTATTAACCACTGCATCAACGACTTTCTTGTACTGTTCATATATCAATTCCGGGTCAGTTGTATAATCAAGCAACTTGTCATCGTCATGAACCGAAGTGGTAAGTAACGGATTGCCAAGCTCCCTGACAATTGCACGGACAATATTGTTATCAGGTATTCTTATGCCGATTTTTTTTCTTCCCCTGAATAACTTCGGGACTTTATTATTTGCTTCAACTATAAATGTATAAGGACCTGGAAGGTAATGTTTCATCAGTTTGAAAATACTATTGCTAACATGCCGGGCATAATCGGATAACTGACTGAGATCATAAAAAATAAAAGAGAAATTGGCTTTCTCAATCCTTACCCCTTTAATTTTGGCAACATTCTCAACTGCTCTATGGCTGAATATATCACATCCCAGTCCGTATACCGTATCTGTGGGATAAATAATGACACCACCTTTTTTAAGTATTTCGACAAGCCTTGATATTTGCCGTGGACTCGGATTATCAGGATGTATTTTAAGCAGTACTGCAGACATTCTTATTAGCTCTCTTAATGAGGCAAAAGTAGCTCAAATTTTAGAATATAATGTAACGGGATAATATATTTATTGTAATTTTGAATATACGATGATTTATAATAATAAAATAAACAATAATGAAATCAATACTGATTTTAAGGAGACTTTTAGTGATCATTGTAGTATTTATTATCCCGGAAAACTTAATAAAATCTCAAAACCAAAATATTACTGATATGGTAAATAATATTCACTGGTTAGGTCAGGCAGCAGTAAAAATCAATGCTGCCGGGAAAGTAATATATATTGATCCCTATAAGTTAAAAAAAGAAGATCAGGCAGATATAGTGCTTATTACGCACGGACACAACGACCACTTATCCCTGTCAGATATAAGAAAAATAATTACAGGGGAGAGCATCATAGTTGCTCCGGTTGATTGTCATGCCAAACTTCAGGACCTTGATGTTGCGGAAATCAAGACTATAAGTCCGGGACAGTCCCTGACACTTGACAATATACTTGTCAGCGCTGTTCCTGCTTATAATGTTATTAAGACAAATTTTCACCCAAAAGGCAATAAATGGGTTGGTTATGTATTAACTGTTGACGGGGTTAAAATTTATCATGCAGGCGATACCGAGAGAATTCCTGAAATGAAAAACTTCAGCTGTGATATTGCCATGCTGCCTTTAGGGCAGACTTATACCATGAACAGTGTTAAGGAAGCAGCAGATGCGGCCATTGATGTTAAAGCAAAAATAGCCATACCGATTCATTATGGACTTTATGAAGGAACAGATGAGGATGCTGAAGAGTTTAAGAGATTACTTAAAGATAAAGTTGATGTAATAATAAAACCTGTGGAGTAACCCAATGAATTATTTTTCTTTATTGCAGGAAAACATTAGAGTCTCTTTGGGTTCCGTGAGGTCTAACCTGATACGGACAATACTGACTGTTTTAATTATTAGTGTTGGAATTATGGCTCTTGTTGGCATACTTACCGCGATAGATTCAATTAAAAGCACTATAAACAAGCAGTTCGCCACAATGGGGAGCAACACATTTACGATTGAAAGCAGAAGTATCAATGTTCAGATAGGTAATAAGAAGTACCGTAAAAAAAACCATCCGTATATTTCCTATCTCCAGGCCCGGGAATTCAAAGACAGCTATGACTTTCCTGCAACAGTCTCTATATTCACCTATGGGACGGGAATGGCAACAGTTAAATACAAGTCAAAAAAAACCCATCCTAATGTTACAGTTATAGGGACAGATGAGGACTATATTTACACTGCAGGTTATGAGATCAGCCAGGGCCGTAATATATCATTACAGGACCTGGAATCAAACAGCAATGTCGCACTGCTTGGAAGCGGACTGGTAAATAAGCTGTTTAAGAACAATAACAACATACTTAATGAGTTTGTATCTATTGGAAACGGCAGATACAGGGTTATTGGAATAATGGAAGATAAGGGTACCAGTATTGGCGGAAATGATAATATGTGCATACTGCCATATACAAATGTAAGGCAGTACTTTTCCGTGCCAGGAAGGAATTACTCAATTAACGTGATGCCCGATAAAGGCTGTTCATTTGATGCTGTTACCGGTCAGGCTGAGAGTGCCTTCAGAATTGTAAGAAACCTGCATGTCAGGGATGAATCTGATTTTAATATAACCAAAAGCGACTTTTTGTCAAAGATACTTAATGACGCCATAAAAAAAGTTCTGTTGGCAGCGACGATTATCGGATTTGTCACTCTTTTCGGAGCAGCAATCGGACTCATGAATATAATGCTCGTATCTGTAACTGAGAGGACAACTGAGATAGGAATAAGAAAGGCTATAGGGGCAAAAAACAATATTATCAAGCAGCAGTTTTTATTTGAAGCAGTAATTATATGCCAGTTTGGGGGTATTTTGGGAATAATATTAGGAATTTTAGTTGGAAATATTGTATCTTTAGTTCTCAAATCAGCCTTCATTATACCATGGCTCTGGATTATAAGCGGAATAGCACTTTGCTTTATTGTAGGTTTGATTTCAGGATATTTCCCGGCTGTTAAAGCCGCCAAATTGGATCCTATAGTAGCATTAAGATATGAATAGAAAAAGTAAGTAAATATATAATATGGAAGAGTTAATAATTAATAAAACAAGCAATACACCAAAAGTGCACTTTGATCCTGAATTGGGAGTTTTAAAAATCGAAGGCAGGTCAATTCCTGAAAATCCCAGTGATTTCTTTGAAAATCTAATTAACTGGATTGAAGGCTACTATAAAAATCCCCGGGAAACAACCAGGATGGACCTTAACCTTGAATATGTCAACAGCGGTTCTTCAAAATACCTGCTGGGAATTTTCAGGTTATTAAAGAAGAGATTTGATGAAGGTAAAAAATGTATTATCAACTGGTACTATGAAGAAGACGATGAAGCCATATTAAGCCTGGGAGAACATTATAAATCAACAGTCAAAATTCCTTTTAATCTTATTGAATATATATAAAAAAACCCGGATTTTATTCCGGGTTTTAAATTCATGTATATTTTTATACTAATTTCTCAATAAGATCAACTACCCTGTATGAGTAGCCCCATTCATTATCGTACCAGGCAAGAACTTTTACCATCTTCCCGGTAACCATGGTACTCTGGGCATCAAAGATCGAAGAATGCGGGTTATGTATAACGTCAACTGATACAATTGGATCTTCAGTATATTCAAGAATACCCTTCATAGGTCCTTCTGCTGCCTGTTTCATTGCAGCATTGATTTGTTCTACTGTAGCTTCTTTTTTCAATACAGCAACAAAATCAACAAGTGAACCGGTAGGTGTCGGAACCCTTATTGCCAGTCCGTTTAATTTGCCGTTAAGTTCAGGTATTACCTTGCCAACAGCTTTTGCTGCTCCGGTTGTTGTAGGTATCTGGGACAGGGCAGCTGACCTTGCTCTTCTTAAATCATTGTGAGGAGCATCAAGTATTACCTGATCATTTGTATAAGAATGGATTGTAGTCATTAATCCGCTTTCAACCCCGAACTTGTCGTTCAGTACTTTTACCACAGGTGCCAGACAATTGGTCGTACATGATGCATTGGAAACGCAGGTATCCTCGGGCCTGAGGTCATCATCGTTAACTCCCAGCACTATCATATTGTCAATCTGGTCTTTAGCTGGTACGGTCAGGATTACTTTTTTTGCCCCGTTTTTAAGATGGTCACCATATCCGCCCTTGGCACTTTCCCTTGACCTGAAGACACCTGTTGATTCCACTACAACATCAGGAGTTTCGGCCCATGGAATATTTGCCGGACTTCTTTCCGCGCTCACTTTTATTTTCTTTCCGTTAACAATAAGTCCTTCATCATCAAAACTAACAGTACCATCGAATTTACCCTGTGTCGAATCATACTTAAGCAAGTGAGCAAGTACATTATTTGCAGTAATGTCATTTATTCCAACGACTTCCATATTGGGTTTTTCAAGGGCAATTTTAAATACATTTCTACCAATTCTGCCAAAACCATTAATTCCTATTTTAATTTTTGCCATAATTTAATTATTTATAGATTAACAATTTAACATCAACAAAATTGAAATGCGAAAGTAACAAAATTCATGAACTCCAGCAATAAATAGAACGAGGTTTTTTACAGATAAATTAATAAAGCCGGCAATTATTATCCGGAGATGCTATAATTCAGCTACAGCAGTTATTATTGAACAATGATTTCATCAATTGCTGTCTTCCTGTTTTTGAACCTCGAATCTATTACTTTTCCAAAACGGTAACTCAAAAACAGTGAAAAGAAAACCTGTTTATTATTCTCAATTGCCATAATCGGTATCTTGGCCAGAAATGCATCCACTATAACTCCGGCTTCAATAGCATGAAGGATTTCATCATACCTGCCAAATTCGAAAGTAAATCCTCCTTTACAGTATAATCCGGGGGTAAATGTGACTTCATTAATACCATTGAAAAATGATGCTTTTGACATTAACCTGGGATCGACATGCTGTATAATATCAAATTTTTCGATCTTCTGTCCTATAATTTCACCCTTAGCGTTGATTTCATAAATGTAATAATAAACAGGCTTTTTAATACCCAGGGTGGGACCTGCATTGTAAAAATACCTGATTGATATTCCGCCCTTGTCGAATTTTTGAAAAATCTCTTTCTGAAGTCCAATTCCTGCCCTGAGATTATAAAAATTGTTAAGCTTGCCGTAAACAAAACTTCTGCTGGTGAGAGTGGTTGTCGAGGTTGATATCTTTACCTCTTTAGGATGCTTAATATTAACAAGATCAATTTCATACAGGGTCTTTTTAAATGCAGTTATACGCCTGGCATATCTGAAATTTCCGCCAATGCCTGTAGAAGTCAGAAAGGCAGCAAAAGTGCGTTCATTACGGTAAAATATCTTGTCCTGTTCATCAATTTCTCCCTGCGCAAAAGTCAGAGACCATGTAAGTATAAAAGGAATATATATAAATAATTTTTTCACGGAATAACAAAAGTATTTACTATTCCCAATAAAAGAAAAACATTAAGGAAAACAGTATGTAAAGATAGTAAAAAAGTGTATGTTAATTATTAAACGTTGACCGGCTCAGACTGCTCAACATCGTTTTGCCCGTATGCAGGACATACTTTGGAACCTTTGCAGGACACGAAAAGAACAAATAATGAGATAATAAGTACTGCTAAAATGAAAATCTTTTTCATGATTAGTATAGTTAATTCAAATATAATTAATAATAGTGGTACTCAAGACTATTTCAGTTATTATAATTCTGTTCGTAATTATTATTACTGGCATAAGCCGGACATATATACCTGTTACAGGAACAGAATATAACCAGCGATACGGCTAACAATATTAACAACAATTTTAACCTTTTCATTTTTATAAAAATTATAATTACTTATTTAAACCTTAGCTAATATCCTTGCTGTATAATCAAATTTACAAATTATTTAACAAGTTGATTTACATTTTTACTAACAATTTTTTGCGATAAACCTGATTCCAGGTATATTTATGTTTAGCCATATAGGGTAAGTCTTAGTAGTGTCTGATACGACCCGCCTGCTAATTTGTTTCAGGTATAAAATCCTGTAAAAAAACATATATTATTTTTCAGGATTATAATAACCTGTTAATCAGCACATACAATGTCAGACTCCTTATAGTAAAGTTAAACAACTTATCCATATTTTAGTAATATTTGTCACAGAAATTTTTCAGTTTAACCCCCTATATATAATAAAATGTAAAAATTTTAAGCTTAACCTGCCTTATTTTTATATTTTTAATATAAAAAGAATTTATGGTGAGATTTATCATTTTGGCTTTATTAATAACCGGGTTCCTCGTATCACTTAAAAGGGACTTCAGGATAGTTGAAGCAACAAGGCAGGAATGGACAGGCGGCAGGAAAAAGTCGGCAAGGGGATTGAATTACAGGGTGACAATTATAGCCGGGAAGGGTTCCGGTAAACTAAAATTTCAGGAACTGTGGGTAAACAGGAAGTTGATTCCTCACAGGGTATTTAATATAACAAAAAATGAACCTGGTAACTCCTTTGTTAAGAATGACACATTGGTACTTACAGGTACTGTAATAATAAATGGATCAATAAGCAGTGACAGTATATACAAAGAACCTCCTTTCATATTTACCGGGGAGTTAATTATAGGGTACAAATTAAATAGCAGGATGTTATACAAACCGGTAAGTGAGATTAAAACCCTGAATACCTTATATCATAAATAGTTTCCGGCATGATTCAGATTGATAATGCAATAGTAAGTATAGATGTAATAAAAGAGAATTTTAAATGCGATATAAAGAAATGCAGGGGGTTATGCTGTGTGTACGGTGATGCCGGTGCTCCTCTTGAAAAGCATGAATTAAGGATATTAAAAAAGATCTACCCTAAAGTTAAACCCTACCTGCGGCATGAAGGCATAATTACTATCGAAAATGAGGGCCCTTATGTTATCGATAAAGACAAAGACTTTGTAACTCCCATAATAAGGGGGAAAGAGTGTGCTTATACGGTATTTAATAACGGGGTGGCAATGTGTGGCATCGAGCGGGCTTTTGCCGATAAAAAAATCAATTTCAGGAAACCACTGTCATGTTATCTTTATCCGGTCAGGATAAAAAAATATAAGGATTTTGATGCAGTGAATTATGACAGGTGGAACATATGCGAACCGGCAAGGGTATTGGGAAATAAATTAAAGATACCGGTTTTCAGGTTTGTTGAAGATGCCCTTATCTGTAAATACGGGAAAAAATGGATTGAAGAGTTAAAGAAATATGCATCAGGAAAGCCAAATTCAGGGAATGCCTTAATCGAATAATCTTTCCTGTTTAAATTTAACATTAAAATTTCTAAAAATTTTACTATCCCCTACAAAAAATCGGGTGTTAATAAAATATTTATATTATTTCATAAAATAAAGTATATATAATAGGGGGTGTTAATTAAAAAGTATTATCTTTGAAGCCAAATATGTTTAATTTTTTAAACGAGTTGTTATGACAATTATACGATTTAATGCTCTAAATGAAGTATTGGCCAGAAAGCCTGTACATGTAAAACCACCTTCCAGCATAACATCTGAATACTTTGGTGTTAATGTGTTTGATAAAAAGAAGATGGAGAAATACCTGTCTGCTGAAGCTTACAATCATGTTATTGAAGCTATAGAAAAAGGTACAATAATAGACAGGAAGATTGCAGATCAAATTGCTTCAGGAATGAAATCATGGGCAATGGAAAGAGGGGCCTCCCATTATTCGCACTGGTTTCAGCCCTTAACAGAAGGTACAGCAGAGAAACATGATGCATTTCTTGGATATGGAGAGAATGAAAATTTTATAGAAAACTTTTCAGGCAACCTGCTGGCTCAGCAGGAACCGGATGCATCAAGTTTTCCAAGCGGAGGGATAAGAAACACATTTGAAGCACGAGGGTACACTGCATGGGATCCGTCATCACCGGCTTTCATTGTAGGTAATTCCCTTAGCATACCAACAATATTTGTTTCATACACAGGCGAGGCACTTGATCATAAAACTCCACTGTTAAAGGCTTTGAATGCGATAGACAAGGCGGCAGTAGAAGTTTGCCAGTACTTTGATAAGGATGTTACCAAGGTTATTTCAACTCTCGGATGGGAACAGGAATATTTCTTGATTGATGAAGCATTATACAATGCGCGCCCGGACCTGGTATTAACGAACCGGACACTAATCGGACATGCATCGGCAAAAGATCAGCAACTCGAGGACCATTATTTCAGTTCAATACCTGAAAGGGTAACGGGATTTATGAATGAATTCGAAATTGAGGCATACAAACTGGGTATACCCATAAAAACAAGACATAATGAGGTGGCCCCAAACCAGTATGAATGTGCTCCTATTTTTGAAGAATGCAACCTGGCTGTTGATCACAATGTTTTACTGATGGACCTGATGAAGAGAATAGCACGACATCACAATTTCAGGGTATTGAATCATGAGAAACCGTTCAAGGATATTAACGGTTCCGGCAAACATAATAACTGGTCACTTGCAACCAACACTGGTGTTAATCTACTGGCACCTGGCACCAATCCCAAAACCAATCTGCAATTTCTGGTTTTTCTTGTGAACACGATAAAAGCCGTGCATAATCATACTGATTTACTGACAGCCAGTATAGCTTCGGCCGGTAATACATACAGATTGGGAGCAAACGAGGCACCTCCTGCAATAATTTCTGTCTTTATTGGCAGCCAGATGACTGAAATGCTTGAGCAAATAGAAAAGAAAGTTACCAATAAAAAGATGACTCCCGGTGAAAAAATTGAGCTGAAGCTGAATGTTATAAAAGTACCGAAGATACTTCTTGATAATACCGACAGAAACCGGACTTCACCGTTTGCCTTTACCGGCGAAAAATTTGAATTCAGGGCAATCGGTGCATCCGCAAACTGCGCCGATGCGATGACAGTATTAAATTCAGCAATGGCCGAACAATTAAAAGATTTTAAAAAGAACGTTGACAAATCAATAAATAGGGGAGTTAAGAAGGATGAAGCCATTTTCCAGATGCTCAGGCAATATATTATTGATTCAAAATCTATAAGATTTGAAGGAAATAATTATTCTGATAAGTGGAAGGTAGAAGCTGAAAGAAGAGGGCTAAAGAATGTTACCAATTTGCCTGAGGCACTCGATGCATACAGGATAGATAAAGCAATAAAACTTTTTACCGGCCTGGGTATAATGACGGAGAAGGAAATTGAAGCAAGGACAAATGTGAAACTTGATACCTATACAAAAAAAATACAGATAGAATCAAGAGTACTGGGCGATCTGGTGATGAATAAAATTATACCTGTTGCCATAAAATATCAGACCTCATTGATAGAAAATGTGAACGGAATGAAAGCACTGTTCAGCGAAAGTGAATTTAAAAAACTTGCAGGTGCAAGGATAGAAATGATTAAGGTTATATCCACCCATATATCCGAAATAAAAACTAAAGTTCAGGAAATGACCGAAGCCAGAAAAGCAGCAAACAAAATAGAAAATGAAAGGGAGAAGGCAATGGAGTATTCAAAGGTAGTGGGACCATACCTTGAAATCATAAGATATCATGTAGATCAGCTTGAATTGATTGTAGATGATGAAATGTGGCCACTGCCAAAGTACAGGGAGCTGTTATTCACGGTTTAGGTATTGATGCTAAATTAATTATTCAGGTTCCTGGCCAGCCTGTCGATATTGGCATTAAACAGGGGAGAATCAAAGGCGGGATTAAAGTGAGGATTATATACTATCTTTTCGGTTTCTTCATTAAAAAATCCTTTAATGTAATGCCTTGATAAGGTGTATACTTCTTCACCGTTTTCATCCTTTTCAGGTTCCTTTTCAGTCAGAATCTGCTGCACCTCAACGATGTTAATGTCAAGTTTTTCCATAAGCACTGCTTCATAGTGTTCAAGCAATGCTTTTTTAAAACTTATTACCACAACATATTTGCCGTATGCTTTGCGTAATATTCTCCAGTAGTTTATGTTAACAGTATTATCAATAACAATATCAGTTGTCTTATAGAAAGATTCCGTGAATTTAAATCCGGTTTCGATAATCTTTGCGGCTATCTCCTCATTGTCTGTCCGGTGCGAGTAATTAATTACCTTTTCTGAATCAGGGGTAAGTATTGCAAGTATCTCTTTTGTTAATGCCATCACAAGGGTTATTTTATACAGAAAAAAAATGGAAGGCTTATTACCTTCCATTTTTATTTATTGTGAACATAAATTATTTTTTAGCTATCTCGTCACTCACTGTTAATTTCTTTCTTGCTTTGGCTCTTCTTCTTGACAGTATCTGGCGGCCCGTGGAAGTTGCCATTCTTTCACGATATCCATGCTTATTTTTTCTCTTTCTGTTTGACGGCTGGAAAGTCCTTTTCATCGGATAATGATTTTAGAGTATAACTTACTTATTTTTTCAAGCTGCAAAAATAATGTTTTTTTATTAGAATAAAAAGAATTTAATATGTTTCCCAACAGGATTTTCGACTATGGGCAAGTTCCCTGAGAGCGGCTGGGCAATGCCCTCAATTTCAATTTCTTCTATTAAAATTGCATCGGGGACGATAAAAGAAGACGGGAGGCCTTTGATAATGTCTGTTCCTGACATAAAAGACTCTAACATACCCCCGCTCATCCCTTCCGGAATCATAGTGTTATAAACAATATTGCTGTCCGAGACACATAAAATGTCCTTCAGGTTATTGTCAATAAAATTGCCCAGGTTAACGGAGCGGATAAGCTTTTCACTTCCGTCTTCCAGAGATACCTTGTATACATTTACCGGCCGGTAATTTGTTCCTGAAGTAATAGGCTTAATCATTATCGCATAATCAAGCCTTTCTTCTTTTGCCCTTTCTATTAGCTCATTCTTCATGTCTTCCCTTGATTTCCCTTCAGAACAGGAAACAAAAATAACCCCGGGGCCTATTTGCTTTGTAATGCCTGTACCCATTATGGCATACCTGTTATGCCCGTTTGATTTATCAATTCTTTTTGTCGGGGTTCTGTCATTAAGGAGGGTTTTTAATATGCCGTTTTCAATTAATACAAGACTGTCGGGAGGTATTACTCCTTCGCCGTCAACACTGAAATTACCTGTCAAAGCAATGCCATTATAATTTTTTAATCCTGGCAGGGCGGAAACGGATAAAAATTTTGATATGATCCTTTTGTCTATTTTTGACTCTGTAGAGAAACTTCTCTGTCCGTAATACACTGACATCTGGGGATTGGCATATAAAGGCTCCCGGTATGCTATAAGGCTGTTCGGACCGGAAAAAAGATTGAAGGCCAGGAGTTGTGCAACTGTCTGGTCAGTAATTAGTACCGGGCCTGAATAATTGTCATTATATATTTCTGCTTCCTTTAAGGCCATCAGATTATCTACCATGCAGGTTACATCCTCTTTCAAAACATTCAGGTTTGGACATTCATCCGGATTCATGAAATAGTATAAAAGCTGGTTACTGATAACCTCACTGTCATCTGCAAAAGTTTGCGCACTGACCGCTATAGACCATAATTCCAAGGGTATCTTAACCTCTGTGCCTTCACTGTTTATAAAATATATATCGGCGTAAAATACGGCAAATGTCACATCTGAATAAATAATCTCGGGGTAATTATCGAATAAAGATGATAAGTCCCTGGCTATATCTTCATATTTGCTTTTGTTAAGATCGAATTCCGGACCATCAATATTCACACTCACAACGGGTGCATAACTAAAATCGGCTATCGGCAGATCTTCAGGGTCAATATTCTTCTCAGTCAGGGTATTAATCTTGTTTTTGTAAGTCTGTGAAGCTGATTTGTAAACCATGTCCGTTGCTTCCCATAAACATCTCCTTATCCCATAATAATCATCGTCAAGAGGAAGTTTAAGATATTGGGGATAATCGGGACTACCCGTACCAATATCTTCAAAGTTTTCATCAGTCATCTTATAGTCGCCAATTATAACCCTTATGTACCAGTCTCTGATATGCGACATATTGGACCTTACCAGAGATCCGAGAGTTGCATTTATTAACAAGGTACGGGCATCCGCTATTGCATAGCTTATAAAAAAAGGTTTTTTATAGTCTTCATATTCGAGCTCTTCCATATTACGATTCAGCTCATCGCGCATCGCCTTCATTATAATGTTTTCTGCAGTGTCTGCAGGAAGGTTGCCCTGTCCGTAAACAGCATGCACTGCTGTAAATATTATTATTACCAGACTAAAAATCTTCATAAATAGATATTCTAATTATTACCAGTTTCTTTATTAAAACCCGGCCTGGGCAATATAGGCATTTGTCTCTCGTCTTCGGGCTTTTTTTGTGTTTCAATTTTTCTTACAAACAATGAAGGTGATATCGCTGTTACCGGTACATTTCCGGATTCTGCCCCGCAGAAACCGGTAAACACTTCGGGTGAATCACCTGTTGCTTTAATCTCCGAGAACATCAACAAAGGAGTTCCTATAAGTTCCACACCCCGAACCAGCTCATCGGGACGGCCATCAACATAGATACGGTATACTTCCGTAGGAATTATATTAAAAACATTGGGAGCATATATATTCGTTAATGTAAAACCCCCGATAACTTCTTTAAAAAAATACCCGTATTCTTTGTTCTGCTTCTTGCATTCCTTAATCAGCAATTTACGTAATTCTTTATCTGAAAACGGACTGGAAGATTCTACTATGAGGTTCGACTGCCTGGAAACAGGATACATGCCTGCCTGTGCTCTTCCGTGTCCGTTTGAACTGGCAAAGCCTTTAACAGGTGTTCTTGACATAATAAAAGAATTAAGAATACCCTTGTCCACGACTATGACTCTCGAAGCTTTAACTCCCTGATCATCGTATTTATAGGAGCCGAAAAGATCTATACCCTTGTAGGTATCAAGGGTTGGATCAAAAATAACATCCATATATTTGGGAAGCACTCTTTCCCCTATTTTGCTCTTAAAAGTATGTCCGTCAGTTTTTTTTCTTAACCTGTGGCCTTCGACCCTGTGCCCGAATATTTCATGAAAAAATACTCCTGCCGCTCCTGGAGAAAGAATGGCAGGTCCGGTATAAGGCTCTGCGACAGAGGCATTTTTGAGTTCTTTTAGCTTGCCGATTAGCTGTCCCACATCTTCCATTATTTTTTCATCATCGGGCAAACCAGAGGGTTTATAAGCATAATATGATTTATAAAGTGGCAACATGCTGCCGTCGTCAGCTTTGATTTTTGCGAAAATCTGCAACCTGGTGTATGTTTTGTTTTGTGCTATTCTGCTCCCCTCACTTGATATAAAATATTTTCTTTCATTAATATAGTTTATTAGTGCTTTGGCTACAAGTACAGACTTTTCCTCCAGGAAAGGCCCGGAATATTTTTTAATCTTTTCTTCCCAGGCAGCTCTGTCAAATTCGTTTCCGGGATTTTCATCCGGGGGCTCATAGTAATTTACAGCAGGTTCTTTCGAAAAATCACAAATATCTTCAATCGAATCTTTCTTAAGGCTGCTTATGATTGTTGAATATGAGCTGACCGCATTTTTATATGTCCGGTCTGTTATCCGCCATATAACCTGCTTCAGAGCCTGGGTGTCATTCTCAACCGGGAATATTGAACCATGGCTGTGACTTATATTGCCCAGGTTATACCCGTTTTTTAACTCGTGTGTATTGTCAAGCTCGTAACTGCCAACCCTTACTGTGGCTGTTAAAATTCTGCCTTTGTATTCATCAGACTGTGTCAGGCTTCCAAATGTTGATTCAATTACTGTACTATATACTTCATCTATCCTGTAACTTAAATAATAGGGCGGATAATTTTCTTCCTTCAGTCTGGCAAATTCCCGTTCAAGCTCGTCCGATACAATTCCAATTAAGGGATCCTGTGCAGATATTAAATGAATATTAAATAATAATATGTATTTGATTAATAGCAATATATGTCCTCCAAATCTCAAATAATTCATAACCGGATTTATGTTTTAATTACTGTTAAAACCACGTCTTATTCTCTCCTCCAAGTTCTTTATATGTCATATCAAAAAAAACACTTTGGATTTTGCGGGTGAGCGGACCGGGAGTACCATTGCCTATTGGTCTGTTATCTACCTCAACAACAGGCATAATGTCATCGCCGGTGCTCGTAATAAAAAGCTCATCCAGTTCATAGATGTCAGCCTCTCTAACCGCATTTTCCCTTATAGTTATTCCTGATTCCCTGCAAATATCAAAAATAACCTTTTTAGTTATACCCGGGAGTATTAAGTTGCAGTCAGGATGAGTAAATATTATTCCGTCTTTTATGCCCATGACATTTGAGTGTGATGCTTCGGTAATTACCCCGTTCCTTATGAATATGCATTCGCTGGCATTTTTTTCCCTTGCTTCCTGGAACATTAACGTATTTGGCAACAGCGAAATTGTTTTTATGTCGCAGCGCAACCATCGAATATCAGGCCTGGTTATGGTCCTGATACCATTCTTTAATTCATTTATATAGGGAAGTCTTTCATATGCAACGATATATATAGTAGGAGGTACATTCTCCTTAGGAAAACTGTGCATTCGGCGTGAGACACCCCTGGTGATCTGCAGATAGATATCGGCGTATTTCTCTTCCAGGTTGTTTTTAACAATAAGATCATTACAAATTGATCCGAGTTTATCTGTTGTCTTGAAGACTAATTTTATTTCGGACAGGCTTCTTTTCAGCCGTGCAAGATGCTCTTCAAAGCAAAAGAGATTACCCTTGAAGCACCGCATAACTTCATATACGCCATCGGCAAAGTAGAATCCCCTGTCATCCGGGGATATGTAAGCCTTATCTTTTGAAATATACTCGCCGTTTAAGAATACTGTTTCGTTCATAATTTATAAATGTATCCAAATTTATCTTAAATCTCACAGACAATACTGTTCAAGTACTTCTTTTCAAGCTGTTTTATGGCTGAATAATCAGATGCCAGGATTTTCTGTATGCGACCGGACTTACCTCCAAAATCATCGGAAGGTTTAGTCAATAATGCAATGCCATTATGGTCTTTGCCTGCAGAATACCATACTGAAACGAAATAGAATAATTTAAGCTTCAGGAACCCGTAAAAGGGATCAGCAATAAAGACATATTCATTGTTTATTTTATATAATATTACCATGTGATTGGAAAGGTAAATAATAACCGGCAGGCAGATGTCAGATAAAAGCTGGTTAATATCTGTTTTAGCAACCTTTATTTTTATTCCGATATTTTCGGCAGTATTTATCAAATCATTCAATGAAACTGCTTTTTGTATTCCTGTGATAGCAGAAATTTTTTTCATTCTTTTATATGAAATTTTTTTTCCGAAATACCTGGATATCATTTGCAGGCAAACCAGTCCCGGATGATACCCTTTCTTTTGCCTGTAATAAGGAAAACGGTTGAAATAAAATTGTTTTTTCATGTTCAGGAATAAAACAACAGACAGAAAGGCTACGGCAATTATCAGTCCGGTTATGGCCTTACGGTAAATCCGTATAATTTTCTCCTGCTCAGTTATCAGAATTTGAAGCTGGTATAGAATACTGGTAAAACTCTGTTTTATTGCCAACGTATCTGCTTCTGAATGAGCAGTGTCTGCAGTTAAATTGCCCTTTAATTGATTATTTATGACAGCGGTATCACTGTCATTATTATTGTCAGGCAGAGAAAGATTTGTAAATGAAAGTAAAAGTAAGGTAAAAACGAAATTTTTCATTATTTGACAAATATAAATTATATTTTACAATAATATTCCTTATTAAGAGTTTGTATGTATCGGCTGAATATTTTATAAATTCATGTAATAAAAATGTTAAAATTTCAAACAAATAAATTTATATTTTGTTATTATTAATGAAATACTTTTTATTTATATTTAGTATTATCAATTAAAATAAAAGTAATTAACATTCAATTAAGATTCTATTATACAGTTGTTAATAAATAACTTTTGAACGGTAAATTTTAATGCTTGTAAATAATTGAATTACAGACAAATATATAGAGATGATTTATATCACCAATATAGGGTAATTAACATCACTTTTATTAATTTGATGTGGTCAGTATCGTTTAATATATTTGAATTAAAATTGAACACTTTGTAAATAACTAAACCGATGCTTGATGTAAAATATAATATAAAAAGCTTAATATCAAATATTTATGAGTGTCAAAAAAAGATAATCATTAACAGGCGCTTCATTCGTGAACTTGAAGCAGAAGGTAATGATATTTCAAAGTTGAAAAATGAGATTGAGGATCTGGAAAGAAAAATAATTGAGTATCAGAAGGAGCTTAAATTAAAATACCAGTTCTCATATTGATACCATATATGTAAATATTAAGATATTACCTGCTCTTAAAAGGACCATTTTAGGGATAAAATGGTCTTTTTTT
>CAZHQW010000001.1:31619-33544 GCA_964534745.1 uncultured Bacteroidales bacterium
AATTCGGTTCATTCTGAAATTTATAAATGTATCACTTCATTATAGGCTGCTGCTGCAGCTTCCATAACAGCTTCGGACATAGTGGGATGCGGGTGAACTGATTTGATTATCTCATGTCCTGTTGTTTCCAGTTTTCTTGCAACAACAATTTCAGCTATCATTTCGGTTACATTATCACCTATCATATGTGCGCCAAGTAATTCGCCATACCTGGAATCAAAAATAAGCTTTACGAAACCATCTTTCTGTCCTGAAGCATTTGCCTTGCCGGATGCAGAATAGGGAAACCTGCCAACTTTAGTATCATATCCTGACTCCCTGGCCACTTTTTCGGTCATGCCGACAGAAGCAATTTCCGGACTGGTATAAGTACATGCCGGTATATTATTGTAATCCACCGGTTCAGGATCCTTTCCGTCAATTTTTTCAACACATACCATTCCTTCAGCTGAAGCTGCATGAGCCAGGGCAGGTCCGTGCACAATATCTCCTATAGCATATATGCCCTTGACGGTTGTTCTGTAAAAATCATCTACCTTAATTTTATCCCTGTCAAGTTTAATACCCAGGGATTCAATACCCAGATTTTCAAGATTGGGTGTTATGCCAATAGCAGAGAGTACTATTTCTGATTCATATTCTTCCGTACCTTTGGCGGTTTTTATTTTTACCTTGCACTTTTTACCGGCAGTATTGGCAGATTCAACGGTTGAATTGGTAAGAACCGTTATCCCTGCCTTTTTAAAAGACCTCTCCAGCTGCTTTGATACTTCTTCATCTTCAAGCGGGACAATATTAGGCAATAGTTCGACCAGTATAATCCTGGTACCTATTGCATTATAAAAATATGCAAACTCACTTCCTATTGCACCTGAACCAACAATGATCATAGACTCCGGTTGTTTTTCAAGGGACAGGGCTTCGCGGTAACCTATAATTTTCTTCCCGTCCTGTTTCAGTCCGGGCAGCTCTTTTGATCTTGCACCTGTAGCAAGAATAATGTGCCCTGCTGTGTGCTTCTCTTTTTTCCCGTCCCTTCCTGTAACTTCAACAGTATTGGGATCAGTAACTTTGCCATGTCCTGCAATATGATCTATTTTATTTTTCTTTAACAGAAACTGAACACCTTTGCTCATATTTTCCGCTACTGTTCTGCTTCTTTTGATCATTTGCAGAAAATCAGGCTTTGGTTCACCTGTCTGGATTATACCATAGTCCTGTGCATGTTTAATATAAGAGTATACCTGGGCACTTTTTAGCAACGCCTTTGTCGGGATACAACCCCAGTTAAGGCAGATACCTCCCAGTTCTGCTTTTTCAATAATTGCTGTTTTCATCCCCAGCTGTGAACCCCGTATGGCTGCGACATATCCTCCCGGTCCGCTTCCTATGACAACCAGATCATATTTCATGATTAATAATATTTATTGGTTTCTATTATATTCCGCAATATTTAAATAAAGAACTTTAACATAAAGAATACACTTAAGATATACATTATTATTGAGACTTCCCTCCATTTTCCTGTTAAAAGTTTTATAATTACATAACTCAGCATCCCGAATACGATACCCTCTGAAATACTCATTGTCAGCGGCATAATGATGATAGTAAGAAAAGCCGGAATAGCTTCTGTATAGTCTTCAAGATTTATTTTTTTTATAGGGCTCATCATAAACAGTCCGACCATCACCAGTGCCGGTGCTGCTGCTTCTTTCGGAATATTAAGAAATAAAGTTGAAAAAAATAGTGAAAAACCAAACAGGACAGCTACAAAGAATGATGTTAATCCGGTTCTGCCTCCCACTGCAACACCAGCCGCGCTTTCAACATAAGTTGTGACAGTGCTTGTTCCCAGGCATGCCCCTACAGTTGTGCCAATAGCATCAGCATAAAGAGCCTGCTTTGCTCTTGGCACATTACCG
>CAZHQW010000001.1:33644-51055 GCA_964534745.1 uncultured Bacteroidales bacterium
GCTTCATCCCCCACAATTATTTTTGCATAGCTCAGGCCGATAAATGCGATGAAAAGTCCGATCCCCGCTGATATTGCATGTTTCATACTTAATGGAATACTGTTTATAATAGCTTCCCTCAGATTAAATGAAGTGAGCAGAATAAAAATTATACCCTCAATAAATACAGCTGTCAATGCCATTTGCCAGGAATATCCCATTTTAAGGACAACAGTATAAACAAAGAATGCGTTTAATCCGAGTCCCGGAGCGAGTGCAAATGGCAGCTTTGCCCAGAATGCCATTACAAGTGTGGCAATAAATGCTGACAAAGCAGTAGCAGTAAATACAGCTTTTTCATCCATACCTGAATCAGCCATAATTTTAGGATGGACTGTCAGGATATAAGCCATGGTCATGAAAGTGGTAATACCTGCAATAAGCTCCTTTCTTAAGCTTGTACCGTTCTTCTTTAACTGAAATATACTTTCAGTAGAATCATTTATTATCAATCCATAATTCTTCAATGGTAGCAATTTGCTGTTAACTGAAGATTATTTTTTGCCCGAATAGTCGGTGCGGATTACCTTAAACTCGGTTCGCCGGTTCAGAAAATGAGCCATTTCCTGCTGGTCTTCGTCTTTAAGACTATTGATATACTCTTCGGTCAGCCTTGTCCCCACAGGGAGGAAAGGATATGCTTCATTATCTTTCCTGTCAACTATTTTAGGAGTCGATTCACCGTAACCTTTTGCGATCAACCTGTCCATTGCAATGTTTTTACTGATAAGGTAATTAACAACTGACTGGGCCCTCCTTCTGGAAAGGTCAAGATTATAAGCATCACTGGCCCGGGCATCAGTGTGAGACCCCAGCTCGATGGTAATATTGGGATTATCATTGAGAGTCTCTACAAGCTGGTCCAATGATACAATTGACTCGGGCCTCAGATCAGCCTTATCAAGCTCAAAGAATATGTTTTCAATTTCAATTGGTTTGTCGATGGGAGACAGGTATATTTCTGTTTCAAATTCCGTACTTTGCGTCAGCCCTTTTGTGGTCTCTCGTTCTTTACCTTTAAGATAACCTTCTCTTGATGCTATAAATACATAATCAACACCTCCGATCAGCATGAACTTGAATGAGCCGTCCCTTCCTGTTTTTGATTCAAGGGTAATTCCGCTGCTGCTTATTGATTTTACAATAGCATCTTCAATAGGTTCATCCGTTTTTTCATCCTTAACAATACCTGTTATACTGAATTTAAGAGGCGGCAGGATAAATGAGTAGATATCATCGTCGCCCTTGCCTTTTCTTGATGAGCTTAAGAAACCACTTTCTCTTTCGGCTTCAAATACAATACCGAAATCATCTGATGATGAGTTTATGGGGTACTGCATGTTTTCAACCTCCCATTCACCTGCCTTGTTAAGCACAGCCTTATATATATCCAGTCCCCCCATGCCTATATGCCCGTTCGATGCAAAGTAAAGAGTGCCGTCATGATGAACAAAGGGAAAGACTTCGTCACCGGGAGTATTTATTGTGGGACCCAGGTTTTCAGGCTCTTCCCAGGCAGATGAAACAGATGTCCTGCTTACTTTCCATATATCTTTACTGTTTCTTCCTACATAGCTTTTAATGCTTCCTTGCATGTCAGATACAAAATACAGCGTTAATTCGTTAGAAGAAATTGCCGGATGTGCAACTGTTATGCTGTCTGATTCCAGCGCAAGGGATTGTACTTTGGTCCATTTTTCACCGCTACGTTCTGCCGTATATATTTCGCATCCCAGAGCTTTCCTTTTACTTACATTGCACCTTGTAAAATATAGAGTGTTGTAATCACTGCTTAATGCCGGAGTACCTTCCTCGGCTTCAGTATTTACAGGTTCTTCAAGCGGAACAGGAGTGCTCCATTTGCCTTTTCTGTCCATTGTTGAAACAAAGATATCGGTAAATCCCTGTCCCGTCCCCCCGTGTTCTGACTGTCCGGTTGTTTCTTCCCTGGATGATGTAAAGTAAAGCTGCTGGTAATCATCCCTGGCATAGAAGGGACTATAATCACTGAATTTGGTATTAAGGAACTTCATTTCTTCAACAATATATCCGTTCGGATATTCTTTCCATTCCCCTGCCAGGTCACATGAAATTACTCCGTCAGCTCCCCTGGGGTCATTAGGCACAAGCTCTTTGTAAGCCTGAAACTGTATTTTTGCTTCTTCATATTCCTCGTTCATTTTAAGTGCTTCAGCGTATCGTAATATGGCAACCGGATTTTCAAAGTTCTTGGCAATAACTTTGCTATACCAGAGTTCCGCCTGCTGTGGATTATTAGTTAACCTGTAACATTCGGCTATATGAAATGCCATGTTTAGTTTTTCTTTCTTATCAGCCGTTTTCTGATATGCATCCTTGAACTGATCTATTGCAGCATAATACTCACCTGCATCGAATGTCGAAAATGCTTTTACAGCCTTTTTTGACTGGGCAAAGGCAGAATCAACATTAATAATAAGAAGAATAACAAGAATTGTACGGCCTAAGATTCTCATATCTTTAGAATTTTATTGGTAAAAATAGTTAATTGATAATAGCTACACAAATATAACCCTGATAATGTATTAACTGCCTGTTCATGACAATTATTTTGAATAATGCCGACTTTCTTTAGTCACCAAATAATACATTTTCGTCACAATTTTCAGCCAGGCTCAAACATTCCGGTTTGTTTTTTCGTAATTATCTATAATTTACATATTAAAGACTATTAATTAACAATGTAACGATAGAATTATGAAGAAGGTGTTTGTACTTGTGGCAGTCTGTTTTTTATCGGGTAATATATTCAGTAATGATGCCTTCCGCATTCAGGCTATGTATATATATAATTTTACAAGGTATGTAAACTGGCCTGCAGAATATGAGGTAACCAGTTTTGTTATCGGGATCCTGGGTGAGTGTGAAGTAGTTGAAGAACTCAGGGCTTTTACGCAGGGTAAAAAAGTTGGAAACAAGCCTATCTCGGTAGTATGTTTTAATAGTGTTTCAGATATCACGCGATGTCATATTTTATATGTTCCGCATTATAAAATTGAAGACATAAATAAAATACTGTCAAAGGTTTCGAAAAGTAACAGCTTGATTATCTGTGAGACACCGGGATCGATAAATGCGGGTGCAGCAATAAGTTTTATATATGCAGAAAACAAGCTGAAATTTGAACTTAATTCGGAAAATGCAAATAAATACGGACTCACAGTGAGTTCTACACTTTGTAACATGGCGATGTCATGTAATTAGTCAATTAACATTTTATGTGCAAAAATCCCCGGATAAATCACCGGGGATTTTTTTATTATTCCGGTCTTGTTATAAATGAAAAAACATATGGTTCTTTCAAGTGGGTGCCAAAAATGTCTTTTGCCCCGGTTCCAATGGTTATTGTATATTTAGTATTTGGCTGGAGTGAACCCGAATTGAAAAACTCAAGTGTTGTTTTGGAATCATTATACCAGTTGAGGCTTCCTGAGACTGACGGAGAGATGCTGAATGCCGCCTGTACGGAAGATTTAACCATATAGGTATTGAAAGTAAGTCTTATATTAGGCGTAAGGGATACGAATAATTCTCCATTATTCGGATAAGTATAGCTAAGTCCGACAGGGGATGTGGAAAATGAAAATGTAAATATTTCACCCATCCTGGTCCCGTCCAGATCCATGGCGGTTGAATCAATGGTTATTACATACGTGGTGTCTGCCCTGAATGCTCCTCCTGTATAAATTGTCAGTTCATTGCTCTCCGGCCATATAAATATAGGCTCGGAATCAGGAATAATACTTATGGCCTCTTCAGTTGAAGGCCTGTCCATGTTCCTTGGGAAAGTAATTCTTATACCTGAGCTTGAAATCAGATCAACATACATGTCGCCATGGTAGGGACTTGTTTGTATGCCGTTCAGAGTGCTGGACGATTGAACGGTGCTGAAAGAAAATTCAAGCGGAAATCGGAGGTAATTTCCCGCAGTATCACATGCAAGTGTTGACAGTGTTACATTATAGGTAGTATCTGTGTAACTGTCTTTTTGAGCTACCCTGTAGCTGAATGACGTTATTTTGCTATAGGTGGTTATAGTCGCGCCCTGGTCAAATCCGCCGCTGGCATAGTCTCTGCTCTCGGCAAAGTAATTCCAGCCCGGAGCAGATGAGTACTGGCCCCAGTAAAACACTCCCTCTGTCGGTGGCTCAGTTGAAAAAGCCTCTTCCACACTTTCGCGATCCATCGGCTGTGTGAATGTCATGGAAATGGTGAGACTTGCAAATCTGTTATTAAATGCAATCTCATCTTTGTCACCCGGATAATGTGTTGATACAAGGTCCGGTACCGTTGAAAGATCAATTTCCCCGATATAGTTAGTTCCTGCTCCCTCGACCATGACGTTGCAGTTTTTATATATTCTGTAGTTATCGGCTTTAATTGTAAGATCGTAATTGCCTATAGGAAGGTTGTTTATCGCAAATGACCCGTCTTCAGGATCTATTACTGCCGAGTCTACAGGTTCAACCTGACTTGCAATAACAAGGGCATTACTTGATTTCTGCAATACTTTTCCCACTATGCTTCCATGCATGGCATCATTATAAAAGCGGGGATCAACTTCATTATATATGTTTTTTTCACAGCCTGAAATTAAAAGAGCTGTTATAATTATTAAGATAATAGCACTATTTTTCATGATAAATGATATTATGATTATGATAATCAGATGTAAGATGCACTTTCAGGGCAAAAGGTTGTCTGGCGTGCCAAAATTAACCGGTGATTTTTATGCCCTTATGCTGCTGTGCGGTTAAAGGGAAGAATTATTGTTCTTTTATTAAAGACTTCTTCAAGTTTTAATAAATGAATTAATTCGTTTACCTCGGCTGATATATTGGATAAGTATAGTGGCCTGTTATATATGTCGGATATTCTTATTAATCCCAAAAAAACCCTGAAACCATGTGAATCAATAAATTTTATCCCCTGCAGATTAATGACAGGAGTGATTTTATTATTGATGCTTATCCTTCTTATATCTTTTTCAATTATTTCCTTAATAATATTGGAATTTAATATATCCAGCCTTTTCGCATTCTTAAAGCCATATATAATATATTTACCTATGTATTCCTTGCGTATCATCTTTACCGGATTGTTAATGCTGTTCATATTCTTTATAGACAAATAACATGCCAAAAACCCGTTCTTGTCTATTCACATAGTTTTTAAAAGGGACTGACGTAAATTATTTTCTTGGTTTCAAAGAATGGTTCGCTGAAGTAATCGGAAATTCCAAATACCTTTGACCGGCAGGGCAGGGATTTTAATTCTTCTTCAACATCGCCGCCTTTAAGGTATATAATGCCATTATTTAATGAATTAAATGAATGGGGACTAAGTTTGCTTGCTAATATAGTAACGAATTCAGTCAGGTTTGTTACAGCGCGTCCGGTAATAAAATCATATTGTCCGGTAACATCTTCAGCCCTGGCACGGATAGCCCTGGAGTTTTTTAAATCCAGTGCATAAATGATGGCGTTAACAACCTTGATTTTCTTGCTGACAGAGTCTATAAAATAAAACTCTGAATCAGTGAATATAATGCTTAGAGGTATACCCGGCAGTCCGCCCCCGGTACCGACATCAGCGATCCTTGTGCCGGCTTTGAACTGTATTAAGCGCACAATGGAGAGAGAATGAAGAATATGATGGAGATACAGGTTTTTGATGTCTTTCCTTGATATCACATTTATCCGTGTATTCCAGTAATAATACAGTTCACCCAGTTTTGTAAGACGGCTTTGCTGCTCACTTGTCAGGTCAGGAAAGTACTTAAGAATTTGATGCATAAGAACCGGATCAGGAAAACTTTGTCAGATTTTAGTTGTTGTGTTTTTCAGAATATTAAAAAGCAGTTCCCTTGCTCTGAATAGCTGTGCCTTGACTGTTCCTATCGGCAGTTCCAGTTCTTCAGCTATTTCTTCATAAGAAAATTCGTTAAAATATCGCAACTCAATCAATTTTCTGTATCGGGGTTTTAGCTTTGTTACGACATTGCGCATAAGAGTTGCTTTCTGCTGGTTTATAAGCTCTTCTTCGGGGTCAGGAACAGACGCCTGGACCTCGTGTGTTGCTTTTTCGTGCTCTTCATCATTATGGTCCAGAGAAATATGATTGGCTTTCTTTTTTCTTATGAAGTCGATACAATTATTGGTAGCAATTTTAAAAAGCCATGTGCTGAATGCATAATTGGGAGCGTACTGGTTCAGGTTTTTAAAAGCTTTCCCGAAAGCCTCAATTGTAAGATCTTCAGCATCACTTGTATTGCTGACCATTTTTAAAAGCATATAATAAATCGCATCCCGGTATCTTGCCATTAGTTCGGCATATGCTTTCTGATCACCATCAGTAGCTTTTTTTACCAGCGCATAATCACGTTTTGCCTTGTCTGAAAGATTATCGTTTATTTCCATCTGCGTCTGCTTGGTCTTAATCTTGTTGAAATATATAATAAGATGTTAATTATCACGGAAAAGAAATCATAAAATAACGAAGATAATAATAAATGCTTCTCTTTCAAACGCAACATTGCATTTTTTAGAATAATCAATTGTATTAGCATACGCAGTATAAATGCAATAATAATGGCTTCAAAAAATATATTTTTTGAAACCAGGTAAGCAAAAGATAAATAGTAAAACAACCTTGAAATAAGATCGCCTGATAACAGGAACTTGTGGACTTTTTTATAGTAACGGCCTGTAACAAGGTGCCTCTTTTTTTGTTTGATCCATTCTCTCAGTGAACTTGCAGGCAAAGACCTTGTATGGCTCTCTTTGGAAATCTCTATGGCAGTATTTGACCTGGTTGCGTTTTCATTTACGAACAAGTCGTCATCTCCTGACAGCAGGTGGTAATGTGAAGCAAATCCTTTCTTTTCAAAAAACAGGGATCTTCTGTATGCAAGGTTCCGTCCAACTCCCATATACGGTAAACCGGCGATTTTGTAGTTAAAATACTGTAGTGCAACAAACAGTGTATCATATCTTATATAATTGTTAAGAAGGCTGAACCGGGGAAAATATCCGCCATAACCCAATACTATTGATATTTTATCCGCAAAATTTCTCTGCATTCTGCTCAGCCACAGTTTGCTTACAGGCTCGCAATCTGCATCAGTGAAAACCAGCTGTTCATTTTTTGCCGCCTTAATGCCAATAGTCAGTGCAAGCTTCTTGCCATGGGAAAACTTTTTGTCTTCATTTATCGTTGTTGTCCGCAAATGCGGGTATTGCTTAATATATTTCCCTATAACTTCATCAGTATCATCGGTGGAACAGTCATTAACAACAATCACTTCATAGTTGGGATAATCCTGGGTCAATACAGAGGGTAAAAATTTATCCAGGTTGGAGGCTTCATTTTTAGCACAGATGATAACCGAAACAGGCTCCTTGCTTTTTTTTATTCCTTTTTTCCTGTAAAATAAAAGCCTGCTATATATTAAAAGGTAATAAACCAATTGAATCAGCAGGCATAATGTAAAAACTCCGGTTATTATATAATCCTGGTTATCAGAAAGTAATTTTATTATATCCACAGCAATATTATTCCAGATACTTGGTTCCAATAATAAAAAATCAAATTTATAAAATCTAAATATCAGTTTTTATTTTATTAACAGTTAAAATATATATGGATAATTATTTATTTAGTATTCATCTGCAGCATATCACCGGTCGTATATCAGTCCGGATAACTATTTGTATTAATAGCTATATTTGTGTTATATTTCAGGATTTCATGAAATTTGAGATTTTAAAGCAAGACAAAGCAACAGGAGCCAGGGCAGGAAGAATAATAACTGACCACGGAGAGATAGAAACGCCTATTTTCATTCCGGTCGGGACAGCAGGAACGGTTAAGGCTGTTCATCAGAAGGAACTGGAGAATGATGTCAAAGCCCGGATAATCCTTGGAAATACCTATCATCTTTTCCTGAGGCCGGGTATTGATATTATATATAAGAGCGGCGGATTGCACAAATTTATGAACTGGAACAAGCCTATAATTACAGATAGCGGAGGATACCAGATATTTTCACTTGCGGGGAACAGAAAACTGAAAGAAGAGGGTGCCTATTTCAATTCCCATATTGATGGCTCAAAGCACTTTTTTTCTCCTGAAAGCACTGTTGACATCCAGAGGAAACTGGGAGCCGATATTATGATGGCACTGGATGAATGTACACCATATCCCTGCGATTATAATGACGCAAGGGACTCGATGGAACTTACAGGCCGCTGGCTGGGGAAGGGCATTAAAAGATATAAGGAAACAGTACCGGTATATGGATATGACCAGGCTTTTTTTCCTATAGTCCAGGGCAGTGTTTACAGGGATTTAAGAATCAGGTCGGCTGAAGCAGTTGCCTCTTTAGATTTGGAAGGCAATGCAATAGGCGGATTATCAGTGGGGGAACCGGTTGATAAGATGTATGAAATGACTGAGATTGTCACAGGTATATTGCCTGTAAGCAAACCCCGGTATCTTATGGGAGTTGGCACACCGGCCAATATCCTTGAATCGGCAGCCATGGGTATAGACATGTTTGATTGTGTTATCCCTACCCGAAACGGCAGAAACGGTATGCTTTTTACTGCTGAAGGCATAATTAACATTAAGAACCTGAAATGGAAAAGTGACTTTTCGGTACTTGATGAGAACGGGACATCGTTTGTTGATAAACAATATTCAAAGGCATACCTGAGGCACTTGATTGTATCACAGGAAATTTTAGGCGCCCAGATAGCAACACTTCACAATTTATGTTTCTATCTTTGGCTTATGAAGGAGATACGCAATAAAATATATGAAGGTAGTTTTTCACGCTGGAAGAGCATTACAATAAAAAAAATATCATCAAGACTATGAAGCTGCCTGGATTTAAAACATTTGACCTGTATATTATAAGAAAGTTCCTGGGTTCTTTCTTTTTTGCGATAATATTGATTGTCTTAATTGCCATGGTTTTCGACTTTTCTGAGAAAATTGACGATTTCCTGGAGAACCGGGCTCCTTTTAAGGGAATAATCTTTGATTACTATCTGAATTTCATCCCTTTTTTTGCTGCGCTTTTCAGTCCTATGTTCACATTTGTCGCAGTTATTTATTTCACTTCACGGATGGCATATAACACTGAAATTATTGCAATAATAAGCAGTGGTGTAAGTTTTCACCGGCTGCTTATTCCCTACTTTTTCTGTGCTGTAGTAATAACGGTATTTTCATTTGTTTTAAACAATTACATCATTCCCAGGGCCAATGAGAAGAGGCTTGCTTTTGAAGAAGTTTATTACCGCAATGCCCCTGTTTACAGAAAGAGGAACGTTCATAAACAGATTGAACCGGGAGTGTTTGTTTATCTTGAAAATTTTAATGTAAGCAATAATTACGGACTCAGATTTTCAATAGAAAAGTATAATGACGGAAAATTAGTATCAAAGCTGCTGTCGGATGACATCAGGTGGGATTCCACAAAAAACAAATGGATTATCAGGAATTATTATATAAGGAATTTTGATGGTGATAAACAGACTGTCACATCTGGCAGGATTATCGATACTGCCCTTAACATGTATCCTGAAGAATTCAGAAGAAGAAAAGACGATGTTCAGGCAATGGGACTGAGAGAGCTGAATAACTACATCGAAAACCAGATAATTCAGGGGGAACCCAATATTGATGAACTGCTTATAGAAAAATATAAAAGATTTTCCTTTCCTTTTTCATCATTTATTTTAACATTGATCGGCATATCTGTTTCATCACGCAAGTCAAAAGGGGGCATAGGTGTGCATATAGGAATCGGACTCCTGGTAAGTTTCACATATATATTCTTTATGCAGTTTTCAGCCGAGTTCTCAAAAAGCGGTGCCTTCCCTCCACTGATTGCAGCATGGATTCCGAATATTATATTTGCTGTCATAGCCGCCTTTCTATATAAACTTGCACCAAAATAGGCCGGTAAATATTAATGTTATTTTTGATCTAATGAATGATATTTAGAAATTCTGTTTCTTTTTTATATTTTTAACCATATAATTTTATCTATTAATCCTTACGAAAAAAACTTAATAAATGGCTCTAAAAAGGAAAATTCAGGAACTAAAGAAGAAGAGGGAAGCTGTTCAGATGGGGGGCGGAGAGAAAGCTATCGAGAAGCAGGTAGCTATGGGAAAGCTGACGGCACGGGAGAGAATCATTAAACTGCTTGACGAGGATTCATTTCATGAGTACGATTTGTTCGTTGAGCATGAAGCGCGAGATTTTGACATGGACAAGAAGGTTCTGCATGGCGATGGAGTGATAATAGGAACGGGTACAATATACGGGCAGTCAGTTTGTGTTTTTGCACAGGATTTCACAGTGGCAGGGGGATCGCTCGGATTAATGCATGCAAGGAAAATTACAAAAATAATGGATCATGCATTAAAGATGAGGGTACCCTTGATTGGCATAAATGATTCGGGGGGAGCACGTATCCAGGAGGGGGTGAATTCCCTGGCAGGCTACGGCGAGATATTTTTCAGGAACACTCTGTCATCCGGAGTTATTCCCCAGATTTCCGTTATTCTTGGTCCCTGCGCAGGAGGTGCCGTATATTCTCCGGCGCTGACAGATTTTGTTTTTGTTGTTGACAAAATATCAAAGATGTTTATAACCGGACCGGAAGTAATAAAGACTGTCCTCGGGGAGGAGATATCCATGGACGACCTGGGAGGAGCAAGGGTACACAGTGAAATAACCGGGAATGCTCATTTTTATGCAGAAAGTGAGCTTGAATGCTTTGAACAGATAAAGAAGCTCATGACATACCTGCCGCGGAGCAATGAAGAGAAGGCAAAAAAACATGAAATCAGGGAACCGGACACAAATCTTAAAATTGAAGAGATTGTACCTGACGATCCACGGCAGCCCTATGATGTTAGGGATGTTATCAAAGCGGTGGCCGACAGCTCTGAATTTTTTGAAATACAGGAGCACTGGGCAGGCAACATTGTTATTGGCTTTGCTAGAATAAATGGAGAGACCTGCGGATTTGTTTGCAATCAGCCCTTAGTGCTGGCCGGAGTGCTGGATGTGGATTCTGCGGATAAGGCAGCACGGTTTATACGTTTTTGTGATGCTTTCAATATACCTATTGTTACATTTGTTGATATACCGGGATACCTTCCCGGCGTTGAGCAGGAACATTCAGGAGTTATACGTCATGGAGCCAAGGTGCTGTATGCATACAGCGAAGCGACGGTTCCAAAAATGACGGTCATTTTGCGAAAGGCCTATGGGGGAGGGTATATTGCAATGAGTTCCAGGCATCTGAGAGCGGACTTTGTATTTGCATGGCCCGGTGCAGAGATAGCTGTAATGGGACCCGAAGGGGCAGCTAATATTATTTTCAGAAAGGAAATAACGAGTTCCGATAACCCGGAAGAAACCAGGAAACAGAAAGTCAGGGAATACAAGGAAAAATTTGCCAATCCTTATGTTGCTGCAGCCAAAGGCTATGTTGACTCGGTGATTGAACCTTCTGAAACAAGAAAGTTGCTAATACATGCAATTGAAGTGGCAAGCAAGAAATCCATTAGTCTGCCCAATAAGAAACACGGTCTTCCTCCTTTTTAAAATGACTGATAATGAACAATACTACCAATAATAAAACCAGGTATAAAACACTTGTTGTCAACGGGGAAAAATACCGTACTACCTTTAACCGGAAATTTACCGGCGCAAAAAAATGGGTCAGGCCTGATGATAAAAAAATAATATCCTTTATTCCATGTACAATTATGAAGGTATTTGTCAGTACCGGTCAAAGAATAAACAGGAATGATGAAATACTTCTGATGGAAGCAATGAAGATGCAGAATACAATCCATTCGCCGGTTAACGGCATAATAAAGAATGTTAACGTTAAAGTCGGGGACAAGATTCCCAAAGGTTTTGTAATGATCGAGTTTCAGTAAGGTTCTGACGGTTTTATTGCCCTGATAATTTTATGCTTTATGCTGCCATACAAGATAATCATCGAATTGTCTGCTTATTTCAGGAACAGATTCAAATATGCCGTATAGAGCTGACCCGCTCCCTGAAAGGGATGCATATAATGCTCCCATGTTATAAAGCTGCTTTTTTATATTGCTCAGAACCGGGTACTTAGGGAAAATGGTACTTTCAAAATCATTTTTAATAACATTTTTCCATTCCCCGACTGGCAGGCGCACAGCTTCTTCCAGGGAGGATTTGGGACGTTTGATAAAAGCTTTTGAATACGCCAGTCCTGTACTTATATGAATATTAGGATATACAATTACAACATAATATCCGTAAAGTGTAATATCAAGTTCCCTGAATTTATTGCCTGTATCATAAGCGAGGGAAGGACTGTTGGTGATAAAGAAGGGACAGTCACTCCCCAGCTGGCCGGCATATTTTTGCAGCTTCTTATTTGAAATATTCAGGTGAAATTCCTTATTTAGAGCTTTGAGCATATGTGCCGCATCCGAAGAACCTCCTCCCAGACCTGCTCCGGCCGGTATTATTTTGTGAAGACGTATTGATACAGAGGGTATATCATAATCCTTCTTTATTAGCTTTAATGCTTTAATACAGATGTTGTCTTCCGCAGAAACGTTCAATTTGATACCTGTAGAGTTCAGATGGTATTCTCCCTTTATTTTATTATCTTCAACGAATTCGAGAACATCACACAGTTCAACCGGGAACAGGATTGTTTCAATTATATGAAAACCATCAGGCTTTCTGCCTGTGATATTAAGACCGATATTGATTTTTGCATTCGGGAAGCAGATCATTTTTTTTTATAATTTATCAAAAATAAAAATCTTCGCTTAACTTGATAAAAATAGTTTTCAAAGGTTTTTAACAATCACGGGACTGATAATTGGATAATGTGTTTATAAAGATCGATCTTTAAATGACCACTGACATTTTTCAATTTATATTTTTGTAGAGAATAAATGAAGTAGAAACTAAAAATATTATTTAGTAATGGCACAAAAGACAACAACCAAAAAAGCCGTTCCGCGTACGGGACAAATTGATTTGGAAATGGGCAAGATACCTCCCCAGGCAGTGGAACTAGAAGAAGCCGTGCTTGGAGCCATTATGCTGGAAAAAGATGCCATTATTGAAGTAATAGATATTCTGACTCCTGAAAGCTTTTATAAAGAAGAGCACCAGAAGATTTTTCAGGCAATAATCGATCTTTCTTCGAATGATAAAGCAATAGACATTCTGACCGTAACCGAGGAAATGAAGAAAAGAAAAGAGCTTGATGAGGTGGGGGGACCGCTTTATATAACACAGCTCACAGGAAGGGTTGCATCAGCTGCCCATATTGATTATCATGCCAGAATAATCGCCCAGAAATATATCCAGAGAGAACTTATTCGAGTTTCAACGGAGATACAGAACCAGGCATTTGATGAAAGCATTGATGTAAACGATTTGCTGGATTTCTCCGAAAGCGAGCTTTTTAATATTGCCCAGGGTAATATTAAGAAGGAGACAATAAAGATAAATGTGCTGATTAAGGAAGCAATAAACCAGATCGAGGAGGCAAGCAAGCGCGAAGACAGCCTGAGAGGCATACCTTCGGGTTATACAAAGCTCGACAGGCTTACAAGCGGATGGCAGAAATCCGACCTGGTAATAATAGCAGCAAGACCCTCAATGGGAAAGACCGCCTTCGTATTATCCATGGCAAGGAACATCACTATTGAGCATAAAAAATCAGTTGCGGTATTTTCCCTGGAAATGTCATCCATTCAGCTTGTCAACAGATTGATAGTGATGGAAACCGAATTGCCTTCAAACAGGATCAGGAACGGGAACCTGGCCCAGTATGAATGGGAACAGCTTGATTATAAGATTAAAAAGCTTGTTGAGGCTCAGATATTTATTGACGATACACCGGCCATATCAATATTTGAACTTAGGGCAAAATGCCGCAGGTTAAAAAGGCAGTATGATATTGATCTTATTATTATCGATTATTTGCAGCTGATGACAGGTACCCCTGATACTAAAGGTAACAGGGAACAGGAAGTAAGCAATATTTCCAGGTCCCTGAAGGGCATTGCCAAGGAACTTGATGTGCCGGTTATAGCAATTTCGCAGCTGAACCGTTCTGTCGAAATAAGGTCAGGCAATAAACGTCCCCAGCTTTCCGACTTAAGGGAGTCTGGAGCCATTGAGCAGGATGCAGACATGGTAATATTTATTCACAGGCCTGAAAAGTATGGATTTGATGTAGATGAGGAAGGTAATTCACTAAAGGGTATGGCGGAAATAATACTGGCAAAACACCGTAACGGTCCCATTGGGGATGTGCACCTGCGCTTCAGGGAAGATTGCGCCAAGTTTGTGGAACTTGAAGAAGATTTCCTGGCTCCCATTACTGACAGTGATGACATGCAGTCATCTGCCGTAACTTTAGGTTCAAAAATGAATCATGAAGATGGTACCGGTTCAGGTGAAGACTTGTCCAGGGATGCCGACTATTCTGATGAGATGCCTTATTAATTGGAAATAATTCTTTGCGTTTGTTTAGGGATTTTATACTTTTGTCCAGCTTTTTTGGGCTTGATTTTATAATCCGATCAGTGACACACTTATTAAGGAGAGATGGGTGAGTGGCTGAAACCACCGGTTTGCTAAACCGGCGTACTCTTAAGGGGGTACCGGGGGTTCGAATCCCCCTCTCTCCGCTCTACTACGCTAAAGCTTGTTCGCCGAAGCTTCAGCGAAGGCGGGCTTCGTAGAGCTGGCTCAACATGACCGGGTTTATATTTTTAGAACCTTTGAAAACTAATTTCATAAGGGAATATAAATATAAAGGTCGTAAGCTACTGTAAGGAGCCAAGGCTTTTTGTTTCAGATAGTGCTTCAAGGGATCACGACCGGAGGGAGTAATCCCCCTCTCTCCGCAAAGTCGCAAAAACAGTACAAATCATTCTTCTAAATAGTGTAAATCATAAAAGCCAATTCGAACCAGAAGGATTTACTGACATAGAGTATTGAAAAGCTTGATAATTTCGGGATAAAAATCCACATACGTGGGATATTTTGTCCGGTTTGCCTCATAACGCTGCATTAAAGTATCGAGCTGCGTAATATAAATGAAACCAAGAGACTCTTCATAATCAAGCAGGTGTTCTTTTACTCCTTCGCCTTCGCTTTGTACGCGCATTCTTATTACATTGATCCTTACAAGGTGTTCGTTTACACAAACATACCACTTTGAATAGGCCTGGTCCTTCATCTGCTGTTCTATTGGGTTAAAAAGCTCAGAAGATTTATTTATTTCATTAAGATTATCTTCAGTAACAGGATTTACAAATGAGTGGCTGAATTCATGCAGGAGTATTTGCTTGAAATCAGATTCACTGCCGAAAGTGGGAATACCGTTTTTTATACCGGTCGGACCCGGAACATGATAAACGTACTGTCCCTCAGCAAGATCAACCCTGGGTCCGTATGCTCCCCCGTCAAAGAGCAGCGTCGGAACAATAATATATTTATATTTTGTTGCCCCGTAATACTCTTCCAGCAGGTCAATGTAATTATTGTCTCCCAGTGAATTGAAAACAAGTGTAAGAACTTTATCATAGAAAGTTTTATGATCTTCATAAAAACTCATAAAGTCACTGGACAGGGCAAAGTCCCTCAGGTCTTCGGCGAACGCATTCAGGTTACCTACTCCGGATGCTCTGCCGATCAGGTAATCGGAGTATGGAGACAACAGCGTTAGTGAGGGCGGGTAGTCATGAAATAAGATGTAGTTTACTGGTGCGTCATAAGTGAATCCCTTATTGAGCATCTCCTCGCATTTTGTTACAGCGGAATGATTAGCAAATGAAGAGAAATATGAATCAACGTCATCAATGTAATTAAAGTCCAGTTTAGTATGATGCTCTCCGGCCCAGGTAGTGAAATGCTGTACAACCGAAAGCAGCTCCATACGCGGATCAACCGTAACATAAACACCGTTTTTGTAGTAATCATCAGGGATATCGATTATTATGGTATCATCCTTTTTGCATCCCAATAAAATAATTGTCAGGATAAAAAGCAGGAGCAATTTTTTCATATCTTTTTTTTAAAGAGCCTCTTCAATATCTTTAATAATATCCTCACCATTTTCAACGCCCACAGCCAGTCGTATAAGTCCGTCCTTTATACCCAGGGCCAGACGTTCTTCCCTGTTACAGTTATAATAGCTTATAGTTGCAGGATGTGTTATAAGTGATTCTACACCCCCGAGGCTGGGACCTATATTAATAATCTTGAGCTTGCTTAAAAACTTTAATACATATTCATTATTATCTTCAACCTCAAAAGTAACAACTCCGCCGAATCCTTTCATCTGCCTTTTTGCAACATCGTGATGGGGATGGCTTGGCAGGCCGGGATAATAAACACGCTTGACCTTCGGATGTTTTTCAAGGTATTCAGCTATCAGCTGTCCGTTTTCATTAATCCTCTTCATGCGAAGTTCAAATGTTTTCAATCCCCTTATCAGCAGATAGGCAGAGTTGGGATCAATAACACCGCCCGTTATTTTAAGGAATTCACGGACAACTGTTGTCAGCTCCTTTTTCCCAAGAAGAACACCGCTGAGCAGATCGTTATGGCCCCCCAGGTATTTTGTGCAGCTGTGAATGATAAGGTCCACACCATATTCCAGTGGTTTCTGATTAAAGGGTGTTGCAAAAGTGCTGTCAGATATCACAAGTATGTCTTTACCCCTGGTTATGTTCATGAGCTTCTCAAGGTCCATAATATTGAGGTAAGGATTTGTCGGCGATTCCGAAAAGAAGATTTTTGTATTGGGTTTTATTGCTTTTTCTATTGCTTCATAATCACACATTTTAACGACACTGCTTTCAATATTATATCTGCCAAGGCATTTTTTGCAGAAATCCAGGGTTCGCTTATAGGCATCATCGGTTATTATTATATGGTCCCCTGCCTGTAACAATGCAAATAATGATGTGGTTATGGCACTCATGCCCGATGAAAAGAGAACCGCATCTTCGGCTTCCTCTATCTCAGCCAGTTTTCTCTCCGCCGCGAACTGGGTAGGGTGGCCGTAGCGGCCGTATTCAAAGCGCCCGAGATCACCCCTGGCAAGCCTTTTTATTTCTTCAATATCTTTAAAGATAAATGTTGAAGACTGTACAATGGGCGTTGTGATTGATCCGTACTCATTGTATCTTATTTCACCGGCATGGACTGATTTAGTTGAGAATCCAAGTTTTTTCTTTTTCATAATAATGTAACTTAAAATTATTTAGAAATGA
>CAZHQW010000001.1:51155-104591 GCA_964534745.1 uncultured Bacteroidales bacterium
GAATCCAAGTTTTTTCTTTTTCATAATAATGTAACTTAAAATTATTTAGAAATGATCTAACCGGACCCGTCCTCCGGAGCCTTGGCAGAGGAGGACCCGTCCCCCGGAGCCTTGGCAGAGGAGGACCCGTCCCCCGGAGCCTTGGCAGAGGAGGAAAGCATTTTGTCAATTGAATAACAGGGCATATCAAAAGCCTTAGCCACATTGGGATAAACACATTTTCCCCTGTATATGTTGACTCCCGATTTTATTGCGTCTGACTGGCGGCAGGCTTTCTCCAGGCCCAGCTCTGCAATCATTAGTCCGTATGGCAGGGTGGCGCTTGTCAGGGCATTTGTTGAGCTCAATGCCACTACTCCCGGCATATTTGTTACTCCATAATGTACAATATCATCAATAACATAAACCGGATTATCATGTGTTGTTGGTTTTATTGTTTCAACACAGCCTCCCTGGTCAACAGCAACATCAACAATCACAGCTCCTTTTTTCATAAGCTTCAGGTGATGGCGTTTTACCAGGTGCGGAGCCTTGGCTCCCTTAAGCAGAATAGCTCCAATCACCAGGTCGCTTTCGATCAGCACTTTTTCTATGTTTGCATCTGTACTGTATAAGGTCGTTATACGTGAACCAAAAATATCATCCAGGTATTCAAGACGTTTTGCACTGATATCGAGAATAGTAACATCAGCCCCCATGCCGGTTGCTATTTTACAGGCGTTGGTACCTACAACTCCTCCGCCTATAATTCCAACCCTGCCTCTGCTCACTCCGGGTACTCCTCCAAGTAATACGCCCCGGCCCCCGTATGTTTTCTCAAGGTACTTGGCTCCTTCCTGTATTGCCAGTCTGCCCGCAATTTCGCTCATTGGCTTCAGGCATGGAAGCTGTCCCTCTTCATCTTCAATTGTCTCATAGGCAACAGCCCTGACCCCTTTCTTCATCAGAGTTTCTGTTAGTTTCCGGTCAGCTGCCAGATGCAGATAGGTGAAAAGTATCTGGTTGTTCTGCAAAAGGTCGTATTCAACGGGGACAGGTTCTTTGACCTTAATAATCATTTCGGCTTTATTATAAACTTCTTTGTTGCTTTCTATGATTTCAGCTCCGGCTTTCATGTATTCGCTGTCTTCAAATCCCGCGTCATTTCCCGCATTTTTCTGGATCATCACATTATGTCCACGGGAAACATATGACTTGACGTCCGAAGGGGTTAGACCTACCCTGTATTCATGATGTTTTACTTCTTTTACACATCCTATTTTCATTGGCTGGCTTTTATATTATTATAACAATACTAAAATACATATTTTTAAAGAAAACAGGCATTATAAAAAGTTGCTATTATTAATATCAGTGAAAACAAATATTAAATGTAATAAAACAGGCTTTCTATTTCACTCCTTAGATTCACGTTATTAACATATATATTATCAGGCACGCGCAGTATCACCGGGGAAAAGTTCAGAATTCCCTTGATTCCAAGCGAGACAAGCTTATCGCATACTTCCTGCCCTGCAAACTCCGGAACTGCAATTACTGCCGTCTTGATATTGTATTTTTTCACGGTTTTTTCCAGTTTGTCCGGATGATAAACAGGAATATTGAACTTTTTTGTATACTTGGCAGGATCAAGGTCAAAAGCTGCAACAATAAAGATCCTGTTCTCAGCAAATCCTTTATAGTTTGCCAGTGCTTTTCCAATATTGCCCATACCCATAATAATAATGTTTTTGTCTTCGTCTCTTTTAAATATTTCGCTTATCGACTTGAGCAATTTATCTATGCTATAGCCACCTTTTCTGTTACCTTTGATGCCAAAATACGAGAAATCCTTTCTTACCTGTACAGGTGTAACTCCAACCTCTTCACCAAGATTATAGGAGAATACTTTTTCAAATCCCAGTCTTTGAAACTTGATAAGGCAGATTCGATACTGCAAAAATCTTTTAATCACTTTATCACTTATCATAGCAATTTATTTAACTATTTACGCTGCTGTGATTACAGAGATTCCTTTTATTTAAATTAAATATATATTAATATTGGAACGACAATATTCTTTGTTAAAAATATTGTTAAATATAATCATTTAACTTAAATTTACCTTTTTTATTGTGAAATTCGGAACAATAAAATGTAATGGAGAGTTTCCAGATATCTTTAACCGATTGGCAAAAGGCTTTACAGAAATTAAGTGATTCATATCAGGTATATGCGGCCGTTAGTAACGGGAATAGTATTGATTATGAGATAGTTGACAGTGAGAATATAAAGGACATAATATATAACACACCAAAGCCTGCCACCCCCCTTAAAAGTTTCTTCCTGCCTGTAAAGGAAAATGTAGTTATTAATAAAAAATTTCACAAAAAAAATCTGATTATAGGTGTCCCTTCATGTGATCTGGCAGGAGTGAGCTTGCTTGATGAGATATATCTTGATAAAGATTTTGTTGATCCTTATTATAAAAATGCCAGGGATAACTCAATTCTGATCGGAACGGACTGCCTGTCGGTACAGCAGCATTGTCATTGTACTTCATACGGGATTAATCCCTATCCCGAGAAGAACAATGATTTATCATTAATCTCATTGAACGGCACAATTTTTATTTTTTTAAATACGGAAAAGGGAGCAGAGATTGTGGCGGGGATAAAAGAAGTAGCTGCCGTTCAGGAAATAAGCAATGAGAACATTAAAGCAATACGGGATAAGAGGGAGGCTGTTAAAAAGCAGCTTAAAAGCAATAATAACAAATTGCCCGATTACAGGGAAACAGGTAAACTAATAGGGAAATCAAAGGATTCAATTTGGGAAAAATATGCAAAGACATGTGTTTCCTGCGGAGCCTGCGCCACTATCTGTCCCACCTGTACGTGCTTTATCCTTCTGGACAGGCCTGAATTTGAGAAAGTCAGGCAGCTTGATGCCTGCCAGTACCCGGGATTTGAAAAAACTGCAGGCGGAGAAGATCCGCTGGGTAAGAAATTTGTCAGGTTCAGGAACCGCTATCTGTGCAAATATGTCTGGAAACCGGCAAAATTTGAATCAATTGCATGCACAGGATGCGGAAGATGTATAGAATCGTGTATAGGTAGTATAAATAAGAACGAATTATTTATCGAGTTAGCAAAATAAAATAAAAATCTGTAACAGTGGCAGATAAAGCAAGTTTATACAGACCTCTTAAAGCCAGAGTAGATAAGGTTATAACCGAATCACCGACAATTAAAACCCTGGTCCTTATTCCTGAATCAGAGTTTTCATTTAAGACAGGTGAATTTATTGAACTGACACTTAACGGTTATGGCGAGGCTCCTTTCACACCTTCATCATCACCTTTGGAGACCAGGAGGCTTGAAGTTACGGTTATGAAAACAGGCTATGTTACAAATAAAATACATGAACTAAAGCCGGGCGAGGTTGTCGGGATAAGGGGACCCTTCGGGAGGGGTTATCCCATTGAAAAGTTTTACGGGAAGGAGATAGTTATTGTGGGAGGCGGCTGTGGTTTTGCTCCTATACGCTCATTGCTTTATAACCTGATAGCAATAAAGGAAAAATTCGAGAAAGTTATACTATGTTATGGATCAAAAACACCGGAAGAGTGTATTTATAAGCCTTTTGTTGATGAATTGAGAAGAACAGAAAGATTTGAAGTATACCGTAGCGTTGATAGGGCCGATGAGGGATGGACAGAAAAAGAAGGAGTTGTTACCATACTGCTTGAGGATCTCAAGATGAATATAAAGAATTCTGTGGCAGTAGTATGCGGACCACCTGTTATGATGAAGTTCGGGACTTTGAAATTACTGGAAATGGGTTATCCTGAAAGTGACATTTATCTGTCAATGGAAAAGAATATGTCATGCGGACTGGGTAAATGCGGACATTGTATGATGGGCAAATATTATGTTTGCAAGGACGGACCTGTTTTTACATATGAAGAAATTAAAAATGAACCGGATATCTGGTTATAAATCAATAATGGACTATGAGCAAAAAGGTATTGATTGATTTGTACAAGTTAAGGAATTTGGATGACTGCAAAGTTGAGGCTGTTTATAAGACAAGTCCCAATGACAAGTCCTTCAAAACAATAAGGGAGCTTGCCACATTTCAGTTTACATGCCGCAGATGCGATAATGCCCCCTGTATTAATGCCTGTCCGGCCGATGCACTTGAAAAAGACAAAAACGGGGTTGTTGTCAGGGCAGTTAATCTTTGTATAAGATGCAAATCATGTATCACTATTTGTCCCTTTGGCACTTTAATGGACGATTTGTTCCAGGTCAAAACATCCGGTTACCGGTATATGAACCTATCTGACGATTCGGAGCTGGAGAAATTTGCAGCTGCATATCCTGATGATATCGCAAGTATTGTTGACATGGATGAAGATCCGGCTAAGAATATATATAAATTAAACGATAAAATATTAGTTAAAGAATATATTTGGGAATAACAAAATGCTAAAAGATTTATTTTACTATTTGATATATCCGGGCTTTCTTTTCGTAGCTGTAATTGGAGGATTTCTGTCGTTTTTCGACAGAAAGATTACAGCCTGGGTTCAGTTCAGGAAAGGACCACCTATACTGCAGCCGTTTTATGATTTTTTTAAACTCCTGCTGGTGAAAGAAACTATTGTTCCTGCCAAGGGTTCAAGAATAACATTCTTGCTGGCTCCGGTATTTTCTCTTTTTGGAGCTATAGTGTCAAGTGTATTAATTTTTATGCCCCTGCTTGGTATTAAAACAGGTTTTGCAGGTGATGTTATTGTTATTTTCTACTTGCTTACTATTCCTTCACTGGCATATATTATCGGGGCGCTGGCATCGGGAAATCCGTTGGCATCAATAGGGGCTTCAAGAGAAATGAAGCTAATACTGAGCTATGAGCTGTCGTTTTTACTTGTACTGATTGCCATAATAATTAAGGGTGGTATGAGCATAAGCCTCTATGATATTATTAACGCTCAGAATACCGGTAATGCATTTATTGGAAGCATATCGGGAGTAATATTATTTATAGTGGCAATTTTCTGCCTGCAGGCAAAACTGGGACTCGTACCTTTTGATATGGCCGAAGCAGAAACGGAGATTAACCACGGTTCGTTTATCGAATATTCAGGTACTCCCTACGCTCTCATAAAGCTCACAAAATATATAATGTTGTTTACATTACCTGCATTTGTAATAGCACTGTTTATGAAGGGATTTAATCTCACAGGTATAGGTATTTTGTGGACAATATTAAAAGTTCTGGCAGTTGTTCTGATATTAACACTTATCAGGAACACAAATCCAAGGGTTAGAATTGGCCAGGCTATGAGGTTCTTTTTTATATGGATGAACCTTCTGGCCATTATTGCTATTATTTTGATTTTTTTAGGATATTAAAATTTAAAAAAATTGGGATTTAAAGACTTTTGTTTCAAAAAATCGCTTTTTTTGTTTCACTTCGGTGGAGCATCCTGCAATAACTGTGATATTGAGATACTTGACTGCCTTACACCGCGCTATGATGTTGAGAGGTTTGGAATGCAGCTGGTGGGTAGCATAAGGCATGCAGATGTTTTGCTTGTTAACGGTTCCATTAACAGGAAAGATAAGGTGAGACTGCTTGAACTCTATGAACAGGCGCCGAAGCCAATAATTGTTATTGCAATAGGAGCATGTGGCTGTACAGGAGGGATATTTGCCGAAGGCAATGTTAATGCCGGTCCGGTTGATAAGATCATTCCCGTAGATGCCTATATTCCGGGATGCCCTCCAAAACCCGAAGCTATACTGGCAGGAATAGTTAAGCTTCTTAAGAAATAATATAAGAATTTAGTTAGATGGCATTAATAAAAGAAATAGAAAGCATAAATAAAAATTTCAGGGAAGAGATAATCGAAACCGAAATAAAAAGTGCGAAAAGGGCTACGGTTACAATAAATAAGGATGCACTTACAAGAGCTGCGGATTATTTATTCAATAAGTTGAAATTAAGATTTATTATTGCTTCAGCCCTGCATACAAAAAGGGGATTTGAAATTTATTATCACTTTAGCAATGATTTAACCGGACTGGTAATAAACCTGCATGTGATTTTACCAAAAGAAAAACCGGAGATAAAAACCCTGACATCATTATTTGAAGCAGCAAACTGGATAGAACGTGAAATGCATGAAATTCTGGGCATAAACTTCATTGGGCACCCTAACCTTGAGAAACTTATTTCTGAAGGTAACTGGGCGAAAGGAGTTTATCCGTACAGGCATGAGGACTTATAAAGCAAAAAAGATGAGCAAAATAATACCAATAGGACCATATCATCCGCTTCAGGAAGAACCTGAACTTTTCAAGTTGTATTGCGATGGTGAAGTAGTTAAGGATATTAAGTGGGAAACAGGTTATAATCACAGAGGTATTGAAAAATTAAGCGAATCAAAAACTTTTGACCAGGTTTTTTTCCTTGTTGAGAGAATTTGCGGTATATGCTCCACTTCCCATCCCTTTGCTTTCGCAAACTGCATGGAGGAGATTGGTAACATAGAAATACCGGACAGGGCCAAATATATCCGCAGTATAATCGGAGAACTGGAAAGAATACACAGCCACTTGTTATGGGTGGGTCTGGCAGGTCATTTTCTCGGGTATAATACTGTTTTTATGTGGGCATGGAAATACAGGGAACCTATTCTGGACCTGTTTGAGATCATTACAGGTAACAGGAACAGCTATGCCATGTTTAAAATAGGAGGCGTACGGAGAGATATTGAAGGGAATAAAATACCCTTAATAAAAAAAATAATGGATTCTTTCAGGAAAAAGAATAATCTGTTAATAGGCGCAGTAATGGATGACCCTGTTATACATGCAAGAACAAAGGGGGTCGGTATATTAACAAAGGAAGATATTATTAATTTCGGGGCAGTAGGTCCCACGGCCAGGGCTTCCGACGTAGCCATAGACGTGCGTAAGGATGATCCCTATGCTGCTTATCCCCTGATTAACTGGAAGGTTATCACTGCCAAGGGATGCGATGTTTTTGCAAAGGCCGAGGTCAGGCTCCTGGAAATGGATGAATCAATAAACATAATCGAACAGTGCCTTGAAGGGCTAAAGAAAACAAAGGAAGGAGATATAGCCGCAAAGGTTAAGGAGATACCCGAGGGATATGGTACGGGGCACGCTGAAGCCCCCAGGGGTGAAGTATTCCATTTTGTCAAAACAAACGGTTCCAGCTATCCGGAGAGGCATAAAGTGAGGGCTCCCAGCTATGTGAACATAGCAACCTTTAAAAAGTCCTGTGTGGGACAGACGATATCTGATGCCACAATTTCCCTGGCAGCCGTTGATCCTTGTTATTGCTGTACTGAAAGGATGGCTTATGCTTATGATTATACTACGGGTAAAAAGATCCTTAATGGTGAAGACATATTAAAGCTTTCACATAAGAAAACCCAGGAAATAAGACAAAAGTTGTAATTCTTATAAAATGAACGATATTATATTGAATAATTCATGCGTCCCTGTTATAATAATGGTAATAGCAGTACCTATCCTTGCCGGTATTGTTTTGTTTGTGTTACCTGAAAAAATAAAAACAGTTAAAGGCATAATATCACTTATCATTGCTGCATTTGCCCTTTATCTTTCATATATCATTTTTACCGCGCAGGGTCTTTCGGGAACCTATATAATTGAAGGCGCTGCAACGGGAAATAATGCAATGAATGCACTTTTTGAAGGTCTTGGCAAGTATACGGTATATAATATCGACAGCCTTAGCAAACTGATTACACTGCTGATAGGATTTTTCGGAATTATAATTGTTGTCTATTCACTGGTTTATATCAATAAAGCCAGGGGTATACATAATTACTACCCTTATGTTCTTATTACCCTGGGATCATCATATGGTGCAGTACTTGCGGACAATCTTATTCTATTTGTCATTTTCTGGGGTATCCTTGCTGTTACCTGCTATAAATTAATCAGGGGCTATGATGATGAGAGCTCGGCTGCTGCAAAGAAGACACTGGTAATAATAGGAGCATCCGATGGGATAATGCTTCTGGGAATAGGTATTATCTGGAAGATTACGGGCTCGATCAACATGTCTGAATTAAGCATAAATACAACAGATGCAATCAGGAATATAGCATTCATCACTCTCCTTATTGCCAGTTTCACAAAGGCAGGGGCTATTCCTTTTCATACATGGATTCCTGACTATGTAAAAAAAGCACCGGCATCCTCCTCAGCATATCTGCCGGCATCACTTGATAAACTTCTGGGTATCTATTTCCTGGCAAGGATATGCAATGATGTATTTATACTGAATCAATGGCTGAGACTAGTAATAATAATTATTGGTGTTTCAACGATAATAATTGCCGTAATGATGGCCCTTGTCCAGCATAACTATAAGAAACTGCTTGGTTACCATGCGGTATCACAGGTAGGATATATGGTAACGGGACTGGGACTGGGGACTCCTCTGGGGATTATCGGAGGCCTTTTTCATATGATGAACCACGCACTTTACAAGAGTGGCTTATTCCTTGTTGCAGGAAGCATAGAAAAGAGAACAGGGGAGGAAGATCTGGACAATATCAGCGGATTGTCAAAAGCAATGCCGATAACTTTTTTAACGGGACTTGTATTTGCCTTGTCAATCTCGGGGATTCCACCTTTTAACGGGTTTGCTTCCAAATGGACAATATACCAGGGTATTATTGATTTTGGCAAAAATCCGGGAGTCGCAAACCAGCTATGGATTATATGGCTTGCTTTGGCAGTAATAGGCTCTGCCTTAACACTGGCCAGCTTCATTAAGTTTATTTCAGGAGCATTCCTTGGCAGGAGAAGAGAAGAGCTGAAAGATGCAAGGGAGGTCAGTATATTGATGTGGCTGCCACAGGTTATCCTGGCTTTGCTTTGTATTGGACTTGGTGTGTTTGCCACAAATTATGTAATACCCAAGACTTTTATTCCGATTGCAGGGAAGTTTGAATACATAGGTTCCTGGAATTCAACCACTATTTCAATGCTTATTTTAATTTCAATAATCCTTGGTGTTCTTATATATCTTGCCGGCAATATGAAGAAGTTCCGTACCTCCGACAGTTTTATCGGGGGTGAAAAGTTCCAGGATGAGACAGGCTTTTCCGCGGTCGAATTTTATAACACCATTGCCAATCAGAAAATATTTTCATTTATCTATAAAAAAGCTGAAGATAAGTGGTTTGATATATATGATATATCAAAGAATATTATAATGTGGCTGAATAAAAAAATTAGCCTGGCACATAACGGATTACTATCAAACTATGCTATCTGGATACTGGCCGGACTTATTATTATGTTATTGTTTTTAATTTAACTGATTTTGAAAATTAGAAGTATATGGAAATAACACTCTCAATAATAATTGTTTTTATGATATTGGGAGCAATTTATGCCCTTAATGCAAAAGATTTGCTGTCAGCACTAATTTCCTGCGGTATTGTCGGATACGGACTTGTCATCTGCTTCCTGCTTCTTCAAGCCCCGGATCTGGCAATAGTCCAGATTGTCGTAGAGACGATTACACTTGTTATAATGGTTGCCGTTGTCCTGAGCAGCAGCAGGGAAGAACTTAAGGAAAAAGCAGTGGTCACAGTGGACGGAGTGTCATATATTCATCAGAGGTATCTTATTAATGTTATCCTTGTAGTGGTCTTTGCCCTGTTTTTACTTTATTTTTTCAAGGAATCAATATATACTTTAAACCACCTGGGCGAGCACGTTACGAGAATGTCAACAGCATACATTGATAAAGCGGCACAGCAGACAGGGAGCGCCAATCTTGTAACCGGTGTTGTGTTCGATTTCAGGGGATATGATACTCTTGGTGAGGCAACCATACTTTTTACGGCAGTAATAGGTATATTAACCATCCTAAGAGCAAAAGGCAGAAAATAAGAAAATAAAGCCATGAAAGGAATGACTCCGATAGTAAAAAAGGTAACCCAGCTTGTTGTTGGGTTAATATTCCTGTACGGAATATACATTATTACCCACGGCCATCTCACTCCGGGAGGAGGTTTTGCCGGGGGAGCAGTTATTGCAGGTTCATTTATCCTGCTGGTGCTTGCCTATGGCAGCGATGTACTTAAATTAAGGAAAAGGGAAGAAGGATCATCAGTTGTTGAGAGCACAGGTATATTTATTTTCCTGGCACTGGCATTTGGAGCTTTATTCATAGGCACCGGGATATTTTTTACCAATTACCTGCCCAAGGGAGTGATAGGCGAACTGGTCAGTGCAGGGACAATTCCTCTATATAACATTGCTGTTGGAATAGAGGTTGCAGCAGCATTGTTTACTATTTTTCTGGCATTGGTAATTTATAAAGAAGAGGTACTGAAATGATAACTTATTTATTATGTTTTGTGTTGTTCCTGGTCGGACTTTTCGGAGTGCTGACCAAAAGGAATATTATTAAGATTGTAATCGGACTGATGATAATGGAGCTGAGCCTGTTCCTGTTTTTTGCTCTGATAGGCTATGTTGATAGTGGTGTGGCCCCTATCATTGTTAAGAATATGGGAAAGGTAAAATTTGTAGATCCCCTGCCCCAGGCAATAGTACTGACGGCTATTGTAATCGGACTTGCTACAAATGCCATGCTGATGGCCATTGCAATAAGACTATACAAGAAATACAACACTTTTGATATAAGAAAAATAAATAGCTTAAAAGGATAATTATGGATAAGTTGATTCCATTATACATAATATTGCCATTAGGAGCCGCATTTCTTATTCCGATCATAGGAAGAATAGTGAAAGGATTTCAGAAAGCAGTAACATCACTTGTATTCCTCTTCCTTGTAGGTATGAGCATAAAGTTTATCATAAGCGGGGTTAATGAACCAATACCTTACAAAATAGGTGGATGGGAACCGGTAAATGGCATTCCTATAGCAATCTACCTGGTACTGGACGGACTCAGCGTTTTTATGTTATGTATAATTAACCTTTTAGCTTTCCTTTCCGGATTTTATGCAATTTCATATATTAAAAAGTATACGGCAGAGAATAATTTCTATGCCCTTTTCTCTCTGATGGTTGCAGGAATGAACGGAGTGGTGCTTACAGGAGACCTGTTTAATCTTTTCGTTTTTCTGGAAATTGCCGTTATTGCTTCATACGCACTGGTAGCATTTGGCATTGAAAAAGAGGAACTGGAGGCATCATTCAAATACCAGGTGCTTGGAGGCCTTGCTTCCCTGCTGATACTTTTTGGTATCGGACTTCTATACTGGAATACCAAAACACTTAATATTGCCGATATTTCAGTAATAATAAAAACATCGGCCTACAATAAGTTTCTTATTTTCTCCGAGCTGGTGCTTATAGCAGGATTCGGACTAAAAGCAGCAATAATACCGTTTCATGCATGGCTGCCTGATGCCCATTCTTCAGCCCCTTCACCCATATCTTCGATGCTGTCGGGAGTGCTGATCAAGGCTATCGGCATATATGCCATTATAAGACTATTCTTCAATATGTTTGCCGTATCGCATGAAATAGCAATTACGATTACAACCCTTGGTATACTGTCAATGATCATTGGCTCACTGCTGGCAATCGGACAATGGGATATAAAACGTATGCTCGCCTATTCAAGTATAAGCCAGATCGGGTATATTTTAATGGGAGTAGGAATCGGACTAATGATATTGACCAGTGGAGGTAATAAGACTATTGCTGCATTATCAATATTCGGAGGATTGTACCATCTGGTAAACCATGCCGTGTTTAAGGGATTGTTATTCCTTAGTGCCGGGGCAGTGGAGTACCGGACGGGTATACGCGATCTGAACAAGCTGGGGGGACTGGCAGGTAAAATGCCGGTAACATCATCATCCTCACTTATTGCATCCCTTTCTATATCAGGAATGCCCCCGTTCAACGGATTTTTCAGCAAGCTGGTGATAATTATAGCCGCAATTCAGGGGCACTATTACTGGCTTGCAGCAATTGCTATTATTATCAGCATTATAACACTGGCCTATTTTCTTAAACTTCAGAAAAATACCTTTTATGGTAAAGCATCTGATAAAATAAATAATATAAAAGAGGTTCCTTTTACTATGTGCTTTTCAATGATTGTGCTTGCAGTACTTTGTATAGCACTTAGCCTGCTGATATTACCAGGAATAAGGGAAGTAGTTATGGAACCCGTTGTAAATGCCATTATTAATAAGGCTGATTATTTGCTAATATTATAAATAGTATAAAATGAAGTATATCTTTGGTTTTATAATACTGTTTGGTTTCTGGTTACTGTTTACGCTGAGCCTTGATGTCCAGAACCTTATTGTAGGGGCGATTGCTGCTCTTATTACAGTGCTGTTATTCTCAAGGCATTTTGTAAAGCCTGTATGGAAGATGCTTCAGCCCCAGCGGTACTTCTGGTTTATAATATACCTTATTGTTTTTATCTGGGAATGTATTAAGGCTAACTTTGATGTTGCTTACAGGGTACTGCACCCTGCCATGCCAATAAAGCCGGGAATAGTGAAGGTAAAGCTGAGCCTTAAAACAAATATGGCCAAGACAATACTGGCTAATTCAATAACAATGACTCCGGGTACAATAACGGTTGACCTGATAGATGATATTCTTTACGTACACTGGATCTATGTTAGCAGCACCGATCCTGAGGAATACAGCAAGAAAGTTGCGGGCCGGTTTGAAAAATATATTAAAAGGATATTTGAATAACAGCAAACATAAAATATTAAGAAACTAAACGATAAATATTTAAAAAATGAACCAGCTGCTTTATTACTTTTTATATGCTCAGATTGCCTTCTGCTTTTTGTGCCTTTACCGTATAATCAAGGGTCCGACTATCGCCGACAGGATGGTTGGTATAGATATATTCGGTATTCTTGTGGTTGGCATATGCGCAATAATTGCAGTCATAACAGACAGGATGTTTATAATTGATATTGGCATAGCATGGATTATTTTAAGCTTTATAGGAACATTAACACTGGCAAAATATTTGGGAGGTAAAAAATTAAATGAGTAAAATAATTTTTATAATACTGCTGTCAATAGGTGTTTTATTTAATCTGTTTGGGTGTATCGGACTGCTGAGGTTGCCTGATGTTTATAACAGGCTGCAGTCAGCAACAAAATGCGTGACTCTCGGAACATGCTCCATACTGCTTAGCCTTTTGGTATACTACGGATTTGATGAAATCGGAGTTAAAGCATTAATAGCCATACCGTTGCTGTTTTTTACATCCACCGTTGCAGCACATGCCCTTATCAGGGGCTCTTACTTTTTTGGCATTAAGCTTGGCGACAAGAGTGTTAAAGACGATTATAAAGAAGTGGCAGGACAGGCAAAAAATAAAGAAACAAAAAAATGAAGTATCCAAAACTGAGAGAGGTAAAAGAAGCGGTAGTCTCATTATTTACGCCCGCTTATACAACAAAGTTTCCAAAAAAGCCACATATTCCTTTTGAGAATTACAGGGGCAAACCGGTTGTTGATGATAAGAATTGCGTGGGATGTGAAACATGTGCCAATGTCTGTCCTCCTTATGCAATAACATTTAAAGATGATAAAAAGAAAAAAATAAGGATTATTGAAAGAGACTACGGAAAATGTATTTTCTGCGGGCAGTGCCAGGAACATTGTATTACCGGAAAAGGCGTAAAGCTTTCAGATAAGATATACGATATGGCTTCGTTCGACAGGTCACAGCTGGTCGAAAGGCAGGAAAAGGAACTCCTCGTTTGCGAAAGCTGCGGGGCCATTATTACTACAAAGGAGCATATCCAGTATTTGCACAGGAAGCTGGGTCCGATTGCCTATTCATCAGTACTGAATTTAAGTATGCTTAATGAAAAACTCAGGCTCTCCGAGTCGCGCGATACAGCAGTTGATGTCAGAGATGAACTGAAAAGAAAGGATATGTTTAATATTATTTGTCCGAATTGTCTGAGGAAGGTTCTTGTGAAGTATCTGTAGTATCCCGGGACATTACCACCGACATATATTTTGCACCACACCTGTAACACACAGCAAAAGGATTCTTGCGCCTGAATTCACGAAACTTCCTGGCCCTCTTGCTGTTCCACAAATCCCTTATATTCGATTCCCTTATGCTGCCAAAGGAGTAATCGGGAAAATCAACACAGGAATTGGCACGGCCGTCAGGCTGAATGTCAATCAGCTTTTCAATGTTAAGACAATGTAATGTACCAACGGGAGTAACAGCATCCCCGAACCAATTCCTGTATTCATCTTCAGTCAATGCCATGTATGGGTAATTGTATATGCCGTCCAGCTTTGACAGGTAGATCTTTAGCTGTTCACGGAATTCATTAAAGTCAATACCAGAAGTTTCATGATGAAATCCACGCCACGAAAAAGCACGGCAGTCAAAATTGTCCGTCAGCTCTTTCTCATATTTTTTGCCCGTAGCTTCAGGAACATAGTAAAAAGGGACAATAACAAGGGTATTTATTGACATGGTACGCGCAACATCCGGCATTTGTCCGAGTCCACGCACTGACCAGGGGCTGATAGTAAAACATATCGATCTGCTTATTTTATTGTCGCTCTCCTTTTCCAGCCGGGCCAGCAAATCCGCACCTTCTTTAACAGTCATAAAACAGCCTTTTACACCTCTTGTCTTATCATGTATTTCTTCAGGTCCGTCCACCGATATTGTAATATGTATTTTACCAATACGTACAAGATCGGCAGCGTATTTTTTTAGCATAGTGCCATTAGTATCGATAGAGGTAAAAATACCTTTGCTGTTTATATATTCCAAAAGTTCGATTATTCCCGGGAAGAGGAAAGGTTCTCCGCCCCTGAGCAATACGGAAGAGATATTGTTTGCAGCTATCTCGTCGACAAGTTTTTTCCAGTCTGCCAGTTGCATAGGCTGAACCTGACTATTACCGCCAGTGCGGAAATAACCTTTACTGCTCCATTGGCCGCACATTCTGCACCTCAGGTTGCAGGCACCGGTTATTGTAAATGATATACATTCCGGGAAATCCATAGAGTATGAATCATTTAATTATTCATTTTTTCCACCATCGGCTTTTTAAGCAAGGATTGCACCAGCTCCCGTTCCTTCCATAATACACAGCCGCCTCCGTTTTCAACAGCCAGTTCAGGGATTTGTCTTATTCTTTTCATGAAATCTGATTGGAGGGCCTCTTTAAGTGACGAATTCCGAACATTGGTATCTGAGAAAGGCGCAAAGGGACAGGGTTCGAGATCACCAGATGCACTGATATGAACAAATCCGCGTCCGGCTGACAGGCAGCCGCCCACATCCTGTTCATCCCATGGAACGCCAATAAACAAAGCCGGATATTTTTCACGGTAACTGGTCAGCAATTTACCCATCCTGATACGCTGATCATAGCTAAGCACCATACTTTCAGTACCCTCCTCTATCGGCGTGTATTCCAGGAAAAGAAAAAATTTGCATCCGTATTCAATAAGTTTTTTAATATAGATTTCTTCCATTATAGTATCAAAATTCTGACTTGTGAGGGTCAGGGAGTTGCCAAAAAAAACATTATTATCTTTCATCATAACCATCCTTTTCCGGGTATTTTCAAAAGTACCTGTACCCCTTCTGCTATCCGTATCTGTTTCATTACCTTCAAGGCTGACAAGAGGGATAATGTTTTTATTCTTTTTAAGAGTTTTGACCGATTCATCATCAATTAGCAGTCCGTTTGTGAAAACCAGGAAGATAATCTCAGGAAAATCCTTCATTATTTCCAGCATTGCCGGACGCATAAATGGTTCTCCCCCGGCAATAACAAAGAATGAAATTCCAAGGTACTTTGCTTCCCTTATTATAGCTCTTAATTTCTCATCGCTTAATTCTTCTTCTGATGAAGGATGGAACGATAGTGCATAGCAACCCCTGCATTTGAGATTACATTTATTTGTTACACTGAATATGATAATCGGAGGGACAATGAAACCCTTCTTTTCCCATTTTGATCTTATCCGCGCGGCTTTACCAAGCCATAATATCGTGCGGAAAAAGTAAAATGCCTGAAAAGGATTTCTTACCGCTATCCGGAAAGCATCTTTAAAAAACACCCTAAGAGATTTATTTAGTATGTTTCGGCCCTTGTTGTTTTTTCTCATATAATTATCTTCTGGTTTATTAAATAATTATTATCTTTCAAAGATAGGGTTATTTCAAGAATAGCCAAGAAGCCTCGGCGATATAGAATTAACATCGGTTAAATATAAAAGAATACAATTGGTTGAATCATTAAAATCTTTATTTGAACAAAGGGATAAAAAAATCCTGTTTGTCGGAATTGGCAATGTTTTGAGAAGTGATGATGGTGTCGGGGTGTATATCTGCAAAAAAATCCATAAGTCACCATATTTAGATATTCTCATTGTTGAAGTAAGTATAGAAAATTATATAAAAAAAATAAATGATCTGAACCCGGATATCCTGGTTCTTGTAGATTGTGCTGACCTGAACAGGGCGCCCGGGTATGCGGAATTGCTACCGGTGGCAAAAATAAGGGACTTTACTCCGGGTACACATAATATTTCTCTTAAAAGGGTGTCTGAGTTCTTTAAAATGCAAGTGCTTGTTCTCGGCATACAGCCCGGATCAGTATCTATAAGTGAAGAAATGACCGGTCAGGTAAAAAAATCTGCTGACAGGATAATTAATGATATAAATAGATTTTCCGGCTATAAAACTTGCAAATAGGTGACTATTGTTGTATATTAATCAAGAAAAAAATCACACTATGAGCAAGAATCTGATATCATTAAAAGTGAAGTGCCCGCATTGCAAAAAATCACTAATGGATTATACACAATACCTTAACGGGAAACCAAGTATAAAGCTTCATATTGAACTGGCTGGCAATAAAGGGGTAATAAATTTATGCTCAACCTATGGATGTTATGAGAAACTCAGCAATGTGGAACTTATGGAAGGTGAGATAGCTAAACTGCTATGCCCCAATTGTAAAAAAGAGTTGCCTGGTACCGATATCTGTGATGATTGTGAAGCCCCCATAATTGAATTCGATCTCGATAAAGGCGGGAAGGTACATGTTTGCTCACGCATTGGCTGCAAAAAACATTATGTGTCTTTTGAAGATATATATGATACACTCTCAAGTTTTTACAGCAATTATAATTACGGAGCGAGAGATGCCGATTTTTAATCCGTTGTTTTATTTAATCTTAAAAGAGCCCTTTTTTTACTTTATAAAATCCAAAAATTTTCTGCAGAACACCAGCTTGTTTATTACTTAAATTGAATATCTGTAAAACTATCTGATATATTGGATTTTATAGAAAATATTACTAACTTATATTTTAAGGAAATTAAATTGATTCTAAATTTCAAAAAGCTTTGTAAAACCGGAATTACTGATGTAATTTAGTTGTGAATTAATTAACAACTCATATATTTTTTAATTAGTTATTTATCAATGCATTATTTAATAGTAACATGAGTAATAGCATAAAGAACATTGTTGAAAAGTACAATAAGGATAAAGGCAGGCTGATGGATATACTGCTTGACATACATGAAAGCAATGGATATTTGTCAAAGGACGCCTTAGCCAAGGTTTCAGATGAACTGGATATTTCTGAGGTTGATGTTATCCAGACAGCCTCATTTTATCACTTTTTTTCAATGAAACCCACAGGTAAATATAACATATATCTGAATAATAGTGCTGTTTCCATTATGATGGGCAGGGCAGATGTGGCTTCTGCATTTGAGAAGGAGACAGGCATAAAATTCGGACAGGTAACATCTGACGGACTGATAGGATTATATAACACATCCTGCATAGGGATGAACGACCAGGAGCCCGCAGCAATAATAAATAACCGCTTTTTCACAAAACTCACTCCTTTCAGGGTAAAAGAGATTATTAGTGCGATGCGGGAGGGAAAGAGTGTTGATGATATGTTTTCAGCAAGTTATGGCGATGGCCGGAACAGTTCTGAGCTTATCAGGGCAGTTGTTAATAATAATATAATGAAGAAGGGGCCTTTGCTTGACGGGAACTTTAAAACAGGGGAGGCATTGAGAAAAGTATTGGACATGGCTCCTGAAGAAGTAATTGAAGAAATTAAGGCTTCCAATCTCAGGGGAAGGGGAGGAGCAGGATTTCCAACCGGACTGAAATGGGAGTTCTGCAGGAATATTGAAGGTAATAAAAAGTATGTCTTTTGCAATGCCGATGAGGGTGAGCCAGGCACATTCAAGGACAGGGTAATTCTTACCGAGCTGCCTGTGTTACTTCTCGAGGGTATAGTTATTGCAGGATATGCAGCAGGTGCTGCTGAAGGTGTCATATATATACGCTATGAGTATAAGTACCTGCAGAAGTATCTTGAAGATACTCTGCTCAGGTTCAGGGAACAGGGTTTTCTGGGCAAAGATATATGCGGTAAGAAGGGATTTAATTTCGATTTGAGAATTCAGTACGGAGCAGGTGCCTATGTATGCGGACAGGAAGCTGCGTTAATTGAATCTGTGGAAGGTAAGAGGGGGGAACCCCGGGATGCCCCTCCATTCCCGGTTAGGAGAGGTTATCTCGGAATGCCGACAGTTGTAAATAATGTGGAAACACTATGTGCTGTTGTAAAGATCATACTGAAAGGCAGTGAATGGTACAAAGAATTCGGTACCCAGGAGTCAACAGGTACCAAATTGATCAGTATATCGGGTGACTGCCGCTATCCCGGTGTTTATGAAGTTGAATGGGGCATCAGTTTAAATGATTTGCTCGATATGGCAGGTGCTTCAGATGTGCAGGCCGTGCATGTCGGAGGTCCCTCCGGTGCAATTATTCCACCCGGTGAATTTAACAGGAAACTAGGGTACGAAGACCTGGCGACAGGAGGTGCTATTATTATAATAGGCAATAAAAGAGACCTTCTGTCCGATATTGTGCTCAATTCTATGGAATTCTTTATTGAAGAATCATGTGGCAGCTGTTCCACCTGCAGGATAGTACCCAAGCTCCTTGAAACAAAACTCAGAAAAGTAATAAGGGGGAGGGCTATTATGCAGGATATTGAAGATATGCTGAACTGGAGTAAAATATTAAAGGCAAGCCGTTGCGGACTGGGACAGACTGCGGCCAATCCCATTTTATCGAGTATTAAGAACTTCAGGAACCTGTATGAAGAAAAAGTGCAGAAAAACAAGGATTTTGACAGTAATTTCGACTTAAATGCTGCCATCAAAGAGTCATGTGAAGCAGCTAACAGAATACCAAATGTTTAAATTTTAAGGAAATGGATAAAATAATAAAGTTTACTATTGACGGTGTTGAATGTACTGCTGAGAAAGGGCAATATATAGTCAAGGCAGCAAGGGATAATGGAATATATATCCCAACATTATGCAATTACCCTGAAGTCATACCAAAGGGCGGCTGCAGAATATGTACTGTCAGGGTCAATGGAAGGCTTATGACAGCATGTACCACGCCGGTAGCAAACGGAATGATAATTGAGAACGACATTGACAAAATAAATGAACTCAGAAAATCTATTATCGAGCTTTTATTTGTCGAGGGTAATCATTTTTGTCCCTCATGCGAGAAAAGCGGAAATTGTGAGCTCCAGGCTCTGGCCTACCGTTACAAAATGATGGCCCCCAGATTTCCTTACCAGTTTCCCAGCAGAGAGGTACATGCGTCTCTCCCTAAAATAATCAAGGAGCAGAACAGGTGTATCCTTTGCAAAAGATGTATAAGGGCTATCAAAGATGAAAAGGGAAGGAGTGTTTTTGCATACCGCAGGAGAGGGACCAAAGCAGAGGTCATTGTGGATAACAAGCTCGGAAGAGAGCTCTCTGATGAACTTGCCCGTAAAGCCATGGAAGTTTGTCCGGTTGGTTCAATTATTTATAAGGGAAAGGGATTCAATATACCTATAGGTAAACGCAAATATGACGGTAAACCTATTGGAAGCGAAATTGAAAATGTTAATATGTCTAAATAATAAGGGTATTAAGAAATGAGCAAACCAATTATAGCAACAACATCGTTGGCAGGTTGTTTTGGATGTCATATGTCACTTCTGGATATAGATGACAGAATTCTCGAACTTGTTGAACTTGTAGAATTTAATAAATCACCTATTAACGATATAAAGAAGTTCACCAAGGTGTGTGACATAGGTCTTATAGAAGGGGGATGCTGTAACAGTGAAAATGTACATATTCTCAGGGATTTCAGGGCAAACTGTAAAATACTTGTAGCTGTCGGTGAATGCGCCCTTATGGGAGGATTACCTGCATTGAGAAATAATATTCCGATAAGGGAGTGCCTCGAGGAAGCCTATATTAACAGTGTTACTGTCGTGGGTAATGAGGATAAGATTATTCCCAATGATCCGGAGATCCCAATATTGCTTGACAGGGTCTATCCCTGCCATGAAGTGGTTAAAATCGATTATTTTCTTCCCGGTTGCCCTCCCAGTGCAAACCTTATCTGGGAAGCACTCATTGCTATAATAAACGGGGAAGAGATAAAGATGGACTATGATGATATAAAATTTGATTAAAGAATTAAATTAAATGGGACAAAAAATTACAATTGATCCGGTTACCAGGGTCGAAGGGCATGGAAAAGTGACGATACTCCTTGACAATGAAGGTAATATTGAACAGACAAGACTGCATATAGTTGAATTTCGCGGTTTCGAAAGATTTATTCAGGGCAGGCCATACTGGGAAGCCCCGGTCCTTGTCCAGAGATTATGCGGTATTTGTCCGGTTTCCCACCACCTGGCTGCGGCAAAAGCTATGGATGTTATTGTGGGAGCAGGCACAGGAGCGGGATTGACACCGACAGGTGAGAAGATGAGGAGACTAATGCATTACGGACAGATTTTTCAATCCCATTCACTGCACTTTTTTCATCTTGCATCGCCTGACCTCTTATTCGGGATCGAAGGTGATCCATTGAAAAGAAATATTATAGGGGTCATATTCGAAAATAAGGAACTTGCAGTTCAGGGAGTTATGATGAGAAAGTACGGACAGGAAGTTATCAGGGCAACAGCGGGCAAGAAGATACACGGCACGGGGGCAATACCGGGAGGCATAAATAAGCATCTTACTGTTGAGGATAAGGAATATTTGCTTAACGGACTTGATCCTACAATGAACATCCACAAGATGATTGACTGGTCTCTGGCTGCACTCGATTTTTTTCATGACTACCATGCAAAGAACAGGGAATTAATTGATGATTTTTCTGTTTTTTCTTCCAGCTCACTTAGTATTGTCAGGAAAGACGGTGCTATGGATCTATATCATGGCGTGCTTCGTGCTGTAAACTCAGAAGGTAAGAAGATACTGCACGATGTTGATTACCAGGATTATGACAGATATATTGATGAGGAAGTTAAAACATGGAGTTACATGAAATTTCCGTATCTTAAGGAGATAGGTAAAAAGAATGGATGGTACACTGTCGGACCCCTGGCCAGGATGAATACAGCCGAATTTATTGATACTCCACTTGCACAGAAAGAGTTCGAAAAGTTTAAAGCCTATACAAAGGGGAAACCCAACAATATGTCGATGCACATGCACTGGGCCAGGTTAATAGAAATACTGCATTGTGCAGAAATGATAAAAATTCTCCTGAATGATCCCGATGTTCTTGAAGGGGAACTGGTTAAGAAAGGGCAGAAGCAACTGGAAGGAGTAGGAGTAGTAGAGGCCCCGCGTGGTACGCTGTTTCACCATTACAGAATAAATGAGAATGACCAGATAGTTATGGCAAATCTGATTGTTTCCACCACCAATAATAACCAGCCAATGAATGAGGCCGTGAACTATGTGGCAAATAAGGTAATGAAAGGTAAATCACAAATAACCGAAGGTATGATGAATGCTGTTGAGGTTGCCATCAGAGCCTATGATCCTTGCCTCAGCTGTGCCACACATGCCCTCGGACAGATGCCTCTGGAAATATCATTGTATGATGCAAAAGACAAACTGATAGATCTGAAACGCAGTTTTTAATTGACTGTATCACCAAAGATATTGATATACGGGTACGGAAATCCCGGCAGACAGGATGACGGACTTGGAATTTCTGTTGTCGAAAGAATAGAAAAATGGATCAAAAAACATAATCTGGATATTGTGAAAACTGACTGCAATTATCAGTTGAATATTGAAGATGCTGCTGATATAGCGGATAAAGAACTTGTGATATTTGTAGATGCCTCTAAAGAAGATATTAATGATTTTGTAATGACAACGGTAGAACCATCAAACAAAATACAGTTTACAAGCCATTCGGTTACTCCGTCTTATTTGCTTAACCTGTGTAATGTTATATATAATAAATCACCTGATGTTTATCTTCTGCATATAAGGGGTTATGAGTGGGAATTCCTTGGAACAATGACAGAAGAAGCAAGAAGAAACCTTGATAAATCTTATAATTTCCTGAAGAAATTCATTATGAACAGCATTTTGAAAACATAAAAAGACTATTTTTGAAAAAAATTAAAGAAAACCTTGGACATGAACATTAGGTTATGGGTAAATAAAAAGATACTTATAGTTGAAGATGATGAGATAAGTAAAGAGTTTTTTGACGAGGTGCTAAAACCGACAGGGGCAATCCTCCTTTTTGCAAAAGAAGGGAAAGCCGCCATAGAGATATGTAAAACTAATCCGGATATCAATATTATACTTATGGATATTCAGCTGCCCGTGATGGACGGACAGCAGGCAGCAGATGAAATAAGAAAGATTAATAAAAATATTGTAATTATAGCCCAAACAGCATATGCAATGTCTGATGACAGACAGAAATATCTTTCCTCAGGTTTTGACGATTATATTTCCAAACCAATTAATCCTAACGGATTATTGGAAATGATTGATAAATACCTGTTATGAACATTGGAGCGTTGCATATTTTTAAAATAATTAATAGTTTTAACGCCTTATATTAAGGTATTATATAAAGTAAATATTATGAAACAAAGACGATTTTTTATTATGCCAGCGGCTATTTTGATAGTGCTTCTTATTGCTTGTAAATCAGGGGACAAGTCTGGAACAGATCAAATTGACCTTGAAGGCATCAGCCTGGAAGAGGATACCAGGATACTGGACAGCAAAGATACAGTTGGACAGGGATTGCCAATTTTTTATAATATGTATCTGTCGGTGGAGATGTCAACCCTTTTTGAATCTATAGGAGCTGTATTTGATGCTGATTTACTTAGCAGCACTTCAAAAATTCCTGAATATATAACAAGCTCAAAGAAAGCGCTTAACCTTGGAGTATATGCCGTAGATTTGAGTTACTCGAGGATCTTTGAACAAATAGAATATACAGGCAGGTATTTTAATGCTATGCAAAAATTATCAGAAGAGCTAGGCATACCAAGTGATTTTTTTCAGAATACAGCTAAAAAATTTGACAGAAATATTAACGATAAGGATTCATTGATTATAATAGCCAACGAGGTATATACTGCTACAGACAATTACCTGAAGGAAAATGAACGCTATTCTGCAGCTGCACAGATTATTCTGGGCGGATGGACTGAAGCACTGCATATCGCTGTGGATGTTGCAAATGAAAGCAAACAAATCGAAGTATTTGAAAGAGTTGCTGAGCAGAAATACTCGCTGGAAAATCTTATTGACATGCTTGAGAATTATAAAGATGATGAAATAATTCTGGATTATTTAAGCAGGCTTAAACAGTTGAGGCAACCCTTTAATAAGCTATATGAAATTGTGAATGCTGATTTTGATCCTTCCTCATCAGAGGGAAAGAAACATATTGAGACAATTTCGGCACAGATAACCAGGCTGGGGAAACATATTGATGAAATAAGGAACGAGATTACAGGATAATTTTAAAGTAATAAACCTGACCTGGTTCTTATATTCTGACACCCATAACAAGCACATCATCTATTTGCTCCTGGTCCCCCTGCCAGTCTGTAAATATATCTTCCAGGATTTGCTTTTGCTCGTCCATAGGCTTTGCATAGTTTTCAAGCACGATCTCCTGCAGGCGTTTCAGTTTTATTTTTTTGCCTTCAGGCCCCCCGAACTGGTCAACATAGCCGTCTGAAAAGATGTAGAACGTATCACCCTTCTCAATATCAATATTGTGCCGTGTGAAGGGTATCTCGGCTTTCTGATGTATAGCTATGGGCATTCTGTCACCTTTAACCTGAATAAGTTCATTATCCTTCACCAGAAACAAAGGATTGAAAGCACCTGAAAACTGTAAGGTCTTGTTCCTGTAATCAACTATGCATATCGCGATATCCATTCCGTCTTTTGTTTCACCCTCCTGGCCTGTTTGCCTTAAAGCGGATTTTACATTTTTCCTCAGTTCGTTCAGGATTAAATCCGTAGAAGGCTTATCTGTATTATTGACTATTTCATTAAGGAAGGCCATACCCAACATACTCATGAATGCCCCGGGCACGCCATGGCCCGTACAGTCCGCAGCAGTCACGATTGACAGTCCGTCTTTTTTCGTGCCCCAGTAAAAGTCACCACTGACAATATCTCTCGGCTTGAAAAGAATAAAGTAATCATCAAAATAATCTTTCATAAAATCAGGGGGAGGAAGCACAGCTGTCTGAATTTTTTCAGCGTATTTTATGCTGTCTGTGATAGCTGCATTTTTTTCCTCAATTTCTTTTTTCTGGCTCGCAAGAACAGTATTCTTTTTGCGTGTTATAATAAAACCTGTAAAAAGCAGTATTGCTATTATCGCTATAAGGATTTCCATCCATACCGCTCTCTTGCGGGCTTCTTTCTGCCTTTCATTTTCTGTTTCCAGCAGCTTGATTTCATTTATTCTCTCCTTTTCTTCGGCTTCTTTTCTTTTTAATTCCGATGACTGCAGAGCCTTTTGCTGCTCAAGGTCTTTTATTTTGACTTTTTGTATCTCCTCTTCATGCTTTTTTATTGCCAGCTCATAGGCTTGCTTCAGCCTTTCTTTCTCTGAAAGTTCAAGCTCTTTTTCTCTTTTCAGCAATACCAGTTCCTGTGCCTGCTTTTCCTGTTCAAGCCTTAACCTTTTTAATTCCAGGTCTTTTAAATTTTCATCAGCCAGCTGCAGTTTAAGCTCTTTTTCAGTTTTTTCAATGTCAATTCTTTTATTTGACAGCTCATGATCTTTCAATCGTTGTTCCAGCAAAAGAGAGTCATTGATTTTCAGATATGATTCATAGTAGTTTAAAGCATTAATATGATCATTTCCTGCTTTCAGGATTTTTGAATAGGTATTATAACAGTCGCGAAGCAGCGTTTTATCAGGGCATAACCGGGCTGAAGGAATGGAATTCTGGCTGAAAACCCCGGCATTATAAAGATCACCTTTATAATAATACAATAATGAAATAATGTTTCTCAACTGCGCAACTTCACATTCCTTTTTTTCTGATTCCCTTATTTTTAAAGCTTTTGCAAGAAAATAAATGGAATTCTGATAATCCTGCATATTCTGGTAACAAATTCCGAGGTTAATGAATAAGTCTGCAATATCTGAGTCTTTCATACCCGCTTTTTCAGCAAAATAAACAGACCTCCTGAATGACTCAACCGCCTTGTCATAATCCTTTATAAACATGTAGTTATTACCTATATTATTCAGTATATCGGACATCGCTGCCGTATCTTTCTGCCCTTCGTATAATGCAAGTATTTCATTATTTAGGGATATACTTTTACCGTACTCTTTCAGTTTTTTGTGAATGCCGGCCAGGTTTGACAATATTCTTATAGTGTTATTCAAATCGCCTTTTGCTTTATATACTGACAATAATTCGTTATAGTAAGTTTTCGACTGTTCATATTCATTCATTTTAGCAAAGGTAACGCTCATGTATTCAAGTATCCTTATCCTGGAACCCGGGTCAGGTTTATCCTTTTCAATTGTATAAATTTCATGGTAATATTCGGCTGCTTTGTCATATGCTTCTATTACATAATAACTTCCTGCAATCCTGTAGTATGCTGTTTTTAGATTTTTATCATCTTCAGCACGGGCAAATATATTGGCGGCTCTTAAGTAATACCCTATGGCCGGCTCGATTTCATTATCTGCAAAATGCCTGTCTCCAAGATTTAAAAATTCAATTGCTTTCAGGGAATCATTTTCTGCGTCTGGTACTTTATATTGCGGATTATTTGTGTCCTGACCAAAAATACCGGTCAAGGGAAATACTATAACAAATACATATAACAGGCAGGTATTTTTTAATTTTACAGGGTTCATAGCCAGAGATATATCAGTTTAGTGTATAGGTTAATCCGAGCCGTATATTTCTTCCCAGCTGCGGATTATATGGAATGTCTTCAATAAGGCTGCTGGCATTAAGGCCACTGTACTGTTCATTAAACAAATTAATTACTTTGATGTAGGCACGAAGACTATTGCTTATTTTATAACTGGCCACGGCATCAACAGTATAGTAGCCGTCTACTTTCCTGAAAAGATCCTTATATAAATCCTCGATGGGTATTAGTACCCTCAGCCATTTTGTTTCCCAGGTATTTTCAAAATGAATGTACAGGTTTTTTACCGGGTAGAATGAAACTTTCAGATGCCCGATGTGGCTTGGCATAAGTTTAAAACTTTCAATCAGGGCCTCCAGTTCCGGTATGGTTTCTCCCTTTTTTGAGAAAGCAACATTTATCTCTGCATCAAGCCTTATTGACTTTATTATGTTCTTTTTTCTTAAAGTAAGCTGCAGTCCGTATAACCGTGAAACCTTATTTTCTGCATTTTCTTTGGTCAGTATTGAATCATTTATTGCAAGGGGAAGATTAAATGCGTTTTTATCCAGCTTGACAACGCTAAAATGGTTTTTTATGGCATTATAAAATATTGCTATGTCTGCGTCAATATCCCAGAAAATCTTGCTGTTCACTCCCAATTCATATGATTCGAATTTTTCAGGTTTAAGCTTATATGACATGATATCAGTTCTTAAGCTGGCCGGGACCATTACATAATAAACGCTATCGGCATTTTCTCCTGCAGGATATGCCAGTGATTCGAATACCATTGATGCAGGGGGTGCTTTGTATGCATATCCTATAAAGCCTCTTACCGATGTACGGTTGCTGATTTTGTAAAGTGATGCAAGACGGGGACTGAAATTTATACCGTAGCGTGAATTATCATCAAAACGGAGTCCCCCCATAATTCTGAATTTGTCCTTTACAAAATATCCCTGCATAAAAACAGACCCTGTATTATAGTTTAGCGGGTTCCACCCGAATCTCCCAAGCAAACTGTCAACAGGCAGATCATCGGGGTTATATATTTTGTATTTTTCCGGATTAAAAGGGGATTTAAGATAATTGGTCAGCGGAAGGTCCTGCGATGCCTGGTAAGAGATGCCTGTGACAATTTCAAGGTTTTTAAACGGATAAATAGTTAACAATTGTTCGGCAAAGAAATCATCAGATGCTGAATAAAGGTAGGTCATATCCCGGTTTTCAACAAAAGTAAGGCCCAGGCTTGTGTTATTATCAAGCCTGTAGGAGAGGCTTGACAGGTTTGTCGAGAACAGGATTCTTTTCCATTCTTTTTTATAGCTGAGGGTAGCCCTGTGTATATTCTCTCCCCAGTAATTCTGGGGATTATTGTATTTGTAAAGAAAGGTGTTTTTGCCTATTGAGCTGTGCGTGCGTCTGTACATATTGTTATATGACATCTCTATGCCCCTGTATCTGAGGTTTAATCCTATCATGTGGCTTCCTGATGCAAGTTCTTCCATCTCGGGCTCAAATACATCACCTTCGTAACCACTGTAATATATGAGTTCTTTAAATTCGTCCTCCGTAATATTCAGGTTTTTAATTCCATTTTGAACAATGTATGAAGGTTCATAGCTGTTGCCATTGATTACAACCTGTTTCTTTAACTGAATGAAATAATTGAGTGGATTGTAAAATTTTCTTACATCATATTTGATATTCATGTTATTAAATTCCGATTTGCTGCCGTAAAAGCTATACTGAAGAATATTCTTATTTTTACCGGCCTTGCCTCCAATCATGAAATTGATGTAATTATACTCGTTTTCTCCCAGGCTTATATCTCCCTGTGCAAATGTGCCCTTATCAGCTTCCCTTGTAATTATATTAATTACTCCCGATACGGCATCTGCTCCATAAACCGCAGCGGAGGGACCATAAATAATTTCCACTCTCTCTGCCTGCCTTATGGGGAGCTGTGCCCCTACAGGCATCCCTGTTACCACTGAAGGCTTGATTGGAATCCCGTTAATAAGTATCTTAGTGTAAAAATTCCCTGTAAGACCTCTAACCTGGTATGTTTCGCCTGTTTCTCCCGAACCTGGCTGAGAGACTTTAATACCCGGCAGGGATTTTAAAACATCTGCCAGTGATGTATACTGGTTATTGATAATTTCTTCATGTGTAACCAGGTGAATAGTTACGGGCAAATCACTTATATATTTTGAGCTGCGGCTAACTGATATTATTTTAACCTCAGATGTGTCTTTGTGTTCTATTATATTGGAGGCTCCAAGCAAGTACCTCTCTGTTCTGAAAAGCTGTGTGCTGTCACTTTGGCCGCTTACAAAATGAAAATGAACTGTAAACAGGAAAAAGGCAATATTATAAATGCAACTGTTGTGCATATCGCAAAATGTCAGTTATTCAGTATATTTTGAGAAGGCTTCAATAACACCGGGTACATATGTTTTTGACACGGGAAGGCTGATCTTCTGCTCAGTATCAAGCTCAAGAAATAAACCGTTTTTGTCTTTTCGCATAATCTTGACTTTTTCAAAGTTCACCATATATGACCTGTGATTTCTCATAATATTTTTTGGCTGGAGCTTTGGTTCAAGGTTTTTCAGGGAGTTGCGGATAAGGTATTTTGCAAGCTTTCCGCTGTCAATATAATAAATTGTTACATAATTGTCGGTTGCTTCAAGATACAACAGATCTTCAAGAAGTATTGAGAAACGCAGCGTTCCCTTTTCGTCATGAAAGGGGATCATTTTCTTCAGTGAGTCTGCATACTGTTCTTTTTCGACAAGATCCTCAAGCTGCTTTGACTTAAAGCGCCACGAAAAGTAAAGCGTTAATATGGAATAAGGCAACAGTAGTACAAGCAAAGTGTTCCTGATTGAGATTTTAAATATTTCCGTAATTATTCTTTTGTCATGTAAAAATAGCTTCATAAAAGCCGCATAAAAAGCCGCCATGCTTAATATTTCAGCTATAATCCATGCACCATACTGTAAATGATTTATTTTTCTTTTTTTACTGTAGTAGAACATTATAACCCTGCTTATTACTATTACCATTACACCGGTCAGGATTATCAGGCTGGAATATAATAATAACTGGATCTGGTTTATATCCCATTTGTTCATTCCAAAGGGAGAATAAATGTTGATGAATGCAAGAGCGAAAGCAGCAGTGAACAATACTGTCCTTATGATATTATGCTTATTTGTTAAATATTCAGGTATTGAATTTTCCCATACAGGCATATGATACTATTTTAATTATAAATATTTCGTTATTAACAAAATTAGGGATTAAGGCGAGAATTTCATGTTTATTTCATGATAAAAATATTAACTATTAAAAAAAATAATTCATCCCTGTATTTTGAATTTCACCCCATATACTGAAATTTTATACCAATGAACTCCGGAAGGTACCTATAATTTGTCTATTTAGGCATATATGGTATTATTTTGTATGCAAGTCTTAGTTAAATACTTTGGATATCAGAACATTTATTAAAAGAGTTTGTTAGTATTAAAAAATAACAATCTCTTTGTTTTTTATATTATGTTTTATAACAAATTTAATTTCCGAGTATGGCCAAAGTAAGGGGTGCAATTGTTGTTGATATTGAACGGTGCAAGGGATGTGAGATATGTGTTGAATCATGTCCGCCAAAGGTTATAAAGATGGAAAAAAGGGTTAACAGCAAGGGTTATCACTATGCATATATGGAAATACCTGAATTATGTACTGGTTGTGAAAATTGCGCTATTGTCTGTCCCGATGCCGTTATTACTGTATACAGAGTAAAAGTCACAGAACAAAAAGCCTAAAGACTATGGGTGAAATAAGGTTAATGAAAGGAAATGAAGCAATTGCTGAAGCTGCAATAAGAGCCGGATGCGATGCTTATTTTGGATACCCCATAACTCCCCAGTCAGAAATTATTGAGTACCTGGCCAGGCAGGAACCCCAAAAAAGGACGGGCATGGTGCTTCTGCAGGCCGAGAGTGAGATAGCCGCAATAAATATGGTTTATGGTGCGGGCGGAACCGGAAAGAAAGCTATGACATCATCATCAAGTCCGGGCATCAGCCTCATGCAGGAAGGTATCTCCTATATGGCAGGCTCAGAGATACCCTGTCTTATTGTTAATATTGTAAGGGGAGGTCCCGGACTGGGAACAATACAGCCATCGCAGGCAGACTATTTGCAGGCCACCAAGGGAGGAGGACATGGGGATTACAAGCTTCTTGTACTGGCCCCTTCATCGGTGCAGGAAATGGCTGATTTTGTCCCCCTTGCTTTCGACCTTGCATTTAAATACAGAAATCCGGCAATGATCCTGTCGGACGGGGTAATAGGACAAATGATGGAAAAGGTTGAATTGTTCGAGCAGATGCCACGAAGCACGGAATTTGATCAGTCATGGGTAACAACAGGAAAAAGACATGACAGGGAAAGAAATATTCTTACCTCGCTTGACCTTGATCCTGCACGTTTTGAAAGACATAACCACCATTTGCAGGAGAAATACAGAAAAATGAAGGAGAACGAAGTGCGGTATGAAAAAATTGACTGTGATGATGCCGAGTATATCCTTGTTGCCTACGGTTCTGCCGCGCGAATATGCCAGAAATCTATCAGGCTGGCCAGGGAGGAAGGGATAAAGCTGGGATTATTGCGACCTGTTACGCTGTTCCCGTTCCCGTCTGATGAGGTCGCAAAGCTGGCTGAACATGTTAAGGGATTTTTGGATGTTGAATTAAATGCGGGTCAGATGGTTGAAGATGTGAAACTGGCCGTCGGGAAAAAAGTGAATGTTGAATTCTACGGGCGAATGGGAGGCATGATACCTACTCCTGTTGAAATTCTGGATGTCTTTAAGGAAAAATTTACCGGAGGATAAAATATGGATGTACAGGATATAATTAAAGAAGAAAACCTGGTCTTCAAAAAGACCAGACTGATGACGGACAATATCCTGTCCTATTGTCCGGGATGCGGACATGGTGTTGCACACAGGATATTAATGGAAGTTATTGATGAAATGGGTATTGCCGAAGATACAATTGGTATTGCACCTGTTGGCTGCTCGGTTTTCGCCTATGAGTTTATGAATGTTGATATGCAGCAGGTGCCACATGGAAGGGCCCCGGCCACAGCTACCGGAATAAAAAGATGCTGGCCCGAAAAATATGTATTTACATACCAGGGTGACGGCGACCTCGCAGCTATTGGCACGTCAGAAACCATTCATGCATGTAACAGGGGTGAAAATATCACTATCATATTTATTAATAATGGAATATACGGAATGACCGGCGGACAGATGGCACCTACAACCCTGGCAGGAATGAAATCTTCCACAACTCCCTATGGCAGGGATACAAGGCTTATGGGCAATCCGATAAAAATGACCGAGTTAATCGCATATCTGCCCGGCACTTATTATGTATCAAGACAGGCGGTTCATACGCCACTGAGCGTACGTAAAGCAAAGAAAGCTGTGCGCAAGGCATTTGAAACCCAGAAGCTAAATAAAGGCCTGTCATTTGTTGAGATAGTATCGAACTGCAACTCCGGCTGGAAAATGACACCCGTGGAAGCAAATAAATGGATGGAACAGAATATGTTTCCCTTTTATCCGCTCGGGGATATTAAAGTGGACGGAGAAATAGTCAGTAAATAAAACAACAAAAATGAACGAAGAAATTATAATGGCCGGCTTTGGGGGACAGGGAATACTGTCCATGGGAAGTATTCTGGCATACTCAGGGATACTGGAAGAAAGGGAGGTAAGCTGGATGCCTTCTTACGGACCGGAGATGAGGGGAGGGACAGCAAACGTTATAGTGATACTGAGCAGTGAAAGAATAAGCTCTCCCATTATAAATGCATTTGATTCTGCCATACTGTTAAACCAGCAGTCACTGGACAAATTTGAAAAAACCGTAAAAAAGGGCGGATTGTTACTTTATGACACCAATGGCATAACAAGGCACCCCGAACGCACCGATATTAAGATATACCAGGTTGAGGCGGCTGCTGAGGCCGCAAAACTGGCATCAACAAAAACATTTAATATGATCGTACTCGGGGCATTTCTGAAAATAAAACCACTTGTTAAATTTGAGAATGTAATAACCGGACTCAAAAAAGCACTGCCCGAAAGACATCACCATCTGATTCCTTTAAATGAGGAAGCAATTAAAAGAGGTATGGAGATTGTCAAATCATATCAATGACTAATATCACCAGTTTAAGGTGATGCTTGTCATACACCTTCCGTTATAAAAACTAATATTTATATGTAAATTGGAGTGAGATTAAATGCAATGGCAGAACCATGCAAAAAATTCTTGCGTTATTTCTGGTTTCAGCTATAACTCTCACCGTTAAATCGCAATATAGCAAATTAAATGAATGTTGTTCACATTTTGGAATTAGTGTGTGCACAATTAATTCAGGCAGCGGACATGGATTAGGTATATCTCTGAATGCAAGTATTATTAAAGGCAAAAAATCTCTTGAAGCAGGAGCAATATACCAGGTGCGCGAAGATAAAATAGCGGGAGCAGACTTAAAATATAAAATCTTTCTAATCCGCAATGAATATTTTCTTTATGGTCGGAAATCCATATTTCCCTATTTTCAGTATAACCTGATTTATCACAAAGCGAGAGCCTGTAACCCGGTAATCATTAATAAAGACAAATCAACAACAGAACTGCACAGTGCCGTACCGGGAATTGTTGCCACTATCGAACATTATGCTTCACTGGGATTTCAGTTTAAACTGGGCGACAGTTTCTATGCTGATAGCAATATAGGATTGGGAGTATATATAGGCTCACTAAACAAACAAAATAAACCCAGATGTCCCGGACTGCATAAGGATAACTTCGGATTCACCACCTCCTTTAAAATAGGCATAGGATACAGAATTAATTAATTCCCCGCTTATATTGACATCAGAAATATTATTTTGCTAAAAATGATATTTCATTAACTTTATTACCGTATTTTGTTTATTAAAATAAAATGGCAACTGATAATCTGATAAATATAGATGCATTTTTTAAAGTTACCTATGGTCTCTATATTGTTAGTTCAAAGTTAAAAGACAAGCTGAACGGGTTCATTTCCAATTCAGTATTTCAGGTAACTGCTGAGCCTAACAAGTTTGCTGTCTGCTGCCACAAAAACAACTTTACTGCGACACTGATAAAAGAGAGTAATGTCTTTTCTGTATCTGTATTGCAAAAGGAAACAAAATCCCGATTAATAGGACTCTTTGGCTACAGAAGCGGGAGAGATGTGAACAAATATGAAAATGTGAACTATATTTTCGGAAAGGCTGGTGCACCTATTGTTATTGAGGACACTGTAGCATGGTTCGAGTGTAAAGTAACGCATACATTTGATGTAGGCACCCACCTGCTGTTCATTGGCGAGGTTGTCAGCAGTGATATAGTTAATTCCGAAGCCGAGCCCTTAACTTATACATATTACAGGGACGTAAAGAAGGGATTTGCCCCTGAAAATGCGCCTACATTTATTGACAGGAGCAGAATATAGGATAGGGCAAGGGTAAGCGGACAGGCGGGGGGAAAATAAATGTTTAATAATATAAAATTTGAGAAATGAGTAAAACAAAGGAAAATTTAAAAGCTGCTTTTGCAGGGGAGAGCCAGGCAAGAAATAAGTATATATATTTTGCCAAGGTAGCGAGAAATGAGGGCTTTCACTACATAGCAAAAATATTTGAAGAGACTGCCCGGAATGAGGAGCAGCATGCCAAAGATGAGTTTAAGCTCCTTGAAGGCATAGGCGACACGGTTGCCAACCTTAAAGAAGCAATAGCAGGAGAAGATTACGAGGTTAAATCCATGTATCCCGAATTTGCGAGAATAGCCAGGGAAGAAGGTAATAATAAGGCTGCCGTGCTTTTTGAACAGATTGCCAAGGTTGAAGTGCACCACCGTGATAAATACAGGAAGCTTCTGGCTATGGTTGAGAACGGTACTGTTTATAAGAGAGAGAAGCCGGTAAAATGGAAATGCCTTAAATGCGGTTATGTGCATGAAGGTAATGAACCTCCCATGAAATGTCCCTGCTGTCAGCACCCCAGAGAATATTTTGAGCCTGAGACGATCTAGTATTGATTCCCGGGATATTTTTTATCAGATGACAGATACTATTATTTTTGATAACGAAGGAGTCATTGCCGATACTGAGCCTGTATGGGACAGGGAGCAGGAGGAGTTTCTTGGCAGAAGGGGTATTTTATATGAGAGAGACAGGACCAAGCATCTGCTTACAGGCCTCAGCCTTATTGAGGGCGTAAAGATTTTAAAAAGGGAATATAATATTAAAGGCGATGATGAACTGCTGGCCGGGGAAAGGCTGTCAATAGCAAAGGGACTGCTGGCAGCAAATGTGGACTTTGTAAACGGATTTAATGACTTTTTCAATACTGTAAGAAACAGTTATAAAATGTGCGTTGCCACATCAATGCACCGGGAGCTGCTAAAAATCATTGATAAAAAGCTTTCTCTGAGCGAGTTGTTTAAGGGACAAATATACTCAATAGAGGAGGTGGACTATAAATCGAAACCCTTTCCGGACATATTCCTCTATGCAGCGCAAAAACTGAAATCTGAACCGGAGAATTGCCTTGTGATTGAGGATTCACCGAATGGTATAGAAGCGGCACTGCGTGCGGGCATGAAATGTATAGGAGTGGCAACCACTTATCCGCGCGAAAAACTGGGAAATGCAACCTTCACAGTTAATTCCTTTGACGATATTAATATAGACTTAATCAGGGAGATTTGACTGCCAGGTGCCATAAAGATGCTTCTTCAGAATATATTTATAAACTTCTTCGGGCAGAAAATATTTCATGTTTTTACCCTGTTTCAATGCTCTTCTTATGAAGCTTGAAGAAATTTCAATCAGAGGGGCATTGATTATCTTTATATTCTGATGCTCCTGCGTATTAATATTTTCATATCCCCTTCGCGGATAAATGTAACGCTGGTAATTTTTGATTATTTCTTTGTAATTCTTCCATTTATGAAATGTGAGCAAAACATCGGAGCCCATAATAAGCACAAATTTATAGAGGGGATTTCTTTCTTTCAGGTATGTTAATGTATCAATAGTATATGAAGGTCTGGGAAGATGAAATTCGATATCACAAATTTCAAAATGCTCATCCCGGCTTACAGCCAACTTTAGCAGATCATAGCGTTCAAAATCTTCAAGCAACGCAGCCTTCTTCTTTAGCGGATTATGCGGACTAAGGACAAACCATAGCCGGTCGATATCAGTAAATTCAACAACATAATTTGCTATGGCAAGATGTCCGATATGAACCGGATTAAAAGATCCGAAGTAAAGTCCGACTTTCATTATAATAAATCATTGACTGACATACTCCCTTACAATACTCTCAGCCTCCTTTAGCGTGTCATCAAGATTCCTGTTAATAATTGTTTTATCAAATTTACCGGCAAAGCGCATTTCATACTCTGCCTTCTGAAGCCTCTTTGAAATTTTTTCTACTGTATCTGTACCCCGGTTCATGAGTCTTTTGCGCAAGTCTTCAATAGAGGGAGGCTTCAAGAAGACTGCAAGGGCACTTTCTTTAAACTGGCTTTTAATGTTTATTCCACCCCTTACATCTATATCAAATATTATATTCTTATTGATTGTTTTTATCCGGTCTATCTCACTTCGCAATGTACCATAATATTGATTTTTATATACTTCTTCCCATTCTATAAATGCATTATCTTCAATTTTGGCCTGGAATTCATCAACAGAAAGAAAATAGTAGTCCTTTCCATCTGTTTCATCTTCTCTTTGCTTACGTGTACAGGCCGAGATTGAAAATTCGAGCTGTAAATCTTCGATACCCAGAAGATGCTTAACTATAGTAGTCTTTCCTGCTCCCGATGGAGCAGAAAATATTATCAGTTTACAAGCCATAAAAATAAATTTATAAAATATTATTTAATTGTTCTTTTATTTTCTCAAGTTCATTCTTCATGTTTACTACCAGCTTTTGTATATCAAAGTCATTGGCTTTTGATCCTATAGTATTTATTTCCCTTCCCATTTCCTGTGTAATGAACCCGAGTTTCTTGCCAACAGGTTCTTCACCGCTATCTTTCATGACTTTCAGAAAATATTTACAGTGGTTGCTCAGCCTTGTTTTTTCTTCTGTGATGTCAAGTTTTTCAAGATAAAAGATTAGTTCCTGCTCAAATCTGGCAGGATCAACATTTTCTTTACCTGGCAATTCATTTAAGCTCTCCCTTAATCGCTTTCTGATATTATCTATTCGTGGTTCTTCAAAGTTGCTGACTTGTTTCAGATAGTCCCGAATAGCCGCTACCCTGCCGGTAAAATCCTTACCGATCATATCGCCCTCCTGTATTCTGAATCTGTCCAGGTCCCTGACTGAAGCATGAAACGATTTTATTACTGTTTCCCACTCTTCTGATCCGACTTCTTCATTTACCGGGGCAAGTACTTCCGGCAATCTCATAATTGCCTGTAATAATGGCTCGGATTCTTTAATATCAAGATCATCGTTAATGGATTTAAGCTGCCTGTAATAGCTTATAACCGTATCCTTATTTATCAGTGATGCGCGTTTTTCATCAGAATATTCAACTGTTATCGATAATTCTACTTTACCCCGCTTTATCAGACTGGCAATTATGTTTCGTAACTCTAGGTCCTTTTCCTTATATATACCGGGTAACCTGGAATGTATTTCCAGCTGTCTGCTGTTTAATGATTTAAGTTCAATGGATACGGTCTTGTCCTTTAATTTACATTCGGCTTTGCCATAGCCGGTCATTGATTTTATCATTCCTGAAAATATCTAAATTAAATGAAAATACTACTTGATGCGGTCAAAGTTAAAATTTTGTTCTGAAATGAGCATAAATTACTCTATTATATTTATGTCCGGACCTACTGCAAGGTCTGCTTCCATAGTCCTTTTTATAACAACCCTTGATTTCCATTTGCCTGTCAGATAATAGAGAAAAGAAAATACCGTCCCTGCAATCCATGATGCCGGCGCAGACCACCATATACCGTCAGTCCCCATTATTCCTGATAAAAATACTGCCAGCGGTATCCTTATTATCCAAAGTGATATTAAGGTTATAAACATGGGAATTAATGTATCACCTGCACCGCGCATGACACCGTTAAATGTAAACATAATGCTGAAAAACAGGTAAAATGTAGCGGTAATGACCAGGTATTCTATGCCAACCTTTATTACATCTGTATTATCTGTAAAGAAATGCATAATAATATTACGAAAGGTGACAATCAGAAGGGTTATAGAAATCGAGATAAGCAAAGAAATAAATAAAGTAGCTTTCAGTCCGGTTTTAACCCTGTTAACTTTGGAGGCTCCCATGTTCTGGCCGACAAATGCTGCAAGAGCCTGTCCAAGTGTCATGGCAGGAAGCATGGCCAGGTTATCAACCGTGGTCGCTGCAGCGAAAGCAGATGTCACTTCTGTACCGAAGTTATTCACGACCCTGTATAAGGCAATAATTCCAATTGCCACAAATGTCTGCTGAAATCCTGCAGGTACTCCTATCCTTACACTCTGAAAGAAAATTGCCTTGTCGAATTTCAGTTTCAGGAAATTGATATTTATAAGTTTATGCGTTTTATTCAGGTATATTATAGCCGTTATAAAAGCACCCATATGTGAAATTACTGTTGCAAAGGCAGCACCGGCAACACCCCATCTGAATCCAATAACAAATAACAGATCCAGCAGAATATTAAATAATGAGGCAATTATTAGAAAATACAATGGTGTTTTTGAATCACCAAGTCCCCTGAGTATGGCACTTGTGCCATTGAAACCAAAGAAGACAATTATTCCAAGAGAGATTATTTTAAAATATACCTTTGCATGTGGCATAATATCTTCAGGAAGGTTCATTAACCTGAAGATTTTTTCACTGAAGATAAAACCTGTGGCAGACAGTATTACAGATGCTATGAAAAAGAATATATATAGTGTATTAATGGCTTTTTTAACATTGTTATAATCCCTGGCCCCGAAATATTGGGAAATGACAATGGTACCCCCGGAAGCTATTCCGATACTGAATGATATAAGTGCAAAAAGGATAGGAAATGACGCTCCGACAGCGGCCAGGGCTTTTTCATCTATTACCTGTCCAACAATTATTCTGTCCGTTACATTATATAACTGCTGAAATAAGTTCCCAAGAAGCATAGGTGTTGCAAACCTGAGTATTAATCGCGATTCATTGCCCGTTGTTAAATCTTTCATTTAGGCCTGTAGTGCTGAAAAAAAATCCAAATGTCATTATTTAATCTATAACAACAAAATAATATTTGTTTTGTTTTTTCCTGTTACCTTGTTAATTATTAATTTTAGAAATCTAAACATGACCTTTAAATTATGGAAAGACATGATCGTTCAAAAACAAAAATTATTGCTACTATAGGACCAGGATCCTCATCAAAAGCTATCCTCAGGAAATTGTTTATTGAAGGAATAGATGCGTGCAGGTTAAATTTTTCTCATGGCACTCATGATGAACATTTGAAAGTCATTAATACTATACTTGAACTTAACAGTGAATTTAAAAGCAATGTGGCAGTACTTGCAGATTTGCAGGGGCCCAAGATAAGAATTGGCGAGATAAAGGGTGGTTCGGCGGAACTGCAGGATAACAATTTTGTTACTCTGATCCCGGGGGATGCGGCAGGAGATAAAGATAAACTGTATATAAGCTATAAGGGATTTGCAAGGGATGTTAAGGATGGTGAAACAATACTGATAGATGATGGTAAAATAAAGATTGAAGTTATTGAAACTAATAAAAAAGATAAGGTTAGGGCCAGGATTATACATGGAGGTGTTTTATTGTCAAAAAAGGGCGTTAACCTTCCTGATACGAAGATATCACTGCCCAGTCTGACAGAAAAAGATATCAGGGATGTAAATTTTATTTTAGACCACGAAGTTGACTGGATCGGACTTTCTTTTGTAAGATCTGCTTCTGACATAGCTGATCTGAAAGCACTGATAAAGAAAAAGAAAAAGTATGTAAAAGTGATTGCCAAGATTGAGAAGCCTGAAGCCTTAAAAGAAATTGATAATATCATTGACACTGCAGACGGCATAATGGTTGCCAGGGGAGACCTGGGTGTTGAGGTTCCGTTTGACAGGGTGCCCTATATACAGAAACAGATAGTCAATAAGTGCATAAATAAATCGAAACCTGTAATAATTGCAACACAGATGCTTGAAAGTATGATCACAAATTTCAGTCCGACCCGTGCTGAAGCTAATGATGTGGCAAATGCTGTTTTTGACGGGGCAGATACGCTAATGCTGAGCGGGGAGACATCAATAGGCAAGTATCCTGTAGAGTCAATAAGGGCTATGCAAAGGGTCATTGATTACGTCGAAGGAACGGAGTTTGTTTTAAACCATGAACACATACCTGAATATAATACACTGTCATACCTGCCTGATTCCATCTGTTACAATGCATGCAAAATGGCTGATCTTGCAAATGCAAAAGCTATAATAACCTTTACTCATTCGGGCGCAACGGCATATAAAATATCCAGCCACAGGCCTAAATCCAGCATTTTTGTTTTTACATCAAATGCCGAGCTGGTCAGAAAACTGTCACTTGTATGGGGTGTGAGGGCATTTTATCTTAAGCACGAAAGTCACATTAATGATGCCATTAATCATACAATAACATTCCTGAAAAAGAAAGGATTTATTAAAGACAATGATGTTGTGGTGCATGTCGGAAGTATCCCTGTTAATAAGCGGGGACAGACAAATATGATGAAAATTAGTTATGTCAGATAATTAAATACGAACCTGCCTATGAAAGCAATGCTTCTATATAAATTGTGTGATCTGACCGTGAACGATAAGCCTTTGGAGTATGCAGATATTCCCAGGCCAGAGGCCGCCGATGATGAAGTCCTGGTACGGGTAAATGTTTGTGGTGTTTGCCATACTGAAATTGACGAGATTGAAGGCAGGACACCCCCCGGCAAATTCCCGATAATTTTAGGCCACCAGGTGGTTGGAGTTATAGAAGATATTCGCGGTGAAAGTGACAAGGTGAGGATAGGGGACAGGGTTGGCGTAGCATGGATCTATTCATCGTGCGGGAAATGTGAATACTGCCTGTCAGGCAGGGAGAACCTCTGTTCCCGTTTTATGGCAACAGGAAGAGATGTCCATGGTGGATATGCAGAGTATATGGTAGCTAAAAAGGACTTTATATTTGAAATTCCCGAGGTTTTCTCAGATGCTGAGGCAGCGCCCCTTTTATGTGCAGGGGCAATTGGATACCGTTCCTTAAAGCTTACAGGTTTAAAGAACGGACAAAATCTCGGGCTGACGGGTTTTGGAGCATCTGCTCATCTTGTTCTTAAAATGGTCAGGCATAAATATCCGGGGACAGATGTTTATGTATTTGCCAGAAGCAAGGAAGAAAGGGATTTTGCGAGGCACCTGGGAGCTGTGTGGACAGGTGATACAACAGATATTTCGCCTGTAAACCTCGATAGTATAATTGATACAACACCTGTATGGAAACCTGTTGTCGAAGCCATGAATAATCTGGCACCCGGAGGAAGACTGGTGATAAACGCCATCAGGAAGGAGAGTTTTGATATCGACTACCTCATGAAACTGGATTATTCAAAACATCTATGGATGGAAAAGGAGATAAAAAGTGTTGCCAACGTTGAGCGCAGTGATGTAAGTGAATTCTTAAAACTAGCTGCTGAAATACCGATTAAACCTGAGATTAGAAAATATTCCCTCAAAGGGGCAAATAAGGCTTTGCTGGAAATAAAACAAAGTAAAATAAAAGGGGCAAAAGTACTGGTTACCTAAATTGCAAATAATTTGATAAATTCACCCGTATATCCGTATTATTTTGTAACTTTTTGAAGAGGTTATTTTATTATTTATGGGTAATACCGAATCTACTGTAAAGATAAAGATCATAAATAAAGAGGAATATAAGATTTTCGATAACTTCCCTTCAGGAATATTTATTTTACATTCAGCTAAAAAAGATAGACCTTCTTTATTGCGGCTGGTTTACAGCAATTCTGAATCATTAAGGCTTCTGGGGATAAATACAGGTGATATAACAGGAAAAGCAATTGATACGATAATTCCTGAATTCAGGGATAAGAAAATCCTGCAGTCATTAAACGGGGTTGTTGTTTCCCTGCAGGCTGAGAATATAAATGTAATAATTCACAGAAACAGGGATTCCCGGCAAACGCATATTTCAGCCAGGGCTTTTCTTCTGCCGAATAATCATATCGGTCTGTCCTTTGAGGACATAACAAAAACTATAAGTCTGGGGAATGCACTTAAAGAAAGTGAGGAAAGGTTCAGATCAATATTAAAGAACTCAAATGCCCTGATATATATCAAGGATATTAATGGCAGATATATATTAGTTAACAAGAAGTTTGAAGACCTGATGCAGATTAGTAATACTGATATTATTGGGAAATCAGATTATGATATATTCCCTGAAGAATATGCAAAGGATATTGAAAGGAATGATCTGGAAGTAATTAAAAACAAAAAAAATCTGCTTGTTGAGGAGACAATGCCTGTCAGTAATGAACCCTGTGTATTCCTGTCAAGCAAGTTCCCTGTTTATGAAGATAAAGATAATATTTACGCCATGTGTTGTATATCAACCAATATCACCGAGCGTAAGAAGGCTGAAGATGAGCTGAAGAAAATGTTTGACCTCTCTGCCGATTTAATTTGTATTGTAACCTTAAAGGGTGATATTTTAAAGGTCAATCCTGCATTTGAAAGAGCATTGGGATATAAGTATGAGGAGTGCACGAAGAAGACGGTATTTGATTTTATGCATCCTGAGGATGTGGAGAATACTATTGATACTGTCAAAAATAAAATGGGCAATAAAGAAACAATTATCAGACACGAGAACCGTTATATATGTAAAGACGGTTCTGCCAAATGGTTTTCATGGATATCACAGCCGCTTTATGAAAAAGGTATCGCATTTGCAATAGCCAGGGATATTACTTCAAATAAATTCTATGAAAAGGAGCTGATAAAGGCTAAAGAAAAAGCAGAAGAAGGCGACAGGCTGAAGTCCGCTTTCCTGGCAAATATGAGTCATGAAATCAGGACGCCAATGAATGGTATACTCGGCTTCTCAAAAATGCTTGAGGATGAGTCACTGTCTGCAGAAAAAAGAAAACAATATATTGAATATGTAAATTCCAGCGTAAATCAACTCTTATCTATTATTAACGATATTATTGACTTTTCAAAGATTGAAGCCGGCCAGCTTAAGCTGTGTAAAGATGATATTGATATAAACAAAGTTACGGATGAACTATATCAACAGTTTGAGTCCCTGAGAAAAGCGCAGGGAAGAAAAAGTATAACAATAAATTGCTCAGCAGCTTATAAAGATTCTGATTTTTTTATAGAGGGAGATGAGACCAGGATACGGCAGGTCTTATATAATCTGCTGAGTAATGCAATTAAATTTACCCATAAGGGAAAGATCGAATTTGGATACAAACTGAAGGATGATTCCACTCTTATGGTATTTGTCAAAGATACAGGAATAGGTATATCAAAGGACAAGCAGAGCATTGTTTTTGAAAAGTTCAGGCAGGAAGATGAATCCTTTACCAGGAAATATGGGGGGACCGGACTCGGATTACCAATTTGCAAGGGACTTGTGAAATTGATGGGAGGAGAGATATGGGTTGAGTCCGTCAAAGGCAAAGGATCAGATTTCTATTTTACTATTCCCTTTAAGAGTTCGGTATTAAAAAATAAAAAGATGACTATAACAGATTCTGAAAAAGAATATGACTGGAGTGGCAAAAAGATCCTTATTGTCGAAGATGACTTGCTTGGCTGTGAATATCTGAAGGAGATCATGGAGCCCACAAACGTAAGTATTATCCTGGTTGAAAATGGACTCGAAGCCATAAACTCCATTAAGAATAATCCGGGTATAGATCTGGTCTTAATGGATTTGCGTATTCCTGAGATAGACGGGTATACAACAACATCCGAAATAAAAAAAATAAGACCTGAAATACCTGTGGTAGTCCAGACAGCCAACGCTATGCCTGAAGACAAAATTAGGGCCGAGGAGGCAGGATGCGATGATTTTATTACCAAGCCAATAAACAGGAAGGAGCTGATGGCAAAGCTAAACAGCTACTTTTAGTATTTTCCCCGCTCTGGTGAGCCTGTTAAATGGTTTATCTGACAAAGAAATCCAGAAGCATTATACCTTCAACAGATGCGCAGAGATGATCACCTATCTTTACAGGTCCTACTCCGGCAGGTGTCCCGGTAAAGATTAGATCCCCCATTTTCAGAGTTACAAATTTAGATATATAGGCAATAAGCTTTTCAAAAGAAAAGATCAAATCTTCGGTATTGCCTTTCTGGACGGTCTTACCATTAATATCGAGCTGGAAATTAATAGAGCCGGCATCGTGTAACTTTCTTTTATTAAGAAACTTGCCCAGCGGGGCAGAACCGTCAAATGCTTTGCAAATTTCCCAGGGATTGCCTTTTTCAATACACTGCCGCTGCAGATCACGTGCAGTAAAATCAATACCTGCACTTATCTCTTCATAGTAACGATGGGCATACTTTTCATCTATATTTTTACCCAGTCTGCATATTTTCAATACAATTTCCACCTCATGATGTATTTCGCCTGAAAAGTCAGGCAGGAAAAAGGGTTTGTTATTTTTTACAATTGACGAATCAGGTTTCATGAAGAATATGGGCTCTGTGGGGACAGGCTGGTTAAGCTCTTTTGCATGATCCCTGTAATTTCTGCCTATGCAAATTATCTTCATATCACTTATTGTTTTTAAATGCTCCTCTCAATTTGATGGAAGTCAGTACCTTTTTTGTATATAAAGGAAAGTCGCTATTTATCATCCATCCGTAATAGGCAGGGTCCTTTTTAAGCACATCTTCTACCTTTTGTCCCTTATATTTACCGAAGTTAAATATTTCTTCTTCCTTTTCATTATAGATTATTCTGCCTGCCAGGTCAGCGTTACGGTTATGGCTTGAGTAGGCTGCAAGCTTATCTATATCATTGGGAAGGTCTTTATACTTATCAAGCTGCGACTTAAGAATTTCATAGGTAGCCCTGGCATCGGCCTCAGCACTGTGGGCCTCATCCAGTTTTTTTTCGCAGTAGAATTTGTATGCGGCGCTTAATGTCCTTTGTTCCTTTTTGTGAAAGATGACCTGCACATCCACAAATTTTCTCTTCCTGATATCTATGTCAATGCCTGACCGTAAAAACTCCTCTGCCAGAAGGGGGATATCGAATTTATTGGAATTGTATCCTGCCAGATCGCATCCTTCCATCACTTTTGCAAGTGTTTTGGCCACCTCTGCAAATACAGGGGCATCCTTCACATCCTCATCCTTTATTCCGTGTATCTGGGTTGATTTTTCAGGTATAGGCACTTGCGGATTTATCCTGATCGTCTTTGATTCCTCATTACCGTCTGGAAATATTTTAAGGTATGATAATTCTACTATCCTGTCACTTGAAATACTTACTCCGGTCGTCTCCAAATCAAAAAATATTAAGGGATTTCTTAATTCAAGTTTCATTTAATAAATATTAAAAGAAGCAAAAAAATAAATATAAGAAGCTTTACTTTATGATCCGCAATTATGCATTTATCATCATCGGCATAAGCAGCATCAGCACATCTTCGTCCTCATTGTCTTTCTGTAATGGAAGGAAGAGTCCTGCCCTGGAAGGATCAGACAGTTCCATTACAATGTCAGAGGATTTAAGATTAGATAATATTTCTATTAAAAATACTGATTTGAAGCCTATTTCCATATCATCTCCCTCATACTGGCAGGTAAGTCTTTCGTAAGCTGAAATTGAAAAGTCAATATCCTGGGCGGAGACTGTTAACTGATTACCCTTAAGTTTCAATTTAACCAGGTTGCTTGCCTGGTTTGAAAATATTGAAACGCGCCTTAGCGTATTCAACAGGTTAAGCCTGTCAATGATGAGTTTGTTTGTATTATCCGTAGGTATAACAGAATTATAGCTTGGGTAGTTGCCTTCAACAAGCCTGCATACAAGCTTATATTTTGCCAGTGTGAAAAAGGCGTTCTTATCGTCAAACTCTATACTGACCTGCTTTTCTTTGTCTTTTGTGATAATGTTTTTGAGCAGGCTGGCCGGCTTTTTTGGCAGTATAAATGATGAGTTTATATCGGTTTTGGCATCTTCCCTCTTATACCTGACAAGCTTATGAGCATCCGAAGCAACAAATGTCATACTGTCCGGTGCCAGCTCAAAAAATATTCCGTTCATGACAGGTCTCAATTCATCATCGGCAGTGGCAAAAAACGTATTATTCAGTCCGTTTGAGAGTATCTCATAACTTACCTGGTAACTCGATCTCTTGTCTTCTTTTATTGGAGGTATCTGGGGAAAATCCGAACCTTTCTGTCCCACTATTGTGAATTGTCCGTTTTCCGTATTTATAACAATAGACAGGGTTTCAAGGTTTATATCAAATGTAAGCGGTTGTTCGGGAAACTCCTTAAGCGAATCGGTAAGCAGTCTGGCAGGTATGGCAATACTTCCGGATTCATTGGCGTTCTCCAGCTCCATTGTTGTTATCATGGTGGTTTCCAGGTCAGAGGCTGTAATTTTCAGTTCTTTACCCTTAAGATCAAAAAGAAAATTGTCGAGTATGGGCAACGTGTTTTTGGGATTTATTACCCTGTTTACTGATTGCAAATGATTCAAAAGATCAACACTTGATACTACAAATTTCATTTGTTAAAGGTTTAAGTTTTATTCCAGAAATAATAGGTTTATCAACTCTCTTATATATAGTGTATCAATATTACAAAAAAAATATTATTTCCAGTCCTGATGATAATTATTTTTTCAGAAATTAGTCAACATTCATGGGTTAAGGACAGATACAGAAGTATACTTACTTTTTCTTACATAATTATATAAAAGTCCGAAAATAATTATTATCAATACAGGCAGCAGGGTATTTATTAACTGCCATTTTATCCGGTTTTTCAAACTGCCGGTTTTTTCTTTATCCAGCAGTCTTAATTCATATTCCCTGTTTCTCAATTCTGTGATTCCCCTTGTATTGGTAAGGTAGTTTATGGCATCGACCATAAAATCTTTATTATCAAAGAAAGCGCGTAGCTCCTCCTTGCTGTAAAAATTATTTATAAATTCTATGTACTTATCAGTTTTAAGGGGCAGTATGAAGACCCTGTCAGGAAATATCCTGTAATCATTTCTTATCACATCCCCATCGGCAACAACTATCATTTTTGTATTTACACTTTTATCCCTGAACGCTATATTTTTGTCACCCGGTATAAGATTCGCAGGAACAGGCCTGTTATTAAAATCACTTTCAAAAGTTCCCTCAAGAAGAACTGCCACAGGCTTTGCTACCGTATCAAAGGTGGAGGCCGGTTCATCATAGAAGATCTCTTCTTTGCTGATAACAGCAGGTGCCCTTACCAGCTTATTGTTTTTTGATGTTTTCAACAGTATTGTCTTTTTAACGGTCCTGCGTGATCCCAGTGTATCTATAATATTGGCAAACTGTGATCTTATATAACTTGAGTTTTTTGTTACCGGGTGGTTAGGTGCAGGATTCAACAGGGGAAAGTAAGTCCAGTCAAAAGGTTCCCATATTTCAACCTGATTTGGTAATCCTACATTTATAGGAAGGATGGTGCACACTTTATCCTTGACAAGAACCGGATTAATCCTGATACCATATCGGAACAACTGGTCTTCAATATTAAGGTTGTTAATTGAAGCAGTGATATAGCCCTTGGAAAAAAGGCTGTCGACATTGCTGACAGACACGGCATCAATCAGCCATAAAACCTTCCCCCCGTTCATGATATACTGATCGATTACAAACTTGTCGGCTTCAGAAAATCTGTATTTTGGCTTTGCAATAATTATGGATTTATATTTATCAAGAATTCCGGCCTGCCCGTTTATCATTACGATTTTGTCAATTTTATAACAGTTTTCAAGTTCCCTGTAAATATCTTCCAGCTCATAACCGTACAATTCACCTTGTCCGATAATAAAACCAATAGTATCGGGACTGTCGTTTGTTATTTTGCGGATCATATTTATGAACTTATATTCAAGTAATTCCAGTGAGCTGTTAACCTTTTCCTCGTCGGAGACCGGACCGTCTTTCAGAAGGTTTACGGGCACTTCCCTGCCCCGGTATGATATCAGCGCACCGGGAATGATCGTTGCTATTGTCAGGTCACCCTGCCTGTTTTTATAGCTGTAATTTACAGGAATAAGCTTTTTCTGCTCTAATTCCCTGAGATCTGAATCTTTCAGGGGATCAATAAAAGTATATGAAAGTCTGCCTTTTCCATAAATCTTGAATTCTTCGAGTTTATCTTCTATGCTTCTTCTGAACTTTTTATATGGGATACTCAATTTACCGTCAAGGTAGACCTTTATACTGACTTTATCATCCAGGTTTTTCAGTATCTCTTTTGATACGGGGGACAGGGAGTACTTTTTATCTTTTGTCAGGTCAATTTTAATGTTTATAAATCCTGCTGTATAATTTACAAATACAATTACCGCCAGTGAGATGGCGAGCTTAATAATATCTTTCTTCCTTGTACTTGTATGTTTCATTATTATATTGTCATATAACTACCAGCGCCTTTTACTTAATATTGTTTTGGTAAACAGCAGGAAAACCGATATCAGCGAGATGAAGTATATAACATCCTTCAGGTATATCACACCCCGGCTGACTGACTTGTAATGCTCATTTATGCCAAGGCTTAAAATAAATGTGCCGGCCCGTCCGAGAACATTTATATAGCCCAGGTAATCAAAACCGATAAAAAAAAGGAAAGAAACAGATACGGATATAATGAATGCAACAATAATATTATCCGTCAGGGATGAAGAGAAAATGCCAATGCCTGTATATGCAGCAGCCAGCAACAGCAGTCCAGTGAAAGATCCCCATGTGGCACCGGTGTCTATGTTACCCGGCGGACTACCTAAGATGTAAACGCTGAGAAAATAGATTAAACAAGGCAGCAGGGAGAATACAGCCACAAGCAAGGCAGCGAGGTACTTTGCAAGGACAATCTGCATGTCGGTAAGCGGCCTTGTTAATAACAGGTCCATTGTTCCTGCTTTCTTTTCGTCGGCAAACATCTTCATTGTTATTGCAGGAATTAGAAATAAAAAAACCCATGGAGATATTATAAATAAGGTGTCCAGAGTAGCATAGCCCGCATCAAGGATATTAAACTCACCCGGGAAAATCCACATGTAAAGGCTGTTTACAAGAAGAAAAACCAGAATAACCACGTAACCGGTAATACTACTGAAGAACCTGCTTATTTCTATCCTGAATAATGAAAACATATTTATGCTTAAGTCTTAAAGCTCCTAAAATAAATACTTCTTAATTATAAATCAATAATTCAGAACCAAAAAATCAGTTTATATTTGTTTTTTACTATGCCTGTTTTTATGAAGCCGGTAATTGTAATAACTATCTTCTTCCTGTCCTTTATCCTTTCAGGAACTTATGCCTCTGATAAAGGAGATATATTTAAGAACGTCTATATAGATTCTAAATTACATTACGGATTCATTATTCCTCATCACAAATCTATTGCCTACCTGCTTGAAAGACATGTATACGGCTTTGAGATAAATGCAAGCAAGTCCACTTACGGGAGGCATATATGGGAACAGCTGTACAGGTATCCGCGGACAGGCATGGGCTATGTATATTTTGATTACGGTAATCCGGAAGTACTGGGGAAGGTGCATGCCCTTTACGGATTCATGAACATACCTTTAATCAGAAATGAAAACAATAGCTGTTTGTTTAATTACCGCATTTCATTTGGCATGTCATACCTGACAAAAAGGTTTGATGTCCATGAAAATTACCTTAATACAGCGATAGGTTCCAATATAAACATATACTTCAGGCTGGGCTTTGACACCAGGATACCGGTATCGGAAAATATAGAGATCCTGGGAGAGATTGGTTTTACGCACTGTTCCAACGGCAAGGTGAAATCTCCGAATTACGGCTTAAACGTTCTTTCAGGCTCAATCGGATTAAGTTATTTTATAAACAGCACGGGCAGGCAAAGAGCAGTGCTGGAGTTGCCTGAAGATTATAAAAGAAACTGGTTCTCGGTTATTTACTCCGCCGGGGGCAAGGTATATGATAATCTTTTCGGCAGACATTATTTTATTTCGTCTTTATCCTTCGATTACGAAAGAAATATAAATATCAAGAGAAGAATCGGACTGGGAGCGGATTTTTTTTATGACGGGTCAATAAGAGAGGCACTGGCAGTTGACGGAGAATTGAATGAGGATTTGGCAAATCTTTTCAAAGTAGGACTGCATGGCTCACATACCTTGATTTATAACAGGTTATTAATGACTGTGAATGTGGGCCGCTATCTTTATTCAAGGTATACCGATTTATCGCTTTTTTACAGCCGCCTTGCATTGAGATATAAACTTGGCGGTCATGTTTTACTGAACCTTTCACTTAAGGCTCATAATGCCAAAGCCGACTTCGTGGAGTGGGGCGTAGGCTATTACTGGTAACCTGATAGATAACTCTCCAGTAAAACAGGTTATTCATGTGTACGGCAAAAAGGATTATAAAGAAATCTGTTATTCTTTTAAAATTTTAATGTTGTATATTTTTGTATCATTCAGGACAGAAAGCAGATAAATTCCCGGTTGCAGTGCACTTCCGGTACTTCCTGAATCGACACCCCGGTTACTTTCAACAAGCCTGCCATCCATTGTGTAGATAGCGTAACAAAACCTCCCGGAAGTTTTAATGTCAATATTATTATTAAAAGGATTCGGCATTATTTTTACCCAGCCGTTATCGCTGTTTGTTTTATAAGTTACGTCGGGGATTGCAGTCGCTGTAGCAGACTTAAGTGTTATAAGACCTCCGTCGGGCACAGCATTGAATTTGGCATATGTAGTTGATGTCCCGGCAATCGTTGTTTCACTGGAATCCCCATTCTGAAAGGCCTGCGCATATGTCCACCCCCCGGGTAAGCGACGACGTATTGTAACAGGAAAGTTATAGATAGCATCATCAAGCGTATCGGTCAGCTGCAGTTGTATTGAATCATTGAAAACATCAACAACTTCCAGTGAAACCGAATTGCGTTCCCTGATATATCGTACTACATTAATAAAGGATGATACCCAGAATTTATCGGGATTTTCGTCAAGGTACTCCAGGCTTTCACGCAGTATTGTGGATGAAAGTGGTGAAGCACCCCCATCGCCGTCAATCCCATGTAACAGATATACACTCCATCCATTATGCGCTGCAGCAGTGTCAGCATTGTCGGTAAAAGCGTCAGTTGAATTTATGTCACCGCCGCTGCCACAAAAAATTGAGCTGATATTTAGAAAATCGGCCGGTGTGGCTGTCTCAATGTTTCCCTGGCAATGACGGGCAGCAATATAGTATTTTGTAGTAATTGTATCGATTGAAGGCACGCAATACGGGTAAGCGAGGGTAAGACACTGCTGGCCCGTAATATTCGAGTTGATCGTTTGCTGTGAGTTTTTCAGCTCAGTATCCTGGTCCTCTGCGGACAGGGCGTCAAGATGCGGATGGTTTACCGTATGGCTGCCAATCTCATGCCCTGCATCCGCGGCACCCTGAAATGCACTCCAGTTGGGAGACCAGTCGATAACCGGATAAAAGGTGGCCTGAAAACCAAATTCATTAAACATCGGTATAGCAACCGAATACTGATTTGAGCAATTATCATCGAATGTGTATGTAATTGCGGCATCGGCAAATCCTTTCCATGTACCTATCTGGTATGGTTTATCAATTACCTGTACATAGGGAGGTTCTTTGGCAGGGGTGATAGTAACGATTCCTCCATCCGGTACAGCATTAAACTGAATATACTTTTGAGATTCAATCTCCTTCACAGTGGTTTCAACGGGAATCCCATCCTGAGTAGCTGCTGCATATGACCAACTTACAGGTATCGGCCGGCGAACAGTAATCGGAGAATTATAGATTGCATTATTCATTGTATCGGTAATAATTACCCTGATAGTATCCTCACTAAATTCAATCTCATCTACCGAAGCTGAATTACGTTCCCTGATGTAACGGACTACATTAACAAAAGTGCCAACCCAGTATTTATCGGTATTATAGCTGAGGTACTCAAGGCTTTCGCGAAGAACAGCGGATGATAACGGAGAATATCCTCCGTCATTGTCAATACCATGGATCAGATAGACACTCCAGCCATTCTTTGCTGCTGCTGCCAGAACGTTACTTTTAAAGGCAGCCCGGGAGTTAATGCTTCCCTGGTTACCGCATATTATCGAACTGATATTGAGAAAATCGGAAGGCGTGCTCGACTCAATATTTCCCTGGCAATGCCTGGCAGCAATGTAATATTTGGTTGTTATTGTATCGATGGAAGGCTCACAGTAAGGATAGGCAATAGTCAGGCATTGCTGACCGGTAATATGTGAATTGACTGTTTCCTTGGAGCTTCTCAATTCGCTATCCTGTTCGGTTGCCGACAGAACACCAAGATGGGGATGAGTGACCGTATGGCTGCCAATTTCGTGTCCCAAATCTGCAGCACTCTGAAAGGTAGACCACACAGGTGACCAGTTAATAACAGGATAGAATGTTGCCTGGAACCCGAATTCGTTGAACATGGGTATAGCTATCGAATACTGGTTTGCACAGTTGTCATCAAATGTATAAGTAATGGCTGCTTCAGTAAAACCTTTCCAGGTAGCCACCTCGTAAGGTTCTTCAACAACCTGTGCGTAACTACCGGTAACTGAACCCAGCAAAATAGCAGCAATAATAAAATTGAACCGTGTTCTCATGTTTTTTATTTTTGAATGTTAATTTAATATATTATTGTCTTAAAATTAAGTTTAAGTCTGTATTTTAGTACTATTTAACCTGATTATTAAATAAGGATGAACAAGTTAAGTATAATTATTCCATTTTTTCTGATTCTTATCTCCTGCGAAGATAATTCATCAAGATGTAAAGAAGAATTAATACTTGAGGATTTCAGTAATATTCGGATTGAAGATATCTTTAATATATTATTGGTTCAGGACACTTTAAATAAAATTATTCTGGAGGGGGGTGAAAATCTGCTGCCCCATGTTAAAACAGTTGTACAAAATGATACGCTGCTTATTGAAAACTCCTTGAGATGCAACTGGCTGAGGGATTATGAAAAGATTACGCTCACGGTACATTTTAAGGAGCTTGAACATATTGTCACTTTGGCGCCTGTAAATGTAATATCCAATGATACGCTAAGAGCAGATACACTGCAGTATTTTGCCATTGGCGAAATAGGTGAGTCCGACCTGATAATGGACTGCGGGTATTTCAGGTTTGATGATTCATATTCCACACTCGGACTGTTTAAGTTCAGGGGCAAAGCCGGCAAAAGCAGGTTTTATGTAAATTACGGTTCTTCAGTAGATGCAGTGGACCTGGTATCCGCGAAGTCCGACATATACCAGAAAACAACAGGTGATATTTATGTTAACGTGACGGAGCACCTGCGTGTCTGGATTTGGGGTCCGGGAAATGTATATTACTCAGGCAATCCCCAGCTTGTGGAAGTAATGGAGAACAGATCTTCAGGGAAAATAATCAGGGTCGATTAGCGGGTTTTATACTATCATAAAAAGCTATACGCACATTATGGAAATAAAAATGCAGTATGTCGGTAAATTTGTAGCCTACCCTGGCCATTTCGATAGCGCCTTCCTGGCAGAGTCCTGCTCCATGCCCAAATCCTCTGCCCTCGAAAATCAGGGTAGTCCCATTTTCAATAATTGAGAAATAAGTCGATTTTAA
>CAZHQW010000001.1:104691-131599 GCA_964534745.1 uncultured Bacteroidales bacterium
GGCATTACTTGTCATGCCTCCGCAATTGGAATGGTAGGGGGTTGTTATAAGATCATTATTCTCGTCGACCAGCACCATACCCTTTGTTTTCTCAGCAGCCTCATATATCAGGTTATTCTGTCCGCTTTTTCCCTTGTATGCCTGGCAGTGTACTGCATCACACAGACTGTAGCCGCTGCCCGAATGCCTGTAAATATTTTTAAGGGCATAAGTCCTTATCAGTATGGCCTGGGCTTTATAGAATTCCAGAGGTGCCGATGAGCCACCCTCTGTCTCAATAACACCGGTTATGTATTTATCAATATTAATTTTGTTTACCGGTTGCAGGTACCCTTCCTGTACTACTAATGCCAGGTCATCATCATAATCCCTTGAATTTAATAACGGTTTTTCAGGCTTAAGCCGGAAGGTACAGTAATTGTCCCTCGCAGTGAACTCAATTTTTGAATAATGTCCGATATATTTATCTATACTTCTTATTGAGAGAGAGTCATTTTCCGAGGTAATGAAATATAAATCGGGCGGAGCAGACCTCTTAACCGCCTTTCCGTCACCCTTAATATCATATTCACCAGAAATGACGGAAAATATTATGGTTCTTATGTTGTCTTCAGAGAAAAGGGCAATGTTTAGTTTCTGCGAAAGGCTGCTTTCTACAATTATTGTTACTAAAAAAAGAACAGTAATAAGTCTTTGTATCACGGCAGTAATCTTTAGTATTTTTCAGACCAGCGAGCTAACTATTCTTGCAGCTATTTTTCCTGATGCTTCAGGTTTTCCGATAATTTTCCTGAGTTCTGCGTATTTTTTTACCATATTATCCCTGTAACTCCTGTCAAGAAGTATATTATCAAGCTCAGCCTTAATATTATCGGCAAGCCTGAACTGAAGGAATTCTTTTACTGCTTCCCTGTCCAGGATAATATTGACAAGTGAGAAGAACTTCACGTGTATGATATTAAGCATTACCAGTATCTGTCCGAAATAGTAATTAAAGCCGCTTGTCTTGTATATTACTACCTGGGGGACATTAAACAATGCTGTTTCAAGAGTTGCAGTACCTGATGTGACAATGGCGGCCGTTGAGTGCATTAATAGCTGGTATGTCTGGTTATGAACAAGCTTAACGGATGTTTTATTTAAGAACTTATTATAATATTCTATCTTAATGGATATGGCTCCGGCAACCACAAACTGGTAACCGGGATAGTGCTTTGTTATTGCGATCATTTCAGGCAGGCATCTGTCGATTTCCTGTTTCCTGCTTCCTGCCAGCAATGCTATAATTGGCTTATTGTCCAGTGTGTTTTCTTTCCTGAAATCCGCTGACAGGGATGTGTGCTTTTTGAAGTTCTCTATTTCGTCAACCAGGGGATGGCCATAAAACTCCACATTTATGCTCAGCTTTTCGTAAAAGTCCACTTCAAAAGGAAGTATAACAAAACGTTTGTCAACATATCTTTTTAATTTTTTTGCTCTTGACTTACCCCATGCCCACAATTTGGGCAGTATATAATAATACACTTTCAGATTGCCGGCCCTGGCAAATCTTGCTATGCGCAAATTAAATCCGGCATAGTCGATTAGAATAATAACATCGGGATTGTATTTTTTAATATCTCTTTTGCAGAACAATACATTGCTTGAAATTTTGCCAATATTTTTCAATACTTCCCATATACCCATATATGATAAATCTCTATAATGCCTTACCAGTGTTCCTCCTGCACTTTTCATCATATTGCCCCCAAAGAACCTGAAATCGGCATGGGTATCATGTTTTATGATATTCTTCATCAGGTTTGCGCCATGCATATCTCCTGATGCTTCACCCGCGATAATGTAATACTTCATCGATACCTGTCAGTAAAAAATGAGCTTTAAAGCAAACAATGTGATCGTGAGCCCCAGAGTTGCTATAAATATTCCTTTGGCTGCTTTTTCCCAGTTCACCCAGTTAAATATAAAAAATAATAGGAGATTTGGCAAAACACAACGGCTAATAAGTAACGGGAGCAGGGTTCCCAGATATATCTGTTTATAATAGCTGATAAAATCCAGGTTTTTGAATTTTGCATAATAAAACACCATGTAAAATAAGATGGGTATCACCACTCCGGTTAACACACCGGATACAATAGTATTTATCTTTTTGATCATTGTCAGAAGTCCCAGTTTTTTATTTTACTGAGGGTTTCGTAGCAGGTCAGATCGACATGTATGGGCACGATAGACACATAGTTGTTTTTTAGCGCCCACTCATCTGTATCCGGCGCCTGGGGCTCAGCATTAAAAAAGCTGCCTGTGAGCCAGTAATATTTTTTACCCTGGGGATCTGTTCTTGTATCAAATTCTTCCTGCCAGTAACCCTTATTCTGCCTGCATACCTTTATACCCTTTATTTGTCCGATATCACCTTTAGGCACATTGACATTAAGGCACAGGGATTCGGGCAAGCCGCGCGCTATTACCTCTTTTATTATTTTTTTGCTGTAATATTCGGTAGCAGCTAAATCAGCATCAGGATTATGACTGATGAGTGAGATACCTATGGAGGGTATTTTGTTGATGCAGCCTTCCAGGGCCGCTCCCATCGTGCCCGAATAAAATATACTTGCCGATGTATTTGAACCATGATTAATGCCTGCCACCAGCAGATCAGGTTTTCTGTCCAGTATCATATTAAAAGCGAGCTTAACACAATCAACAGGCGTACCGCTGCAGCCATAGACCGTTATACCTGCTCCTTCTCTTATTTTTTTTACCCTTAGCGGCAGCTTAACGGTTATTGCATGAGACATTCCCGAATTGCTGTCAAGCGGTGATACCACTACAATTCTTCCGAATTCTGACATAACATTAATTAAAGATTTTAATCCTTTTGCTTCAACGCCGTCATCATTTGTCAGAAGTATTAGCAGTTCCTTTTTCCCGGACACAATATTTAGTCTTTAAGAAGAAATACAAAGATATTTAATAAATGTTTGGTCGCAACAGTATAAGGAATTTAATAATTCAAATATTGATTAAAAGTGATCCTGCACACTTGAGAGATGTTAAATTTTTTTATTTTTGTTAAATTATCGTCAACTGCAATTAATTTGAAATGAAGATTTCCTATAGCTGGCTGAAAGAATATCTGAAAATAGATCTGGATCCCAAAGAAGTTGCTACAATATTAACTGATATCGGACTCGAGGTTGAGGGTGCCGAAACCTTTGAAAGGGTAAAGGGGGGACTGAAGGGACTGGTTGTCGGGGAGGTTAAATCCTGTGCCAGGCACCCCGATGCAGACAGGCTGTTTATTACAAAAGTTGATGTCGGTTCAGGGGAAGAATTAAATATTATCTGCGGGGCTCCCAATGTTAAAGAAGGACAAAAGGTTATTGTGGCAAAACCGGGTACAACCCTTCATAAGGATAATGAGAGTTACAGGATTAAAGAAACAAGAATAAAAGGTGTTGTCTCTGAAGGTATGATATGTGCTGAAGATGAGATAGGCATGGGTACTGGTCATGATGGGATTATGGTTCTTGATGATGAGGCGAAGCCGGGCATGCCTGTAAATAAATATTTTAACCTGGAGAAGGATACTGTTTTTGAAATAGGACTGACACCAAACAGGATTGACGCAGCATCACACTATGGTGTGGCCCGTGATCTGGCTGCTTTCCTCAGTCAGAACAAAAAAGTAAGGCCGGAATTGCCTTATGTGGGAAGATTTAAAACCGGGAATAACAACTATAAGGTAGATATAAAGATTGAAAACACTAATGCATGCAGGAGATATGCAGGAGTGACGGTTACAGGCGTAAAAATTGGTCCCTCACCGGACTGGCTGCAGGTGCGCCTGGCATCAATCGGACTTAAACCAATAAATAATATAGTTGATATAACAAATTTCGTACTGCATGAACTGGGCCAGCCCCTGCATGCTTTTGATGCGGATAAGCTCGCTGACAGGAAGATCATTGTCAGGAACATGCCTGAGGGTACACCTTTTGTTACTCTTGACGGTGTTGAGCACAAACTGTCCGCTGAGGATCTGATGATATGTGACGGCAGAGAGGCAGTTGCCATAGGTGGTGTATTTGGAGGATTGTTTTCAGGGGTGACTGATGAAACAACAAATGTTTTTATTGAAAGTGCATATTTTAATCCTCTTTATATTCGCAGAACGGTGAAGAGGCATGGCATAAACACAGATTCAAGCTTCCATTTTGAGAGGGGCGTTGATCCTGACATGACGATCGTGGCTCTTAAACGGGCAGCCTTATTAATGAAGGATCTGGGAGGAGGAACAATATCGTCGGAAGTTATAGACGTGTACCCCGAACCTATAAAACCTTTCACAGTAGTTTTGGACTACTGCTATATCGACAGACTGACAGGCAAACATATTGAAAGGAACAGAATCAGAAAAATACTCAATGCACTTGAAATTGATATTATCGATGAGCATAAGGATCAGATGACAGTGAGTGTTCCGCCATACAGGGTTGATGTCTCGCGCCAGGCCGATGTTATTGAAGATATTTTGAGGATATACGGATATAACAATATTGAGTTCTCCGAAAGCCTGAATTCCAACATATCATATACGACAAAACCTGACAGGGAGAGAATGCTTGATATAGTCTCAGGGTATTTCAGCAGTAACGGTTTTTACGAGATTATGTCAAATTCGCTGACAAAATCAGCATACTATGACAATCTTAGCTCTTACAAACCGGAATTCCTGGTAAGGCTTTATAATCCGCTGAGCAGTGATTTGAACGTTATGAGGCAGACCCTTCTCTTCGGGGGACTGGAGGCTATTGCATACAATGCTCACCGCAAGATGCATGATCTGAGGTTTTATGAGTCAGGTAACTGCTATTTCTACAATGCTAAAAAGAGCGAAAGCAATCCGCTTGGCAGATATTCGGAACAGCAGCATGTTGCAATTTTTATTACCGGCAATAAATATGAATCCAACTGGATCAGCAGGGAGGAGAAAAGCTCATACTTCCAGCTAAAATCCTATGTGGAGAACATTTTTGCAAGGCTCGGATTCAATCCTGACAGGTTTGACATTGATTATATCAAAGGGAAATCCGATATTTTTATGGAGGGATTAACTTACAGCCAAAATAATAATACGCTGGCTGAGTTTGGCATTGTAACAAACAAACTGGCAAGAGATTTTGATATTAAGGAAGATGTCTATTACTGTGATATTTTGTGGGACAATGTCCTTAAAAATCTGGGTACACGTGACATTGAATTTATGGAATTACCTAAATATCCTGAGGTAAGAAGAGATTTAGCATTACTTTTAGACCGTTCGGTCACATTTGACAAGGTCAAAGATCTGGCATTTAAAACTGAAAAGTACTTTCTGAAGAGAATAAGTCTGTTTGATGTCTATACAGGAGATAAGATAGACAAAGGGAAGAAGTCATATGCAATAAGTTTTATTTTACAGGACCGTAAGAAGACACTAACCGATCCTCAGATTGATAAAATAATGAAGGCACTGGTAAGAGTTTTTGTAAATGAACTTAATGCTGAGATCCGTTAGTATAAAAACGATTCGACAATGGCAACAATAGAATTAATAAAGGGAGACATAACAAAGCTCAAGGTTGACGCAATTGTTAATGCAGCAAATAGTACGCTGCTCGGAGGGGGTGGTGTTGACGGTGCTATCCACAGGGCAGCGGGTCCCGGACTGCGGAATGAATGCAAGAAATTAAACGGGTGCCCGACAGGCGAAGCAAAGATAACAAGCGGATATAACCTGCCTGCAAAATTTGTAATCCATACGGTCGGACCGGTATGGAGCGGTGGCAGTAATCGTGAAGAGGAGCTGCTGGCAAATTGTTATTATAACTGTCTGTGGATCGCTGAGAACACAAAACTGAAAACCATTGCCTTTCCTAACATAAGCACAGGCGTATACCGGTTTCCCAAAGATCTTGCTGCACAGATTGCTGTCAGGCAGGTTAAAGACTTCATAAAGAAAAGCGTGGAGATTGAAAAAGTCATTTTTGTTTGCTTTGATGAAGAAAACTACAGTATTTATAAAGAGTTATTGACCTGATTAATCTAATAGCCAAGTGATCAGACATATTTTTAGATGCTGCTTTCCGGTGCTGGTTTCAATATTTATTTTTCATGGCCTGGCAAGAGGACAGTGCTTTGATACCAATTATGCTTTCCAGGCAGGTGAAAAGATAACTTATTACATTGTATATAACTGGCACTTCATATGGCTAAATGCAGGCAGGGTGGGTTTTGAGGTTAAGAAGACCAGGTATGCCGGCAGGGATGCATATTACTTTGACGCTTATGGAACTACCTTTAAGGCCTATGACCTGTTTTTCAAAGTCAGAGACAGATTTGAATCATATATTGACATGAAGACCTTGCAGCCTCTCTGGTTTGAGCGTAATACTTATGAAGGAGGCTATGCAGTACATAACCGCTATATTTTTGACCATAGGAATAAAAGGATACTTTCATTTACAGAGAATACCAACAAGCCCTTTTTGCGTGATACGCTGGCCTTACCTGACTGTACGTTTGATGTTCTGAGCCTTACCTATTATTGCAGGAACATGGACTTTTCCGGATTAAAAGTCAATGACACGGTCCCTGTGTCAGTAATCATAGACAATGAGCTCTTTAGCCTTTATATTCGCTATCTGGGCAGGGAGGTTATAGAAACAAGGGAAGGGGATAAATTCAGATGCATAAAATTTTCGGCGCTGCTGGTTGAAGGAACAATATTTAAAGGAGGAGAGGATCTTTTTGTATGGGTTACTGACGACAAAAACAGGATTCCGGTACTTGTGGAAGCAAAAATACTGGTTGGCTCCGTCAAAGCCTTGCTTGAAGATACGAAGGGACTGAGATATAAGATTACAGCGAAAATAAACTGACCATTGATAAAAGATACAAAATGAAAACTAGTGCCAGCTTTTTATCTGTTATCGCCGCATGCTGTTGTTTGTCAGTTTCTGCACAGCAGGATGAAAATGTGGTTTATGTGCTCAGAAAGCATAACCAGCCTGTATATGCGCTGGCATTCAGCAATGATCAAAAGTACCTGGCAACAGCCGGAGAAGATAAGTCAATATATATATGGAATGTCAGCTCAGGTGAGCTGGCCTGTTCCCTTGAGGATAATTATTTTCCGATAAGAGCGCTAAAATTTGCACGTGATGATGAGATACTTGCAGCATGCGGACCTGATATCAAGCTGATGAACTTTAGCGGAGAACTGCTAAGGACTTTTACAGGAAATACTACGCATATATGGTCTTTTGATTTTAATGCCGAGACAAATAAAATTACCAGCGGTTCCTATGCCAGGAATATAAGGGTATGGGACTACACCACGGGCGAAACGCTTTTTGTCATGGAAGGACATGAAAAGAGCACCCTTCCCGTATCTTTTAGTCCGGATGGAAAATACATAATAAGCGGATCCCTTGACAGATCAGTAAGGATATGGAATGCTGCGACAGGCAGTGAACTTAAGAAGCTGGAAATGCATACTGATAATATTTATTCGGTAAAGTTCCATCCTGGAGGAAAATACCTGGCAAGCGCATCAGGGGATAATACAATAAGACTATGGGACTTTGAAAAGGGCGAAGTAGTGAAAACCTATATCGGTCATGATAAGAGTGTTATGGACATAGATTTCAGTCCGGATGGAAAACACCTTATAAGCTGTTCCCTGGATAATACAATTATACTATGGGAGACATTTACGGGGAATAAGATTTATACTTTTATTGACCATAAGGGACCCGTTAACTCGGTCAGGTTCAGTCCGGATGGCAACTATTTTGCCAGCGCCTCAAGTGATAAAACGGTGATATTGTGGAAGCTCAATAAAAGGATATTTGTTGACTCTTATTTTTCACAGGAGGTTGATGAGGAAATAAAGACTGCCGGATTGTTCTCTCCCAGGGCAAAAGCAGAAAGCCAGGCAGCCTATAAAGAAAGGCTCGAAAAGGACAGGTCCTTGCTGGAAGAGATAATTGACAGATATTACCGGAAATACCTCGGCATCCTTGACAGCCAGGAGTTGTAAGTGTTTATAAGATAAATCTAATCTAAAAACCATGCAAACAAAGAAAAGAATTGCATTAGTTGCACATGATAACAGGAAGATAGATCTCATCGAGTGGGTGGAATGGAACAGGGAGCTTTTATTAAAGCATGAACTGACCTGTACGGGAACGACAGGAAGCCTGGTTGACAAGGCATTAAAGAAGGGATTACCCAAATCCACTGCAGCAGAACTTAAGATACGTATCCTGAAGTCAGGACCTCTGGGTGGCGACCAGCAGCTGGGAGCCCTGATTGCTGAGGGAAAGATTGATATACTTGTTTTTCTTTGGGACCCCATGCAGCCCCAGCCCCATGATGTGGATGTCAAAGCACTCCTGAGAATAACCGTACTCTATAATATACCTACTGCCTGTAACAGGTCTACTGCTGACTTCCTCATATCATCGTCATTATTGGATGCTGATTACCAGCCGATAATAAAGGATTATTCAACTTACATATACAGAAATCTGAATCTCTGAACAATACAATAACGGTGACTTATGTCATCACAGGCAGGTAACCAATATCATTTGTTATTAATATTAATATTGAGGGAATAATGGTAAATTGAACCCGAATTTATAATAATTTGATTTCAATTTATATCAGCCTATGTTCGTTATCACATCATTGTTATTAGCATCCCTGATTATTCTTATCTCATACAAGGTTCTTGCTTACAGGGATAAAAAAATAGATGAATCCGGTAATAAAAATTATAATCATAAACTGCAGTTTGAAGAATTAATGAATGATTATAATGAGCTTTTAAAAATTAACAGGGATCTTGAAAAAAGCCTGGAACAGCTGAAGAAAGAAAAGGAAAAAGCTGAAGAAAATGACAGGCTCAAATCCGTTTTTCTGGCTGAAATGAGTCATGAAATACGGACTCCGATGAATGCTATAATCGGATTCTCCAATTTATTGCTTAAAAACAGCCTGGTAGGGAAAAACAGGAATGAATTTATAAGATTAATTATTGATAACGGGAACAGCCTCCTGAACCTTATAAATGACATAATTGATGTTTCCAAGATCGAGGCCGAGCAGCTGAAGATCAATCTTTTAAAATGTAATCTGACGGAGCTAATGCAGGATCTGTACCTGTATTATAATGATCTGATTGTACGCAGCAACAGGTTTAAGCTTGTTATTGAATTAAAGATTCCTTCCTCCCATAAGGACCAGAATGTCTATATTTTTACCGATCCGCACAGGCTGAGACAGATCCTGGTTAACCTTATCAACAATGCAATAAAGTTCACCTATGAAGGCAAGATTGTGTTCGGATTTAAAACAAGTAATGACAATATAACTGAATTCTACGTAAAAGATACAGGTCCCGGAATAGCCGATGACAAGATAAATTCCATTTTTGACCGTTTTGAGAAAGCTGATGATCCGTATACCAAGAATAATACAGGATCCGGACTGGGATTATCAATATCAAAGCAGCTCGTGGAACTCATGGGAGGCAACATCTGGGTTAAATCATCTGAAGGCAAAGGATCAACATTCTATTTCAATTTACCTACAGGAAGGGCCACGATTGAAAAATTCAGAAATATTGAAAAGGGCAGCAAATTTAATGAGAACTTTGACTGGAGTGACAAATCCATACTTGTAGCTGAAGATGAAAAGGCTAACTTCATCTATATAAAGACTGTATTAACCAAAGCAAAGGCAAGGATATACTGGGCAGAAAACGGACTGGAAGCTGTTAAGATATGTAAAAGGAAGAATATCGATCTTGTGCTTATGGATATTAAAATGCCGGTAATGAACGGTTATGATGCTACAATGAAAATAAAGTCAATGTATCCCGATATGCCTGTCATTGCCCAGACTGCTTATACCATGTCAGATGATATTGACAGGTTCATGAAAGCAGGATGTACCGACTATATTATTAAACCGATAAGAAGTAAAGAAATGCTCGAGGTTGTGCACAAGAACCTGCAGAAAGTAGAAAGTGAAGTGCAGTAATGGTTTTAAGCAAGTTTTTTGGTCGGACCGCCTCACAGGATAACTTTTCCGTATATTCCGGGATTTCTGTCATTCAGGGAGGGCCCCCTGATAATAGAAATTTTTATGAAAATTGGTATCCGTCCAGATGCTATCCTTGCTGACGGACATGGAATAGACCACCCGCGGCGATTCATGAATCGGCAGAAATAATTATGAATTGCGCAGGACAATACAGAATTCCTGAGCCACAGAGATTTGTAAACACCGAGCTCAATAAGTACAGGTATAAAACAGCAAAGAATCTTAATAATGATGCCAACATGAAACAAACTTAGATATTATACCATGCAAAATCACAGGATTTGCATATATTTATATTTATAATATGAATAAAGTTCTATGCAGTTAGCTGCTGTACTCAATATATCATTTAACTTCGACTTTCTCCCCTTACTTATAGTTGCTACCCTTGCCTGGGCAATACCCATGCTGAAATCCCTGGCCAGACTCACAAAAATACCAAATCCCGTTCTTGAACTTGTACTGGGCTATATCATAGTAAGTCCCTTAATAGATAATTTTCCGGGTGACAGCGTGAGAATACTCGAATTTCTGGCCCTGACCGGTTTTATCTTCCTTATGTTTTTTACGGGTCTGGAGATAGATGTTAATAAAATCCTTTATACAATATCATTAAGAAGAATATCATTTAAACGCTTTCAGAAAAATCCTTTCCTTTTAGGGATACTTATATATATTATAACCCTTTGCATTTCCCTCCTGTTTGCTGTCGTGATGTCAAGGTTTATCAGGATTGGCAATATATGGTATTTTTCCCTGATAATGGTTACATCTTCTGTCGGCGTGATACTTACCGTGCTTAAAAACAGGGAGGAGCTAAATACTGAATTCGGACAGATGATTATTTCGGCTGCTGCAATTGCTGATATTTTCAGTGTTATATTATTTACCCTTTCTGCATTTATAATAGATAAAGGATTAAAAGCAGAAGTTTTCCTGATTATAGCCCTGTTTATTTTGTTCTATATTTTTTACAGGATTGGCCTCAGGCTTAAAGACTTTAAGTTTTTCAAGAAGGTTTCAAACCAGCTTGCACATGCAGACCTGCAGATAAAAATCAGGGGTACCATTTTCCTTATACTGATATTTATCGTTAGTTCACAGTTCATTGACAGGGAAGCAATATTGCTGGGTGCCTTTCTTGCAGGATTATTGCTGTCGGTTTTTTTGTACAAGACGAGATCCCTGCTGATAATAAAGCTTGACGGGATGGGATATGGGTTTTTTATACCCATATTTTTTATAATGATAGGAGCCCAGTTTAATGCGTCAGATTTGAGAGAGCTCGATAAATCGTTGTTTCCTTTCCTGGGCCTGCTGATACTGGCACTTTATATCGTTAAGATTATTCCTTCCTTTCTATGGATCAGGAATTTTAAGACCAGAAAGGCAGTTGCAGGAGGAATTCTGCTGACTTCGAGGTTAAGTGTTATGATTGCTGCTGCGCAAATCGGACTGGACCTTGATATCATAAGTCCTGGTGTCAATGCCTGTTTCATTTGCATGGCTGTTATAACCTGCCTTTTTTCCCCGACCCTTTATAATATGATAAATCCCAGGAGTATTCTCGATATAGGAAAGACAGTGGTTGTCGGGGGGAGCAGCACAGGGGTTCTTCTTCTGCGGAGACTTAAAATGCACGGCAGGGCCGGGATTATTATTGAAAAGAATAAGAAGCGCTATTCTGAAATTCTGTCCAAGGGTCTTGATGTAATACATGGGGACGGACTCGATCCCCGGGTATACAGGGAGGTAAAACTGGCACCGGGTAACCATGTTGTTATATTAACCGGTTCTGACGAGGACAATATTAATATATCATGCATGCTCCGTGAGGAATTCGGACATGAAAAGATTATTTCCAGGGCAGGAACCTCAAAGATTGAGCTTGCGCTGCTTAGGCTGGGAGTTGATGTCATTGATGCCCCCCGTGTAATTGCTACTACTGTTGAGAACCTTATTCTAAGACCGGCAACCTACCAGGCCCTTGTTGAAACATTTGAAAGCTTTACAGTCGAAGAAATAACAGTAACAAACAGGAATATTGAAGGACTGATGGTTAAAGAGATACCTTTTCATATAGACGGATTCCTGATGCTGATAAGAAGGGGTAAAGAGATGCATGTTCCTCACGGGGACACGAACCTCCTTCCGGGGGATAATGTTATAGTATTCGGAACAAACAGGGCAGTGCAGGATTTCAGGGAGAGGCTTACTTAACTTATTATAATACTACAACTGTTGCCCTCCTGATTGCTGTCTATCCGAATTCACATATTCCTTTTATCTTCCACATTATCAAAAAATATTTATGATAAATATCATAATATGATAATTATCATATGATCAGTTGTGAACAAATTAGGTTCTCAATTGTAATATTATCAGAAAGTCAATTTAAAAATATAAATATTGATATGAAGAAACTAATTATAATAGGAGCAGGAACAGGGGGGACGATAATGGCAAATAAACTCAGAAAATCGCTTGATGTGAGTGAATGGGAGATGACAATTATAGACAAGGAAAAAGCACATTACTATCAGCCCGGATTCCTTTTCATACCTTTCGGTGTCTATAAAAAGGAGGATGTTACCAAGTCCAAATACGACTTTATACCTGCAGGAGTAAATATTGTTAATTCAGATGTTGACAGGATAAACGTAGAAAAAAACGAAGTAATTCTTAAAGATGGAGTAGTATTAAAATATGACTTTCTTATTATTGCCACAGGTTCGAGAATTGTTCCTGAAGAGACTGAAGGACTTAAGGGAGAATTATGGCATAAAAGCATTTTTGACTTCTATACAATTGAAGGAGCCCTGGCCCTGGCAGATTTCTTCAAGACATGGGAGGGAGGTGATTTGGTGCTGGATATTGCTGAAATGCCCATTAAGTGTCCGGTTGCTCCCCTCGAGTTCGTTATGTACGCCGATGCCTTTTTTGCAGAACGCGGATTGCGTGATAAGGTTAGTATAAAATTTGTCACTCCTCTTTCAGGTGCTTTCACAAGACCACGGGCCTCAGCAATACTGGGAGACATGCTTAAAAAGAAGAATATTGAAATAATACCCGATTTCAGTATATCAGAGGTTGATAACAGTAAAAAGGTTATAAGAGACTACGGAGGCAAGGAAATTAAGTTCGATTGTCTTATTACCGTTCCTGTACATATGGGAGATGAGATGATTGAAAGAAGCGGACTGGGGGACGATTTGTCATTTGTGCCTACAGATAAATACACTCTTCAGTCCAAAGCATTCAATAATATTTTTGTGCTCGGTGATGCATCTGATATACCCACATCAAAGGCAGGTGCAGTGGTGCATTTCTCTTCCGATGTTCTGTTTGAAAATATTATATGTGCCATCGAGGACAGACCTTATACTGCAAAGTATGACGGACATTCAAATTGTTATATTGAGACAGGGCATGGCAAGGGTGCATTAATTGACTTTAATTACGAGACTGAGCCCCTTCCCGGTTATTTTCCTTTTCCTGGTATAGGACCATTCGGACTGCTGAAGGAAACCAGGATAAACCATTACGGCAAACTGCTTTTCAGGTGGATATACTGGCATATCCTGCTTAGAGGAAAAGAACTGCCGATAAGTACAGAAATGACCATGGCCGGAAAATACCTTTAAACATGAAAGAAACAAACATAAGTACAGGAAAGGTGGATAATAAACTGGAAATATTAAACGAAAAGCTTGATATTATCCTTGATGAACTTGATCTGCAGAAAAGGAGGAGAGCCCAGGTCGATGACCTTATGAAGGATGTCACCATTATAGGAAAGGACTTGTTTGAAACAACAGTCAGCAGGCTTGACAAAGCCGGAATTGAAGTTAATGGCGATGATCTTGAAAAACTGCTTTTAAAGATTATAAGGAATATCAGCACATTTAATATATTACTTGACTCTTTTGAGAGTGCAAATGATCTTATTAAGGATTTATCTCCGGTAATTAGGCAGTCCGGACTGGACCTAATAAAGAAGCTTCATGATCTTGAAGAAAAGGGCTATTTTATTTTTATAAATGAACTTCTGAATATTCTCGACAGGGTAGTTACCCATTTCAAAGCAGAAGACTTAAGGATGCTTGCCGATAATATAGTCATCATCCTTGAGACTATAAAGAATCTTACCCAGCCCGATATGCTGAAATCAATTAATAATGCTATGTCAGTATATAAAGATCTTTACACAGAGGAAATTAAAGAGGTTTCTATGTTAAAAGCTTTCAGAATGATGAATTCAAAAGACGGAAGACGTGCAATGGGATTTATAATGACACTATTAATGAATATGGCCAGGTATACAGAAAAGAATAAATAGAATATAAACTTTAAATATAAATATTATGGCAACAAAGAATTATGACGGACATCAGATAGAAGTGAATGATGAGGGCTACATGCTCGATTCTGAACAATGGAACAGGAACATAGCAATAGCTATTGCTAAGGAAGAAGGTCTTGAACTTTCGGAAAGACATTTTAAGGTTATTGACTATATACGGGAAAAAACCCGTGACGGTGAAGCCCTGTCTCTGAGAAGGATAGGCAAATCGGGTATAGTCGATATAAAGGAGCTTTACCAGCTGTTTCCGGGTGCACCCCTGAAAAAAGCAACAAGGATAGCAGGTGTACCTAAACCGGCAAGCTGCATTTGAGTATATTAATCATTATAACTTGATAAAAATGAACATAAAAAATAATCATCCCCTGAAAAAAGTACTTATCATTTGTGCCAGGGGATCAATAGAAGATGTATACGCAGCCCTGGTACTTGCAAACGGGGCTGTCATGGAAGGTATAGAAACGAAACTCTTTTTTACATTTTTCGGTCTGGATGCAGTGACTAAAAACAGGATGAATAAACTTCATACTGCCACTGTTGGCAATCCCTCTCTAAGAATGCCCGGAGGATTACCGTTCCCGACGCTAATGGGACTTATTCCCGGTGTTGAGTCCGGAGTGTCTGCAATGATGAAGAATCAAATGGATAAACTTGATATTCCCCCGGTAGATGAGTTTTTTGATATGATCACCGCAGGGGGAGGGGAGGTTTACGCCTGTAAGCTTGGAACAGACATGTTCAAACTGAAAAAGGAAGATCTGACCGAGCATGTGAAGGATATCATAACTGTGGGCGATTTTTACGGACTGGCTGACGGCGAAGGGACACAGATAATCTTTACCTGATTTTTCGATAATTCCAGTAGACAGTTAATTGCTATGTAAGCACTCTGGCGCCCCATTTTTTTGTGACGCCAGAGCTTTTTTTTACTGGTTGTCCGGACTGTTTCTGTGCTTGTTCCCCGGGCCCTCTCTGTGCTTGTTCCCCTGTCCACGATAATTGCAATGTTTCTTATTAAATGATCTGGTATCGAAGAATACCCTTTGCTCATCATTGAGCAGTTTTCTTATCTCCTGACGCAAAAGGGCTTTTTTCTTATTCATTTCTGTTTTTAAAGCTCCTATTTCATCAATTACCTTATATATCTTATCCATGTCAGCATTGTCTTCTGTCTGCAATGTATTTAACCGCGCTTCTTTCTCGTTTATCTCATTTTTGTATTTAAGCATGGTCTTCATATGCGCCGTCCTGAGCTCATGGATTTTTGTCTGCTGCTCCTCCGTAAGATTAGGAATAGGATGATTAAACTGCCTGTACTGTGGAGCTGAATCGGCCATCCAGCGATTGTGGCTGTGTCTGTTCTGTGCTGTTACTACCTGACACATGATCATTAATATTGCTCCTATCAATAATCCTGATTTTATTAAATTCGATTTTTTCATTTCCTTAAAATTAAAAGTTGGACAATTATTAAAATTCATTTCATCTTGGATGAGCAGGCCTTCCGTATTTTTTATCATGCCTGCCTCCCGGAGAAATGAAACCATCTTCTTTGTAAAGCATGGATTTGAATATCCTGGTTAGCTTTTCTTCCTGCTCTTTATTACATATGTTCTTCATTTCAATATAGTGTTTATAAGTCTGATACTTAAGCTTTGAATGGAGCATGCCTATTTCGTCAGCTATTTCCATTAGTTTTAATGTGTCAGGCTCAGGAGATGCCAGCTCATTTACAAATTCTACCCTTTTATCATGCATCTGTCCTGCCAGTTTTTTAGCTTCAGAGAAAAATTTATGCCTCGATGCCTTGAACTGGGCATGCTGGTCCGGACTGAGATTCAGGTTTTCTTCAAAAAACCTGCCGTCATGGTGCCTGTGCATTTCAATCCGTCTGTGAAAAGGCCGGGGTTCTTTTCTGTCCCCTATGTTAAGACCTAAAAAAATGGTTGTTATGGCTGAAATATTTATGACCAGCAGAATAATTACCAGCCAGATCAGGATTCTGTATCTTGTAAAATAGGTTTTCATATCAATAATATTTTAATTTTCTAATTCCTGTGATAATAAAATACTCTCAACTGACTCATGCTGAAAATCATTCAGATAATATGTTACTGTCTGAGATTGAGGGTCGCTGTAAGAGTATTTTTCACTATAATAACTGCCGAGTTTAAATCCCGAGAATATACCTGTTAAAATAAGCAGGGCGATAAATACCGGTCTTAGAAGCTTCACGGCAGTTTTTACAAATACTTTTGCTGCCTCTTCGTTGCTTCTTATTTTAGCGCTTATTCTGGAATAAAGAAAAGGATTAACAGCAAGTTCCTTTTCTTTTTCAATTATCTTTAAAGCTAACTCCAGTTCCCTGGCAAAATCACGGCATATCTTACATTCTGAAAGGTGTTTGCTGATTTCTTCCTTTCTTTTTCCTGTAAGACTGCCTTCGGCAAAAAATATAAGGTCCTTATTTATGTTATTACATTTCATTTTTTACCCATGTTATTAATTTGACACATATCTTTTTTAAAACTGGCGCGCCATTATAATTTTTTTTTGTAATGCACATAGAGTTTTTTCTGAAGATTTATCTTGGCTCTGTGAATTAGTGACTCGACAGCAGGCAAAGATGTATTCATTATTTCTGCAATTTCCTTATAGGACAGATCTTCGTATTTGTTAAGTATAAATGCTATACGCTGGTTTGTCGAAAGTGCGCTGACTGCCCTGAACAGTATCCGGGCCCTTTCGTTTTGCTCAATATTTTCATCAGGTCTTATGCTATTGTCTTCAATTTTACTTAGCCTGTTTTTATCACTGCCAAATAATGATTCTAAACTGGCAAGGTTTCTCTTTATTTTATTTTTACGCAGATAATTCAGTGACTTGTTCACTGCTATTCTGTACAGCCATGTTGTCAGCTTTGCTTCGCCCCTGAAATTATGAATGGACTGGTATACTTCAATAAATACATCCTGTACAATATCTTCACAGTCTTCTTTATTATGAATAAACCCATTACAAATTTTAAAGACAGTTGATTGATGCTTTTCAACAAATATCCTGAATACATGTTGGTTGCCCTTGCCTATTTCTCTTACTAATTCCTTGTCAGTCATTTATGCAGATTACACGGACTAAGGTAGCGCATATTTTTCATTTGACACAGAACAGAAAAAAAACTTGCGGTAAGATTTATAGCTGCGTTAATTTCAAACTTATTAACCTGTGTCAGTAGTTAGCCCGGCAGGTAAGATTCGACAATGCCTTATCAATAGAGAAGTTGAATATAGGCCATTCAATATACCTTATTTTTTTAGCTCGCTCAATTGCCTGTCTTGACAATATTCGTGCCTGCTGAAATGCCGTTTTGTCCCCTATCCTTTTAGGAAAATTAAGTCCGTTTGCAGATAATATAGTCATGACAACCTCTTTCTTTATAAGAATTCACTTATAAAGTTAATCAAGGATTTGGGCTAATTCAAAGTTAAACAGATGAGATAGCTTATCCTAACCAGGTGATTTTAATCATTGCTTTTATGCTGGCAAAGCTTGTCGAGGTAGGTTTTCATCCTCCCGATGGCCTCCACTATATTTTCATCTGATGTTGCAAATGAAATCCTTATGCACGAGGGTTCACCGAATGCCTCGCCGGGCACAGTGGCAATATGTGCTTTTTCAAGGAGATACATACATAGATCGGTTGAGTTTTTGATCTTTCTTTCACCATCAGACTTCCCGTAATATGAACTGACATCGGGAAAGACATAAAAAGCACCGTCCGGCACGCAGGTCTTTAAACTATTAATATCTTTCAGCAGACTTATGATAAGGTCCCTTCTTCTCCTGAAAGCTTTGTTCATTTCCGAAACACAGGACTGGTCTGAGTTAAGAGCTGTAACAGCTGCCTTTTGTGCTATAGTGGACGGACCCGTAAGTAATTGTCCCTGCAGTTTTATACAGGCCCTTGCGAGCCACAGGGGGGCCCCTATATATCCTATTCTCCATCCTGTCATCGCGTAAGCTTTCGAAACCCCGTTTACTACAACAACCCTTTCCTTAATAGAATCAAACTGGGCAATACTTTCATGTTTTCCTACAAAATTTATATGTTCGTATATTTCATCAGTGACGACAAATATGGCTGGATTTTTTTCAACCACCTCAGCTATTGATCTGAGTTCATCCCTGGTATAAACAGCACCGGTAGGATTTGAAGGTGAACATAACAGTATTACCTTGGTTTTGGGGGTAATAGATTTTTCAATCTGGGCTGCAGTGACTTTAAATTTGTTTTCTATTCGTCCGTTAATTACAACATTTATGCCTTCAGCTATTTTAACAAGCTCAACATAAGTTACCCAGTAGGGAGCGGGGACAATTACCTCGTCACCTTTGTCCACCAGTGACAGCATAACATGAGCAAGTGCATTCTTTGCTCCTGCAGATACTACAACCTGTTCAGGAGAATAATCAAGGTTGTTTTCTTTTTTAAACTTATTTGATATAGCTTCCCTGAGATCAGGAAAGCCCGGGGCTGGCGGATAAAATGAAAAATTATCGTCAATAGCTTTCTTTGCTGCTGATTTTATATGAGCAGGTGTAAAAAAATCGGGTTCTCCCACACTGAGATTTATTACGTCTATTCCCTGTGCTTTTAAATCTTTGCCTCTCTGATTCATAGCTATGGTTGCCGATGTCGAAAGATTTGCTATTCTTGCTGATACACTTTCCATTAATAAATACTTTAATATTTGAGCAAATAAAAATAATCTTTTTATCATAAATTATTTAATATTGTAAACTATAATTTTTACAATGCCATGGCTATGAAAGACATTATTGAGATATTGAAATATATACTGCCTTCATTAATTGTTTTTCTTACAGCGTTCTATTTCTTAAAGAAATATTTTGATAATGAGGATAAAAAGAGAAAACACCAGTCTGTACTGAAGAATCAGGATATTATTACACCTTTGCGCCTGCAGGCATATGAAAGAATCATATTGTTACTTGAGCGAATATCACCTGAAAGCCTTATTGTGCGTGTAAATAAACCTGGCTATTCAAGCAAGGAGCTGCATACGGAATTAATAAATACAATAAGAATCGAATGGGAACACAATCTATCACAGCAATTATATATTTCAAACAAATCCTGGGAAGTAGTTAAGAATGCCAGGGCCAATGTAATACAGCTAATTAATATTGCAGCAGACAAAGTTAAGGGCGATTCGAAATCAATTACTCTCAGCAAGGAGATTCTTTCATCTTTAATGACACAGGAAAAGATCCATACAGGTGATGCGATTAAGTTCTTAAAGGAGGAGATGAACCGCATATTTTAGTCTTTATTAATATTTAAATCGATTTCAGATGGCGAAAAGAGAAAAGGCTATTGATTTGGGACTGGGAAATCTGGATAATGTTTTTCCTGAAGGATATACGCAGGAGCAACTTGCCAGGGCCAAAACACTATTTCTGAAAAGGCTGGCTGAAAAGGCACACAAGTTTTACGGAGGCAAGATGCAGGTAGTACCTAAAGCTCCGGTTCCGGGATTTAACTGGTTTAATGTATGGTATACACCGGGCGTATCAAGAGTATCTACCAGCATCAGGGACAATAATGACGATTCATACGAGCTTTCAAACAGGGGCAACCTGGTAGCGGTAATCAGTGACTCAACACGTGTCCTGGGAGACGGGGACTGCACTCCTCCGGGCGGATTAGGGGTGATGGAAGGAAAAGCTTTCCTGATGAAGTACCTGGGAGGGATAGATGCCATAGCTTTATGTATTGACAGCAAGAATGAAAAGGGTGAGAACGATGCCGGCAGAATTATCCAGTTTGTGAAAATGGTGCAGCATAGTTTCGGAGCTGTTAATCTTGAAGACATATCACAGCCCAACTGTTACAAGGTTCTTGATACTCTGCGTGAAGAGTGTATTATCCCTGTGTGGCACGATGATGCCCAGGGCACAGCCTGTGTGACGCTGGCCGGATTGATTAATGCATTGAAGCTGGCAAATAAAAAAATAGATGAAATAAAGATCACAATGCTGGGAGCAGGGGCTTCGAATACTACTATTGCCAGGCTGCTGATAACTGAAGGTGCTGACCCTGGAAAGATCATTATGTTTGATACAAAGGGAGCCCTCCATGCGGGAAGAGAAGATATAAGGTCAGATCAGCGCTTCTACAGGAAGTGGGAGTTATGCCAGAGCACCAATAAAAGTAAAACATTGAATTTTGAGGATGCGATGAAGAACTCTGATGTTTTAATCGCACTTTCAAGGCCGGGTCCCGATGTTATAAAACCTCAGTGGATAAGCATTATGGCAGATAAGGCAATAGTGTTTGTATGTGCAAATCCTGTCCCTGAGATTTATCCCTATGCTGCTACAGAGGCAGGTGCTTATATTGTGGCTACCGGACGCGGGGATTTTCCCAACCAGGTCAACAATTCGCTGGGATTCCCCGGTATACTTAAGGGGGCGCTAATGGTGAGGGCTAAAAAGATTACTGACCATATGGCTATAGCTGCTGCCCATTCACTGGCTGATTTTGCCGAGAAGAGAGGTATTAGTCCTGATAATATAATTCCCAAGATGGATGAAACCGAAGTATTTATCCAGGAGGCAGCCGATGTTGCCATGCAGGCGATAAAAGAGGGTGTGGCCAGAGTATCTCTGTCAAGGGAGCAGGCTAGCAGCAGGGCAAGAAATGATATTGACCGCTCAAGGAAAATAACTCATGAGCTTGTATCGTGCGGCTTTATCAAGCCACCTTCGCAGGAGATGCTCCAGGAAGTCCTTGACTGGGTAATCGGACAGGTTTAATGCCGGTAAAAGACTATCTCTTTCTTATAAATATGCGCCTGGCATCATCTACTTCCGTATTATCAAGTACTAGCGTATCATTGCTTATATTGAATTTAACAGATTTGACAAAATCATCTTTCTGTGTCATCAATCTTAAGTCCGATTCAGTCCCGTTTGGGTATACTATCTTATCAAACCAGTAGCTGCAGGAAGTCTCCAGAATATCGTTCTTATATATTTTCAGTGTGCCGTCAAGCAGGTATACATGCTTCAGGGAATAGCCCACTGTATCGGGATTCATGACATATGGTACGCCTGACATTGTATAATAATAAATTGATTCAATCCATTCCCATTCCCCTATAATTTGTTTTTCAGGTGCTTCCTGTGAGCTGTCTTCTTTATTTTCGCAAGTAAAAGAAAGCAATAATATCAAAAGGCAGGCTAATATTGACTTGACATTTCTCATACTATATACTGGCTTATTTTACTTTATAATGTTTTACTATATATTAACAGATGGAATTCTTGAACTAAGGTTGCATCAACATTATAAAAATTTGCATATTAAAAATGGAATGCCCATTTTTATTTAATAAAATTATTAAAGTATTACTAAAATCTATACTGAAATGTAATTTTTTTTTATTTTATTCGTCCTGAATGAGTATCATGTCCAGATCATATATATATTATAAATATGAAGAGAATATTGATCCTGTTTTATTCCGTATTAATCCCCCTGGTTTTACTATCACAAAGCAGAAGTATTGAAAGGTTCAGAAAAAGCTATAAGGAAGACCAGAATCTTTTCTTTTACAGCAGTACAATAAAAATGCTGAATACTGAAAATGAACCTGCATTTGAAGATTTGATCAAAGACATAGAAAAAATCATGGTACTTTATTACATAAAGGAAAAACAGCAGTTTAATGACCAGGAAATCGCAGACCTTAAAAACGAACTGGAAAATGAGAAATATGTACCCCTGCTTTTAATTAATGAAAAGGGATCTGAGATCAATCTGTATAAAAGGGACAGGAAAAATAAAACGGTTGGATTTGCTGCACTTATTGATAATACCCAAAATTTGGTTATTATTGATGTTAAAGGCAGCATAGATTTCAGAAAATTCATGGATTTTAAAAATAAAATTGACTTAAGAAAAACAGGTTTGCCTTGAAAAATGTTCTGATAATCAATAATATATCTAAAAATTATGGCAGGATAAAGGCCGTAAGGAACCTGTCCCTTGATATCCCTGAAGGAAGCGTTTTCGGCATTTTGGGTCCCAATGGCAGCGGAAAAACAACTACACTGGGAATAATCCTGGATGTAATAAATGCCACGAGCGGAACCTACGAGTGGTTCAGCAACTATAAAAAGAAGGAAAACCGCCAGAAAATAGGCTCAACGCTCGAAACACCTGCTTTTTATCCCTATATGACAGGCGTGCAGAATTTAAAAATAGTTGCGGATACAAAAAACATAGGTTATGATAACATTGATAATGTGCTGAGGGAGGTCGGACTGGCAGAGCGGAAGGATTATAAATACAGGACTTATTCCCTGGGCATGAAACAGCGTCTTGCAGTAGCTTCAGCCTTGCTGTGCGACCCGCAGGTGATGGTCCTTGACGAGCCGACAAACGGTCTGGATCCCCAGGGTATAGCCGAAATACGTGATGTGATAAAAAAGGCAAGCGGGAAAGGTAAAACAGTTATACTTGCCAGTCACCTCCTTGACGAAGTCCAGAAGGTGTGTACACATTTTGCGGTATTGAATTTCGGTCAGATTATTTATTACGGGGAGGTCAATGATGTGAGCGGGGAGAAGCAGGTTGTTGAAGTAGGTTCAGAGGATACGGGCAGGCTTGAAAAAATTATAAATAAGTATTCCGGTGTTTTAAAATATGAAAAGGAAGATGAAAAGATAGTTGTTACACTTGATACAGATAAATCAGTTTCTGATCTGAGTAAATTCCTTTTTGATAATAATATAATGCCGACCCATCTGGTTGTTCAAAAGAAAAGCCTTGAACAACAGTTTCTTGATATTTTAAACGGATCAAAATGAAGAGGATAATCAGGATTGAACTGCTAAAAATCAGATCCAATGGAACATTCTGGACCCTTACAGGTATTTATTTCCTGATTCTTTTAACGATTTTCTTCAGTGGTAAATTCTTTCTGGACTTCCTTGCGAAGCAGGAAGAGTCAATAAGCAACATAGTTGATCCATCCAGGATCCCCATATACGAATTTCCAGATGTGTGGCATAATCTTACATGTGTGGCCGGATTCCTGAAGTTTATACTTGCTATCTATGTGATAATATCAATAACAAATGAAGTCAGCTATGGCACACTGCGGCAGAATATTATGAACGGACTCAGCCGCTGGGATTTCCTTGTTTCCAAGTTGTTCCTTGTTTTCCTGTTAAGCCTTGCTTCAGCGATATTCGTTTTGCTGGCAGGCTTTGTACTCGGATTTTTATATTCGGGCACCAGGGACCTTCATGATATTATAACCTATATGGAATTTATTCCTGCATATATGCTCCAGGTATCGGCCTATCTGCTTTTCGCTCTTTTTATAGGTGTGCTGATAAAGAGAACCGGACTGGCAATGGGCCTTCTTTTCCTGTATACATTGATAATTGAGCCAATAATAGTCTTAAGAATAAAGACTGAATGGATAAAGGGATTGCTGCCTCTGAAAGCTATCAACAACCTGATAAGACTGCCATTCAAGAAATATATCCTGCGTGAAGTTCAGGATTACATTGCCTGGGATGATTTAATTATAGTATGCATTTATATAATAATATTAACTTTGGCAATTTACCTGATACTTAGAAAAAGAGACTTATAAAAATCCGGTTAATGAATAATAATATCAATTTCCTTGAACTGGTAAGATCACGGCAAAGCGTCAGGGAATATAAGGACAAGCCTGTGGAACCTGAAAAGATCAAGAGGTGCCTTGAGGCAGCCAGGCTTGCCCCTTCGGCATGCAATGCGCAGGCATGGAAATTCATAGTAGTCAACAATACCGGGCTTAAGAATGCCCTGGCCGATGCAGCTGAAGATCGTATCTTATCAATGAACCATTTCACCAAACAGGCACCTGTACATATAGTAGTAGTCAGGGAAAGCCCTAATATTACCTCTAAACTGGGAGGGATTATAAAGAACAAAGCCTATACATTAATTGACCTGGGAATAGCAACTGAACACTTTTGTCTCCAGGCAGTTACCGAAGGACTCGGTACATGTATTATGGGCTGGTTTAATGAAAAAAAAGTTAAAAAACTGCTCAATATTCCCAAAAATAAAAGGGCAGAGCTGATAATAACGGTTGGCTACCCCGCTTCAGACGAGTTACGCGAAAAGAAGAGAAAGAGCCTCGAAGATATCCACTCTTATAATTCATATTAAGATTTCACTAATCCGGATTCGCATCTCCGGATATTAAGGTGGACAATATTACTGTATCAGCCAGCATATTTTTTTCAAGCCTGTATTGAAAGTTCTGTAAAATAGCTTTTATGTTATTTTCGAGATACCCGGCTATTTGCGGTTTTTCAGAGATAATGTTTTTCTGCAGAAGGCTGTCTTTTTTATAGTTATACAGTTCAATACTTTTCAGTCCGTCAAAAATCAGGAGATATGCCGAATCGGCAATATAATATGCACCCCTGTTATGGCAGAACCAGAACCTCGGTTCTTTTTGACTGAAGACCGAATACCCGAATGCAATGAACTTATTATTATAGTTGAGGTAATCCATTACCGAGGGAAAAATGTCAATTTGCTGGGTTATATTGTGGTTTATTCCCTTTAAGCTTGTGTCACCCGGGTGGTAGTATATTACAGGTATCTTATACCTGCCAATCTGCGTGCCGTATAGCTTTTCAATCGGACATGTAGTATGATCGGCACAGATAATAAATAATGTATTGCTGAACCAGTCAGATCCGGAAGCCGTTTCAAAAAAGCGTTTAAGGGAATAATCAGTATATGCAATACTATTAAGTATTTTTTCCTTGCTCCTGTTGAATTTATTTTTGTGTTTTTCAGGAATGGTATAAGGAGGATGGGATGACAGGGAAAATAATACTGACATAAAGGGCTGTTCGAAATCATTTAATTTGCCGGCGAAAAACTGGAAAAACTCTTCATCAAAAATTCCCCACATCCCGTCATGATCCCTTTTATCAGGATACTCACTTTCTCCATAATACTCTTCTATACCTGCACTTTTACAAAAATAGTCAAATCCCATTGTCCCGTTCTGGCCACCGTGAAAAAACGAAGTGTGGTAACCCTTGTCATCCAGGATACTGGCTATTCCGTCAAGCTCATTTGTCGAATATATTGATGTGATTAATGTCGAGCGATTAAGAGGAGGCAACGAGGTGACTATTGCCGGTAATGCATCGAGGGATCTGTTGGCATTTGCAAAAGCATTATCAAAAACAAGACTTTCATTTATCAGTGAATCCAGAAAAGGAGTGTATCCCTTTTGTGCCGGATTAAGAGCACCAATAAATTCCTTTGAGAAACTCTCAAGAATAATAATTATTATGTTTTGATCTTTAAAAGCTCCCTTGCTGCCATAATGTTTTATTGGTGAATATATTTCCTCGGAATATTCGAAATCGAAATAATCCGCTTTGATCTGGTCTTTCTGGCTAATTGTATTTAGCATTACAAAAGGGGTATTAAAAAGCAGTGGTATGTATCGGGGACTTGCATATTTATGGGCGGTGTTTATTCTTACCGGCTTGGTCTCTATACCCCTGGAAAACATGAAGAATATACCCAGGATAATTATGGCAGAGGTAATCTGAATAATTTCCGAATAAACAGGTTTTAATCTTATATTCCATTTTACAGGTTGTACTTTAGGGTAGAATTTCCATAGTGCCCATGCCGTTAATAACCATAAAAATGTAATATGCCAGTAATCTGTTATATAATGAGGCAATAATGAAATTGTATCTGAGCTCTTGACCAGCATTTTTATTAATTCCGTCCCACTCCGCCGGTTTAGAAATCTGAAATATTCGACATCAATAAAGTTAGCTGACAATAAAATTATGTTAACGGTAACAAATAAATACCTGAGTACCTGCTGGTATGTATTGTTATCTTTAAAGTTGCCCGGTATAAAATGCATAAGGATAAATGGTAAATTCAGATAGAAAATAACTATGAAATCGAACCTTATGCCGAACAGGAATGCTTTAAAAATATTTTGAAAAGATCCCGGCACAAAAGAACTCAGGTTAAACAGGAAAAAAATCAGGCGCAGCATGCTGAAAGCCAGCAGAAGAAAGATAAGTCTTTTAAATAAGGCTATCAGGTGATTAATATACAGATTAATGCTTGACATCACACTTTTGATTGCATAAAATATACTACTCTTCCAATATTAATAATTTTCTTTTTTCAGTAACCTTAAACGCTGGTTTTCTGCTGTTTAACTTTTCCCCGTTCAATACTTTTTCGTAAAGCTTTAAGTAGCTATCAGCCATATGCTTTGCCGTAAAATT
>CAZHQW010000001.1:131699-146435 GCA_964534745.1 uncultured Bacteroidales bacterium
CTTTCTCCCCCAAGCATGCCGTTAAAGTGTGCATTTAGTTCCAGTGTCAGCCTGAAGCCCATTTTAAAGTTCAGCCTGTATCCTCCTATTATTTCTATTTTATAGCCTCCCTTTTTTGCTATGTCTATTGCTCCCCTTACATTTTTAACGCTCCATGCCGCCTTGGCCAGAAAATGAACATAGTCTCTTTTATTATCAAGAACAGGTTTTCCGTATTCATCGGGATCCAGTCCGTTGTAAACAAATACTTCCCCATTATGCCTTTTTGCATGGTCTCTGGAAAGGAATACCGTATTTATATCAAATTCCTGTTCCCTTGTTGAATTACCGCCAATAGTGTATATGCAGGGTTTCTTTTTTATTGTTTCATTTAAATAGCAGTGAACATGCACCAGGTCAATATCATCAGGTATCTGCCTGTCGTAGCTAATATCAGGATTATATGTGAGTACTTCTGCAAAACTGCAATATGAATTTTTGCTGACAAGGTAAGAGACCTTGTGCCCCTGCATTACAAGTTCCCTGCCCAGCCATAATATAACCCTTTCCCTTCCTCCGTATTTTAGTGCAGGTATGCGGTTGTTAAATACAATAAGAATCTTCATACGTACAAACCGGCTTTTGCTTCATAAAGGATGCTAAAATAATACACCCTGCTAATATTTCATAATTCCTGCCCCATATTTAATTAATAGTAACAATTTAAAAATTATTCTAAATTTGAATTTTTATTATAAAAAATCCGGACTGATGAAACAAAGGTTAAAGTTTCTCATAGCTTATATTTTGTTCTTTTTAGCTTTTTTTGTGGCCTGCAAACTTATTTTTTTATTTTATCATAATTCACTGTCATTTCAGTTAAGAATTGCTGAGTGGGCCGGAATATTCATTCACGGGCTGAAACTTGACTTTTCAGCTACCGGTTATATTCTTATTTTACCGGTGATAATCCTTATTATTTTTTCAATTATAAACAGAAAGGTCTTCTATTTCATCCTGAATATCTATACAATTGCAGTACTGGTAATTTCTTTGGTTCTTGTAACAATTGACCTTGAATTGTATAAATACTGGGGATTCAGGCTCGACAATACGCCCCTTCTGTATATAAACAAACCGGGGGAAATGCTGGCATCTGTTAAATGGTATACTATTGTCATTTCTCTTTTATTTATTGCTGCATCCTCTTTTGCTTTTATTTATCTATATCTGAAGTATGTAGCGGTTTTTATAAGGAATGCCGGGAGGGCAGGAATTCTGTCTGCGGTCATTTTCTTCCTCATTCTGACATTGTTGATTATTCCTATAAGAGGGGGATTTGGCACCTCGCCCGTAAATATCAGCACTGCCTATTTCCATGAAAATTCATTTGTCAACCATGCATCGGTAAATCTGCTTTGGAATATTGGGGACTCATTCACTCATAAAGAGACAAAAAGTAACCCGTTTGCTTTTTATGACAATGAGACCGCCCTTAACATTGTAAATAAGCTGTATAATAATAAAGGTGAGACAAACGCCGTACTGACTTCAAACAAGCCAAATATTATACTCGTAGTACTGGAATCATTCACTTCCAAGCTGACCGGACAATACGGGAGCAGGAAGGACATTACCCCGAACTTCAACCGCCTGGTAAATGAAGGTGTTTTCTTCTCAAATTTCTATGCCAGCGGATCGCGTTCAGATAAAGGACTGGCGGCAATAATAAGCGGTTACCCTGCACATGGAATTACTTCGGTAATGAAGTTTCCGAGGAAGACCCAGACATTGCCCTTTATTTCTGCAGTGCTGGCAGAGAACGGCTATTCAACAAGTTTCTATTACGGGGGTGATATAGATTTTTTCAACCTTCGTTCATACCTGATAAACGGAAGCTTTAAGCAGATTATTTCGGAAAAGGATTTTCCGTCATCAAAGGTTATTACAAGCTGGGGTGTCCCTGATCATATAATGTTTGAGAGGTTTTTTGAAGATATTGATAAAGACACAATTATGCCATTCTTTAAGGTCTTTTTTACATTAAGCAACCACGAACCTTTTGATATACCTGTAAAACCACATTTTGAAGGCAGTGACATAAATACAAGGCTGTTTAATTCTGCATTTTATACCGACAGCTGTATAGGCAGCTTTGCTGACAGGGCCAGGTCAAGAAGCTGGTGGGATAATACACTTATAATATTCGTTTCAGATCACGGCAGCATATATCCGGATAATACACCTGTTAACAGCTTTCTCACGCACATGATACCCATGCTCTGGATTGGCGGGGCATTAAAGACCGATACTGTAATATCAAACTATGCCTCGCAAACCGATATTCCCAAAACCCTGCTTAACCAGCTGGGATTACCATCCGCGGATTTTATCTTCAGCAGGGACATACTATCTGATTCCTATGTCAACTTTACCTTGTACACTTACAATAACGGATTCGGGTATGTATCGGACAGCGCAAGGTTTGCGCATGACAATGTAAACGGACAGGTTATTGTTTTTGAGGGCACGGCGCGTGATGAATATATTAGGAGGGGAAGGGCCTTTGTTCAGGTCAGTTATGAAGACTTCCTGGGCCGTTAGGATATTATTTTATTATTTTATAATTCCTGTATTCACCTACGCGGTAGCCTGTAATTCTTTCAATGAAACGTTTTGCCTTATCTTTGAGTTTAAAACTATTACGTGATATATCATAGTCAAACTGCCAGTTTTTCCTTTTTATTCTTTCTTCCATAACTTTAGGATGTGTTCCCTTGAAAAGGGACAAAGCATCAATTTTTGAGTAATCGAATTCGTCTGCTTTAGCCACATGCTGTTCAATCCACTCATCATTATGCCAGAATTTGTGAAAGGTTTCCTGCTTGCCCTGCATTGCCCCGGGTTCTTTTACCCAGCCGTAATGATAAATAAAGGCATCTATAAGCTTAACGCCCAGTTTCCTGTTATTGTCTTTTCTGAAACCCTGTGCGTCGCGGTAGGAATAAATATTTTTCGAAGGACGGATAATCCTTATTTCCCTCCTGTACCAGTGGTATGATTCCCCGACATAATCGTAGGAGCCGTAAAAGTGCAGATATTTGAACAATAAACCGTCGATATCCCTTTTGTCTTTCCATCTTATCATTTCTTTTTCAATAGTATCCAGGTATTTTTCGTGCACTACCTCGTCACCCTGAATATAAAAGGCCCAGTCAGAGCGTTCAGGCACTTCCCTGAACGCCTTGTCTGTCTCCACAGCCAATACTCGTCCGCCTTCCCTCAGGGAATCATCCCAGTCAGTTTCTATTATCTTAATTTTATTTTTATCTATGCTTTTTATTAAATCCAGCGTACCGTCATCGGACCTGCCGACAGCTACAACAAAGTCGTCACATAAAGGGAGAACGGAAATAATTGATTCCTTAACAGGATAATCATATTTAATGGCATTCCTGATAAATGTGAAGCCTGTAACCTTCATAGATAATAATTAATTGAAACTCTGCAATTCGTAGAATTTCTTATATTCACCGTCGGAGAGCAGCAGTTTATCATGTTTCCCCCTTTCAACTATCTTACCTTCCTTTAAAACGCATATCTCATCTGCATGCATTATTGTGGATAACCTGTGGGCTATAACAATAGAAGTCCTGTTCTCCATTAACCTGATAATGGCATCCTGGACCAGCTTTTCAGATTCCGAATCCAGTGATGAGGTGGCTTCATCCAGTATAAGTATGGGCGGATTCTTTAATATTGCCCTTGCAATACTTATTCTCTGGCGCTGTCCGCCTGAAAGCTTTGTGCCCCTGTCGCCTATGTTTGTATCATACCTGTCTTTTGTATTGACAATGAACTCATGGGCATTTGCTATTTTGGCCGCTCTGATTATCTCTTCTTCACTTGCCTGGTCTACACCGAAAGCTATGTTATTTAAAAAGCTGTCGTTGAAAAGGATAGGCTCCTGCGTGACTATTCCCATAAGATTGCGGAGATCATGCAGATTAAGGTTGCGGATATTATGGCCGTCTATCAGTATTTCTCCTTCAGTAACATCATAAAACCGGGGAAGAAGGTCCACCATCGTTGATTTTCCCGCTCCTGACTGTCCGACCAGCGCTATTGTCTTTCCTTTATTAATAGTTAGATTTATGTTCATTAATACATATTCTTTCTGGTACCTGAAGGACACATTCCTGTATTCTATTTTGTCCGTCAACTTCTTTATCGCAACAGGATTCCTTATCTCTGTTATGTCAGACCTGGATTCAAGGATTTTATCTATTCTCGTTATGGCTGCCAGTCCTTTCTGAATAGTATAAAATGCAGAGGAGAAAGCCTTGGCAGGATTAATAATATTATAGAAAACTACCAGGTATACCAGGAATTCCTCAGGATCCAGCCCAAGGGTGTTATTTGTCCGTAAAATGAGATAGCCTCCGTACCACATTACCATCACTATAACAACCGTACCTAAAAATTCACTTACAGGATGCGCCAGGTGATGCCTCCTCATCAACTTGTTCATTATACCCCTGTAGGATTCATTTTGCCGGTAAAACCTGTCTTCAATTTTCTTCTCTGCAGTAAAAGCTTTGATTATCCTTAATCCCGACAGCGTCTCTTCTATTGTCGAAAGCAGCTCGCCCATTTTATTCTGTCCGGCAAGCGATCTTCTTTTCAGGCTTTTTCCAATCCGGCCGATAATAGTTCCTGACAATGGAAAAAGAATGAGTACGAATAAGGTCAGCTTCCAGCTCATTATTACCATCGTTATAATTGAAATGGAAATAATAATCGGATTCTTAAAGAACATATCCAGTGAATTCATGATAGATACTTCCAGTTCCTGCACATCACCGGTCATTCTTGCAATTATATCACCCTTTCTTTCTTCAGTGAAAAATCCCACAGGAAGGCCAAGTATCTTACTGTTGATCTGGTTTCTAATATCCCTGACAACACCATTTCTTATATAAACAATATAAAAACTTGCAAGATATGCAAAGCCGACCTTCAGAAAGACCATACAAACCAGGAAAATGCCTATATATATTAATACAAGTACGGCACTATGTTCTTCAGATATTTTTGTAATATAGGCATAAAGGTTATGTTCAAGAATATGCTTCATTTCCCTTATGTTCTGCAAGGGGAATTCGAGATCAAGAAAACCGTACACCTTTTTGCTTGAATTAAACAATATCTTCAGGGCAGGAATCATTGTTATAAAAGAGAATATTCCAAAAAGGGCTCCCAAAAAATTGAATATGACATTCAGAAAGATATACTTTTTATAGGGAGGTAAGTATCTCTTTAAAATCTTTAAAAAATCTTTCATTCTAATAGACCCCGGTATAATTACTTGGTGATATTTTCTTGAGCTCCTTCTTCACTTCTTCACCGATCCCCAGTTTATCAATAAAGTCATGTATACTTTCTTTTGTTATCTTCTTGTGTGTCCTTGTTAAATCCTTTAGTACTTCATATGGCTTAGGATAACCTTCTCTCCTCAGAATTGTCTGTATGGCCTCGGCTATGATACTCCAGTTATTATCAAGGTCATTTTTAATGGTTTCCTCGTTAAGGAGCAGTTTACTTAATCCTTTATTTAACGATTTCAGGGCGATTATAGTATGTGCCAGGGGTACCCCGATGTTTCTGAGTACTGTCGAGTCTGTCAGGTCCCTCTGCAGTCTCGATACAGGCAGCTTAGCGGACAGATGTTCAAATAAGGCATTTGCCACACCCAGATTTCCTTCGGCATTCTCAAAGTCAATCGGATTTATTTTATGAGGCATGGTTGAGGAGCTGACTTCAGTTTCCTTTATTTTTTGCTTAAAATAATCCATTGATATATATGCCCATATATCTTTTGTAAGATCCAGCAATATTGTATTAATCCTTTTAAGGCAGTCAAATATTGCCGCCAGGTTATCATAGTGCTCAATTTGCGTGGTTGTTTGTGTTCGCGACAGGCCCAGCACATCATTTACCAGGTGGTTGCCGAACTTTATCCAGTCAACCTGCGGATAGGCTGCATGATGTGCATTAAAATTTCCTACCGTACCACCGAATTTTGCCGGGAAAGGTAAGTCCTTTAATTGATTTAGCTGGATGGACAGTCTTTCTGTAAATACTTTTATCTCTTTGCCCATTAATGTTGGTGTGGCAGGCTGGCCGTGTGTTTTTGATAACATTGCAACTGACTTCCATTGGGCGGATAGGCTATTCAGGCTGTTGACAGAGTCTGTGATCAATGGATGGTAGACATCATTCAGGGCATCTTTAAGTGACAGGGGGACAGCAGTATTATTTATATCCTGTGATGTCAGTCCGAAATGTATGAATTCCTTGAATTCAGTCAGTCCCATCCTGTCAAAACATTCCTTCAGGAAATATTCCACTGCCTTTACATCGTGGTTTGTAATTTTTTCAATATCCTTAACCTGTCCTGCATCCTCCAGGGTGAAATCGCTATACAGTTTCCTGAGCTTTGAAAAATATTTGCTGTCAAATTTCTTCAGCTGGCTCAACGGCAATAAACACAGTTCAATAAAGTATTCTATCTCGATATGTACCCTGTATTTTATTAAGGCATATTCAGAAAAGTAATTGGCCAGCTCTTCTGTTTTGTTTCTGTATCGGCCATCAATAGGAGATATTGCTGTTAATGCAGTTATATTCATTGTAATTGAATTTTAGAAACTACAAATGTATGAAAAATTGAAAAACCGAAATGCAGGCATTATTTAAAAAGTCTTGAAAATCCTGAATATGGCAACAATGCCATTATTTCAAATGATATCAGGTTATTTTTTACCAGTGGCAACGAATCAAGAATTGTTTTCGCTTCTTCCCGACCATTGCATTCCAGGATTATGACAGCATTATGGCTATCATTAAAATATATTTCCCGGATGATGCTTTTTTGATGTAGTTCCCATACTTTGCGGGTTTCCTCTTCAAGGTATGGCTTAAAGTCGTCTGCGGTTACTCCTTTTGTTGTATGTTCAAGTGCCAGGTATTTCATTATTATAAATATTAATTTTACAGATGTATCAAATGTAACAAAAAATGACATGAGACTAAAATTTAATGTAATCAAAAGAGTTATTACCTATGTTTGTAAAAACAGTTTCATTAAGTTTCCGGCTTTAACTAAATTAGTTTATATTTGATTTAATATATACAGCATATGCTGGTCACACAAAGAGGCTTTGTCATTATAAATATGAATTATTTGCATTAATGGGAATGAAAGTTAAGTTACTTTTAAATATTTCAGTTTTATTTGCCCTGGTTGTTTTTACATCAGCGGATACAGTGAATGTAAATAATAATACACGTTCTGAAAAGGATAAGATCCTGGTATATAAATTTGATATCAAGGACAATATAATGAAACCTGCCTGGCGTATAACTCAGAAAGCTATGGATGAGGCAGCAAGTTTGGGAGCTGACTACATGATACTTCATCTTAACACTTATGGCGGAGCTTTAAATATAGCCGATTCCATCTGCACAAAAATACTGAACAGCAATATCCCCATATTTGTATTTATTGATAACCGGGCCATATCTGCAGGCGCTTTAATTTCAATTGCATGCGACAGTATTTATATGCGCCCGGGTGGAAGTATAGGTGCCAGCACGGTTGTCAGCCAGTCAGGTGAAGCTGTACCTGATAAGTACCAGTCATTTATGAGGGCAACGATGAGGGCTACGGCAGAATCTCACGGAAAAGATACGATAATAAAAGATAATGATACAATTATCAGATGGCTGCGTGATCCCAGGATTGCAGAAGCAATGGTTGATCCCCAGCTGGAAGTCGAGGGCATTAGTCCATCCGGACAGGTACTGACGCTGACTGCCGAAGAGGCAATAAAGGTCGGATATTGTGAAGGGCTCACCGAGAATGTTAGTGATGTACTAAGTCATGCAGGAATAACGGATTACGAGCTTAAAGAATATAAACCTTCAACAATTGAAGCTATTGTTGTATTCCTCTTAAATCCCGTAGTCAGGGCAATATTGATTATATTAATTGTAGGCGGCATATATATTGAAATGCAGACACCGGGAGTCGGTTTTCCGCTTGCAGTAGCACTTGCTGCAGCCTTAATATTCTTTGCCCCCTCTTATCTGCATGGACTCACAGAAAACTGGGAAATCATAGTTTTTGTGGTTGGGCTTATTCTCATAGCCCTGGAGATTTTCGTTATTCCCGGATTTGGAATAACCGGTATAACGGGAATCATACTGGTTATTGTCGGATTGACAATGAGCCTTGTTGATAATATTGTATTTGAATATGAAGGTATGGGAGCCTGGGATAAAGTACTAAAAGCATTTTTCCTGGTAGTATTTTCTATTTTAGTATCTTTCATTATGTCAATTATTATAAGCAAAAAGCTCTTAACGGCAAGATCACTCAGTCTGGCTTTAAATACCGTTCAGGATAAAAAAGAAGGATATATTGGTATTGACGCACGTCAGAAACAGATGATAGGGAAAGAGGGAATTGCACATACAGTTCTAAGGCCTTCAGGCATAGTGGAGATAGAAGGAGACCTGTTTGATGCCAAAGCTGAAATCGGATTTATCAGCAAGGGAGAAAAGGTTAAAGTTCTCAGGGATGAAGCCGGTCAGTTGTATGTAATAAAAATCTGAAAAATGGGGTCACACCGGTTAATAAAGAGGATATTGTATGTCATTCTTGTTATATTCATCATAGCCGGCATAAAGGGAATTGACATTTACAGGAAGGTGAAAATGGCAAACGTTTTCACTAATAATAAAAAGTCCCGGTATTTATATATTCCTACGGGCTCAACTTATGATACTGTCCTTAATATATTGTACAGCAACAATCTTATTAAGAACAAAGCAACATTTGAATGGGCAGCAGAAAGAATGAATTATAAGAAACATGTTTATCCCGGGAAGTATAAAATCAGGAACAGGATGACTAACCAGAAGCTGATAATAATGCTCCGTTCAGGCGAACAGGAAAAGGTCAGGCTTACAATTAATAATATAAGGACCAAAGAACAGCTGGCACGATTGGTATCAGGTAAACTTGAAGCCGGTTATTCTGCAATTATGGGGCTCCTTAATAATAAAGAGTATATTAATGGATTGGGATTCAACGAGTATTCGATAATCGGATTATTTCTTCCCGATACTTATGAGTTTTACTGGAATACTTCGGCTGAGCAATTTTTCAGCAGGATGCTGGACGAATACAATAAGTTCTGGAACAGGAACAGGAGGGCCAAAGCCGGGAAGATGAATCTTACGCAGAATGAAGTTATTACACTGGCGTCAATTGTTGAAGAGGAATCACTCAAAGAGGAAGAGAAACCCACAATTGCGGGAGTTTATATAAACAGGCTGAAAAAAGGTATTAAGCTCCAGGCTGACCCTACAGTAAGGTTTGCACACGGTGACTTTGCAATGAGAAGAATACTTACCAGGCATCTTTCTATAGAATCTCCTTATAATACATACAAATATTACGGACTGCCACCGGGTCCGATTAAAATACCTTCAAAGTCTTCAATTAATGCTGTCCTAAACTATAAAAAGCATGATTATCTTTATTTTTGCGCCAGGGAAGACTTTTCAGGGTATCACTATTTTACCAGGACTCTTCAGCAGCATAATAAATATAGACGTTTATACCAGAGAGCACTTAATAAACGCAGAATAATGAACTAGGATTATGGAAAAAATAAAATTCGGGACCGACGGCTGGCAGGCGGTTATAGCGAATGATTTCACTATAACCAATATAATTAAGATTGCATTTGCCACATCACAATGGTTAACCAGGAAGTATAAAGATCCTTCAGCAGTTATAGGATACGACTGCAGGTTTGCAGGTGAGATGTTTATGGAGGCTGTGGCAAAAATTCTTGCTTCAAGAGGAGTACGTGTATATATACCGGAACATTTCGTGTCTACACCTATGGTTTCCCTTGGGGTTATAAAGCTTAAGGCGCAATGCGGGATCATTATTACTGCAAGCCATAATCCCCCCGAGTACAACGGATTTAAACTTAAAGGTGAATATGGCGGTCCTATGCTGGAAAAAGATATGAAAGATATAGAAAATCTTGTTACTGCTGATTATGACATAGATCTTGAGCTGCTGAACTGGAACTACCTTCTGGAACAGGGAATGATTAATTATATCGATCTCGAAAATATTTATATCAAGCAGATAAGTGACAATTTTGATGTTGAAAAATTGTCGGGCACAAAATTTAAGTTTGCATTTGATGCGATGTACGGCAGCGGACAGAATGTCTTTAAAAAACTGCTGCAGGGAGTAAAATTATTTCATTGTGAACTTAATCCCACTTTTATGGGCATACCTCCTGATCCTATTCATAAAAACCTTCATGAGCTTGCCGAATATATCTGGAAAAGCAAAAAAATAGACTGTGCAATGGCTGTTGACGGTGATGCCGACAGGCTAGCCTTATATGATAAACAAGGAAATTATATTGATGCCAATCATATTATTCTCCTGTTAATTCACTATCTGGTAGGCTATAAGAAGCTCAAGGGAAAAGTAATTGCCGGATTCTCCTGTACAAACAGGATAGAGAAGATGTGTGCCAAATATAAGCTTGATGTGAAAAGGGTAAAGGTAGGGTTTAATGATTTTACACATATAATGCTTACAGATGAAGTACTGCTTTGTGGTGAGGAGTCTGGTGAGATAGCAGTCGGTTCACATATACCCGAAAAAGACGGGATATGGTCAGGATTATTGATATGGCAGTGGATGATAGAGACAGGCAGATCTTTGAAGCAGCTTATAAATGAAGTATATGATATAACAGGGAACTTTGCATTTGAAAAAATGGATTTGAGTATTAATAAGAACGACAGAAATAAAATTCTGGAGAAGTGCCAGTCCGGTTACTTTACTTCTTTTGGCACCTATGAGGTTATTAAGACCGAAAAGCTGGACGGGTACAAGTTCTTTTTTAGTGATGATGAATGGCTTATGGTCAGGTCATCGGGAACAGAGCCGGTATTAAGGATATATGCCGAAGCTAAAACCAGGGAAGCAGCTTCAGCCATAATGTCGGCATGCTGCGGGACGCTTACCTAGAGATAACTGCTAACAAATATTTACTTCCATCTCCAGGTTGATGGCAAAATTGTTTTTGACAGCCTTTTGTATTTTTTTTGCTAAGTTGTATATTTCAGTACCTGTAGCCTCACCATAATTTACAATTACAAGGGGCTGTTTTTTATAAGTACCCACGTTTCCAATACGCTTGCCTTTCCAGTTGGATTGTTCAATAAGCCATGCCGCTGACAGCTTAACTTCATTATTTGATACTTTGAAGAAGGGCATTTTAGGAAAATACTGCCTTATTGAATTTGCCTGCTCAAGATTAACAACAGGATTTGTGAAAAAACTTCCTGCATTGCCCAAATCTGAAGGGTCGGGTAGCTTGCTTTTTCTTATGTTTATTACCGCAAGTCTTATATTTTGAATGTTGGTCTCAGGAAACTTGTCAAGTTCTTTTTCAATACTTCCGTAGCTTACTATGAATTCATGTATTTTGTTTAGCTTAAAAATAACATGGGTAATAATATACTTATTTTTAAGTTTACTCTTGAAAATGCTGCTGCGATAGCCGAAATTGCATTCTTTATTGGAGAAGATCCTGACCTCTGCGGATTCAATATCAACAGCTTCAACGGAATCAATTACTTTTTTCACCTCTGCCCCGTATGCTCCGATATTCTGAATGGGACAGGCACCAACACTACCGGGAATAAAAGAAAGATTCTCAACACCTCCGTAATTATTTTCGACACAAAAATTCACAAAGTTATCCCAGTTTTCACCTGCCCCCACACGAAATAATACGTGATCTGCAGTTTCTTTCTTAAGCTCGACACCGCGAATCAGGGGATTGACTACCAATCCGTTATAATCCTTACAAAACAAAATATTGGTGCCTTCACCAATTATATAAAGGGGCCTTATATTGGCCAGGTCAGATTTAATAAAGTCTATAACCTGCTCCTGATTGGTCAGCTTAATAAAATATTTCGTATGGATATCCAGTCCGAATGAATTATGCTTTTTTAATGAGTAATTTTTTTGTATTATGCACATTTTCCAAATCTATTGCAGCAAAAATAATTATCAAATTCAATTTTCAGGTTTTGTTTACGTAAAGAATCTTTATTTTAGTAAAAAAATGCTTAAAAATTTGATAAAGGTATATATTTCTGTTACCAATGACATTATAACAGACCAGCGTGTGGACAAAACGGCCCGTTCTTTATTAAAACTGGGCATCGATATTTTAGTAATAGGGAGGCTGACCGGAAAAACATTTCAAATACCTGTCAGGCCATACAAACAAAAGAGATTCAGGCTGCTTTTCAACAAGGGTCCTCTTTTTTATGCAGAATATAATATAAGGCTGTTTTTTTTCCTTTTGTTCAGAAAGTACGATCTCTTGATTTCCAATGACCTGGATACCCTGCCCGCAAATTATCTTGCTGGAAAAATAAGAAGAAAGAAGCTGGTATATGACAGCCATGAGTATTTTACCGAAGTACCCGAACTTGCAGGCAGGAATTTTACAAGGAGAGTGTGGACAACAATTGAGAAATGCATTCTGCCACGTATTGAGCATTCTTACACTGTCTGCGAGTCCATTGCAAAAATATATTCTGAGAAGTACAATATAAGGATGCAGGTAATAAGAAATCTTCCCGAGTATATTAAAGTTCTGCCGGAAATAAAAGTGAGTATCAGGCAGCAGGGAGAAAAAGTAATAGTTTACCAGGGGTCATTAAATATGGCAAGGGGGCTTGAGCTTGCTATTGAGGCTATGAACCATATAGATAAGGCGAAACTGGTAATTATTGGCGATGGAGATATAGCCGGTAAACTGAAAAAAATGGCGGACAAACCGGCTTTGCGCAATAAAGTGCAGTTTATTCCCAGGATGCCATATGATGACCTTGTTTCATATACTGTCCAGGCAGATTTGGGTATTTCACTGGAGGAAAAAATCGGTCTTAATTACTATTATGCGCTGCCGAACAAATTATTTGATTATATACAGGCAAGGATTCCTGTTTTAGTATCTGATTTTCCTGAGATGGCAAGGATTGTAAAGGATTATGGTATCGGACTGGCTGTAAGTGTATCTGATCCTTTGCAGCTTGCATCGATAATAAGGGAAATGATTGAGGATAAAAGCCGGATAAAAATCTGGAAACAGAACCTTGAGGAGGCGGCCAGGAGGTTATGCTGGGAGCAGGAAGAAGACAAACTTCTGTCAATATACTCTGATATAATATATCGGGCAAAAAAAGGAGAGGATCACGATGAAGAAACAAAATGATAATAGCGGGAGCAAGCCTGCAGGTCCTGTTTTTTACGATAAAAATCTGCAAATAATCTTCTTAATAACACTGATGGCAGTGCTTGGCGTGGCAAGCATTACACCGGCTTTCCCGCAGATAGCCAATGAATTCGGCAAATCAAAACAATCAATCGGATTGCTGATAATCTTTTTTACGCTGCCCGCCATTGTGCTGACTCCTGTATTAGGGGTCATGGCCGACAGGTTTGGGAGAAAGAATGTCCTTGTTCCTTCACTCTTACTTTTTGGCATAGCAGGTGGCTTATGTGCCCTTGTAAGGAAATTTGAAATACTGCTTATTTTACGTTTTTTCCAGGGAGCAGGTGCAGCATCCCTGGGATCCATAAATATTACCCTTATCGGAGACATTTTTTCAAACTCGAGGCGTGCTGAGGCTATGGGCTATAATGCAAGCGTTCTGAGTATTGCCACGGCAAGCTACCCCGCCCTGGGGGGCTTCCTTGCATCTGCAGGATGGTATTTCCCCTTTATATTGCCAATAGCTGCAATACCAGTGGCTTTTATTGTTCTTTTCAGGCTGAAAAATCCGGAGCCCCGTACAAGCCAAGACCTGAAGCAATATTTTATGTCGGCACTGGCAGTAATCAAAACCCGCAGTGTAATTATCTATTTTACTGCCAGCTTTGTTACTTTTATTATTATTTACGGATCATATCTGAGTTATTTTCCCTTTTTTCTGGAAAAGCTTTATGATGCCTCCCCTCTTTTAATCGGATTAATGATGTCATGCCTGTCGGCAGCTACAGCAATCACCGCATCCCAGCTTGGCAGGTTATCAAAATTATTTGAGATAAAGAACCTCCTGAAAATTTCCTTTTTCTTGTATACAGTTGCCCTGGTAATGATCCCCCTTGTACACGGAATATGGCTTCTGATTATACCTTTAAGTATTGCCGGTATTGCTCACGGAACAAATATGCCCTGTATACAGATACTGCTGACCGGAGTTTCTTCCACGGAAAACAGGGCGGCTTTCATGTCGATAAACGGAATGGTTCTGCGCATGGGACAGACACTTGGTCCTTTGCTTATGGGAACTGTATATTTAATGGGAGGCCTCGATTATGTCTTTTTTGCAGGTGCAGTAATTGCTGCGGGAATATTCACTTTGTTACTGGCAGGGCTCCGTTGACTAATTGAGGCAGGTGCCTGATACACTTAATATCTCACGGTGGTCCAGTATTCCTTAAGATTATGTTTCGGATTCCTGCAGATATAGACAGGTTTGTTGTTTTCATAAGGCATGCAGTACGGGTGTGAAAAAAGTCCGGCTTTCACAACCTGTCCGAATATATCTTCAAGCCTTTGC
>CAZHQW010000002.1:0-31973 GCA_964534745.1 uncultured Bacteroidales bacterium
GCTGAAATACGTGAAATAGAACCCTATGTCGTATGCCAGTCAACACATGCCAGATACAGCCCCAGGCACGGCGCTTCAAGAATACCCTGGCTGAGCGGTTCGGCAACATGGACATACCTCGCCATAACCCACTATATTCTGGGAATAAGGCCCGAATATGAGGGACTGAAAATAGACCCGTGCATCCCTTCAGAATGGAAAAAATTCACAGTTAGAAGATCATTCAGGAAAAAACAATTTAATATTACCGTTGTTAATAATAATAAAGTACAGAAGGGTGTAACTAAAATAATTATTAATGGTGAAGAAATACTTTCTGATCTTATTCCTTTAAGTAAAATGAAAGAAACCAATAAAGTGACAGTATTTATGGGGGCTTAACCTATGAAGATTTTAATAGTACTCATAATAACAATATTATTTTTCGCTATTATAGTGGTAAGCCTTATATTCAATAACCTGGTAAACAGGAACAGGAAAAGGAATAAGACTTCATATTGTGCAACCAGAGGAGAAGGCTATGCATGCGGGTGCAGCACTGCAGAAAACTGCCAAAATAAAAATGTTACTTCTCATGTAAATACCTCCTCAACCCCGGGGTAATGTAAGTCCGGTAATTACCCTCATCATCGCCGAATATCAGGTAAGCTTCCAGCTCCTTATGCTCTGAAAGGAGATCCTTTCCCTTATCCAGTCCCATTATCATCAGTGCAGTAGCATAGGCATCGGCTGTAATACAATCCCGTGCAACGACCGTGGCACTTAAGAGCCTCTTCATAACAGGGTACCCTGTTTTTGGATCGATTGAATGGGCATACTTGATACCGTCCACTTCATAAAATTTGCGGTAGTTACCTGATGTAGCAAGGGAGCGGTTCTGAAGCTCAACTATTGCCTGCAGATAAGCCCCCGGTATTATGTTTTTCTCATCAGGCCTGTCAATGCCAATACGCCACATATTTCCTTCCGGATTAACACCCCTTGTCCTTATTTCTCCGCCAACCTCCACCAGGTAGTTACGTATATCCTTTTTATCCATAAAGCCGGCAATAACATCAACGGCATAACCCTGGGCTATGGCATTGCAGTCAAGCATCATCTCCCTGTAATTCTTAATGATCCTGCCGTCCTCAATGACCACCTTTTCCATTCCAACATATTGAAGAAGGCTGTCAACCATGGCACTGTCAACATCGGCTTTCTCAGTAAATCCGAATCCCCAGGCGTTAACAAGGGGTGCCACGGTAATATCAAAGGCGCCGTCAGTAGCTTTATATACTTCATAGGCCTTGTTGAACACCTCAATAAAATGGTCATTTATGACGGTACCGGACTCGTTTCTGTTAATCCGGGAGATGACTGAGCCCGGTATATAAATAGAAAACGTACTGTCAAAATCAGCCAGTAATGAGTCTATTTGATCCTGCATGTTTATGCTGTCCCTGCTTTCATAGGTTATGTGATAGGAAGTCCCCTGTGTGAAACCTGCCAGCTTTATATATTCACCCCTGGAACATCCGATGCCTGCCATAAGCATGACGGCCGCATTAATAATAATTATATTTTTCATTATGTCTGTTAACAAATATCAGGTTTTTAAATACCAAAATCGTCAAATGACAGCATCTCATAGGGGACGCCGAGGTCGTAAAGCATTCTTTGAACCGCTTCATTCATTAAAGGGGGACCGCAAAGATAATATTCAATCTCTTCAGGCTCATCCAGCTTACTAAGGTACTCATCAAATATCACCTGATGGATAAATCCGGTATAGCCCTTCCATTTATCCTCTTCCTTGGGCTCTGACAAGGCTATATAGAACTTAAAGTTTGGAAACTGCTTTTCTATCTTTTTAAATTCCCTTTCATAGAAAATTTCACGTTTCGACCTTGCACCGTACCAGTAGGTGATTTTCCTTTTTGTTTGTTTGGTATAAAACAAATGCATAAGATGGGCCCTTAGGGGTGCCATTCCTGCTCCGCCACCAATATATAACATTTCCCTGTCCGTATCCCTGATAAAGAACTCTCCGTAGGGTCCTGATACTGTTACTTTATCTCCGGGTTTTCGTGAAAATAAGTAGGACGAACATATGCCAGGCGGCACATTTTTAAATGCGTTCCTGCTGCCATCCCAGGGGGGAGTTGCAATCCTTATATTCAGCTTTATAATATTCCCTTCTGCCGGATAATTTGCCATCGAGTATGCCCTGAAAGTATCTTCAGGATTTACCAGTTTAAGGTTCCACATATTATACAAATCCCACTCATCCCTGAATTCTTCCCTGACATCAATATCCCTGAAATTCATTTTGAACCTGGGCACATCTATCTGTATATAAGCCCCCGGTCTGAACTCCAGAGCTTCTTCCGAAGGCAGCTTTAATACCAGCTCCTTAATGAATGTGGCAACATTCTTATTGGAAACAATAGCACAATCCCACTTCCTTATGCCAAGGATCTCTTCAGATATTTTAATCTTCAGATCCTGCCTGACCTTCACCTGGCAGCTCAACCTCCAGTTATCATTCTGCTCTTTGCGGGTAAAAAAACCGGTTTCTGTAGGCAGTATCGAACCGGCACCCTCCAGAACCTGGCATTTACATACCCCGCAGGTACCTCCCCCGCCGCATGCCGAAGGCAGGAATATTCCCTGGTTTGATAAAGTAGTCAGCAGCGATAAGCCGGGAGAAGCTTTATAATCTTCACCATTAATGTTTATTGTTACTTCACCCTGGGGCGTCAATTTTTTACGCGCATAAAGCAGCCCTGCTATCAGCACCAGAATAATAACCTGAAATACACCTATACTGATAAGAATAATACCGGCCTCTGAAATAAGAAATAGCATATAAAATTTTATAAAAATTAAAGCTTGATGCCCATAAAGCTCATAAAAGCTATACCCATCAAACCGGTTATAATAAATGTAATACCCAGCCCTTTTAAAGGATCAGGTACATTTGAATACCTTATCTTCTCCCGTATGGCAGCTATTCCAACAATAGCTAAAAACCAGCCTACTCCGGACCCCAATCCGAATGACGTGGCCTCGAGTATTGAGTTATATTCACGCTGCTGCATAAATAATGAACCCCCGAGAATTGCACAGTTAACAGCAATAAGCGGTAAAAATATACCCAGGTTATTATAAAGGGTAGGAGAAAACTTCTCAATAATCATCTCAACAAGCTGCACCATGGAAGCAATGACTGCAATATACATTATAAATGTCAGGAAGCTGAGATCAACATCTGCCAGTCTCTTGCTGATCCATACCAGGGCACCCTCTTTAAGTATATAATTATCAATCAGGTAGTTTAAAGGTACCGTAATGCCAAGAACAAATATCACTGCTATCCCCAGACCTACAGAAGTTTTTACCGTTTTCGACACTGCCAGGTATGAGCACATACCCAGAAAATATGCGAAAATCATATTGTCTATAAATACAGACTTTACAAATATGTTTATAATGTTCTCCATAAACAGCGCTTAATTTGTTTCTAATAAATCCCTGTTTTTGCTTCTTTGTACCCATATTATTATCCCTACCGTAATAAGGGCCATAGGGGGCAGTATCATCAGTCCGTTATTTAAGTATCCCGTATTATAAATACCCAGTTTTTCAAATACCGGGTATTCCCATATTGTTCCCGAGCCCAGCAGCTCCCTGAAAAATGCAACAATTATGAGAATGATCCCATATCCTGCAGCATTGCCGATACCATCAAGAAAGGACTGCCACGGTTTATTGGCCATAGCAAAAGCTTCAAGGCGCCCCATAATTATACAATTGGTTATAATCAACCCGACAAAAACCGACAGTTGTCTGCTCACATCATAAGCAAATGCCTTCAGTATAAGGTCCACTAAAATTACCAGTGAGGCAACAACTGTTAACTGTACAATTATTCTTATCCTCGGAGGAATTAATTTTCTTAAAGCAGAAATAACAACATTTGAAATCGCAAGCACAGCTATTACAGCCAGGGCCATAACAACCGACGGTTTGAGGCTGACCGTAACAGCAAGTGCCGAGCAAATACCCAGTACCTGGACTGTTATCGGATTGTTCTTGTTTAAAGGTCCCGTGACCAGTCTCATATTCTTTAACGAAAATAAAGGTTCCTTTTCGTTCATAATGTCTCTTTTTGTTTGTTAATAAAATTTTCATACCCCGAGAGGCAGTCATCCAGCATATTTTCAACTCCCCTGCTGGTTACAGTGCTTCCCGATATTGCATCCACACCATGCAAATCACCGGGGTCCGCCCCTCCCTTTATTACCTTTATCGAGACAAATTGGGAATCCTGAAATAACTTTTTCCCGCGAAACCTGGCCTGGAATCCGGGGGTGGATATTTTAGCTCCCAGTCCGGGTGTCTCAGTCTCATGTCCGAAGTAAGTACCATAGACGGTATTAAAATCATCTTCCAGCGACAGATATCCCCATATGGGGCCCCACAATCCTTTCCCTCTCATGCTGAAAATATAATAAACTTTATTGCCCTTCCTGCAAATGAAAACCGGAAGCTGACGTGTTTCCTCTATCTTCCGTACCTGGGACTCTATCGCAGCTTTGTCTTTTTCTTTGAATTTTGCTATGGAGCCGAGGAATATCCCAAAAGGACTTCTCTTCTCGACACCGGTGAAAACCCTTAAGTTATTAATCTTCTGAATCTTTGACAGCTCTTCTTTCATGTCCACCGTAAAGGCATCAATATCTTTGATCTTCTCCCCTTTTAAATTAATCACATAACTTTCAACTATATATTTATTAAATATTTTTTCAACATTTTTAACATCACTGCTTATATTTACCGAAGCAAGTATATTTTTCATCTGCTCCAGCTCTTCATTTTTTATCTGTCTCGGTTTCAGACGTAAATATGACAACGCCAGAAGCACTGCTACGACAATAACCATTATTGTTGAAAAAATTACAATATATAAATTACTGAACTGCTTCATCTTCTAACTTTATAACTATTAAGAGCCCGGCATGGCCCTCCTCAATCTCTTCTTGATATTTGCTGCAACCACATAATGGTCTATTAGCGGGGCAAAGACATTCATAAGTAATATAGCCAGCATAACACCTTCGGGATAGGCCGGATTAAGAACCCTTATCAGTATGGCAAGCAGGCCAATAAGGAATCCGTAAATGTACTTCCCTTTTATTGTCTGGGCAGCAGTCACAGGATCGGTTGCCATAAATACCGCTCCGAATGCAAACCCACCGATTAAAAGATGCTGCCATGCAGGTATTTCCATGAAGGGATTTACAGCAAACAGGTTTAGCACCAGTCCCATAAATAATCCGCCGGCAAAAACAGATAGCATTATCCGCCAGCTGCCTATGCCGGTATACAACAATATTGCTGCTCCTATTAGTATTGCAAGGGTGGATGTTTCACCTATGGAACCCGGAATAAACCCTAAAAACATATCCCCAGTAGTGTATTGTTCCCCGATGCCGTTAACATAGGCTGTGTTTCCCGAAGCTGCCTGCGCCAATATTGTCTCCCCCGAGAAACCGTCAATTATGTTGCGGCCTTCTTTTAGTCCCTCTATCCATACATTCACTCCTGACATTTCCGAAGGATAGGCAAAAAACAGAAATGCCCGGGCAGTAAGAGCCGGATTAAGAATATTCATTCCTGTCCCTCCAAAAACTTCCTTGCCTATAATCACTGCAAATATTGTTGCCACAGCTACCATCCACAGAGGGATTGCCACAGGCACTATAAGTGGAATAAGCATTCCGGTAACCAGGAATCCTTCATTCACCTCGTGCCCCCTGATCTGCGCAAATATAAATTCCGTTGCCAGTCCGCTCACATAAACAACAACAACAATAGGAAAAACATGAACAAACCCGAAAACAAAGTTCTCCCAGACTGACTTATATTCGCCGATTGCCAGAAAATGCTGGTATCCCACGTTCCACATACCAAAAATCAAAGCAGGCATTAAGGCCAGGACAACAATTGCCATGGCCCTTTTCATATCAATACTGTCACGTATATGGGCACCCTTTATCGTTACTTTATTGGGCACATAGAGGAAAGTCTCAAATGCTTCGAAAGTGGTCTGCAATTTTTCAAACCTGCCGCCCTTTTCAAAATGGTGCTTAATTTTATTGATATAGCTTCTTAACACTTTACAGCAATATTAATCAAATACAAAGGTTACTACATTTCTTTAATCATATAATCAAGGCCCTCCCTTATAATAGACTGCACATTGATCTTTGAAGTGCATACAAATTCGCATAATGCAAAATCTTCAGGTGCAACCTCATAAATACCAAGCTTTTCCATGAGGTCTATATCCTTAACAAGTATCGCCTTTATCAGGTGCACCGGATAAATATCCATAGGAAAAACCCTTTCATATTCACCAGTCATTACAAATGCACGCTCACCTCCCTTAATATTCGTGTCTATCCTGTATTGCCTGTCCGGCATGAGCCATGACCAGAATGATCTTGAAACGCTGTACTTCCTGAATCCGGGCCTGGCCCACCCTATAAACTCATAATGATCTCCTTCAGGTATCACTGTTACCTGCGAGTCATAATACCCTATATATCCGTCAGAAGGAATTTTTCTCCCTGTCAGCACATCACCTGAAATATACCTGTTATTGCTCTCGCTAACATTATTATTAACCATATTTTTTATTGATGACCCTCCCGTGATTTTATAATAACGGGGCCTGATAACTTCCGAACCCGTGAGCGCGACAACTTTCGAAGCATCATATATACCCTTTTCGAATAACCTGCCAATAGTAATAACATCCTGGGGTGCAACATACCATACTATTTCACCTTTATTTATAGGATCTATATTGTGGATCTGAACCCCTACATTACCTGCCGGATGGGGTCCCCTGAACCTGTTTATCTGAACATTTCTGGCCATAGTAAATACCTGTGAGGCAGGATACTCATCGTTAATATTAAGATATACCCTGCCTGCTGTCAGTCCGGCCAATGCATCTATACCTATTTGAAAATCAGCCTCACATCCCTTGACGACAAAATCATAATCGGGAGCCAGGGGCGCAGTGTTAAATGCTGATATAAATATTGCCTTGGGTATATCTTCAGGATTGGCAATAATATCATAGGGCCTCTGCCTTATTACAGGCCACAGTCCGCTTTCAAGCAGATTTTTTTTTATTTCTCCGGCATCCATCCTGGCAGGATCACCTGTGATAAATGACTCGTATTCAACAACTGGATCCGCCTTGATTATAATCTCAAGAATATGCCTCCTCTCCCCCCTGTTTATCGCATCAACAGTCCCGCTTACAGGAGATGTCAAAAGTACGTCAGGGTGATTCTTGTCAAAGAATAAAGGAGTGCCTGCCCTGACCTTATCACCGGTCCTGACTGTCAACTTGGGAATTAAATTATGAAAATCTACAGGCTTTACAGCATATAGTTCCGAAGGTTCGGCCCTCATAAAGATCTTTTCAGCTTCACCCTTAATTTTGATATCCAATCCTTTACGAATCTTTATGACTTCTGACATTATATTATTCGTTTTTGAAAATTTAAAAGGCAAAAATAACTAATTTTAACACTTGCACATATTTTATAGTAAAGATTTAACTATCACTATATCATCATGACAAATTTAAAGAATATCTTGTTTTATGTTATCCTATCAATAATTATTTGCCCCTATAGTTTATCGGAAAGCCTTTTCCCTGACAACGAGACAATACTTTATAAAGATTTTACATACTCAGATAATATCAAAACAGTGCTATTCTTTAAACAAGGGTGGGAGCTTTCACTGCCCGTAATAGAACTTAACAGCAATGAGAAATTGCAGCTTATGTTCGATGATTTGGGATGCAACACGAAAAATTTTTACTATACAATTATACACTGCGACTCGGAATGGAATCCGTCAAATCTTAGCCCCTCAGAGTATATTGACGGTTTTACCGAAAACCAGATAAAAGAATATTTTTATTCATTTAATACCACTTATGATTATGTTCATTATGAATTAACTTTCCCTAATGACGAAATAAGTCCGCTTTTATGCGGGAACTATATACTGGCAGTATATGAAATAGATAATCCCGAAGCAGTACTCCTGACAAGAAGATTTTATGTTGTTGATACAAAAATCGGAATTAATGCACAGATAAAAAGGCCCTCTTCACCGGATTTTATAGACAGTGGTCAGGAGATAGATTTCAGCATCCTTCATAAAGGATATTATATAAGGGATCCCTTCTCGGACATTAAAGTAACCATTTTACAAAATAACAGGTACGATAACTGTATTGGCTCCCTTAAGCCCCTTTTTGTCAAACAAAACGAACTTGAATACAGTTATAATTATGAGAATGTCTTTTTGGGGGGAAGCGAATACAGGTATTTTGACATCAAAAGCATGAGATACCAGTCAGAGCATATCAAACAGATCGATTTTAATCACCCCTATTATTATGTCACACTGTACCAGGATGAACCAAAAACCTTCAAACCTTACTATTACGTTATAGAAATTAACGGCAAATATTATGTCGATGTCCAGGAAGCCCGTGATAAAAACATCGAAGCTGACTATGTTTATGTTAAATTCAGTTTATCACAGGAAGTGCCGATGACCGACGGGAGCGTTTATATTTACGGAGCGCTGGCAGACTGGAACCTAACGGAAAATAATAAGATGACATATAATTTTGACCACCGTGTATATGAAAAAACCCTCCTTTTAAAGCAGGGATACTATAATTATGAATATGTATTTGTCAGGGAAAATTCGTCGTATGCTGACAACACCTTTTTTGAAGGAAGCCACTATGAAACAGAAAATGATTATATAATATTCATATATCACAGGGATAACACGATTAAATACGAGAAGCTTATCGGCATAAAGTACCTGAATTCACTCAGGGATGATTAGTAGCTGCTGGCAGGCCTTCATGGCTTCCTTTGCCAGCAATAGCTCCCAGGTTGATATGCCAATGAACACTTCAGGTCTTGAAATGTTAATATCAAGGAAGCTTTAAAAAATATACTCTGATTATTATAAGCTTATTATTATGAAAACTGCGATAACTTACGTGACAACAGGTGCATTTCTTATCCTTGCCGCCTCATGCGGCATTATCAGCAATCCAGTTAAAAAAGATATGGTTTATCAGGACAGCCTTAAAATCGATATGTCGGAGAAGGGACTGGAATTTGTGATATACTTTGAAAAGGGAGAAGAACACAATCATCCCACCTTTGTCTTCTGGATTGAGGATATGGATGAAAATTATATTCAGACACTGTTTGTTACAAAATCTTTTGCCACCGGCATATTCGGACACGGGCCCCTGAATGATACATTATGGGGAACAGCTCCGGGCACAGCAACGAGACCCGCAGCACTGCCCTACTGGTGGCACAAATGCGACAGGGGATCCATAGAGTCTGTTGTCCCGACACCTGATAATCCTTTTGTCGATGCCTACACAGGTGCTACTCCCCAGGGTAACTTTGCACTAAGAATAAAAACAGACAAGACCGGTAACGGCAAGTTCAGACTGCTTATGGAAATTAACCAGACATGGGACTGGAACGAATACTGGACTAACGATAAATTCCCGGGTGATTATGCATATAAATCATCGAGCCAGCCTTCATTAATATACTCGGCAACAATCGATCCCACCGGCACAGTTAAAGAGTATCACCTGAATCCTATTGGGCATGGACATTATTCAGGAAGGGACGGACTGCTCTATACGGATCTTTCAACTATAACCACTGCCCTGAGAATAGTCAGCAAAGTCACTGTTAGAGTTCTTAATTAAAAACCCAGATTCTATGAACAGAATATTATCTACAAGAACAAGCATAATTATAATATCTGTTATAGGCTTTTTATTGTTTACTGACAGCCTATACGGTCAGAACGGAATAATAAAGGGACGTATTTACGATATAACAACCAATGAACCTTTGCCTTTTGCAAATATTATTATTGCAGGTACCAATACCGGTACAACCAGCGATCTGGACGGCAACTTTTCATTTACGGGCCTGAAACCGGGATTTGTCCAGTTGATTGCAACATACGTAGGTTATAAGCAGGCTCTGTCTCCTGAGATACTCATTACCAATGCCAATACGGCATTTTTAGATATTGCAATGGAAAGAGCGGATACAGAAATTGAGGAAATATACGTAACTACACTACCCTTTCAAAAGACCAAAGAGAGTCCTGTTTCCCTGAACAAGATTTATACTTCCGAAATTGAAACCAGTCCGGGTGCCAACAGGGATATATCAAAGGTAATACAGTCTTTCCCCGGTGTCGGCTCCACGGTATCTTTCCGCAATGACATTATTATCAGGGGAGGGGGGCCCAATGAAAGCAAATATTATCTTGATGATGTGGAGATACCCAACATAAACCATTTTGCCACACAGGGAGCTTCCGGCGGTCCGGTCGGAATACTTAATGCAGATTTGATAAGTGCTGTAGACTATTATTCGGGAGCCTTCCCTGCAAACAGGGGCAACGCCCTGAGCGGCATTTTTGAATTTACCCAGGTCGATGGTAATCTGGATAAATCAAAGCTGCGCGGCACACTGGGAGCCTCCGAGGTCTCCCTGACTGTCGACGGTCCGGTCGGCAACAGCTCAAGCTATATATTCTCGGCACGCAGATCATATCTGCAGCTATTGTTCGATGCAATCGGACTGCCATTTCTGCCGACATTTAACGACTACCAGCTCAAATGGAGATCAAAGATCAATGATAAAAACGAGATTAAGATAGTCAGCATAGGCGCCCTGGATCAGTTTAAGCTGAACCTTAATATCAGTAATCCTGATGAGGAACAGCAGTATATATTAAGCTTTGTACCTGTAAATGAGCAATGGAGCTATGCCATTGGCGCAGTATATAAGCATTACGGTGAAAAGAGTTACAAAACACTCGTGCTCAGCCGAAATATGCTGAACAACACTCTTTACAAATATCCTGAAAATGATGAAGCACGGCCCAGGATACTGGATTACGAATCCCGGGAAATAGAAAATAAATTCAGGTTTGAAAATACCAGTATATCAGACAACTTCAGGTTTATTTACGGTTTAGAAGCGGAATACGTGAAATATGACAACAGCACATACCAGCAGGTTTTTATTAGCGATTCGGTGGGTGAAATAAATTATAACTCGTTTATTGATTTTTATAAATGGGGATTGTTTGTGCAGGCAAGTAAGAAGTTCTATAAGGATAAACTTACCCTCTCACTGGGTGTCAGAAGTGATGCCAACAGCTACTCGGCAAGCATGCAAAACCTTATAAACCAGCTGTCACCAAGGCTCTCAGCATCATATTCGCTGAGTGAAAAGCTGAGTATCAATTTCAATACGGGCAGGTACTATCAGCTGCCTGCATATACAACCCTGGGGTACAGAGATAATAACGGCGTGTTGAAAAACAAGGAAAATAAAATCAAATATATATCGGTAAATCATCTGATACTTGGATTTGAATACCGGCTTAAGCCGAACATAATCTTCACTGTTGAGGGATTTCATAAAAAATATAAAAACTACCCCTTCTCACTTCGCGATTCTATAAGTCTTGCCAGCAAGGGAGGTGATTTCGGAGTTGTGGGAGACGAAGAAGTTAAGTCAATAAGCACCGGCCGGGCATACGGATTTGAAATACTGAACCGGACAAGGCTGGATAAAAAACTGAACCTCATTGCTGCCTATACTTTTGTGAGGAGTGAGTTCAAAGACGGAGGCAGGGGCTATCTCCCTTCGGCATGGGACAGCAAGCACCTGTTTACCCTGACGATGATACGCTACCTGAAAAATAACTGGTCTGCCGGACTGAAGTGGCGTTTTGTGGGGGGACTGCCCTATACTCCCTATGACCTTGAGACCTCAGCCATCAAGGAAGCATGGGATTCCCGGGGGAGCCCCTTTCTTGATTACTCGCGTTATAATTCTGAAAGACTCAAAAAATTCCATCAGCTGGATATACGTATAGACAAGAAGTACTTTTTCAACAGGTGGTCTTTAATGCTGTATATTGATATCCAGAATCTTTATAATTACAAGGCAGATCAACCTGACTATGTTATAAGGGAAAAAGATGACTCCGGCAATTATATTCTCCTTAATGATAACACAGAGTACCGGCTAAAAACAATCGACAGCTCATCAGGTACTATATTGCCAACAATAGGTATCATGGTCGAGCTCTAGCTCTCTTCCATAAACGGATACCTGTAGTCTGTGGGCGGATTAAGGTTTTCTTTGATGACTCGGGGAGACAGCCACCTGAATAAATTTAGCATCGACCCCGACTTGTCATTCGTACCCGAACCCCTTGATCCTCCGAAAGGCTGTTGCGATACCACAGCCCCTGTCGGCTTATCATTGATATAAAAATTACCTGCCGCATTTCTTAACATACGGGTAGCGAGGCTTATAGCCTGCCTGTCATTCGCAAAAACAGAACCTGTTAATCCGTATATGGAAGTCCGGTCACACAACCCCAGTGTCTCTTTATATTTCCTTGCCGGATATACATATACGGTTAATATGGGACCAAAAAATTCTTCCTGCATGGCAAAATATCGCGGATCTTTTGTAACAACAACCGTAGGCTCAATAAAATAACCTTTTGACTTGTCGTAATTACCACCTATGATTATCTCTGCTTTCTTATCTTTCTTAATCCTCTCTATTACGCCTGAAAGAAGATTGAATGAAGGCTCATCAATAACTGCATTGATAAAATTGGTGAAGTCAACCGGACTACCCATTTTGAATGATGAAATATCTTCGATCATCAGCCTTTTAATTTCGGGCCACAGGTTATCGGGTATATATGCCCTTGATGCAGCCGAGCACTTCTGCCCCTGGTATTCAAATGCTCCTCTAGAGAGGGCTGTAACTGTTTGCTGCGGGTCAGCCGATTCATGGACAAACACAAAATCCTTGCCCCCGGTCTCACCCACGATACGGGGGTATGTTTTATACTTATTGATATTTAGTCCAATGATCTTCCATATACCCTGAAACACTTCAGTAGAGCCTGTATAGTGAAAACCTGCAAAATCGGGACTGGCAAAAATAGCTTTCCCTGCTACCGGCCCGGGAACAAGCACCATATTTATTACTCCCTCCGGTAGTCCGGCTTCCAACAGGACTTCCATAATGACGCTCGCAGAATAAACCTGGGTTTTCGAAGGTTTCCACACAACAACATTGCCAAGCATAGCCGGAGAAGTTGGCAGGTTACCTGCTATTGAAGTGAAATTAAATGGTGTCAAAGCAAAAACAAATCCTTCAAGAGGTCTCCACTCCATTCTATTCCATGTTCCGTGTGAGGATTCAGGCTGAATACGGTAAATCTCGGTCATGTACCTGACATTAAACCTTAAAAAATCAATTAATTCGCATGCAGAATCTATTTCAGCCTGGTATACATTCTTTGACTGGCACAGCATAGTTGCTGCATTGATTTTTGCACGGTAGGGACCTGACAGCAGTTCGGCGGCTTTCAGGAATATTGCTGCACGATCCTCCCACGGCAGCGAGGCCCACATTGCCCTTGCCGAGAGCGCAGCATTTATTGCCATATTTACATGGCCTTCTTCACCCTGGTGATAGATTCCAAGCTCATGCCCCGTATCATGCGGGGCTCTTATTGAACAAAGATTTCCTGAATCCACTTTTTTCCCTCCAATAACCATAGGTATCTCGGCTTTATGTTTTAAGTCAGCATCTAAAGCCCCCTTCACTTCAGCTCTCTCCTTCGATCCCCTTTCATACGTGAATACAGGTTCGTTTGAAGGTAATGGTACTGTACAGAATCCTTTAGTCATATTATTTATGATATGAATTATTTGTTTTAAGTTCTAAGTTAATTGATATTTAATTTTTTAATAATATTTTGTTGATAAATAATGACTGCTGTCATAATATTTTAAAAAAATCATTTATAATTTAACTCGTTGCAAAGTATTTTTGCAATACAGTCTCTTTAAAATGAAAGCTATTAAATTTTTAAATAAGTTCGCTTTTCTTAAAAACAAATATATATTAACCTCTTTGTTTTTTATAATATGGCTGCTTTTCTTTGATCAGAACAATCTTGTTGAAAGGCGCAAAAATGTCAAAGAATACAGGCAGCTGCTGAGAGAGAGAGAATATTACCTGAAAAAGATAGAAGAAGACAAGAAAAGGCTTGAAGAGCTGAGGACAGACAAAGAAAACCTGGAAAAGTTTGCCAGGGAACAATTTTATATGAAAAGGGAAAACGAGGACGTATTTGTAGTAGTTGAAGAAAATTAAGTCCTGGCAGATATAGGGTAAGTCCCTCCGAAATGATCTATTCCTGTGTATGTTTTTTGGTTATAATTGTTTTAAACTTAATGAGTATAATTGAACTCAGACTCTGTCTATATTGAAACATATACTATTTTGTGCAGCTGTATCAAAATTGTAATATTTTATTTATTTTCACATTTTTTTAAATATTTTTTATCGCAATATATTGAACCTAATTGGAAACAGTTCGTTATACAATACGTATAACTACTACATAATTAAAATGTTGAATATTTAATAAACAGGGAGAATAACGTGGAACAAAGAGCAGTATTAAAATCACTTTTCATCTTTATCTTAACAATATCATTATCATCTTCCATTAATGCACAGATTAATTTCGGGTTTGGATCACAGTATAAGTATCTGAAAGGTATTAATGCAACGGGTCTGCCTTCAAGCTGGGTGGATCCCGGATTTAATGATAGCGGATGGTCAACCGGCAATGGACCCTTCTGGTACGGAGACGGATCGGGAGGTACCCTGCTAAGTGATATGCAGGGGTCCTATACAACGGTTTTTATGCGTACAACTTTTAACGCAACCGATGCCGCCAATATAAACCAGCTAAACCTGTCTGTTGATTATGATGACGGTTTTGTTATCTGGATCAATGGAGAGGAGGCACTGAGTCAGTATGCTCCTCCAGTTGTAACTTATAGTGATTCTGCAACCGACCTTCACGAGTCAGGTACCCCCGAATCATTTATAGTGGATGCCAATGATATAACGCTTGTCGAAGGAGTAAATACACTTGCTGCAGTGGGACTTAATATAACATTCTCGGGAAGCAGCGACTTCCATTTTGATATGAGCATCAGCGCTACTCCCGATATACCTGAGCTTATTGATACTATAGGTATATCATTCAGTCATGATGCAGGATTTTACGATACTTTTTTCGGCCTTACAATGGTTTCTCCCGATCCTTCGGCAGATATCATATATACACTGGATGGCAGCGACCCCCGCACCTCTGACAATGTATTTACAGACGGCCCGGAAGTGTCAGTTACCATCAATCCGGTTTCCACCGTGGGGCGCCCGGTAACACCATGCGTCCTTGTCAGGGCCTCGCTGGCAAAAGACGGCTACAGGCCATCAATACCTGAAACAAGAACCTATATTTTCATTGATAAAGTAAAAACACAGTCATATCCGGGTGGCGACTGGCCAAGCGGAGATGTAAACGGACAAATGATCGACCTTGACATGGATCCCGATGTAGTCAACGACAGCCGCTATTCAAACCTTATTGATGATGCCCTGCTCGACATACCTACTATATCGATTGTTACCGACCTTGATAACCTTTTCGACCCTGCAACAGGTATCTATGTAAATGCCGAGGGCCACGGCGAAGAATGGGAAAGGGAGTGTTCGGTCGAACTTATTAATCCGGACGGATCACCGGGATTCAATGTAAATGCCGGACTAAGGATTAGAGGGGGATGGAGCCGCCATGATGATTTCCCCAAGCATGCCTTCAGGCTTTTCTTCAGATCTCAGTACGGGGACCCCAAGCTGCATTTTCCCCTGTTCGATGATGAAGGTGTTCTGGAATATGATAAGGTTGATCTGAGGACAGCCCAGAATTATGCATGGAGCACAGGCGACAGCCGCAATACAATGGTACGAGAAGTGTTTTCACGAGACTCCCAGGGTGATACGGGACAGCCTTATACCAGGAGCCGATACTACCATCTGTATCTTGACGGAATGTACTGGGGCCTGTTCCAGACACAGGAACGATCCGAAGGGCGTTTTGCAGCAGACTACCTGGGAGATAACAGGGAAGATTATGATGTAGTTAAGGTTAACACGGAAAACTATGAATACCAGATTGAGGCAACGGACGGTTACCTTGACACATGGGAGCTTCTATGGAACAAATGCGGCACAGGCTTTCAGAACAACAGCGACTATTTTGCACTCGAGGGTAAAAACCAGTATGGCAACCCGGTTAAAGGTTCAGAGGTGCTTGTAGATATAGATAACCTCATTGATTACATGACAGGTATATTCTATACGGGTAACTTCGATGCGCCGACATCTTCATTCGGACAGAACAACGGTCCCAATAACTTTTATGCCATCTTTGACAGGAATGACAAATCAAAAGGATTTACTTTTTATAACCATGACGCCGAGCATTCCCTGTTTTATTATAGTGCATCGCCGGGAACAGGAATTAATGAAAACAGGGTAAATATAGGAACCATTAGCGGCGCATATAAGATGCAGGTAAGTAATTTCGGCTCTTTTCACCCTCAATGGCTGCATTTTAAAATGTCTCAGAATGCCGAGTACAGGATGCGCTTTGCAGACAGGGCATATAAGCTACTTACAGGCAATGGCGTCTATACACCCGCAAAATGCCTGGAAAGATTTGATGAGCGTGTCGACCAGATAAATCTTGCTATCATCGCCGAATCTGCGCGCTGGGGCGACGCAAAAAGATCAGGAAGCCCTTATACAAAAGATGATAACTGGTGGCCCGAGATTCAGACCGTGAGGACCATGTTTTTCCCTGTACGGACAGGAATAGTCATCAATCAGCTTAAAGCAGAGAATCTCTATCCTGATATCGATCCCCCTGAAGTGAGTGATTCGGAAGGGTTGCTCGAAGATTCACAATATGCACTGAATTCAACAATGAATATTACAGTTGAAAATCCGAACTCTTCAGGAACGATATATTATACTCTTAATAATGATGACCCGCGTGAGGTCGGAGGTGGGATATCATCATCGGCATATGTAATGGGAGACGGCCAGGAGATGGACATTGACCAGTCAACAGTACTTATGGCCCGTGTATATGACGACGGTACATGGAGTGCGCTGAAGAATATTACATTTCTGGGACAGGAGGACGACTATTCCAACCTTAAAGTAACGGAACTGCATTACCACCCTGCGGATTATGTTGTAGGGACAGACACAATTTATTCGGGTAAGGACCTTGAATTTATTGAATTCAAAAATATTGGTGAAACGTCTATTAATTTAAGCGGACTGGTACTTGATTCGGCAGTTCATTATGAATTCCCAGACAATGCTGTTCTCGCACCAAAGAACTTCTTTGTTGTCGCTTCCAAGCCAACAAAGTTTTACGAATATTATGGAAAGATACCATCAGGGAATTTCCAGGGTAATTTCTCCAATGCTTCAGAAGAGGTCCTGTTAACAAACTCCTTATCCGAAGAGATTATTCACTTTACCTATTATGATGACTCCCCCTGGCCTAACAGGGCGGACGGACTCGGTTTCTCACTGGTGTCAACAGTGTTTAATCCCACGGGCGATCCAAATGACGCGCTATACTGGCGTTCGTCTCTGCTTCTTAACGGCTCACCGTTCAAGGATGATGACGGTATAAGCGGTATACCAGAGCCTGAAGCAGTTACAAAAGGCAGCGTCACTGTTTATCCGAATCCAACAACAGACCATATAATAATAAGTGTGGATAATACCGAAGAATACCGGCAGTTTAGCGTTAAGCTGTATAATATAAACGGAATGCTTGTCTATCAGGGTATTAACAGCAGTAATGATATCATTGACCTGGGGAATCTCGGCTTAAACAGCGGTATTTACTTTGTCCATATAGAAACTGATGACTTTATTGAGACGGTAAAAATCATATTCTCGGAATAACAAAACCTCCATAATTGCAAAAAGTCCGCATAAACCTATTAGGTGCGGACTTTTTTTATCTCTCCCCTCTCATACTTGCGAAGCAGATTTAATAATTCCCTGCTGTCGGCAATCTCTCCGGATATCAATCTCAATTTACGCAGGAGAGCATTTGCCGCTTCCATAATATTTAAATCGGGATAATATTTCCTGCTGCAATGGTTAAGGAACCTGAGAACAGTAAATGCATTGAACCAGGCAAGGAACCGTCTGCTAAAGGAGCCTATGTTATTGCAGTTATTGTTTATTTCTTCTATTTTGCCTACAGCACGGATCTGATGCAGGAAGTCCTGTACCGGCAGGGGAAGCTGCCTGATTATCTTTTCTGAGGATGCTGCTCCGGCTTTAAAAAACTGCAGGTATATTTCAAGCAGTTCTTTTAATGCCTCGAAACTGGAGGGATTATAAGTCATTAAAGGAGATTCACCCTTAATAAGAAACCTGCTTACTGCAGACCCCGTACCAAATGGTACCCTGCCCGAGGGCCTTGGCGAAGGAATCACACGTGTTGTACTTATATCGATGAACCTTCCAAGAGGGATTATTTTATGCAGGAAATAAAAATCTTCACCTGCCTTTCTTTTATTCATTCCTCCCTGCCTTACATAAGTCAGCGCTTTTACTGCGAAGCATGAACCTATGGTATGGTAAGCATAGGGGAATGTAATAAACCTTAATGACTGAACATAGTACCTGAGATGCAGCTCATAAAGGCAAATTGCCCTGTAGACAGGTTCTGCAAAATCTTCTCCGGACAGGGGATGCTCAAAATAGATACTGCATCCGTCAGCATCAGGATATTTATTAAAACTGCTCTCAATCTCCGTAAAATAATTATTGTCACAAATACTATCGGCATCAAATGAAATAATTATGCCCGATTTGTTTTGTGCCATGTCGAACCTGCCGACTGCCTCATCCATACCTATTTTTCTTGCCAGTCCCGCCCCGGCAAACTTTGGCGGCAAATCAGGTACATAAATGAGATGATACTGAAACTTGCTGTCCTGATGGCCCTTAATCCATTCTCCTGCCTGCCTTAACGTCTTTAAATTATGCTCTTTTATCTTACTGCCGTCATTAAGGGATGAGTTTATCACAATAATTACCTCCACCGGGGATTGCGGCCTGGAACAGTCATATAATGAGCCGAGTGAATGTATTAATCTATTCTCATAGTAGCAAGGTATGACAACTACAAACCGAAGGTCTTCCCGTGGTTCAGCCCTTATATGAAGTTTAAAATCTTTCTGCTTCTGAAAGTATTGGTCAGCAAAACCCATTAAGCAGGAGGGTTACTTGTTTTTTGCCTGTTCTTTTTTGTATTTTTCGTTAAGTCCCTTAACAACCTGACTGGTAATATCAAGATTCTTATCGGCATAAAGAACATTACCACCTACTGTAGTTGTTCCAAAAACAAACTGGTATTTATATTCTTTCTGCAATTCCTCAAGATAGACGGTAATGGAATTCAGCACCTGCCTGAGCATGACCTGTTCCTCCTCTGCAAGCTCCATCCTTAAATCTTCCTGCAGTTTAAGGAGATTCTGCTGTTCGTTGAGTATTTGCTGCTCCAGCTGCTGGGCATCCGACCGCGTTACCAGTCCCCGCTGGACCTTGTACTGGTAATCCTCCACCTCTTTCTGGTATGCTCTCTCCTTGGATGCCAGCTCAGCTTCAGATGTCTTATATTTCTTTTCAAACTTCTGCTTCAGATCATGATAAAAATCAAAATTGTTAACTACAGTATCAATATTGATATAGGCTATCGCACTTGATGAAAAATCAAAGGAGGCTGCCTCAACTCCGGCTGTTTTACCAGTATCGGGTTCCTTATCTTTCCTGTCAAAATAATATAATATGCCAATAGCAATTACTCCTGCCAGGGATATTATACTTAATATTAGCGGTAATCTTTTCATTTCTTTAATTATAAGTTTAATAAACAAAAGAGTCAACAAATATAAATTATCTTCAATTAATTTTAAAATTCCGGGCAGGGAATGCTTGTGATTTTTTTCCTTCTTCTTGGTAACCTGAACTTAACACTCATTGAGACCTCATGGGTTGCATATGCATGTGATATAAGATTGGAAATAGTAAGATCAAAACTGTAGCCTATATTAAAATGTCTTGTTTTATACCCGGCAAGCAAAACAAAAGCATCACCGCGCTGCGAATTGAAGGGAGGGAGACCCCTGTACCATATTCCAAGAACAAGGGGCACCTTATGCCAGTATATCCCCAGATCCAGCTGGTTTTGCTTTCCCTGGTTCTTGAAAAGGAAAGCAAAAGTCATGGTCTCATCCTTGGGTTTCAGCAACTTACCTTTCTCAATTAGCTCTATTCCCCCGAATAATGAGAATTTAACCGGCAGGCGTGCCTGCAGTGTTGATAGAGATAGATCGGGCTTTATGATGTGGTCAAACGTTGTCCCGAACCATATATTCTTTGTATAAACCAGCAAAGATGTTCCTACATCGACATTTCTGGCCTTGTCAGAATCATATATGGATCCCTGGCTCGGTTCCCCCAGTATATCGAATATACTGTTAAGTTTATAATTGTGTAATCCGTGGTCTATATAGGAAAAACTCAGCCCGGGCCTTATATTTACAGCATGGAATATCTCAAAATTATATGAATATAATAAACTTGCCCTGAATGTACCAAGCTCGCTCTTGCCTATAACATCCTTCATACATATTATACCAACACCGCTTTTAAAATCCGAGAAATACTGGTCATAACCAATATTATATGTAATGAAGGGAACAAGTGTAAGCCACTGGTTCCTGTAGTTTGCAGTAATGCGGCTCCCTTCCACAGCACCGGCAAAAGATGGTGCCAGGTAAAGGGGATTGGCATAAAACTGTGAGAACTGGGGATCCTGCGCATATATATTTACTGTACATACGTAAAAGAATATATATATGAAGATCCGTACCTTCATAAACAGCTGTTGATTTCTTTAATATTCATTACCTATAACTTAATACGAAATTGACTTGTATTAAGTTATGCTGAACGATTTGAAATTTAAATATTTTTTTTATTGTTAACTTATTATTCTTTAACTAATTATAAACATTGTTAATAAATAGTACAAGGCTAAAATACATTGATATCTAGGTCCCGCAAATAACAATCACCAAATGCAGGAGTATATGCCAGGTATAATGTAATGTTAATCGGCAGGTGTTATCCTTTCGGGATTAATAAGAAGGGTGACATCCCCTGCATATATTTTGGTCTGTCCGTTGGTAAACGTTGCCTTTACTTTCCAGACATAAACTCCCTGGCTGACAGGCTTGGAAGGGTCATTATTGATACAACCGTTCCAGCCGGTATTTATATTATCTGTGCTGAAAATTAATTCGCCCCAGCGGTTATATACTTCAAATCTGTAAATTTCAACTCCTTCGGACCTCGGATAAAATAGTCCGTCCACAGGAACATCCATCTCATATGTGCCATCGGCAATATTGGCCGGATTAACATAAAAGTAATCAGGCAGTTCAAATTCCTTGGTCCCCTTGACATATATCGGAGTGGGATGAATAAGCGAGTCCCTGCATCCGTAAGTTGTCTCTGCCACCAGTGTCACCCAGTAATAGCCTGTATCATTGAGAACGAGGAAAGGCTCCTTCTCCACGGAAAAGGGACTTTCAATTCTTTCTTCATCAGGGTCATATCTGTAATACCACTCGTATGTCTCTGCATACTTCGTGTTATTATAAAATTTAATCTCTTCAGATGGCTCTGTCTGGCTTTCTTTAAGTACCTCACTGGGTGCGAAAGTAAAATCAATTTCAGGTAACGGGTAGACAGTAATATCCTTGAAATCAACATTTGCGCCGCCCGGACCGGTAACCATCAGCCTTGCCATAAATGTTCCGGGTTCAGTATATATAAAAACAGGCTCTTCTTCAGTTGATGTATTACCTCCGAATCCGAAATTCCAGTTATATGTATTGTCGGTATATTTTACGGTAGCCCTGAAACTTACCTCGAACGGGGCACAGCCTGCTTCATCCTCACCTATATAAATCAGAGGAGCAGGGGGTGTGATGTAAATATCATGAGAAACAATGGCATTACATTCGGGATTTTCTTTATTGCTCGCATGTAAAGTCACGGGTATGGCATAATTATTCCCGGCTTCACCCCAGAACATATTATCATATGTATATACAAATGTATATTCATCATTATTGGTGGTCACATCATTGCCAAAATCCCATTCATAGTCCCAGCTGTCCTGGTGGAAAGTATAATTCGTAAGTGTAATACTTGTCATATCGTTAACCGTATCATACTGCTGAAGTACCGGTTCAGGGACAAACTCGGGTTCCGGACTGGGGTAGACTGTCACAATCTTTGTTGTATCATTCTCACACCCATAACTTGTCATCGCCCTGAAGTTCACTTCATATTCCAAGTTGGTTGCTCCGGTATTTGTGAAGAGATGCTGCGGATCTTCCATGGTGCTTATGCTTCCATCATCAAACTGCCACATAAAGTTTATTGCTCCTCCTTCGTAAAAACCATTAAAATCAAGCACCAGGGGATCACAACCGCTCCATCCCGGTGAAGACGAAAAATCTACTGTCACCCCCGGGTAAACCTGTATATCCTTTTCAGTAGTATCCTTACAATTGAAATCAGTTGTTGAAATCAGGATTATCTTATTTGTCAGAATGTCATTGCTGATGTTCATAAAAGTGCTTACCGGCTCAAAGTCTGTGCTGGTCGCAGGTGAACCGTTTTCCAGTGTCCACTCGTACGACAGGTTTGTGCCCTGGGATAAATTATTTATTACAGGAGTAAACGGGTGGCAGTCCGCCGATATATCTTCAAAGTCAAACTCTGCAGACGGCTTGGGGTGTATTGTTATAAGCTGTGATATTGTGCTGTCACAGCCGTAATCGGAACTGGCTGTTAGCGTAATATTAAACTGCCTGTCACTGGTATAGCTGAAGTTCCTGTAAAGATGATCCGGATTAACATCATTTGAGCTTGAACCGTCTCCGAAGTCCCAGTCAAAGTGAGTGGATACTACTCCAATATTGTTTGACATATTCGTCAGCTCAGTAAGATGCGGATAGCACGGACCGCTATTGTCAATATTGAAGTTTGCCCTCACCTGGGGATGCACCATAATTGATCTTGTATATAAATCCTCACAACCCTGGGCATTTGTTACCCTCAGCTTTATTGTATTGTTCAGCGATGCTGTGCCGGTATTTGTTACAGTCCGGTTAAAAACGGGTGAACTGAGATTTGAGTCATAGATGCCGTCATTGTTAAAATCCCACGAATACTGGCTTATGCCTCCTCCCGATCCTGTACGGTCAATTGTAAAAAGCTCATCAGAACAAATAAAAGGTTTATCCAGTATAAAGCGTGCCCTGATAAACGGATATACTTCAATCTGGACCGTGGTATCATCATAACAGTAATGCTGTGTTGTAGCTTCGAGCCTCACATCATAAAATGTATTTGTCGGGTTCGAATTACTATAGATATGGGGAACCGGATCTGTTCCGTTATATGAGGTCCCGTCATCAAAATCCCATGTAAAATATGTATTTGTTTTGATATTGGAATTATTTGTAAAGGCAACGGTCAGAGGCTGGCAGCCCTCAGTGAGGTCCGGCTGGAAACTTGCGATTACCTGCGGATATACAGTAATGGTATCAACAAAAAAATCCTCGCAGAAGCCATTTAACGTACGCAGCATAATCTGATAAATATCGGGATCGGTGCCCGTATTAATATAGGGCGGGATATCCGGATTGGAAGGGTTATACAATACAATGGAATCGTCGGGTGTATACTTCCATATATAATCAGTAATATGCCCGTGTGAACTGTTGTTAACTCTTATTTTAAAAGGTGAACAGCTGTCAACTTTACTTATAGTAAATCCCGGGTATACATTGGCATAGACTCTAACATCCCTGGAAAAACTGCTGTCACAGCCAAAAAGGTTTGTCGCTGTCAGCTCCACGGTATAAGTAGTGTTACTTTCAGTGTAATTGGTAAAAATCTTATTAACCGGATTTTCGTCATTTGAGCTTGTCCCGTCACCGAAATCCCACAAATAGCTTAGATTCTTACCCTGCGAATTGTTTGTGAAGTCCACAGTAAGCGGATTACATCCTGTATTCGGCGAGGCAAAATCAAAAGCAGCTATCACCATCGGATATAAGGTGACATGCCTTGTCATAGAGTCTTTGCATCCCTCAAAATTTGTGGCAACCAGTTTTATATAATATGTAGTATCGTTATTCAAGGGATTGACAAAGTGATGGTACATGGTGTCCGGAGAATAAATGACCGAGTCGTTTGTGCCGTCACCAAAAGACCAGTCAAACCGGTCCCCACCGAATGAGTTATTGGGGAGCTTCGCATCAAGGGGACTGCAATTGTTCAGGAATTCGAGTCCGAATAGAGCCCTGACAAAGGGATGAACGAGAACCGTATCAGCCAGGGTATCCCTGCACATATAATCCGATATGGAGATCAGGGATATTATATATGAAGTATCATTCTCGGTACGGTTAAAATATCTGTGAGTGAAAGGTGCCATGGATGTGTCGGTATATGATATGCCGTCACCGAAATCCCAGTCAAACATCAGGTTATATCCTATGGAATTGTTCGTGAAATCCACCCTTACAGAATCACAAATAATATCGGGGACTATATCAAATAACGAATGTACTTCGGGATAGACAATCAGCCTTCTTGTGGTAGCAGTATCGCGGCAGCCATAGTTATTTACCCCGTTCATTGCAACATACAGCGTATCCGGATTAGGCTGCGAGTTATCATTATGGATGAAATTAAAAGTATTATATGAAGTCTTTATAAAGGAGCTGTCCATTATTACACGCTTTTCATCATAAACGTTCCAGAAAAAAGTATCTACACCTGTCGAAATAATAGGATTCAGGGTCGCCTGAAAAGGTGAACAATCGATTATTGAGCTTATAGAATAATTTGCATTAATATAGGGATAAACATTTATATCAATTGAAGCGGTATCATGGCAGTTATATTTTGAATAAGCTATGAGCCTTGCAGTATAAACCGTATCATTCTTGGCAAAATTGTTGAATGTAAAACTGATTATTGAATCATAAGTCATCTGGTTTGTTGCAAAATCCCAGTACGATTTTATTGTATCCAGGGATCCTAATGATGTGTCCGTAAACTGGATCTGAAGCGGGTGGCAACCCGAAAGGGTATCTGTCAGAAATCCCGCCCGCACGTTTGGCAGTACTTTTATTGTCTTGGTAATACTGTCTGGGCACTCCCCGAAGATACCCTTTGCAACCAGTTTTATCCTGTACTCCTGTATGCTGTCCGTATTGTTCTCAGGATAAATCCGTGTAAAGGGATTTGTCAGGGTTGAGTTGTCAATCCAGTCATTATAGCGCGTATCAAAGTTCCATATCATTGTCTCGGCCCTGAGCGGATCAGTCATATTTGTAAAGAGGGGTGAGAAAGGTGAACAACCCTGCTTCTCTTTTAAGTTGAACAGTGCGACCGGACCGTATAGTGCAAATATATTAAGGTTTACAACCGTATCTGCAAAGCATTCCCTTATTATATTAACCCTGAATGAATAGAGCCCCGAGGAATCGGGAATAAATATAGGATCCGGAACCGTGGTGGAACTGAGGTTATTTGTGTCTGCCGGATTACTGACGCCTGTCCATTTATAGGCTATTCCCCCGCTCGCCACAAGCCTTATAGGATCCAGCGAGCAAAGTGTATAAAGCTTTGGTGCATAAGCTCCTCCTATACCGGCGCTTCCCCTGGCAGAAGCATAATCAGAAAAATATCCGTATTTGCAGCCCGTGCCTGTCCCCCCGTTAATTATACCAAGATGAAACCTTGCTATTTCATTGCTAACCCTGGCCTCACTCCCGACAGTTATCTTATTGCTTATGTAATCTCTCACTTCCATCGAATTTCTCAGTACCGCCCATGTTGAATCAGGGACAAAGTCAAAATAACTGGATGGTATAGTATCGGTGTTATTGTTGCAGGTAATAGTGAAGTTCCTTATACTCTTGTTCTTTAATGGGCTGCTCATGGTAGTATCATTTCTGACCATAAGGTTCATGAAAAAGCCGTCAAGGGGATTTGGCGTACGCGTGAAGGTGACATCGTGGGAGCCTGTACATCCCTCTATTGTCGGAAGATATGCCCCCCCCATCTCGCATCCGTATCCTGTAATATGAACTACCATTGAAGGTTCGGATGTCCTGACATGAACCGTAGGGGTAGTCACAAGATAATTCCTTACCTGTCCCGCACCGGCAACCGTTTCCTGGAATACACTGTTAATCCATATTGATGTATTCGGATAGAGTGTTGTAATAAAAAACCTTTCATTGGAAAATAACTGCCCCTTCATAACCAGGTACTCGCGTCCGAACAGACTTACCGGCACAAGCTGGTCCCCAAATATATCACGGCAGCCGCTGGCATGGGCCATTGAATCATCATAACCCGTAATTGCTATATTTTTGTCTGATTTAACCCTGACCCCGTTTATATGCCTGTTTGCTGCCCTCTCCTCTGCCCTGAATGCAAATGTTTCACCTGCATCAAGATATATTATTATCGAATCGGCAATGGGAGGATCGGGATATAACCAGTCGTCATTGGGATAAATGGCAATACGCGTATTATTTTCTGTGGCTGCAATTATAAAACCGCTCCATGCTGTTCCCCCGTAAAGGCCATTATCAAAAAAATTCTGAGTGGATACATAAAAGTTCTTCCCCAGGCCATTCCTTCCCTTTAGTGCAAAAATATCCCTGTTCCAGTAATTGTCAAGTTCATAATAGCACGTTATCTCACCTGGTCCGGCCGTTATAAGGAATGCTTTGTTCTGGATTGAATCCGATGGATCCAGCGGTAAATTCTGGGGGTAATTTTCTATCCTGGCCACATCCATAATATCATTTAACTTAATAGAGTGGTGCTCCAGCTCATCAAGGTCAAATGTTATGGGTGTAAAAGCCGGGTTAGCCGGCTGGCTTACTGTAACAGTAGTGGGCAGCACGGCGGTGAAATGAAGATAAATAGGCCTGCCGTCACCTCCTTCAGGCTCACCTGACCCGTGCACACTTGAAACGTCCGGTGCTGCAAACCAGAAAAGATTATCTGTCTGCGAGTAAACGGACAAACAAAATATACTTATTGCCAAAAAAAATGTCAGACGGTTCATGAATATAAAAGTTAGTTTCAGTAAATTTAATGTATCTTACTGAAGAATAATATTATAAATTACAAACATTTATATAAATTTATACGTAAATGTGCTAAACAAGTTCTAATAATAAACCAATCCATTACCATGAAATATATAAAATTTTACTCACTTCTGCTAATCTTTAACCTGTGCGTCTCCTTATTATCTGCTCAGACTGATACGGTTAGGTATCTCGATTCAAATTTTGAAACCGCAGGAGACCAGCAAATGTGGACCAGTATACCTCCCGATGTTAATATTAAATGGACATTCCAGAATGGCGGGCACAACCTAAATCCGCCAGGTGCCTATGAAGGCAACAAAAATGCCCTGTTTTACTGGGCCGATGTAAATCCGAACATAAGAACCCTTGTTACGGGACCTATCGATTTAAGTATTGCAAAAAAACCCCAACTTTCATACGTGCATGCGCAGTACCAGAGTGTATGGGGATTGGATGAACTAAAACTATTATTCAAAGTTGGGACAGGTGGTCAATGGGATACTATTAGATCATACCCTGATGTATATAACTACTGGCATTCGGATACAATTAATATCCATGAAGTTGGCACAAAATACCTGGCTAATAACTTTTATATCGGCTTTATGGGAATCTCCAGGGCCGGACATGGTATTTGTGTTGATCAGGTTATTATTGAAGAGAAAGACGAAATAATTAAGTATGTACATTCTGTGAATGCAAAAAATATTATTCACCATGTTATACCAAGCGGACTGACAGATGTTCCTGTTTACCGCGCAGATATTGTAATTGTGGGAAATACAGGAGATGCTATACTAAATTCGATAACCTTCAAATCAAATTGTCCTGATAATTCCATATTTGAAACCAGCGGTTTCGAACTGATAGCCACAAACGATAGTATTTTCAAAACAAAATTAGAGGGTGCTTCAACAAAAATAGGCACATCGGTAAGTATCTCCGGGGGAGAGGTAACTTTCACCGGACTTAACCACAACCTTGAAATCGGACTGAATTCAATATGGCTCATAGCAGATATACGTTCTGATGCGACACATAACAGCGCAGTGCAATTCATGCTTGATGAAGAAAGTATAGACATTAACGGCTCAGATTATCCTGCAACATCTATTATCCCTTCGAAACAAAATACTGTTGAAGAGTCAATATTTGCAGATGATTTTGAAACACTTAAGGGATGGGACCTGGATGATGACTTTGAAATAGCTGTGCCACAGGGATTTTATGCCCATATAAGCAGTGATCCGTCATACGCCTATAGCGGTACAAAGGTCATGGGTACTGATCTGACTGTAGACGGCAAGTACAGGCTTAATATAGACTCTACCAATGCCTACTTCGCAGAATCACCGGTGCTGGACTGCAAATATTATGATGCTGTAAAGTTAGACCTAAGGAAATGGGTTGCCTTTGAAGGAAATGATCTGGCAACCATTGATGTGAGGCTGGACGGTGGTGACAGCTGGCAGCAAATATGGAACAGCAGGGATGACGCTATTGCCCCTGACTACGGATGGAAAGAACTGACAATGGGTGAAGAAATCGATGAAATAGCTTCGCGCCAGAGTACCGTTCAGTTCAGGTTTTCAATCCGGGAATCTGACGCCACTACTGCATATGCAGGGTGGAACATTGATAATTTTGCACTTACAGGAAACCACCTCGAGAATGACGTTAGCATTGAAAGAATCATAGAGCCATATGATGATTGTATAAATACTGGCTTTGACTCCGTGAAGGTCGTAATAAGAAATTACGCAGAAGGTCCGACAAATGATACCATACCCCTGTTCTTTTCACTTTATGGAGCAGGTAGTACTCAAAAGGTGCGGGATACAATATACACCAGCCTGGCCCAGGATGACAGTATAATTTTCACTTTCTCAACACCGGCAAATTTCCCTGCCTCCGGTCCATATAACAAATTTATTGTAATGGTCAATGCCAGCGGTGATGAAGACCATACAAACGACTCACTCACCAAGGTGGTATACATTCAGCAAAGTCTGAATTATCCAAGCCTAGTTGATTTTGAAACAGGCAAGGGATACTGGAGAAAAGATCCCAAAAACTCGACATGGGAATGCAAGCAGCCTGACGGAAGCATACCGGTCATACCGGGAAGTCCCACTTCCTGGATTCTTGCACCTACAGGCAACTATATATATAATGACAGCTCCTACATAATGAGTTCCTGCTACGATCTTGCAGGTGATGACAGGCTGATATTCCAGATGAAATACTGGAACATTTCGGAACTGGGCAAAGACGGCGCAAATGTCCAGTATTCTTATGACGACGGACAAACGTGGCATCTCCTGGATACAACAGGGTATAAATGGAACTGGGGATGGTACACTGACCAGGTAGCGGCCCTGGATGAAATGGGATGGTCAGGCACAAGCGTCGGCTGGAAGACAGTGCGCCAGGTGCTGCCGTCACTCCTGAATTCGGAACCTAAAGTGAGGTTCAGGGTTCACTGGGCATCGGATGACATCACCAACTACAGGGGAATAGCTGTTGACGATGTCGAAATTTATAAAGCACCTGATGATATAGGTGTACTTTCGATAGACTCACATAATGACGCCTGCCAGTATATTAATCCGGACAAAGTCACGGTATCAATTAAAAACTATGGCCTCAACAAAATTGACAGCGGTGAGGAAATTACGGTGGGAATGGATTTTAATGCCGGGGAGCCTGCAATTGAGGCCTTTGAGCTAGGTAAAGACTTATATCCGGGAGATACCGTTCATTATACTTTTGATGAGTCAATAGATATTACATCTCCCGGCATATACAATATTGAAGCATACACATTGTTAGAGGCCGATCCCTGGTTTTATAGCAACAATAATGATACTGCATTACTGGCATTTGAAGTATACCAGAATCCTGTTACAAACTGGGCAGACACTATTACAACAAAGGAGCCCGACACCGTCGTAATAAGGCCCAATGTGCCTCCTGTGCCCACATATGGCTATTTATGGGAGGATATGTCCACTGCTGACAGTTTCCAGGTTACAACAGATGATGTATACTATGTTACAATAACTGACGTGGGCGGTAACGGTTGTGTAACTGTTGATTCCATACTTATTGAATTGCTTTTCAATGATGCGGGCATTGACGAGCTGCTTTCGCCCGTTTCCAGCTGCGAGCTCGGCGCAAGTGAATACCTTACTGTCCAGTTAAGAAACTTCGGTACAGACAGCATAGATAAAGGTGAAGAAGTTATTGTTACCTATGAACTGGACGGCGGACCACCGGTTAAGGATACGTTTGACCTTGATGAAACACTGCTGAGAGGAAGGGCTGTGCCTTATGCCTTTACAAAGGGGCCCATAGATATGTCCGCTATAGGGTCATATAACCTTAAACTTTACTCTGATATGGGGGGTGACACCATAGCAGTCAATGATACTATTATAGTTGACGTCCATGTTTACGGCTACCCGACAGTCTACATCGGTCCGGATACGACACTGGAAGCATTATACTATATCCTTGACCCGGGAAGCAGTTACAGTGCCTATCTGTGGGAGGACGGTGATACCAGCCAGGTGCATATTGCAGATACAACAGGTACTTATTATGTTACCGTATGGGACGAACATAACTGTGATGCAAGCGATACTGCCTTCATAAGGCTCAAGATCCTGGATGTCCTTCCCTCCAGGTTAATCAGTCCCCTTGACAATTGTGATTTCGACAGCTCGACTGAAATTGAGGTCGAAATAAAAAACAACGGAACAGATACTGTTTGGGCAGGCGAAAAAATTTATGTCAGGTATAAAATGAATAATAACCCCATGGCTAATGATTCGCTACAGCTTATGTCTGACTTTATTCCCGGAGCAACAGTCAGCCATCTTTTTGACGGGACTGAAAACCTTAGCAGCTCAGGCAACTACAGGTTTATTGTTATAGCGACCTTAAAGAATGAACTGAGGACAAGCAATGACACCCTGTATGACACAATTTCCGTGTATCCCGAACCTGTGGTTGATTTCGGACTTCCCGATCCATATTCAGTCGAAGCGAAGAATTTAATACTGGATGCAGGCTACGGCGCATACTATGACTATGAGTGGTTGGACGGACCGGGCGGACAGACATATACGGTTACAACATCCGGCATATACAAGGTAACTGTCACTGACACACGTACCGGCTGTTATTCGGGAGATAACATAACTATCTATCTTACTACTCCTGATATCAGCATAACAGACATCGAACTGACAGAAGATATTTGCAGCGGCATTTACAGCAACGTTGAAATTGAGATTAGCAATTTAGGGAATAAGAGTTTCGCTGTCAGCGACAGCATCTTTGTAAGGTATTATCTCAGTGGAGAATTATTAGCCAATGAATATATATCGAGGTCTACAATATTCAACTTTGGAAGCGCTATAAATCACCAGTTGAATTCAGCAATAGATCTTAGTGAAACCGGTGACAAGGAGTTTATTATATACTCAGTTCTTGATGATGATCTTATTCCTGAGAATGATACACTGAGCCTGGATCTAAGTATAAAGCAGAGTCCCGTTATCAGCTTTAACGATGAAAACGGCTTCCTGCAGGT
>CAZHQW010000002.1:32073-109660 GCA_964534745.1 uncultured Bacteroidales bacterium
AAGAGGGTATTATGCATATGATATCCTCTTTTTTTTATCTGCAATGATAATTTGTCTTTTTTAATAATTATAATTGCAATAGCTTAACTTTTGCAAAAAGTCTACTGATGTTAAACAAGGCCATAGCATCATTATTACCATTAATGCCCCCAAGGCTTGTCTGGATATTTTCAAAAAGATACATAGCCGGTGAAAAGCTCGGGGATGCAATTACTGTAATAAAAGAGTTTAATACAAATGGGTACAGGGCAAGCATAGATCTGCTTGGTGAGCATTTTACATTAACCGAGCAAATAAATTCATGTAAAAATGAATATCTGAAAATAATCGAAGAAGTGGCAAATGATAAACTTGAAACAACAATATCTTTAAAGCCAACAATGTTCGGATTATTATCAGATAGTAACCGGTGTTACCTGAGGATACAAGAGATAGTAAAAAAGGCGGCAAGCAGAAACTGTTTTATAAGAATAGATATGGAGGATTCAAAATGCACCGACCTTGAAATAGATATATTTAAAAAGCTCTTAATCGAATTTCCTTATAATGTGGGCCTTGTTTTGCAGTCATACCTTAAAAGAACCATGGATGACATTAAGATGCTGCACTCCTTTAACAAGAAGCGGTTCCCTTTAAATATCAGACTTTGCAAAGGAATATATATTGAAAGCGAAAAAATAGCATATAAAAAACATAATGAAATAAACATCCATTTCCTGAAGGATCTCGAGTATATGTTTCTGAATGAATTTTATTGTGCAATTGCAACGCATGACAAGGAACTCACTGACGGCTCCCTGCAGCTCATTAATAAATATAGCTTCCCAAAATCAAGGTATGAGTTTCAAATGTTATATGGTGTTACTCCCGAACTTCGGAGATCGATTGCCAATGCGGGACATCCGATGAGGATCTATGTACCCTATGGTAAAAACTGGTTCAACTATTGCACGAGAAGGCTTAAAGAAAATCCCAGAATTATGTCACACCTGATTAAAGCCCTGTTTTACAAAGGCTAAATTTCTAATAAAGCTGTAGTGCTATAGAAGCCCCGGATTTAATCTCAAAAGTCTTATTAACAGTATAAATTGTCAGCCTGGCATTCTGGGCCCTGTATACAACCCTGTATTTCCCCGGCTGAAGTATTATTGACTCATTTTTAATCTTACTGTTAAGGTTGCAAACCCATTCTTCCTGCTTATTACTTATCCTGTGGTAAATACTTCCAAAACCCTGGGCGGCCTTAATAAGTGTCAATATTCCAGGCCTCGGGATTTCTATTGTAGTCGTATTGCTCTGCTTTACCTCAACATTGCTCAGATTAATGATTGGCAAAACAGGAACCTCAATATCATAAAATCCTACCAGGTACTTCTCTTCCATATACATTTTCTGCATGTTAAGTGTTTCTGTATGCCCTGCCTGCCTGACAACATACTGCAAATCCCTGTACTGTTGTCCGTCTGCCGTTTTTAATACGAGTATGCCCTGAGGTGCATCAACTCCTATAACAGTGTGTTTGCCAACATGAAGCTTTATATTGTCAACCTCGACAGGCGGAATAGTATGAACCCTCAGCCTGTAAGTTATCAGATGGTCCATAATAAGTGTATCCGGATTACCTTTATTATTAATGGTATGAATATAATTGTATATTATCCTGCCTGAAAAACTGTCGTAAAATGTCATGTTTACATCTGTTTCAGTAGGATTGCCATATATATCCAGCAGGTTTACCTGCGCTGTAGTAGCATTTAAAGCCTGCGAGATAACCACCTCCATTACCTCATTGAACTTCTCTTCCCTGGCTGCGTTATAGTAATGTCCTATACAGTCAAAGGTTTCCCTGAATCCTTCATCAATACCAATTCCTATAACAAAAGGCTTTAAAACAATGCCGCTTTTCTGCAAATCATATGATACTGCACAAGGATCACCATCACAAGCCTCAATGCCATCAGTTATTAATATGATTATATTACGGCAGTTGTCACAGTCAGCCGGAAAATCTTTTGCCCCCCTCTCGAGAGAATATGCAATAGGAGTCGTACCTTTCGGAATAATGAATCTTAATTCCTGCCTTATTCTGGCTGCATTATCCTTGCTAAAAGGTACCTCAAGCCTTGTATCCTCGCAGTTCTGAGGGGGAACCGGACTCTGGTGGCCGTATAAACGCAACGCCATGGAAACATTTTCAAGATGTTCAAGGCTGTCAATAATACTTATTAATGTCTTGCGGGCAATATCTATCTTGCGGTTTTTTTCCCAGTAACCTGCCATGCTCTGTGAGGCATCGAAAATAAAAAGAATACGCGTATCAGGAGGTTCGTATTTGGGTGCGGGCTGCGAATATGTATTTAAAAATGATAAAAGTAAAAGGATGCAAATGCCCGAACTGCATCTATTAAGGAAATACAATGCTGAAAACATAACCCGGATTTAATTACGATAAATTTATAATAAAATTAAATGAATCCCTGCTATAAATCTTTTCATTTCTTAACAACTGTTTATGGCATATATTATTATGTTCTATAACAGTAAATATTGCTAATACATTTAATAAATTGAATGTTCATAATTTATTTAAAATCAGTTGAGCATTTGGATGTGGCAAAATTTCTTTTTATTTTCAGCTTATATTATATCAATTTAATAAACACTGTAAATCATTTATTATGAAAAACTTACAAAAAATACTGCTTTTTTTTGTTATAGTTACACTTATTAGTTGTTCAAAAAACAATGAGTGTTATAATCCGGAACCTTTCCCTTTTCAGGACAAGGAAACAGGTAAATGGGGTTTTGTTGGCCTGTCGGGCAAAATAATAATTGAACCCCGATTTGAAGTACGCCCCACTTATTTTAAAGAAGGTTTTGCTCTGCTGGAGAAAGCGTCGGGTTACGATTATATTAATCTCAGCGGTGATACTCTTGGATATAATTACCAGTTAGCAACGTTATTTGAAGAAGGCATGGCTTTGGTTACCAGGGCAGACGGGAGCCGCTGCTTTATCAGGACTGATTTTTCAGATGCTTTCTGCATTGACAATCTGAAACAGAAAGTTGTAACCTGCGGATTATTCTCGGAAGGACTTGCCAAGTTTCAGGCAGAAAATAATAAATGGGGATATTTAAATAACTCAGGAGAGATTGTTATTGAACCCGTTTACTATAAAGCTTTGAACTTTAAAGAGGGATTGGCTTTTGTTGAGTTGAAGGATAACAGTTCTGATAGTACCGATAAGTTATTCATCGACCTGAGCGGAAATACAAAAATAAAACTGGATAAGAATATTAGTGAAGCACGATCCTTCAGTGAGGGATTAGCTGCTGTTAAGGATTCTGCAGGATGGGGTTTCATGGATACCCAGGGAAATTTAGTTATAGCACCCGACCCTGACTGGAAAACAGTGACTAACTTTAATAATGGATACGCTGCATTTTTGGAATACGGGGAATGGGGCGCCATCAATAAAAAAGGAAAGAGGATTCTCGGTTCCTTTTATAATGCACCTCCCATATTTTTCAGCGGACTCTCGGCTCTGGAGGAAGATGAAGGGATGGGATTTATCAACAAAAAGGGAAGAAAAAAAATCAGTTCAAAATATGAAGAAATTGCCTACCCCTTTTATAAAGGCAAGGCAGTGGTAAAAGAAGGCAAATACTATATTTTTGTCTCAAAAGCAGGCAAGATAGCCTCAAATCTCGAGCTGGACAATATTGACATGTCCTATGTTAACAATATGCTGCAAAGCATTCGGGGCTATAGTCCGGATGAATCAGTAATGAGCTATCCCTATTACCGTAAAATAACTACCGACGGAAAATATTCCGTCAGGGGCCTTTATCCTCTTAACGAGAATACAGCGATGACCACCAAATGTTATCATTTTATTTATAATGACCTTAACCAGATTGTTAAAATTGAATACATGGAGTATGGCAAAGCAGACGACGAGGACCCGTTTTTCGGGTGTTCAAAAGTTGCTTTCAAATACAGTGACAGCACTGAAATAAGAACATTCCTTGATGAATATGGCCGGAAAACAAGTAATGACGATGAAATATATTGCGAGAAAATACTGCTTGATAAAAACAAGCAAAGGATAGCAAAGATAAATCTTGGCCACGATGACAGTCCGGATGAAAATAAATATGGCGTAGCAAGGTACTCATGGGAGCTTGACAAATCGGGATCACGTATCAAGGAAACCCAGTATGATTCCGACGATGAGATAATAGTAAGCGGGACCATTTACCATAGAAAATATGTATGGGACAAAAGAGGAAACCTGGCAGAATTGCATTTCCTGGATGAAGAAGAGCGGCTTACCGATAATTATGAAGGAATAGCCATCCAGAAATGGGAATATGATAAAAACAGTAACCAGACCAAGGTTGAATTTTATGATAAAAGCAAGCAGCTGAAGAATAATTCAAGCGGAATAGCAATTTCAAGGTATCAGTACGACAATATCGGAAGGATGACACGTATTGACTTCTATAACAGCGATAATAAAAGAACAGCATTCGCCGGTTATAAGGTAGCAACAATTATCAGGGAATATGATGATGAAAATGATGAAATTAATGATACTTATCTCGATATTGAAGGTAATGAAATAAGCTTATAAAAAATAACATATAAAAACAATATGCCATGAACAATAAAAAATTTAACTATACATACCTTTTGTTAGCAGTACTTTCAATCCTGTTTATAAAATGTAACAAAGGCCCTGAGTTTGATAAATTAATACCATACAAGGATAGTGAAGAAGGAAGGTGGGGCTATGTAAACTATAAGGGCAGGAAAAAAATTGAAACCATCTTTGCCAATCAGCCTTCGCTGTTTTATGAAGGTATGGCCCTTGTCCCCAATATGGACGGAACGTATGACTTTATAAACAGGAAAGGAATAGATATGGGCAGGTCATTCAAATATGCCACCCATTTTGAAGGTGGCGTGGCATGCGTCGTTGAAGAAGACCAGTACCCTGTTATTATAAATAAGAATATGGAAGTTATTGCAAGGCTTGATAGTATTGAGAAAGTGAGCGGTTTTTATGAAGGACTTGCTGCTTTCATGAACAGTAAGGATAAATGGGGACTTATTAATGCTAAAGGTGAAATTGTAATTAAGCCTGTTTATAATAATGCCGGATTTTTTAGTGAGGGACTGGCACTTGTGGAGAAAAAAACAGAGGAATTTGACAGTACAAAAAATGAGAAAAAGACAAGGATAACAATGGGATACATTAACAGGAACGGAGATGAGGTTATCAAGCTGGATGATAAGTTTGATGACTTATCGTCATTCTCCGAAGGAATGGCCGCATATTCAGACGGACCAGCATGGGGATGGGGATTTATTAATAAAAAAGGCAAAAAAATCATAAGGGCCAAAGCTGAATGGAATAACGTTACTTTATTCAAAAACGGATTTTCTTCGGTAAGTATTGACGGAAACTGGGGGCTTATTAATAAAAAAGGGGAAATTCTAATAAAACCCAGGTATTACCATTCCCTGGCCTTTTCAAACGGACTGGCAGGTGTAGACATAGATGATAAAATAGGTTTTATAAACTCAAAAGGAAAAATAGTTATTGAACCTGAATTCGATGAGGTGGCCATACCTTTCTATTCGGGCAAAGCTTTTGTCAGGGATAATATGTACTATAAAATAATAAACAGGAAAGGTAAGCCTGCGAATGAAGTGGAGTTATATGATATAAGCACCTACTCGGATTATAACTATATAGTTAACAGCGATTACTTTGATGTTAATCCTATCCTTGATACAGTCCTGCCGGAGCTTAGCTCAAACAGTGTGATAGGTCTGAACGGTAAAAGTAACGTAAAAGCCGTAATGGATAAATTTAAGATTTCTGAAGATGATCTGCCCCGGAACACATGGCGCGAGTATATAAGCCTCAATTCGCTGGATATTAAAGATGCTACCGTATACAGGACTGTATATTTTACAGCAAATGTCTCGGATCCTATACAGAAGAGAGTCAGATACAGCTATTACTATTCATACATGGAGACTGTTGGTTACAGACCTAACTCCCAGTCATACGTCGAATCTTTAAAATTCGAAATCAATCTTACTGACAGGGGAACAGATAAGCAGGAAAAGCTTGCCAAAGCATTAAAGAGACTGCTTGAGGCAAACGGGTATAAATCAACAGGGGAAAGCAAACAAAATATATTTGTCATGCTTAACCAGGGTGGAGAATGCAAGGCAATTATAGATTATGATGAAGACAGCGAGGTAACATTGTCTTTTAACTTCTGAATATATTCGTCCCACTGAAATAAAACCAATTAATATGGATTGAAAACTTTAAAATATTTCAGCATGAAAAAAGTACTATTGCTATGCTTTATGGCTGCACTGGAATGTTATTTATTTCCGCAAATGCACATGCATATTACAGAAATTAAAGGCAGCAACCAGTATCTGAACAAAACGGTTTATATCAGCGGCAAAGTAATTGAAGTGAATAAAATATCAACGGCTGAATGTAAATATATGTTACAGGACGAGGAAGGTGACAGGATCATGGTTGGTACTGCTCATGGATGTCCCGTACTTAATAAAGATTATAATGTCAGAGGAATGGCTGCAAGGGATGACGTTAGTTTCCTTGTGTGTTTCAGGGAGGAAGAAAGAAAACCGACTCTTGTCCCTGATGTGGAAACTGTTAAAGAAGTGATTGATGCTATCGATGATGATTTGGAGGTATTTGACGCAGAAGAGGATGAAGATCTGGTGATAATTGTGGAAGGGGAAGATGATGAATACCGGGAAGAGCAAGAAGAGGAAGAAATGGTATTTATAATTGTTGAAGAGATGCCAAAATTCCTGGGAGGTGATCAAGATACTTTTCGTAAATGGGTGCAGGAAAACCTGCACTATCCCGACTCAGCTGCTGCAAAAGGTATTTCAGGCAAGGTGTTCGTGCAGTTTGTCGTTAACTCCAGCGGACAGGTAGTAAATGCTAAAATAGTTAGGGGTGTTGATCCCTATCTTGATAATGAAGCTCTCAGAGTAGTAAACTCATCACCTCTATGGGAACCGGGAAAGATGAAAGGAAGACCTGTCAGCGTCCAGTTCATATTTCCTTTTATGTTTGTTCTTCAATGACAGAAAAGGAAAGGGACAATGCTTCATGAATAAGGAGCCTGTCCCTTTTGCTCTAATATGTTACTTATATTTATTTGTTCAGGTATTCCAGTACTTTATTGTAAATATTGGCAGGAGTAAATCCAAATTTCTCATCAAGAATCTTATAGGGTGCTGAATATCCGAAATGGTCAACACCGATAACTTTTCCCGAAGTCCCTGCCAGACCTTGCAGCGTTACCGGCAATCCTGCTGTCAGTCCGAGCACGGGCACACCGGGCGGAAGAACCTTATCCTGGTATGCTTTATCCTGTTTTCTGAACAACCCTTCAGAAGGAGCCGACACTACCTGTATTTTCAGCCCTTTTTCTGTTCTAAGCCTTTCCGCCCCCTCGACAAGAGTTGATACCTCCGAACCGTTGGCAATAAGTATTATATCAGGTTTGCCTCCGGCTTCCTGTATAATATATGCCCCCCTACAAGCTTCCATAGCATCTTTAAAGCGGGTTGAACCCTCCCTGGCCGGAAGATTGTTGATATTCTGCCTCGAGAGGAGGAGTGCTGTCGGAGATTTTGTATTTTCAAGGGCCATTTTCCAGGAAATTGTTGTCTCATGAACATCAGCTGGCCTTAATACCAGCATGCTGTTCTCACCTGAATGGTTCTTCATTTGCTCCAGCAGCCTGACCTGGGCCTCCTGCTCTACAGGCTGATGAGTCGGACCGTCTTCTCCGACACGGAATGCATCGTGTGTCCATATGAATTTTACCGGCAGTCCCATTAGCGCAGCAAGCCTCAGCGCGGGTTTCATGAAGTCAGAAAATACAAGGAACGTGCCGCATGCAGGAATTACGCCCCCATGCAATGCCATGCCGTTGCATATTTCTGCCATGGTAAGCTCAGATACCCCTGCCTGCAGGAAGGAACCTGTAAAGTCACCTTTAATGAAAGGTTTTGTATGCTTAAGAAATCCGTCTGTTTTATCACTGTTTGAAAGGTCAGCAGAGGCAACAATCATATTTTCAAGGTTCTGTGCAAGATATCCCAGGACAGTACCCGAGGCCGCCCTTGTTGCTGCATTATCCTTCTGGATTATTTTGCTGTAATCAATATCCGGGGCTTTGCCAGAAAAAAAACCTTCAAGCTTACCTGCCAGCTTCGGATTATCTTTTGCCCATGCTGCTTCCTCCTGTTTTTTCTTTTTTGCATACTCCGATTTCTTCTTTAATACCTGGTTATAATATTCGCGGACCTCAGGAAATATTTTGAAAGGATCATCAGGGTCACCCCCAAGGTTTTTAATAGTCTGTACCATTGATCCTCCGGCAGCGGATAAAGGCATACCATGTGTCGATGTCTGTCTTTCAAAGCTATGGCCTTCCTCAGTCAGTGCTCCCTTACCCATTATTGTCTTACCTATTATAAGAGTAGGTCTCTCCTTCTCCATCGTGGCATCACTTAATGCCTTTCTTATCTCCTTGTGGTTATTACCGTCAATTGTAATCACTCTCCATCCCCATGCTTCATATTTCTTTCCAGTATTCTCGTGTGTTACAACGCTTGTTTCAGTAGACAGCTGAATATCATTGGAGTCATAAAACATAATAAAGTTGCTTAATCCGAGAAATCCCGCTATACGTCCCGTTGACTGGGAAATCTCTTCCTGTATGCCCCCGTCTGAAATATATGTATATGTTTTATGTGCCATCCATTCTCCAAATCGTGCAACAAGAAACCTTTCGGCAATGGCTGCCCCGAGAGCCATTGCATGACCCTGTCCCAGAGGTCCTGATGTATTCTCAATTCCCCTCCTGACCTCCAGCTCGGGATGACCGGGAGTGGGACTCCCCCACTGCCGGAAATTCTTCAGATCATCAATTGAATAATTCCCTGTAAGCGTAAGTACTGAATATAACATAGGTGACATATGGCCCGGATCCAGAAAAAACCTGTCCCTGTTTTTCCATTCCATATCATCGGGATCCCAGTTAAGATATTCTGAATATAGAATATTTATAAAATCTGCGCCCCCCATAGCTCCACCCGGATGTCCGGATCCTGCCTTTTCAACCATTGCAAGAGAGAGTATACGTATGTTATCCGCTACCCTGTTTATTAAATCTCCACTCATAATCAATATTTATATTACTACATTATAAATCTGCAAAAATAAAAAAGCAAATCAATTTTAAAAATTAACTAGCCTCCATTATTTATTAATATCCGGTTAATATCCATTTGTTTAAAATATTTTATTGTCTCCGGGTGGCATGTAAATATCATTACCTGTCTGTTTTTTGCAAATTCATGTAAAATAGCAGCTGTTTTTTCTGCCCTTTCAGGGTCAAAATTTACCAGTACCTCATCTACAATTACAGGCAGCGGTTCAGCCTTCTTTTCATACTCCTCAATAAATCCCAGTCGGAGACTGACAAGCAGCTGCTCCTTTGTGCCCCTGCTTAGCTGATCTATCTTTTTTACAGCCTCCCTTCTGTCAAATACAGACACTTCTCTTTCATCAAGGGCAACACTTATTTTATTGTATCTTCCACCGGTTATCCTGCTGAAATGGGTTATAGAATTTTTTATTACTTCCGGCTGCCTTTCCCTTTCATATTTTGTTTTAACCTCAGCAAGCAGTTTCAATGCTATATTGCCTGCCAGCCACTGTTTATAATTATCGTTCAGCTTCTGCCTTTCAGATTCGAGCTCCGTCATTATTTCAGCAAGCTCTGATTCACCCTCAATAAGCCGCATTTGGTTTTTCTTTTCCCCCAGCTCTGTATTTTTACTGTTAAGCTCCCTGCTTTTAACATCTATCATTTCATCGATCTCATCCTTCTGCTTTTCAACATCTTCCTTTTTATTAATACTGAAAAAGTCAATCACCCTGCCGGAACTTCCAAATCCAGTTACAGTTTCAATATTTACTACCGCGCTTTCACGTGCTTCAGTCAATTTTTTTACTTTCGCTTCATCTTCGTATTTTTTTCTGAAATCCTTTGCATCAGCAGCATTAACTGATTTTAGCAATGCACCGAACCTCTTATCAATTGCCGCTAACCCTGATTCTGCCCTTTTCAGTTCCTTAAGCATTCCTGTGCGCAGAGCTTCAGTTTTATCTTTATATGCTGACTGCTCCCTTGCCTTCTGGTATTCATTAACTATTTGATTTACAATCATTTCAATATTGCCTTCGGATTCATCAAAGTCTACCTTGTCTTTAAGTGCTGACACTTCGGCTTCAAATTGCCTGATAAAGGGCAGTCTCTGTTCCTCCTGCTTTCTTTTAAGCTCATCCCTGTCACTTATTGTTCTTTTTACCTGACTTATTATCCCGAACACTTCCAGTACCGAATCGGGAGTGAGATCTTCGGCGAGATTCATGGCTGCCAGGTAACTTCTATAGCTATTCTGAACTTCTTTTTCTTTATCATTCAGGTCCGTCAGCTGTTTTCCTGTTTTTTCAAAAGACGATTCCCTGTGCAAAAATTTTCTGCCTGCAAAAAGTATAAGGGCTATAAGCATAAAAGTGATCCCGAATATTAAGTATGATGATATAAACAGGGCTATTGAGACAATACAGCATATTATTGAAAAAAGTATTGCAGCACTGTTCACATTTATTCCGCCCGCTTTAATCTGTAATGTTTTCTGTTGCGCCTCAAGCTCTTTTTTATCTGATTTTATTTCGTCGAATTTCTCCTTAAACTCATTAACCCTGTCGTGATGGGATATTATATCAGTGAAGCCAAGAATATTTTGTTCCGTCCATTTTGACCCAATCCTGTCAAGATCCTGTTTTATGAGCTTATCGAGGTTTTCGATCCTGGCATTGTCGTCCTTCATATCTGAAACTGACAGGCTGTATTTTTCAAGGTTTGCTTTCAGGTACTCTACTTTTTCGGCGCTTTCAAGTAACACGGTGTTAAATGAGACAGCTTTTATTTCTTCATCAAGATCTTCTATGCCTTTCTCTTCGTTATTTCCTTTTTTCAATACCTGTATCTTCTCATCAAGTTCCTGTCTTCTTCTTTCAAGATCATTCAGCTGTTCCGGACCATCGCCCGGATAGTTCTTCAATCCGGGTAGTGCCGCAAGCTCATTGTCATAATGTGCTATATTGATAAAGCTGTTGTAGCATCTCAAGTAATTATTAAGCTTACTGCTTTCAGCCTGATATTTCTTCAACTCCTCAATAGTGTTATTAATATCCGTCTCAAGCTCCTTTATTTCAAGGCTAAGCTGCCGGTACCTGGGCAGGTTATCCTGGATTCTCGCGATAAGCTCTTTTCTGCTGTCTATTTGTTTTAATAATAAGGGGATGAACTGTTTGCCCCTTCCTCTCGGGGTATAAATATCATCAATCTGCTTTCTGATGCTTTCCTCCACCTCGTTAATTGAAATATTACCCAGGCCCAGGCTGACACTGAAAATCCTGTCTTCAACGCCGGATGCGGACAGACGGCTTAAATCTGCCAGTTCTTCCAGGGAAAAGGCATATACATTCTCGAATATTTCTTTTGTTGCATTGCCAAGCAGGTTGTTCCATTGAGCCTGGTCTTCGTATGAATTACCTTTATATAACATTCTGATAGGTCCCCCGCTGCTGCCTGCACTCCTTTCAAAGGTCACGCTATTACTATCCGACAGGAACGCAACTATGCGGCCCCTGTGGTCGCCACCATTCAGCGGAGCCATCCTCTGATCAACCGGCTTTGGATATCCGAAAAGTGTATATCTGATAAACTTAAGCAATGTGGATTTCCCTGCTTCATTATTACCCAGTATAACGTTTACACCCTGTCCCAGGGAGGCTAACGAAAAATCATTGAATATTCCGAATCCGTCAATATGTATTTCCCTGAAAATCATGATTGCCTTATAAGTTGGTTAAGAAGCATCCATTTTGCCTTTTCAAGAATTTCTCTTTGTTCCTGCACACTCAGTTCATTAACTTCCTTAAGAATACTGTAACTTATTTCATCATTTGCACTTTTAAAAATGTCCGCCAGTCCCTTTGAATCAGTTTCATATTTTTTGAATATTTTTACTATCTCTGCTGCAAAATCGTTGCCCTTTGCGATGCTGCTGATATTGATAAGGGGACTGGTATTTACACTTATCTGGTCAATCCATGTGAAAACACTATGCTCAAGCTGTCCCTCATTAAACAGTCCGGTTAACTGTTCTGTCTCTCCCGGCTTATTAAGATACGAATGCAGAGGTGTCCTTCCTGTTATATTTATTCTGAGTACGCAGCTCACATTATCATCATTATCTTCAATATTCTGCCTGGCCTTCTGTATTTTATCAGCAAGGCTGTCTGTCCTGTCTTCTTCACCCAGGGCTATTGCAACTTCTTCAAACCTGACAAGCTGGACAGGAATAAAGCTGGTTGTTATCCTGTTATTCCGATCAACCTCAACCAGTGTGCAGCCTTTTGCTCCCGTTTCCCCAAAGTCCCTGCCCTGGGGATTGCCCGGGTATAGTATTACAGGATCTTTTTCATTTATCACCATTCTTTTATGTATATGTCCCAGGGCCCAGTAATCAAATCCCCTTGACTTAACGTCACTTACTTTAAAAGGGGCATAGTTTTCGTGAGGACCTGCAAGGCCCACTGTTCCGTGCAATACTGCGACAGAAAAACGGCCGCTGTTACCTTTCAGCCTGTATTTGAGAGCCAGGTTCTCTTTAACTGCCTTGTCCCCGTAACTAATGCCATATATATCAGCCACAGCCCTGCTATCCTTTTTGTAAGTAAAATGCTCAACTTCTGAGGCACCAAAACGATAGGCATTTTCAGGAAGCCTAATTACATCCAGCCATGACTTTACCGGGTCATGATTGCCACATACAATATAGGATGATATCCCCCTGTCGGATAGTCTTTTTAATTCAGCTGTAAATTTAAGCTGGGCCGTCAGGCTTTTATTGTCGCTTTCGAAAATGTCACCTGCAATTATCAGAAAATCAGCCTGTTGCTCAATACATATATCAATAATTCTTCTGAAGCTTTCAAATGCTGCATCTTTTAACCTGGCAGCCAGATCCTTGTTCCAGCTTGAAAGGCCTTTGAAGGGTGAGTCAAGGTGAAGATCTGAAGTATGTATGAACCTGAGCTTTGTCATAATGACGGAGATTTTACAGTTTTTATCAGGCCTGAGGCATATATTAATTTACTATTAACAAACTTATAAAAAATAAAAATTGTAGATTTATATTATTAATAAATTTACTCTTATTTTAAATTCGGACTGTTGCACTTAATCAAAAAAAGATTAAATGGCACTTAGATGTGGAATAATAGGACTTGCCAATTCAGGAAAAACAACCATTTTTAACTGCATGTCGCACACAAAGGCAGAAACTGCGAGTTATGCCTTTAGCTCCAGCAAGTCAAATATAAGTGTTATTAATGTCCCTGATCCAAGACTAAACAAGCTGGCCATGCTGCATACTGTAGAAAGAGTCATTCAGGTTACAGTTGAGATAGTGGACATCCCGGGTTTAACAAAAGGTTCAAACAAGGGCGAAGGCATTGGCAACAAGTTCCTTGCAGATATCAGAAATTCAGATGCGCTGATCCACGTGCTTCGCTGTTTTGATGATGAAAAACTACCACATATCGAGGGCTCTGTAGATCCGGTAAGGGATATTGAAACAATAGATTTCGAACTGCAGCTGAAAGATATCGAATCAGTGGAGAAGAAGATTCAACAGGTTGAGAAAGCTGCAAAATCAGGGGATAAAGAATCTGCGCATGCAGCGGAGGTACTGGGAAAGGTAAGGACACATCTCGATTCCTTCAGTAATGTTCGCGATATGAATATTGACATTTCAGATAAAGTAATCATTGATGAACTGTTTTTACTCACAGCCAAGCCTGTTATGTGCGTCTGTAATGTGAATGATGATAATGCTTCCAGCGGCAACAGATATGTCGAGCAGGTAAAACAGGCTCTGAAAGGACAGGGCGCGGAGATTATTTTTGTGGCCGGACAGCTCGAGGCTGAAATATCGGAATTTGAAGACGAGAATGACAGGGCAGAATTCCTGAAGGAAGCAGGATTAAGTGAGCCCGGTGTCAACCGGCTGATACGTTCCGCTTACTCCATGCTGGATCTGATTTCGTTTTTTACCATGAATAACAACGAAATAAGGGCATGGACCATTAAGAAAGGGACGACAGCACAGCAGGCTGCAGGAGTTATTCACAGCGATATGGAACGCGGATTTATTCGCACCGAGGTTATGAAATACGAAGATTTTGTGAACCTGGGCTCCGAACATGCATGCAGGGAAAAAGGGAAGCTGGCTGTTGAGGGAAAAAATTATATAGTCAGTGATGGTGACATACTTCATATAAGGTTTAATGTCTGAAATATAAATTACTGCCCCTTAATATGTCAATATCTATATAACTTTTTTTCATTAAAAAGAATAAAAATAGGCTATCTTAGCAGCTTTGTTTTAAAAAGTTATATATGTTGAACATGAAATTCCGGCCTTTGTGTATAGTGATATTTCTTTTTTTAATTAATCATGTTTGTATACCCCAGGATAATACACGCATACCGTCAGAGAATCCCAGGCTTATTATCGGAATTATTGTCAGCCAGATGCGCAGCGATTTTATCTACCGCTTCTGGGACAAGTACGAAGAAGACGGATTTAAAAAATTAATTACCAGGGGAACATACTGTAAGAATGCAAGCTTCAATTATCTGCTGTCACAGGATGGAGTGGGTCATGCGACAATAGCCACAGGAGCCTTGCCGGCCAGTCACGGAATAGTCTCAAAAGAGTGGTATCTTAGCTTGCAGGATAAAATTGTTCAGAGTATAGAAGATGAAAAATACAATACAGTAGGAGGCAGTTACGAATCAGGAAAATATTCTCCTGAGAATTTGATGTGTACCACATTTTCTGATGAACTCCGCCTGTCAAACAATCTGAAATCAAAAGTCTTTGGCATATCCCTTGATCCTGCACCTGCCATATTATCCAGCGGACATACTGCAAACGGTGTATACTGGTTTGATGAAAAAACCGGCAACTGGGTAACAAGCACCTATTATGCCGATTCACTCCCTTCATGGGTAAGGGATTTCAATTCCAGAAAATTCCAGGACGTTTACCTTGAGAGGGAATGGAACACTCTTTTACCTGTTAACAGCTATAGCGAGAGCCTTTCCGATAACAACAAGTATGAAAAAGGAATAAAGGGTCAGACTGTATTTCCATATAACCTTTATGAATTGGCAAATGTTAAAAAACGGAAGCCGGATTATAACGTTCTCAAGTCTACCCCCTTCGGCAATTCTTTTGTTAAGGATTTTGCCATTTCTTGTATAGTGAATGAAAATCTGGGCAAAGACAAATATCCTGATGTTTTAAACATTTGTTTTACTTCAACTGAATATATCGGCAGCCTTTTTGGCCCGAATTCAGTCGAGGTTGAGGATGCCTTCCTGAGACTTGATCAGGAACTGGCTCATTTTCTCAATTTTATTGACGAGACCATAGGCAAGGAAAATGTATTGATATATCTGGCTTCTGATCATGGTATTTCACATATGCCAGATTATTTGAATGACTTTAAAATCCCTGCAGGATATTTTAACGAGAAGGGTGCGGTAGCATTATTGAAAAGTGCATTAAGCAATGTATACGGACAGGGAGACTGGGTAAAGGCATATAATTCGCAACAGGTATACCTGAACCGGACATTAATAGAAGATGCCAAAATACCTTTAAATGAAATCCAGGACTATACAGCACGGTTTCTGTTGCAGTTTTCAGGTGTTGCCAACACGGTAACTTCCACTACTTTGCAGACAACCAATTTCAGCGGTGGCATTTTTGAAAAAATCCAGAATGGATTTAACCAGAAACGTTCCGGGGATGTTATAATCAATCTTAAGTCAGGATGGATAGAAAAGGGCGAGGAATCATCAAATACAGGCCTATCCTATGCATACGATTCGAGGATACCAATAATCTGGTATGGATGGAAAATAGGACGAAATACTATTCTTAAGCCTGTAGATATCAGAGATATTGCTCCAACTATATCAGCTTTTTTAAATATTACATATCCCAATGCCTGCACAGGCAATCCTGTTTTGGAACTTATAAAATAAAAAGAAGGCATCTGTTACCAAATGCCTTCAATTTACAAATTAAACAAAACTACTAACTAAACCAACTTGGGCAAAACCGTCTAACCAATTAAAATTATGAGAATTGCTTCAGATAAATTCTTAATTAAGCTGATTTCTACTGTTAGATACGACATTAATAAAAAGGAGTTAGTTTAATTACATCAATGACATAAATATATTGATTAAAGAATTGATATCTTAAACAAAAAAAGAGAACCGGTTATAAAATAATATAAGTAATGAATATCCTAAAGATTTTAAGATTAATTATAGCAACATATGCACTATTAAATTTGCCAGCCGGTGTTAGTTCCCAGTGTAATTACTGGATCTTTTTTACTGACAAGAAAGGGGTTGAATTTGATCCTTACCTGTATTTTGATCCGCGGGCTATAACCAGAAGAAATGAACTTAACCTTGATTTAAATGATACAACAGATATGCCGGTAAGAAATGACTACATAAAACGCGTTGAAAAAATTACCGGCAAAGTAAATTCAGTAAGCAGATGGTTCAATGCAGTGTCTGTTTGTGCAACCCCTGATAAAATAGATGCTGTCAATGAACTGGATTTTGTGGAAAGGACTATGCCTGTCAGTATGATTGCCCGGACTGCCGCGTTTGATCATGAGTTTGTACTATCTGGACCAAAGATGGATCTGCTGATAAAACAAACCGAACGGATGGGTGCAAAGCTTTTTGAAAAATATGGTATCGATGGCAGCGGAGTACGTATTGCTGTATTTGACGGAGGTTTCCCAGGAGTGAACAGGCGCCCTGTTTTTGAACACCTGAGGGCAAAGGGACGCATAATTAAAACATATGATTTTGTTAAAAAGAGAGATAATGTCTATTCGGGTGCTACCCACGGAACAATGGTCTTATCATGTATTGCCGGACAATATAACGGTATTAATATAGGACTTGCTGCCGGTGCTGAGTTTTTGCTTGCAAGGACAGAAAGGCAAACCGAACCATTTTCAGAGGAAGAAAACTGGCTGGCTGCCGTAGAATGGGCAGATAGGAATGGTGCCGACATGATTAACAGTTCCCTTGGCTATACTTACCACAGATACTTCCCCTCTGACATGGATGGAAAAACCAGCCTGGTTGCCAGGGCAGCAAATCTGGCTGCATCAAAAGGAATACTGGTTATTAATGCCATGGGTAATGACGGAAGTAAAAAATGGGAATTCCTTGGCACTCCTGCAGATGCGGACAGTGTATTGTCCGTTGGAGGCATTGATCCTGATACTGATTACCATATTTATTTCAGTTCCCTGGGCCCGACCTTTGATAAAAGAAGAAAGCCCAATGTCTCGGCATATGGAGAAGTGATAGCTGCCAAAAGAAAAAAGCTGGCAAAATTACAGGGAACTTCATTTTCAACTCCTTTGGTAACCGGATTTGCTGCATGTGTCAGGCAGTTAAAACCTGAACTGTCAAATATGGAACTCTTAAAGGAGATTGAAAGATCAGCGCATTTGTTCCCGTATTATGATTATGCCCACGGCTACGGCATACCGCAGTCCGTTTACTTTTTTAAAAGTGCATCGCACGACACCCTGGAAACAGTCCGTTTTGAATTAATTAATAATATTTTAAAAGTGAAGATTAACGAACTTATTGATCTTGAAAAGGAAGGTGAAAGTAATTTACTGTTCTATCATATAGAAAATCATGATAAAGTTCTTGATAAATATGCCGTGATTGAAGTATTTCAGCATGATGTCATCGAGTTCCCGGTAGCAGATTACAGAAATAATGAATTGCTGAGAGTTCATTTCAGGGGATATACAGCAGAATATAAATTTTAAACCATAAGATACAATGAAGAAATCATTCCTGATATTGTTTACAGTATTATTTACCTGTAGCATCGGGTATACACAGAAAGTACTGTTGGAAAAGAATGTTAAGGATAATGCCTATTCAAGGAAAAAAGGACCCAACATGAAGTATTTTTCACATATTCTCATCGGATATGAGTTATTTGCCAGTCCGCCCGATGATAAGGGGGCAAAAATAGTATACGGCTCGTCATCATCTCTTGATATCGGGTACAGGCACAAATTCAAGATACTTGAATTCTATTCCATCGGATTCAGCACTGAATATTCGTTCAGCAAATATATTATCAGGCAGACAGAAAATAAATTACTGCCAAATACGCTGCAGCATGACAAGGAAAAATTGAGGTTCAACAATGCCCGACTCGAGTTTTACAACCGCTTTAATTTTGACAAAAGAGGAAATACGCTTGGCAAATATTTTGATATCGGCCTTTACGGAGACTGGACCTTTGCAACAAACCATTATACAAAAGACAAAGCTCTCGATGAAACCAATATGTCGGAGCTGACAGTGGTAAAATATACAAGGCTGCAGTACCCCAGAAACTACAATTACGGACTGACAGTCCGCTTTGGCATGAATAAGATCTCTCTTTCAGCGAACTACAGGCTTTCAGATTTATTTAAAGAAGAGTATCAGTTACCTGAGTTACCCACATTTTCTGTCGGGCTTGAACTGGCATTGTATAGTAACTAACAGCTATTTCTGCCGCTCAGTTATTAAGGTAATAGTATTAAACAGTCCAGTGTCAGGATTTTATTTTCAGAAAATCCAGAATATCGTTCCGGTTGGGAGCCGAGGGCTGTGCACCAAGCCTGGTTACCGATAATGCAGCTGCGGCATTCGCAAATCTTACTGCTTCCCAGATGTTTTTCTTTTCAGTTAGCGCCACGGCAAGTGCTCCGTTAAAAATATCTCCGGCAGCAGTCGTGTCAACAGCATGAACCTTAAATCCACCTACAAGCTCCGAACCGCTGCTGTCCAGTATAAGGGCTCCCTTCCTGCCTATGGTAATAATAACTTTGTTTACACCCTTTGATATAAGTATTCTCCCTGCATCTTCGGCAGCTCCTTCATCTTCTATCTTTATTCCTGTAAGCATCTCAGCCTCAGCCTCATTGGGAGTCAATATAGTTACAATCTTCAGCAGATCAATAGGCAGTGGCTGTCCGGGTGCCGGATTAAGAATAACCCTTATCCCGTTATCATATGCAAATTTGGCAGCATACTGAACTGTCTTCAGCGGTATCTCGAGCTGCATGAGTAAAATATCTGATGCCAGTATAGCCTCTTTGGCGGCCGTTATATCATATACAGACAAATTTAAATTTGCTCCGGAAGCAACGGCAGTGCAGTTCTCACCACCCTCCGCAACAAATATCTCTGCAATACCCGAAGGGGCATCCTTATCCTTTACTATAAAATCTGTATTTATTCCTTCTTCTTTAAATCCTTTCAAGGCCTGCTCCCCAAAAATATCCTCACCGACACGTGCCACAAATGTAACCTTGCCCCCTGCCCTGGCTGCAGCAACGGCCTGATTCGCCCCTTTACCTCCGGGAGCAGTGCTGAACTTACCTCCTAAAACAACTTCTTTTGGTCCCGGAATACGGGGACCCTTGATTATCATATCTGTATTGGAACTTCCAATGACTGTAATATTCATCAATATTGGATTTATATTGTCATTACTTATTTAACCGTCTAAAGTTAACAAAAAGTAAATTAAAAAAAATACTAATATATATTTTGAAATTAACAATGGCAGCCATCGAAAACTAGACTGCCCGCTACACTGGCTGTATCATTGATATCCCTAAATAACTGTTGTTTCATAAGTCTGAAGACAATCAACATAATTGTTGATAAAATTAGTCCTGCCCTAAAATCAAAAAATCTAATTTTCTAATAAAAAACAAGTTAGCTCAGGGAGGTTCAATTTTAAAATTAATTTGTACCCTCATTAAATAAATATTTATTAAATTCGGCCACGGTAAGTATTTAAAATTTTATTTAAAACTATTTTCTTTATTTAAGAAAACAGGAAATCATGCAGATAAGATTTGGGAACCTTCTTACTCAAAAAGATACTTCACCTGAATATAACCTGGCAACCGACAATCTTATTTATCTTTCAGATAAAAAATATATTGTAAAACTCGCTGAAAATCTTATTGAAGTTGATGAAGTATTGAAACTTAGGTTTGAGGTGTTTAATCTGGAGCTGAAAGAAGGGCTGGATTCCTCATTTTCTACTTTGCGTGATGAGGATAAATTTGACCGCCAATGTCATCATCTGCTGGTTATTGAAAAAGCCACAAACAGGATTGTCGGCACTTACCGCCTCCAAACACTCGAAGCGGCAAAGAAAGGGCATGGCTTCTATTCATCGGGAGAATTTAACCTTAATAAATTAGGAAGAAAAATACTGCGCAAGTCAGTTGAAGTGGGAAGAGCATGTATTGATAAGGATCACAGAAACAGCAGGGCTTTATTTCTACTGTGGAAAGGTATTGCCCAATATATGTTCTATTCGCAAAAACGCTATCTTTTTGGTTGCTGCTCCATTAGCAGCCAGGATCCTGTTGTGGGAAAAATATTCATGAATTACCTTGAACGAAATAACTATGTTCACGAGAAAATATCCACTGCCCCTGTAAGCGGACTTGAATGTTATCCCGATGGACTGAAAGTCCCTTTTAGGGAAAAGGTAGATATGCCGTCTCTTATGGATATGTATCTCAGGTATGGAGCAAAAGTCTGTGGGCCCCCGGCTATCGACCGGGCTTTTAAAACTATAGATTTCTTTATTGTGCTGGACACAAATGATTTGGACCCGGAGACCCATGAGATGTTTTATAATTAACTTGCATCATAATCTAATTAAGCTTTAAGATTTCGAATTTATTCTTAATCTAAAATGCCTGTAAAAATTGTTTCTTATCAATTAGTTGACTAAATTAGATAAGGATAATAAACAAGCATGTTAGATTGTTGCAAAAGTATGCTATAAGATATTTGACAATTGTTGGCCTGATTTTTTATCTGAAAATCGGAATACTTGCATCATATACCCGGCCAAAATGTTATACGACAGCCAACGGCTTATCCCACAATAATATAAATTGTATATTACTGACAGACAGGGGTTTCTTATGGATTGGAACAAAATACGGACTTAACAGATATGACGGTTACAGATTTGTAAATATCAGAAATATACAGGGAGATACGAATTCACTTTCAGATAATAACATTACGGCATTAGCTGCTGACTCATCATCAGATTTATGGATAGGCACAAGCATGGGCCTGAATCATTATAACATCAAAACCATGAACTTCAATGCCTATTATTACAATCCTCAGGACAGCAATAGCATCTCCGGAAACCGCATCAATGACCTTCATATAGATGGCGACAATACCGTATGGATTCTCGCAGGAAACGTATTGAACAGCATTGATATTAAGAAAAACAGGGTGCATCGCTATCATATCCCCGGTAATTCAGAAAAACCAGATGAACTTAAGCTCTTTACACTTGAGGAGGACCTTAATAACATGATATGGATAGGATCATCAAATGGTTTGTACTGCTTTGACAAATCAAGCAACAAGTTTTTGGAAATAGAATACAGTATCCCTGAATACTCAGTTAAATCTATCCTCATGGATGATGCAGGTAATTTATGGCTTGGCACTGATCGTGGATTACTGAAAATCATTAAAAGCAAAGGCATTATTAAAAAGTATTATAATGATCTAAATGCGGATAATCCTGAAATCATTAATTCCATTAGCTGCCTGTCATACTGGGATGCCAACAGCCTGATGCTGGGGACTGAGTTGGGGCTGCATATATTTAACATAAACGAAGAAAAGTATAACTCAGTGAATGATCCTTTTTCTGCTACCGAAAAACTAACCTATTATCCGGTCAGGTGCATGCATACTGATTCCACAGAGCTGGTATGGATCGGGACTTCCTATGGCCTGTTCAAGATTAACAAAAATCCGCCGGTCTTTAGTAATTACAGTATTGATAAGCTAACCGGACTGAAAGGGATGAATATAACATCAATTTATATGGACAGGGACGGAAAGCTCTGGATAGGAACTCAAAATTACGGATTGAATATCATCAATAAAAAAAGCCAGGAAATAATTAACTACAGTAAATATAATTTCAACAAGGAACGGAGAATCCGCAGCAATAAAGTTTCGGTAATATTTGAAAATAGTGAAGGCAATATTTACCTTGGAACAGGAAAAGGTGTCATGCTTTATGAGCGTAAAAATAAAAATTTTAAAAGCCTGAGCGAAAAGACAACTTCCTGCAGTTGTGATACATTCATGAACAGTGAGGTTTATGACATTCTAGAAGACTCGCTTAAAACCCTGTGGTTTGCTACCAGCAGCGGACTATACTCGCTGAAGGCCGGCAGGCAAAAACGTTTGCATCATCATAAACTCGGGGAGACGGAAGAAACAGTTATATTAAACCCGGTATTTGTTTTGGAGACAGCTGATAATAATCATCTATGGATTGGAACCAGTAACGGATTGATTCTTTTTAATACAGAAACCGGTAATTTTAAAAAATATACTTCCGACTCGGCAAACCAGGAAGTGAGGATTACAAGCAATTCAGTATTCTCATTGTATAAAGATTTGAACAATAGATTATGGGTAGGCACTGAAGGAGGCTTAACCATGATAGCCCAGCCCTCACTGACATCAAAAAATTATATTACAGAAACAGGTCTGTCAAGACGGTTTATTTATGCAATAGTTGAAGACAATGGAAATAACCTGTGGCTTGCCACAGATAAAGGCATTATAAAATTTAATAAAAATGATGAGAGCTTCAGGCCGTATGACGAACCAGAAGGATTATTAATCAGTGAATTTATTGAAAGATCATACTTTAAAACCGCTTATGGAGAAATATTCCTCGGGGGCATACAGGGATTCTGTTCATTTCATCCTGACTCCCTGATTATGAATTTACATGTCCCCAGGATTGAAATAACAAAAATAAAATATATTAACAGAAACCTTATTTATAGCATTTATAAAGAAAATTTCGATTCTGTAATGCTCCCCAAATGCAACTATTTCACAATTGAATTTTCTGCGCTTGATTTTGTAGCCCCTTTCAAAAATCAGTATATGTATACACTTCATAAAATCGGTGGCAAACCGGACTGGATAAAGTGCGGTAATATGAATTATGTAAGCTTCAGTGATATCACCCCCGGAACATACATCTTCCAGGTCAGGGGCACCAACAATGATCTTGTATGGAATAATGAGGGCAAATCAATGAAAATTATTATCCAGACATCGGTCTGGAGATCAAGGAAGGCTGTAATCATCTATATCATTGTCGCAACACTGGTTATTATAATGCTGGTCATATACAGAAAACTAAGACTCAAAAGAATAAGGTATATTAATCAGGAAAAAGAGAATATTGCTAAACAGATTCTTGAACAGAAAGAAGAACTTATAGCAAAGAATAAGAATATCATGGATAGCATAAAATATGCAAAACGAATTCAATCAGCTCTAATGCCCCCCGAAACTTCATTTAAGTCAATTTTTCCGGATTCTTTCATTTTACACATCCCAAAAGATATTGTAAGCGGTGATTTCTACTGGTTCAGCAAAATTGGAGACAAAGCTTTTATTGCTGCAGTGGACTGCACCGGACATGGAGTGCCGGGGGCTTTCATGTCTATAATAGGAATTGAATTGTTCAGAAACATAACTAATATTGAAGGTATAAAACAGCCGGCCCAGATACTGATGACTCTTAACAGGGACTTCCAGAAGATCTTTCATGATACGGATATTATCTCCTTCAGGGATGGAATGGATTTGGCTTTTTGTGCATTCGACAATAAGAAAATGATACTTGAATATGCAGGTGCTTTTAATCCTATATATATTATAAGAAACAAAAATATATACGAATACAGGGGAGACAGGTTTTCGGTGGGACTTAACAAACCCGACGAGAACAAAAAAAATATTTTTAAGAATAACGTTATCCCCATGCAGGATGGGGATTCAATATACATTTTTTCCGATGGCTATGCTGATCAGTTTGGTGGTCCCGACGGGAAAAAATACAAGTACAGAAAATTTCAACACCTTCTTCTGGCAATAAATCAACTGCCAATGGAAAAACAACATGAGCTTCTTGAAAAGAGTATTATGAGATGGAAAGGGGATCTCGACCAGGTTGATGATATACTTGTTATTGGGATAAGAATACACTCCTAGAAATGCCCGTTCTATATCTCTTTTTCCAGAAGGTCTTTCATTTTCTGGATTAGCACTTCTACCTGGAAAGGCTTACTTATATAATCGTTCATCCCCGCTGCCAGGCATACTTCTTTATCACCGGCAAGGGCATTAGCCGTTACTGCAATAATAGGTGTATGAGTATTTGTTATGGATTCAACCTCCCTTATTTTCTTTGTAGCTACAATTCCGTTCATAACCGGCATCTGTATATCCATCAGAATAAGATCATACTTTGATCTTGCAAACTTGTCCACTGCCTCCTTGCCGTTATTGGCAACATCAATGTTACCGACATTACTTTTCAGGCTTAGTAAAATTATTTTCTGGTTAACAGCATTATCCTCAACCAGAAGAACATTTGATCTTTTTATATCAACTTTTTTATGAGTCTTTAACAACTCATCGGATAAACTTTCAACTTCCTCCATTCTGATTAAGGGTTCAGGCTTAGCATCCTTGCTGAACCTCAGCAAAAAGGAAATTACCGTGTTATCCTCATTTGAGTGAACATCCAGTTCTCCCTTATGTATGGAGATAATTCTTCTTGCAATTGTAAGATCCAGATAATTTTCGACGGACTGGCGAGCTTCAGCATCAGAGCCTCCGCTGACCGGATGAATGTAATAATTATCATAATCATCCCGGACAAGATTTAAAGGAGGACACTTCAAATTAAACAATAATTCCGCTTTATGTGCACTTTCTTTCTTTATGTCAATGCTTATATCTATAAAAACCTTTTTGTTACGGCACAGTTTCACGACATTCTCAATAAGATTGATAAAAAGCTGCTTTATTCTCAGTGGATCGCCCAGCAAACTCCCTTTAATTTCCCTGTTAATCTTTAAATTAAACCCTACCTTGCTTCTGTATTGCTCTTTAAGTAAATCAAGTGCATTATCAATGTTTGAAAGCAGGTCAATCCTGACCTTGAAAATATCCTCATCCTCGATCTTTAAATTCGAAACCTTTACAATATTGTTAACAATGCTTACCAGGTTATTTGTAGAAGAGATTATCGTATCAAACATTTCCCTGTGCTCAGGATCAAGTTTAGTCCTGTTTAATAAATTTGATATGACCGTAATATTATTCAGCGGGGTTCGAATCTGGTGTGACAGCTTGGATAAAAAATAGTCCTTGCGGCTGCTTTCATCCTTTGTTTTAAAGATTTGTTTAATAAGCTGGTGATAGTTGTAATTCCTTTGTAGCTCAAAAACATAGACTACTGCTAAAACAATAATGTATGAGCCCACCAGCCTTAGTGACAGGGACAAATCGTAATCTTCAAGCATTGTTGCAGACCTGCCAAAAAATAACACAGGAAGGCATACTGCAAGAAAAGCAAGCGAGTGGAATACGCCCTTACGCGAGCCAAACATCAATATTGCCAGCAATGGGTAGAGGCATATCCAGATATAACCTAATCCAAATATACCGCCGGTTATCAACAGATATAAAAAGCCTACAGTGTCAAGAGATAACAGTATATACCGGCAAAGAACATGTTTCTGCGTCTTTTTAAGTAGAAAATAACACCCCAGGCTGGCGGCTGAAAATGTTAGAAAAAGGGTCGATAAAAAATAATACCTGTATATTATTCCTGTAATACCAAAAACCAAAAAATAGACAAATGAGACCAGGCAGTAAAAATATAGCAGCAATATTTTGTTAATAATATCTACATCTGCGTTCTCGACAAGTCTTTTTATGTATGAATTCAGAATTCTCCTCAGCATCCTGTGGACAGTTTACAAATTGAACAATCAGGATTTAATATACCGAAATATTTATTATTATAAATTTAGTCAAAATATTTCAATAAACTATTATTAAAGCTCCTTCTTGAAAAGCATATGCCTGAATAATGTATCCCCATTCAATAATATATCCATAATTATTGCCGTTATTTTTTAAGGTTTATAAATAAAGAGGTAAATTTGTTTAAGCACTCTCTATTAAATTTCAATATATTATATGCGGAAGATATATTACATATTACTGGCATTTGGCGCATTGTTTAATTCCAGTTTGTTCAGCCAGGCTGACTCGGCAGGTTACATAAAGTACACTCCCCAGTTCAGGTTCAGGGATGGTATTTTTATAAATTTTGACCAGGTAAAAAATAACAGGCCCATACCAAAATCCAGGATAATATCACCAGCGGCTTACGATGACCAGTATTTTTATGACCGTACATTACAATCCAAAGAGATATATTATTACGATAATTTTGGAGTTAAGCAGGAGGTACCGACAAAAAAAATATGGGGATATTCACAAAACGGAAGCCTTTATGTAAATATTAATGACGGTTTCTACAGGATAAATATTCTGGGCAGTATTTGTCATTTTGTCGCTAATTACACATCATACAATAACACTTATCCATACTCTTACTATGATTACAGATACAATCCATATGGAGGACGGACAGCATCATACTCAACAACTGAAATGCGACAGTACCTTCTTGACTTTGCGACAGGCAATGTACTTGATTATAATGTTGCCAGCATTGAGTTGCTGCTTATGAGGGATCCGGAATTGCATGATGAATATGCATCCCTTAGAAACAGGAAGAAGAAACAGCTTAAATTTTTATATATCAGAAAATTCAATGAAAGAAATCCATTATATTTTCCAATAAAATAATTAACTATGATGAAAAAGACATTAATATCATTACTGGTTGCCGGCATGGCAGTATCATTATTTTCCCAGGAGTATGTACCTTCGAGGGAAGATATTGATGCTTTTTTCCTGACTAAAACACTTGTTGTTCTTCCTAATAATCCGCTTCTTGAATATAACTATGTTATAAAAGAAGTTATGGAACAGGAATGGGAAATTACTGACTACGATTTTATATCATTTAGCGAATTTGAAGAATTGAGATTTGATCCTAAATATTCATTTTTATATATGACCCAGGTCAGCTTTGAGCATGATAAAACAGATGCCAGGTACAGGTTCCTTCATCTTTCTCTCGGAGGCGACTACTTCAGAATGAACCAGATGCCCGACATAGCATCTGTTCCGGTAGCTTATTATAACGTTGAAGAGGAATACTACGCATACAAACTCGGGATACTTGTTCGTTTCATTCAGAATCATGTAAAGCTTATCAGGGATCATCCTGAGATTATATCAGCCAATGTATTCAAACATTATAATGATAATATAAGGGATATCCGGGGTAAAACATTATACCTGCTTGAAAACGAGCTGACAAAAAAAATAAATTCTGCTGCAAGAATAAAAAAGATATATCCTTACGACTTTAAGATTGTGACAAAAGAAGAAATTGAAAAGGCAATAAAAGACAGAAGGGATGATATCGTTTTCCTGCATAAAGTCGGTCCTGAAGGCACAAAATTAAATGCAAGATGTTACAAAGTAATTATCGGAGCCGGTGATGCCAACTTCTACTATTTTGACTACCATAAAATAGATAATAATAATCCCGACGGTTTATTGGAGTCTGACTTAAAAAAGCTGGCCAGGAAATAAATAGTATGATGTTTATAAAATACCCCGGGTTTTATTGTTATCCAGTACCATATTTTTTATCTTAGGACAATTTATAAGTCTTTTTTAGAAGAATGTATGAAATCAGTTCTTATTATTCTTATTATTCTTTCTGCCAGCATTATAGTATTACCTCAGGAAAATCCCAAAGTCGACGTATTATTACAGGAAGCCGATGCTGAACTTGAAAAGTCGAATTTTGATGAAGCATTAAGAAAAGTCGAAAGGGCTCTCACTTTGTCTCCGCGCAACGTTAAAGCATGGGAAAAAAGAATAACAATTTATTACCAGAAGGATGATATCAAGGAAGCATCCAAATATGTTGATGAAGCAATAGATGAATTTCCTGCAGAAGGTGAATTTTACTATTTGAGGGGGTTAATTAATTTAGCCAGGAAAAAATATTATAAAGCATTAAATGATTTTAATAAGGCACTTGATTATAAAAATGTCGACCCATACAAGGTCTATCTTAACAGGGCCGTTACCAACACTAATCTTCAGGAGTATGAACTGGCAATAGATGATCTGACAAAATCAATTGAGCTTAATAGTGATAATGCCAGCGCCTATCACAGCAGGGGCATGGTTTACTATGAACTTAAAGATTATGAACAGGCCGTCAGGGATTTTACGCAGGCCATAAACCTGAGCCAGGATAATCCGGTTACATTTTTTAACCTGGGAATGTCTTATTACAGGATGGAAGATAAGGATAGTGCATGTCCCTATTTTCATAAAGCCTGTTCAATGGGCGATATAAACGCCTGCAGGATGGCCTTCGGAGAATGCTCCAAAAACTTGCCCAAATAAACGGTCTTTCCATTTTTTGCAGCAATAAAATAGTACTATCTTAAAAATGTTATAAATTTGATTTCTTTGCTTTGCCTTTATGGACCTTTCAATAATAATAGTAAATTATAATGTTAAATACTTCCTTGAGCAGTGTTTGCACTCTGTATTGAATTCATCAAAGAAGATTAAATCCGAAATTTTTGTTGTCGATAATAATTCTGTCGACGGATCATGTATGATGATAAAAGAAAAATTCCCCCGGGTAAAGCTTATTGAAAACAAAAAAAACTTAGGCTTTGCCAGGGCAAACAACCAGGCTATAAAAAAAGCCACCGGCAAATATGTACTGATATTAAATCCTGATACAGTTGTTGAGGAGGATACATTTGAAAAATGCATTAAATTCATGGAAAGCCACAAAGATGCCGGCAGCCTGGGTGTTAAAATGATTGACGGCAAAGGCAGGTATCTTCCTGAATCAAAAAGGTCTTTGCCTACTCCGGAAGTAGCATTCTACAAAATGTTCGGATTATCATCACTATTTTCAAAATCGAAAAGGTTCGGACAGTATCATCTGGGGTACCTTGACAAAGAACAAATTCATGAAGTGGATGTCTTGCCGGGTGCATTTATACTTGTCAGAAGAAAATTATTGCTGGACATAGGATTGCTGGATGAAAATTTCTTCATGTACGGAGAAGATATTGATTTATCATACAGGATTAAACAGGCCGGGTACAAGAATTATTACTTCCCTAAAACAACAATTATTCACTATAAGGGAGAAAGCACAAAAAAGGGGAGTATCAATTATGTTGTTTTGTTTTACAATGCAATGATAATTTTTGCCAAAAAGCACTTTTCAAGGAAGAATGCCAGTTTTTTCAGCTTTTTGATAAATATTGCCATTTACTTCAGGGCTGTATTTGCCATTCTCAGGCGCTCTGTTGTCAGTACAATAAATCCGCTGCTTAACGCACTTGTTATATACCTGGGATATTACTTCTTCTCACCCCTGTGGGGTAATATCATTGAACGCAATTATCCTGAGCAGTACCTTAACCTGGTAGTACCTTCATATATCCTGGTGTGGCTCGTGTCAATCTTTCTGTCAGGAGGTTACGAAAGACTTGTAAAAATAGGAGCATTAGTGCGTGGAGTTATATTCGGAACATTTTTTATTTTGGTGATTTACGCATTATCACCTGAAAATCTGAGGTTCTCAAGGGTTCTGATACTGTTCGGAACAATCTGGGCTCTGGCCTCGACCATAGGAATAAGACTTCTATTAAACCTTGTCAGTAAAAAGAACTTTAAGTTAGAGATCTTCAGGAAAAGGAGGAGAATAATTATAATAGGGGATAAAGAGGAAAGCACCCGTGTATATTCAATTCTCAGGCAGACTCAAATAAAACCTGAACTTGTCGGCACAGTCAGTCCATCCGAAAAAATCCAAAAAACCGACTTTATAGGAGATATAAGCCAGATTAAGGATATAGTCGAGATCAATAAGGTGGATGAACTGATTTTCTGTGCAAAAGATATGACCTCCCAGAGTATTATTAAAACTATGCTCCAGTTTACTGACAGGAATATCGATTTCAAAATTGCTCCTCCTGAAAGCCTCTCAGTTATTGGCAGTAACTCCATTGACACTGCCGGAGACCTCTATGTTGTGAATTTTAATACTATTTCAAGAAACCTGAATAAACGCAAAAAGAGACTTTTTGATATAAGTATTGCCTCGGTATTAATTGCTTTAAGTCCCTTTGCATTATTTATCACCGGCAAGCCCTTGCAGTACTTTATAAATATATTCAGTGTCCTGCTGGGTTTCTATTCATTTGTCGGATATCACGGTACTACAGGAGGCATGCATTCTGATCTGCCTCATTTGAAAAAGGCAATCCTTTCTCCTCTGGACGGACTTGGCAGGAAGGTTGACAATAAAAAACTGATAAAAAAAATGAATATGTTGTATGCAAAAGACTACAGACTATTTAACGATTTGTTTATAGTATTTAAAGGCTTTAACAAACTTGCAAGAAAAATATCATGATAGCACATCCCTTCTCCATATTTTAATTATTAACAACCTTTTATCAGCAGCATTTCCATTATTTATATCTCTGTATTTATTGTTAGGCTTTTTATTTCAAAGCCGGCAATTAATATTTACATGTTCTTTAAAAACCTGTTTTATTATACTGTCCATAAATGTTATTACGCAGATACTTTATTGTTTTATATATTTATCATATCAAATGTTTAGCGTTTAAGTTATTATCACTAGTTATTTTAATTTTATTTATAAATTTGTTTTTTAACATAAATGTTTAATGAAATTTAAAAAGCGTAACCCTAAATTCACGGTAATGTTGCTGATACTGGCTGCATTTCATTTTACAGCCCATAATCAGCCTGCTGAAGATATTAAAACTATTTTTCTTGAAGCCGAGTCCTATTATTTATTTGAAGAATATAAGGACGCTTTGCCATTGTATCAGAAAATACTGGCCGAAGATCCTGAAAATTATAATATCAACTATAAGGTTGGTATATGCTATCTTAATGATCCTTATTTGAATAACAAGTCAGTCAAGTACTTGGAAAAGGCAGCGGCTCATATTGATCCTAAATGTAACCAGAACTCCCTGAAAGAGCGACATGCACCGCCCGAGGCTCTTTTCTTCCTGGGGAACGCATATCTTATTAATAACAGGCTGGATGAAGCAATAGGAATATATAAAAAATTTCTGGAAATACTCGATCCTGAAATATATGACGATGAATTGGTGAAGAACCACATTAAATCCTGTGAAACAGCAATGAAACTGAAATCCAGTCCCGATTACGTGATTACGGAAAATCTTGGTGAAATTATCAACAGCCAGTTCTCAGATATTAATCCGGTTATTTCAGGAGATGAGTCAACGCTTGTATTCACCAGAAAGCTAAGATTTTATGATGCTGTATTTTATTCAAAAAAAGTGGATGGTAACTGGGGATACCCGGTAAATCTGACACCTGACTTTGCGCTTGACGGAAATTCCTATTCAACGGGCCTTTCATATAAAGGAGATGAGATTTTTGTATACAGAAGTGATGGATATGACGGTAATATTTACTCAAGTAAATTGATAGATGGTAAATGGACAATACTGAAAAAGCTTAATGATAACATAAATACTAAATTCTGGGAATCACACGCTTCAATATCTTCTGACGGTAAAGTTCTTTATTTCACAAGTAACCGCAAAGACGGGTATGGCGGACTGGATATCTACAGATCGGAAAGGACCGGTAACGGGGACTGGGGCACTGCAGTAAACCTTGGAAGTGTAATCAACTCAAAATATAACGAAGATACTCCCTTTATTACAACCGATGGGAAGACACTTTACTTCAGCTCACTTGGGCATAACAATATGGGAGGCTATGATATCTTTTACAGCACACTGTCTGATGACGGCAAATGGAGCAAGCCTGTTAATATAGGCTATCCGGTTAATACTACAGGTGATGATATTTTTTACGTACCCGGAAAGGATGACCAATATGCATACTATTCAATATATGAACGGGACGAAGTATACGGATTAAATGATATTTTCAGGGTCGAAGTCTATTCAGACAGACGTCCCAGAAAATTCGTCATTCAGGGGACAGCAAAAATAGCAGACGATATAGAAACAAGCTATGACAATATAAAAGTAAGCCTGTTTGAAAAGCATACAAATAAATTAGTGGATGAAACAACTTTAATGAATGACGGGACATTCACATTGAAAGCTACCCAGGGTGATTTTCTGGTGATCACGGAAGGTCAGGGGATTCAAAAGTCTGCCCGGGAAATTTCAATTCCTATTGATAATCCTGACAGCGAGGTTTCCCTTGAATCGGAAATCTATGCCGAAGCTAAAGATATTACTGTTGAGAAGGAGCCCCTGGCACAGGATTTACCGCCTGAAATGGAAATTAAAAAGGATACTTACGTTATCAGTTCAGATGATATTGTTTCCATAAGGCTTAATCTCGATAAAAATACTAATCTAACCGTTGAAACATACAATAACGGTAATTTGGCCAGAACTGAAAACTTTGAAATAAAAAGAAAAAAATTCATATACAACTTTAAACCTCTTCCTGGTAAAAACCTGCTTAAATTTATATTAACTGATGAAAATGGTAATATCAACACAAGAAATGTAACTGTCGAATATAATCCGCCCCCGGATGATACCCTTGCTGAATCTGAAGCCGCATTGGCCCTGGAAGAAAGAACCGTAGAATATATGGAAATCATTCAGCTTGCTGAAGATGACCTGAAAGAATACCTTGAGAACATAAACTGGGAAAAAGCCAACATAAAAAGTATTCACGAATTATATGACTTTCTGTCCGGTGAAGCAGAAAATGAAAAATTCGACGCAAATGATGTTAATATACTGTTTATCAAATACCTGTCATCTGAACTTGATATGGATTTTATCTGTCAGAGCATACTTTTTATGCCGGATAAAAATCTGAGAAATCTACTCGCAGAATTAGAAGCTGAAAAAAAAGTTATCGACACATCGGGCGACTTGTTAAATTACCTTTGGAATAAAGGATTAGAAAGCGGTTGCTCAGATAATCTTTTGATGGAGTCGCTGATAAACATAAAAACGGAAGAATATAAGAACATTGAATTATTTCTGAGCTATCTTAAAAAACATGCAACAGGAAACCTAAAATCCATGCTTCAGGATCTCAACATCAGGGAAAAGAATATTTCAACATTCACTGACCTCCTTGAATATTTGATCTCATGTGCAAGCATTAAGGGCTATAGCAGGGAATCTGTTTACCAGCTTTTAATTGATTTAATAGAACACGAAAATCTTGAGGACTTCGTCAGTAAGCTGAAAAAGCATGCAGGCGATGAAATCATGAAAGCGCTCGATGAACTTGATCTAACCCAGTTTTCAAATGCCCTTGAACTGGTACAGTATCTCATAGGCCATACAGATATTTATACTTTTGATGAAACCGATATCTTAAATCTTTTGCTCAAGGTCATATTTGCAGAAGGAGTGAATAGCGATTACCTTGCAAAAGATCTAAAATTAACCGGAAAAAAGGAAAATGCCGGATTGATTGTTCCGGCTGCAATAGTAATAATTATCGTATTGTTTTTCTTAATATTTTTTATTATCAGGAAAAAACAAAAAAAATAGCATATATTAATTGGAACACATGATCAAATTGTATGCCTGCAATAAAAATAGAATAGCATCATTATTCTTCATGTTCATATGCTTCTGTTCATACGGGCAGCTCTGGCCATCAAATGAAGATATTTTTAATGAAGCTGAAGAATATATGTTTTCCGAAGAGTATAATGAAGCACTTCCTCTTTATAAGCTTCTTCTGGAAAAGGGGTATGATAATCCCAATATTAATTATAAAATTGGAAGGTGTTACATCCATATTCAGGGGAAGAAACTAAATGCATTGCCTTACCTCAGGGAATCGGCTGCCAAAGCCTCGGGGCAAAATTATGTTAACGCCCTCGATGGGAAAAACGCGCCGCTTAGCTCCATATATTACCTGGCCATAGCCTGCCGCTTAAACAATAAATTCGATGAGGCAATTGAAGCCTTCAAAGCAGTCAAAGATTCACTGGATATAGATGACCTTGAAAACAGGGAGATAGTTGACTTGCACATTAAACGCTGCCTGAATGCTATTGAACTGGTAAATAATCCCGTTAATATAAAGAAAGAAAAACTTGATGATATTGTTAATTCAGATTTTTCAGATTATAATCCGCTGGTTACAAACGACGAGTCAGTAATTTTTTATATGGATAAATTAAAGTTTTACGATGCGGTTATGCAATCTGTAAAGACCGATGGACAGTGGATGAAACCTGTCAACCTCACCCCAAAAATAAAATCTGACGGAGACTATACCATAGTGGGAATATCAGGTGACGGGAAAATAATGTTACTCTGCGGATTTGATCCTGAAACGAGTAGTGATATATACCAGTCAATATACGAGAATGGCAAATGGTCAAGAATTACCAAACTTAATGATCACATAAACTCAAAATATAACGAAACACATGCCAGTCTGTCAGATGACGGCAAGGTATTATATTTCACAAGCAACAGGAAAGGAAGTTATGGCGGACTCGATATATATAAATCCGAGCTGGATGAAACGGGCAACTGGGGACCTGCAGTTAATCTGGGTCCGGTAATAAACAGCCCCTTTGATGAAGAATCTCCTTTTATTACAAATGACGGCAAAAAACTGTTTTTTAGCTCGCAGGGGCATTACAATATGGGAGGGTATGATATATTCTTCTCGGAATTATCAGATGCAGGTGAATGGTCATACCCTGTAAATATTGGATATCCATTAAACACAACAGATGACGATGTATTCTTTTATCCCATAAATGACGGGGAAAAAGGATATCATTCAAAATATAATATTGGAGAGCCGAATGATCAGGATATTTTTAAATATGAAATATTGTCCGTTGCAAATCCGCCCAGGTATAAAATAAGCGGTACAATTGAAAAGCCGGATAATATTGAATACGAACTGGACAAAATATCAGTGTCGTTCATTAACTCAGAAGATAATGACACACTGGTAACCAAGTTCTGTAATAAACAGGGGTATTATGAGCATAAGGTGCCTGCCGGAAAATACGAACTGGCATTCAGAGCCATGAATCAGCAATTCGACGTCAGGAGAGTTAACATCCCCCTTAATTTTCCTGAAGAGGACCTTATATTCAACACAGAGATTGAAGATAGGTTTATTGTAAAAAAAGATACATTTATTATCGACGATATATTCTTTGATTTCGATAGCTATGCATTAAACAAGCCTGCGATGGATTTTCTTAACAGATTGATTGGATTCATGCAGGAACACAGCGCAATCACCATCAGGATAAAAGGATTTACTGATTCGATAGGAAGAAGCGAGTATAATCAGGTTCTTTCGGAAAAAAGAGCGGGATCGGTAGGTATATATCTCTCAGATCATAACGTGCAGGCTGAACGTTATACAACTGAAGGTTTTGGGGAAACCAGACATAAAGCCATTAATTCGACACCCGAAGGCCGCCAGATTAACCGGCGTGTCGAGATAGAAATTAACAGCAAAGATGAAAACCTTATATTTATCCGTAGTTTCATTGTTCCCGGCCACCTGATTGCCGAATGATATATGGCCGGTATTTAAACTCTAATTATTTGCCATTTTTGTCTCTAATTTTAGTATATTTAGATAATGTCATAATTTATTAGCTGCTAATAATATAATTTTAATTTTCAGTCATTATTATTATTATTACATTTGTTTAAGTAATTAAATCTTTAAGCTCAATGAAACTCAGGTTAATAATTCTGTTACTATTATACTCCCTTAAAACGATAGCCCAGGAATCAGATGAGGATCTCAGATTGTACTTTTCTGATGCCGAATATTTTCTTACCGAAGAAGAGTATATTGATGCCCTTTATGATTATCTTGAGTTGTACAATAAAGGTTTTGCAGACAATGCAAATATTAATTACAGAATCGGCATCTGTTATCTGAATATCCCCGGACAAAAAGACAAGGCTATTCCTTACCTTAAAAAGGCCGTTGAGAATACCAAGATGAATAACAGGGAAAGTGTTTACAAGGAAAAAAAGGCACCCCTGGATGCATATCTGTATCTGGGAAATGCTTACAGGGTTAATAACGACCTTGACAAAGCAATAGAATCATACGAGAAATATAAAGAACTGTTGCCCTCTTCTGACAAGGCTAACATAGATTATGTAAATAAGCAAATTGAAGCATGCAACATTGCGTTAAAGTATATGGAAAATCCCATACCTGTGCAAAAGACAAACCTGGGAGATGTAATAAACAACAGCTCTTCAAACTATAAAGCAGTAATATCGGGTGACGGCAATACGCTTCTTTATATGAATGAATTACCATTCTATGATGCCGTGTACTTTTCACGTTTTGAAAACGGACAGTGGACTGAACCGGAAAATATCACCCCCCAGATCCAGTCAGATGGCGATCAGTACGTTACATCAGTCTCATACGACGGTACCATCCTTTATCTGACAAAGGAAGACAATTTCAATAGCGACATTTATAGCAGTGATTATAAAGACGGACAATGGGCCAAATCCAGACCCCTGGATAAACCAGTTAACAGCAAATACTGGGAGTCACATGCAAGCATTTCAAAAGATAACAAAACTCTCTATTTTACAAGTAACAGAAGAGGCGGATTAGGTGAAATGGACATTTATAAATCTTCACTTGATAAAGAAGGTAACTGGGACAAGCCAGAGAATTTGGGCAGCACCGTCAACACTTCATTAAACGAAGATACCCCGTTTATTACTGAAGACGGGAAGTCATTGTACTTCAGTTCACAGGGCCATAACAGCATGGGAGGATACGACATCTATGTAACACATCTCGATGATGATGGCAAATGGACTGAACCTGTTAATCTCGGCTATCCTGTAAATACAACAGACGATGACCTTTTTTATTATCCCTGGAATAATGCACAGGTTGCTTACGCTGCACTGCTGGAGTCCGACTCATATGGAAAAGAAGATATTTATAAGATCGTACTGACATCAGAAGAACCCGAAGAAAAAGTTGTCACGGAAATTATAGATACGGTGAAACCTGAAATTAGCATGGAGAAGGTTGAAGAGGAAATTGAACCTGAAGAAGAACTGAAAGAAGAAATAGCGGAAATACCTGAAGAAAAACCTGAAAAAGAATCTGAAATAGAGGTTGAAGAAATAAAACCAGTAGAATTTGAGGTAATTCCTGTTTATTTTAACTTTGATAACTTCGGGCTTTCAGAAAAAGGTAAGATGAAGCTTAACAAACTGGCCTCCCTTCTTAAAGAATATCCCGGACTTAAAGCAGAATTATACGGCCATACCGATGCTATCGGACCTGCCGAATATAATCAGAAACTATCAGAAAAAAGGGCACTTTCGGCATATAATTACCTGCTCAGTAAAGGAATTGACACTGACAGGCTGAAATCTGCCGGATTCGGTGAAACACGTTTTGCTGCAATAAATAAAAATGCTGACGGATCAGATAATCCTGAAGGAAGAAAACTCAACCGAAGGGTAGAATATATAATTATTGGGATTGAAGAAAACAGAATAATTATTAAAAAAGTTGAAATACCTGAGAACCTTCGGGTAAAATAATTTGAATAAATTCAAATTATTTAATTATGAGATATTTATTACTAACACTGGCTATAATCCTCATTCCTTCAAATAGTATATATTCACAGATTGCACAGGATCTTGAAGAATGTTACAGAGAAGGAGAATACTTCTTTAATCGCGGAGATTACGAAGAAGCCGTCTGCTATTTACTGATACTGGTTGAAAGTTACCCCGATAACGCCAATTTTAACTTTAAGGTAGGCGAATGCTATCTTCAGATTCCGGGCAAAGAAACCAAAAGCATCCCTTTTTTTGAAAAATCAATAATAAATGTAACAGAAAAAAATAAATATAAAAGGAAATCATACGAGGAGACAATGGCTCCCCTGCATGCTTATTTTTACCTGGGGAATGCGTACAGGATAAACAACCAGCTGGATAAGGCCCTGGAAGCCTATAATACGTTTATTAATTCTCCTTATTACTACAATAATTATAATCAGGCAATAGTTGAGAATGAGATCAAATCTTGCGAAAGAGCAAAAATAATAGAGGACTCTCCTACTTCATACACAAAAATGCCTCTTAACAATAATATTAACACATCAGCCAATGAATCAAATCCAGTTATATCGGGCGATGAACAATCGATGGTCTTTATAAGAAAATTGAAATTCTATGATGCTATTTTTTATTCGAAAATTGATAATGATGAGTGGTCAGAACCGGTAAATATTAATCCGCAAATAATCTCGGACGGCGATTTTTACCCTGCATCATTATCTTTTGATGGTAAAGAGCTGTATATTATTAAAAAATCCGCTGGCGGAAATGATATTTATGTAAGTCATCTTATTGATGGCACATGGTCGGAAGCAGAGAAACTCAGTAAGATGATAAACTCTTCTTCGAATGAGACACACGCATGCATATCTGAGGACGGCAAATCTCTTTATTTCACAAGTGACAGGCATAGAGGACAGGGGGGACTTGACATTTATGTCTCTGAAAAAGATAAGAACAACCAGTGGAGCAAGCCTAAAAACCTGGGTAAGGTTATTAATACAAAGTTTGATGAAGATACCCCTTTTATTACAGGTAATAACAAAAGACTTTTTTTTAGTTCAAAAGGTCATTATAACATGGGAGGATATGATATTTTTTATTCCGATAAAGATTCCAGAAAATGGAGCATCCCGGTTAATATAGGTTATCCTGTTAATAACACAGGGGATAACCTGTTCTATGTTCCCCTCAAGGGAGGTATCATAGGATATGTCTCTTTATACAGTGACGAAGACAAAGAAAATAAAGATATATACCGTCTTGAAATCAAATCAAATATCCCGCAGATAAAAAAATCCGACGAGAACTAAAATGTCAAAAACAATTAACAATTGTTGAAATTTATTACCCGTATCCATTGCTAATTATTGTATTTTTGTGTTATTGAGCTATTTAGGCCATTATAGTTATTACATTCTTTGCATACCAAGTGGCACTGTCTGGAAAAATATCATATATCAGGACTGTAATCCTGTATATTGCACTGCATATATTACTTTTGAGCACCTATTCACAGGATAATATCAGGCACTCAAAAGACAACTACTATTATGGTGAATATTATCTGTCGCATCATCAATACAGTGAAGCCCTGCCTTTCTTTCAGTCAGTTCTTGATGCCGACAGCCTTAGTGCAAACATTAACTATAAAATAGGAAAATGCTATATAAATATAAGGGGAGAAAAACTGAAATCCATTCCTTACCTTGAAAAAGCATCAAAGAATATTACTGATGATTATATCAGTGATAAATTTGAAAATGGTGCTGCTCCTGTTGAAGCTTTAATACTTCTTGGTGAAGCTTACCAGAGAAATAACGAACTGGAAAAGGCATTACAGAAATACTATGATTATATCAGTTATCTTAAACCAAAAGAAGATAAAAACCTGGCGATGGCAAATCTGAAAATCCAGAGTATAGTTACCGCAAAGCAGGAAATAAGCAATACCCTGGATATTGCAATGATAAACCTGGGAGAAAATATGAACTCAAGATTTTCAGATTATAATCCGGTAGTTACACATGATGACAGTGTAATGTTTTTTACTTCTTTCTGGGAATCTGCAGATCTGATTTTCAGATCATATAATATAAACGGTAACTGGACAAAACCTGTCGATATAACCGAAGAAATTGGTTCTCCCGGTGACTGTTATACAAGTTCAATCTCGGGCAATGGCAAGGAACTATATTTAATAAAGCAGGGCAATTACAATAGTGATATTTGTGTAAGTTATTTCCAAGATGGCAAATGGACGGTTATGCAGAAGCTCAGTAACAAGGTAAACTCAAACGAACATGAAACAAGTGCATCAATAACATATGACGGTAATACTCTTTACTTCAGCAGCAACAGGCCTGGAGGGAAAGGAGGCTTTGATTTGTATAAATCAGAAAAACAAAATGGGGAGTGGCGCAAACCGGTAAACCTCGGTAATACCATCAATACAAAATATAACGAGGAAGCCCCCTACATATCGCAGGAAAGTACTTTATTGCTATTCAGTTCCGAAGGCCACAGAAATATGGGAGGGATGGATATATTTGCCTCTAGTCTCAACCAGAAAGGTGAATGGACGGAGCCTATAAACCTGGGGTGTCCTTTTAATACAACCGATGACGATATCTTTATCGTTCACGTTAACCAGGGAAAAACGATATATATTTCAAAATATGACCCTGAAGGATATGGTAAGCATGATATATTGAGAATAGAGATGCCAATAGACAAAATAATAAAAAGAAAAGTAGCAGAAATGCTAAGTGACTCCGGCACAATATCTGGTGAACAGGAATATATTGCCCGAAACGAAGAACCGGAATATAAAATAACAGAAAAAAATGCTTTGTCCGATACCATCAAAACAGCCAAGGTTAATGAAACGCAAGAAGACTATAAAGCCGATATACCTTATTATACAATCCAGGTGATGGCCTTAAAAAAGCCGGTCCATCCCGGAAATTTTGTTAACTTTCCGGACATCAAGGTCACGAAAGGAGACGATGCCTTTCACAGGTATACCCATGGCATATACCATGGATATACAATTGCAAAGCAGGAACTCGAAAAGGTGCACGAGCTGGGTTACAATGATGCTTTCATCAGGGAGATAAATTCTATTTCTAATTTTTATGAAAAATAATCCTGTAGATCAAAAATCAAGCGAACCCGAAATAATACTCAGGGCCCTTGAACCATCAGATATTGACTTACTTTACAGCTGGGAAAATGATCCTTCCATATGGAAAGTCAGTAACACAATTGTCCCTTACTCAAAATATATTCTGAAAAAATACCTCGAAAACTCACATCTTGATATTTACCAGACCAAACAGCTCCGCCTGATGATAGACCTCAGGGAAAAAGACAAAGATGCCCCTAAAACCATTGGAACTATTGATTTATTTGATTTCGATCCCTACCATAACAGGGCAGGTATCGGAATCTTAATTGGTGATAAAAGTGAAAGAAAAAAGGGATTTGCTTCACTGTCACTCAAAAATCTGATAAATTATGCGTTCCACACCCTTCAGCTTCACCAGATTTACTGCAATATTCTTACCGACAATAAAGATAGCCTCAGTTTGTTTCAAAAACACGGATTCGAATTAATAGGTGAGAAAAAAGAGTGGATAAAAATGCCCGGTAAATATTTGGGGGAATACATGTTACAGTTGATAAATCCGCAAGACTAATTATTTTAGTGCATATTAATATAAAAATTATTAACTTTAATATAACCTGAAATTCAAAGGATTATTGATTTTAATTAACAATTATCAATAAAATTTAAATTGTTAATTTATAAATAGGGTTATATTTTGTTGATTTTTAATTTCATATATATTTCACACTTACTTTTTTTTTTCTTAAATTGGTTATAAATATTTTTTAATTGAAGACAAAAACAATTTATTATAGAAATACCTTTACCCTTACATTAATTTATGCTTTAATACTAATTTTATTTTCCCGGTTTTCCATCCCGGCATATGGTCAGCAGGATGAATTAATCCGTTCTGTTTTCAATAAATCTGATATAAAAAAGCTCGAAAAAACAAAGGAATATGAGACCGAAGCTGAAGGCCTTATAGAGGAGGCAAATGAATTGTATATGGAAACATTTGCTGTACAGGGCAATTATGAGCTTGACGAAAAGACTATTGAAAAAAAAGTAAAGCAGCTGGAATCCAAGGCTCAGAAAAAGCAAATCGAAGCTGCCCAATATTACGAATTGATAAATCAAACCAAGTTTGGTATTTACAAAACCTATATTGAAAAATTCTGGTCTGATTTTGAAGGCGATGAAAATGATTATATAAATGCCAGGTTGATCGAAGAACAGTCCAATGACTTTTATTTCCAGGCAAGTACTCTGAGGGCCGAAGCAGCAAAAATATCTGATATCAAAGACAAGGTAGAAAAACTGAACAGTGCCCATGATCTTGAAGTTAAGGCCCTTGAAAAGCAATTAAGTGCCCTGGGCATTTATTATAATATTGCCTATACAGCAGGCGAAACAGCCAGGGAAACCGTGCCTGCAGATATTGAAGTTACGCAAATTGAGCCTGTCCAACCGCAGGTAACTTATGAGGAACCGGCTTACCAGCCAGCTGAAACACCTGCAATGGAATTACCCGCAGTGGCCGAACCTGTGGGAGCTGCACAGGCAAAGGCCCAGATTGAAGAGGATATACTTGTGAACCAGATGATAATCAATATGTACGACCGGTATATGGCAGACCAAACAAGACAGCCACAAAATGTGCTGACTCCGCAGATGCTGAGTGATGTAACATATTTTGATTCAGATAAAATTCTGAATATGTGGTATTCTTATGCATATGACACTCTATATGAAGGTGTGCCCGAAGCTCCTCCTGAACTATATGCAGCAACAGACTCCCTGGTTGAGGAACTGGCCATGGAAGACCAGGAGGCAGCGGAAACCGGACAGGAGCAGATGATACCAACCGAATACGAAGAAAGAATAGCTACTGTTGAAGAAGACATTGGTGAATCATATCATATTCCTGAAGGCGATGAGATAATCTACAGGGTGCAGATAGCCGCCCTCAAAACACAATTGACACAAAGAGCGCTCAGTAAAATATATTATGGCAATAAACAGGTTGAGATGTTAAATGAAGACGGATGGTTCAAATATTCAATAGGTGATTTCTACTCCTATGACGATGCTGATAAATTCAGGAAGCAGTGTGGAGTGAAGAATGCTTTTATTGTGGCCTACAGGAAGGGACAGAAGTTTGTTCCCGGGGGTATCAGTGATATGGTCTCTGCCCAGTATGCAGAGACAGCTCCCGATTTAATCACATCCAGGTATGATGTGGGACTGATATTCAGGGTGCAGGTCGCTGCCAACAGGGTACCTCTGACCAAGGAGCAGCTTTCAAGAATATATAAGGATGATTATCCCGTGGAAATGATGTATGAAGATGGTTGGTATAAATACCAGGTACTGGGCGTCAGATTATTCTCCGATGCTCTCAGGATACTGAGAAACGCGCAGGTTAGAGGGGCCTTTATTGTTGCTTACGACGAGGGAACTAAACATAACCTGTATGCAGCAGTTTCACGATCAAAAAAGATTGAAAAAGAGGTTCAGACATACGGCCGAAAAGGAAGGCTGAACGAGATAGAGTGGCACGTGCAGATAGCCGCCTCACGGGTACCTCTTACGCAAAATGAACTGTCAAATATTTACAGCGGGGATCAAAACATATCCCTGGTAATTGAAGAAGGCTGGTATAAATACAGACTTAAGGCCGGCAGTTCATATAGTGCGGCCAAAGAAATAAAAGAAAACTGCAATGTGCCGAAAGCCTTTATAGTGGCATACTACAGAGCCAAAAAAGTACCAATAACCAGAGCAATTAATGAACTTTAAACAATAAGTAAATTTATTAACTAAATATTTTAGCTATGAAATTTGGAATAAAAACCCTGACAGTAACAAGTTTTACAGTATTACTTGTTGCGAGTATAGTGTTTTCATCCTGTATATCGCAAAAAAGAGTTAGATTACTACGGGAGAAAACAACAAAAGAAGTGACACAGCAATTTGAGAATCCAAAAAGCACAACATACAGGATTCAGATAGGAGATCATCTTTATATAAAAGTATATAGCGTTGACCCAAAAACAAGTAAATTTTTTCAGACTGACTTTCCAAATTTGATGAATCCGACTTATTTATATTTGAACAGTTACATGGTCGACGAATTCGGATTTATTAGCTTTTCATTCGTTGACAAAATGTATGTAAAAGGACTGACTATTAATGAGGTCAAAGATCTGGTCCAGAAAACCCTTAATGAATACTTTAAGGAATGTACAGTAGTGGTTAAGCTGGTTAACTTCCAGATCACAGTCCTTGGCGAAGTTAACAGTCCGGGAGATTTCACCATATACCGTGATCACATAAATGTTCTGCAGGGAATCGGACTGGCAGGGGGTATAAAACAATTCGGGAACAGAAAAAATGTCATGCTTATAAGGCAGACCCAGAACGGTTCAAATACTTACTTCCTTGACCTAACCAATAACAGGGTGCTCGAATCCCCATATTTCTTCCTTATGCCAAATGATATTATATATATAGAGCCCTTAGGCAGCAAATCAAGTGCCTATGAAACATTCCCGTATCAGACACTTTTTTATGCACTGACAACTATATTGTTGGGAGCAAATTTGTATTTTACTCATTTTGATTAATAACTGATGATTTTGTAAAATAACACAATAATTCATAAATTAACAGGGACAACCCGGCATGTTATGGACGAAAAATACCAATATCTTGAACAGGAGGATACGATTGACATAAAATCATTTATTATCAAAAACCTCAGATATTGGTATCTGTTTGTCTTTTCCCTTGTGATTGCATTTTTCATAGCTGTTTTAGTTAATAAATTTACTTCTCCTGTTTATAAAGTCAGCACATGGATCCTTATTAATGAAAAGGAAGACCCCCTTGATCTTGAAAGTACCATAAGACCGTCACTTTACGGAAATCCTTATAAGCTGGAAAACGAAATAGGTATACTTAAATCAAAGAATCTTACAAAAAGGGTTATAGAAAATCTGAATTTTGTTATCACTTATTACAGGGAGGACAGGCTTAAGAAAAGTGAATTATACCATGACTGCCCTTTTATCGTCGATTATGATACTGTCTATGACCAGCCCCTGGGCATAAAATTCATGACCACTATCTTATCTGACAGCCTACTGCTTATAGAGACTGAAGGTGAAAATGTGGTTTTACATAATTACAGCCTGAGAAGCGATACAAAGGTTCTTCCGTACTTTGTTTTTAAAGATACCGTAACATTCGGAGTTTTAACGGGAAACCAGTACTGCCGGTTCAGAATACTGCCGAATTTTCTCGTGCCCTATAATAAACTAAGACAAAAAAAATATTCATTTCATTTTAACAGCCTGAATCAGCTTATTAAACAATACAGGGCATTTGATATTGAATCATCCAAGAGCTCTTCCATACTTCAGCTATCACTAAAATGCTCAAACGTTGAAAAGGGAGTTGACTTCCTGAATAAGCTCTCTGAAGTATATCTGCTTAAAGGTATAGAAAAGGACGACAGGATAGCAACAAGCACGATCGATTTCATTGACAGCCAGCTGCGGGAAATTTCAGACTCTTTAAGATATTCCGAAGACCAGCTTCAGAGTTTCAGGACATCAAAGAAAATAATGAATTTTGACTACCAGGCTCAGCAGGTTTATGAAAAACTGGAAGAACTGCAAAACAAGAAAGCCGAGTTAATAGTCAAATCAAAATATTATGATTATTTAAAAACCTACCTTGAAAAGAACAATGATGTAAACGATTTGATTGCACCGTCGTCAATGGATATAAATGATCACCTCCTGAATAGCCTGATTATCGAACTTACAAATATTTATGCCGAAAGGACGGAATTGTCTTTTAATTCAATAAAAGACAATCCCTATCTTAGTTCCCTTGAATTGAAAATAAAAGATACAAAGGCAAAACTCATTGAAAACATAGATAATATAATCAAGGCATCAAATATTTCACTGGGCGAGATAGAATCAAGAATTGCCGAAATTGAAGGAAGAATAAACAAGCTCCCCGGGAGCCAGAGAGAGCTCCTTGGCATTGAAAGAAAATTCAAGCTGAACGATGCCATTTATACTTTCCTGCTTACAAAACGCTCGGATGTCCAGATATCCAAAGCCTCAAATTTGCCTTCGAACGAGGTTCTAGACAAGGCGTCGGCCGAAGATTATACAATTGTAAATCCGAATAAGAAACTGAATCTTATAATAGCATTTTTGCTGGGCCTTTTTGTCCCTGCAGGTATAATTTACCTTAAAGACATGTTTAGCAACAGGATTATTGATAAGAAAGAAATCCAGAAACTGACAAACTACAATATCATCGGTCATATTATACACGACAAGCATAAAACCAATACAGTAGTTGACGAGTACCCCAAATCCCTTGTGGCTGAATCATTCCGCTCCTTGAGGACAAACTTCCAGTTCATTTCAGGTGAAAAAAGGAAAAAAATAATACTGATAACATCCATAATTACAGGGGAAGGAAAGAGCTATACATCACTGAACCTGGCAAGTGTCTTCGCCCAGAACCATAAGAAAGTAATGCTTATTGACTTTGATCTGAGAAAATCAAAAATACAGGATTATCTGAATATAAACGCCGACAGCGGCCTTAGTAAGTACCTGAGTAACAGTTCAGGGATTGATGATGTCATTCTTAAATCGGGTATCGAAAATGTAGATGTCATTGTTGCCGGATTAATACCTCCAAATCCGACCGAATTGATCTCATCGGCAAAAACGGGTGAACTGTTCAATACCCTTAGGGAAAGATATGATTATATTCTGATAGATACTCCCCCGGTCGGAATTGTATCCGATGCCCTTCTTCTATTCAAGCATACCGATATCAACATTTTTGTCCTTCGCTATAATTTTACTCCCAAAAACCTGCTTTCATCCATTATGGACGACCTTTATAAGAGAAAAGTTGAGAATATCAGCCTCCTTTTAAATGATATAAAAGTTTCCAAAAGCGGCTATGGTTACGGCTATGGTTACGGCTATGGCTATGGTTATGGCTATGGCCATTCAGAAAGTAAAGATTCGATAAAAAAGAAAATAATGGATACTCTCTTTAAAAACTGATTCTGCCGGCTACTTACAGGTCAAGGTATTCCGGAATATCACCCTTAAAAAAAAATTTCCCCTCCTGCCTGTCGTATTTACAGCAATAATGTTTAAGCCCGTTTGTTACAACCAGAAAGTCAACATTCAAATATCTGTTATAGAGGCTTACCTGATCAAATGCATCCTGACCTATAGCCACTGAAGGTGACTTGCATTCAACAATAAGGCCCGGTTTGCCTGACTTATTAAAAACTACAATATCGCATCTTTTCACCAGCTTTCTGATCTTAAATTCCATTTCAATTGATATCAGCTGCTGCGGATAATTCTTTTCACTTACCAGGTATTTTATTAAATTCTGCCTTACCCATTCTTCAGGGGTAAGTAAAATATATTTACTCCTTACTTCATCAAAAATATATTTTCTATTATCTTCAGATTTTATCTTAAACGAATAAGTTGGTAAATTTAAGGGCTGCATATTATAGCTTATTTAAGTATTAAAGTTACAAAAAATGAAATTTGAGCAGGTTCTTGCTGATTTAAAAAATAAAAAATATAAGCCAGTGTATTTTTTAATGGGTGATGAGCCCTATTTTATTGATGAAATAACAAATTATATAACTGAAAATGTTTTAACAGAATCTGAGAAATCATTTAATCAGACAATATTTTACGGGAAAGATGCAGCAGTGGGAGATATTATTAATACAGCGAGACGCTTCCCCATGATGTCAGAATACCATGTTGTTGTTGTCAGGGAGGCCCAGTATCTGAAGGAAATAAGCAACCTGTCACATTATACTGATAATCCCCTCAAATCAACAATACTTGTAATAAATTATAAATATAATGTTCTCGATAAGAGATTGAAATTATACAAGTCCGTTTTGAAAAACGGAATACTGCTTGAATTTAAAAAGCTTTATGATTACCAGGTTGCCGAATGGGTGAATACATACCTTGAAAATGAAGGTTATAAGATAGATCCTTCAGCATGCGTCCTGTTAACTGAATTTCTAGGAAATGACCTGGGCAAAATTGCCGGTGAACTTGATAAACTTATCATAGCTATTGATAATAAGGTAAAGATAATAACTCCTGTGACTATTGAAAAAAATATAGGCATCAGTAAGGACTTTAATAACTTTGAACTTCAGAAAGCCATTATAGAAAAGGATACACTGAAAGCAAACAGAATTATTAATTATTTCGATAAAAACCAGAAGAACAACCCATTACCATTAACAATAACATCACTTTATTTTTTCTTTACAAAAGTCCTGACTCTCCATTATGCAGAAAACAGGTCAAGGAATAATCTGGCTGCTGTTTTAAAGGTTAGTTCCTATTTCGTCTCCGACTACCAGAAAGCTGCCAGATTATATTCGGTTGAAAGAATAAAACGGATAATATCAATGCTTCGGGAGTATGACCTCAAATCAAAAGGGATAGGAAACCTTAACACTCCTCCGGGCGGGCTTCTTAAAGAATTAGTTTATAAAATAATCCATTAATATTATATTTGCATTATTTTTAAGATATGACTTATTTAATAATTGCTTTTACTGCGATAATTTCTATACTGTCATTCAGAAATTCGGCATATTTCTCAAAATTGCAGTTTAATGCCTATCAGATTTATCACCGAAAAGAATGGTACAGGTTGCTATCACACGGATTTTTGCATGCCAACTGGATTCACCTTATAGTAAATATGCTTGTATTATTTATTTTCGGACCTGTAGTCGAAAATCTTTTCAAACAGCATGGCTTTGGGGGATCAGTAAAGTTTTATCCGCTCATATTCCTTTTATTCTATCTGTCAGCTATAGTCCTGTCTTCGCTGTTAAGCCTTTTCAAGCAAAGGAACAATGCATGGTATAATTCCGTGGGTGCCTCGGGAGCCGTTTCTGCAATAATATTTTCATATATATTCTTTAATCCCTGGAAGAAAATATATATCTATGGAATCCTTCCCGTACCAGGAATTATATTGGGCGCAGTCTACCTAATTTATTCACAATACATGAGTAAGAAGAACGTTGATAATATAAACCATGATGCTCATTTTATTGGTGCTGTATTCGGATTTCTTTTCCCGGTGATAATGGATTATTCATTGATGGGCAATTTTATCAGGGATTTAGTAAGGTTCTAATGACTGTTAGCAAATATATATGCCTGAACGGAAGTTATTATAAATCAGACCAGTATATATTAAACGCTGATAACAGGGCTTTCAGGTATGGTGATGCATTGTTTGAGACTATTCATGCCAACGGGACAGAACCGCAGTTTATTAAGCTGCATATAAACAGGCTCGTTAATGGTATGAGGATCCTCAGAATGAACGTACCTGCCACCTTCAGGTCCGAATATTTTAAAACGCTGATAACAAATATTTTAAACAAAAACAGGCAGCTTCAGGGTGCCAGGATAAGACTTACAGTTTTCAGAAATCCCGGCGGCTTATATACTCCGGATACAAATAATGTTTCTTTTCTGATTGAATCATCACCTCTCGAACATGATAAATACGTACTTAACATAAAAGGATTTGCAGTTGATATATTTGAAGATATTCTAAAACCGCTGAATACCCTTTCAAATGTCAAATCAACGAACTCACTGATTTATGTGCTGGCCGGCATATATAAAAAGGAGAATAACCTGGATGAAAGCCTTATCCTGAACGAAAAGAATAGAATTGCCGAATCTGTAAGCTCCAATATTTTTATTGTCAAAGATACCAAAGTATTCACTCCGTCAATTAATGAAGGCTGTATTGATGGAATAATGAGATACAGAATAATACATATATTACGGTCAGCCGGGTACTTTGTAAATGATAACTGCTCATTAACATTACAGGATCTGCTCACTGCTGATGAGCTCTTTCTGACTAATGTTATCACCGGAGTGAGATGGGTGGTGGCCTTCAGACAAAGAAGGTACTATAATAAACTATCCAAATTTCTTATAACAAGATTAAATGAAATATCATTTAATGATAATGCCTTTAATGACTGATATTATTTACTAATTCATCTGCGGATTCTCAGGGAAATTAGACCACATTTCGTATTTCTTGCCCATTCTTTTAAGAGTGGCCTTCCAGAAATGTTTGCTTATGGGAGCCATAATCTCCTGGGGGCTGAGATCAGTGACAACCCAGGCATTATCGGCCAGCTCATCATCCAGCTGATGCTTATGCCAGCCCGAGTAGCCCAGAAAGAAACGTATCTGCTCTTTGCCAAGGTTACCTGATTCAATAAGTCTTTTTACAATCTCAAAATCACCGCCCCAGTAAATAGTGTCCAGCACCTTAACGCTGCCAGGAATAATATCCCCTAATGTATGAATATAATGTAGTGTATTTGTATTCACGGGACCCCCTATTGAGATAAGGGCATCGGTCTTGGGAAAATCATTTATTACCTCATTGGCATTCAAATTAATAGGTTTATTGAGAACAAATCCCACAGAACCTTCTTCTGAATGCTCCGTCAACAAAATAATTGACCTCTTAAAATAATTATCCTGCAAAAAGGGTTCAGAAACAAGTATTTTACCCTTTGCAGGCAACATCTCATTCTCCGGTTCAAAAAAATTATAGTCCAAGCTCATCAGTCTTTTTTTTATTTTCTCTCAAAAATTATTCCAATATAGTCAACAATAAAGTAAAATTATAATAAAATATGTTAAAAAACCTTTTCATGATCTTTAATTTATTTATGTACTTTGGTAAAAAAATAGTCAGCTAAAAACTTCGGCAATATAATGAATAACACAAAATCTCCGTCACTGCTTCAGTCTTTGCTTCCTATTATACTGCTAATTATCCTTCTGTCCCTTAATGTTATTGTATTTAAAGAAAATACCCTTCAAGGAGCAAATCAGATAGTCCTTTTATTTTCTGCTGCTATTGCAGGAGTTATTTCTATAAGGCTTAATGTAAGCTGGGATACATTGCTGCATTCAATAAACAGGAGCATTAGCATAGCAATGCCCTCTATCCTGATTCTACTGGTTATAGGCTCTCTGGCAGGAACATGGCTAATAAGCGGAATTATTCCGGTAATGATTTATTACGGGTTGCAGATTATTCATCCCAGCGTATTTCTGCTTACAGCAATTATTGTCAGCGGAATAGTATCATTAATTACGGGGAGCTCATGGTCTACAATAGCTACCATAGGTGTAGCCTTACTGGGAATAGGTAAGGCGCTTGGAATAAATGAGGGACTGATAGCCGGGTCCATTATTTCCGGTGCATATTTTGGCGACAAAATGTCTCCCCTCTCAGATACAACCAATCTCGCTCCTGCAGTTGCAGGAACAGATCTTTTTACACACGTCAGGTATATGACTGTCACTACAGTTCCTTCCCTGGTGCTGACAGTAGTCATCTTCACCATAATAGGATTTACAAATAATTATGAAGTTGTTGAAACAAATATTGGCGGCGTTCTCGCGGCAATTGACAGCTCTTTTAACTTGAGTCCGTTTTTACTGGTAGTACCCGTTATATTAATATTTATCATTGTAAAAAAAGTTCCCGCCCTTCCATCACTTCTTATTGCAACATTACTTGGAGCAATTGCCGCCCTGGTTTTTCAGTCCGGACTTATCAGGCAGCTTGCAGGTGAAGGGATAAGCCAGCTGAAAGCATCATATATGGTTGTTATGAGGTCAATGTTTGGCAATATTCAGATTGACACTGCCGATAAAACAATAAATGACCTTATGTCTACCGAAGGAATGGCAGGTATGCTATATACGGTATGGCTCATAATATCGGCCATGGTCTTTGGCGGCGTGATGGAAGCGGGCGGACTCCTCAGAAGAATTACAATGGCAATAATATCTTTTGCACATTCTACGGGCTCACTAATTGCCTCCACGCTGGCAACATGTATATTCTTTAATTTAACGGCCTCCGACCAATACCTTTCGATAGTTGTCCCCGGAAGGATGTTTTCGGAAACTTACAGGGATAAAGGACTTAAACCCGAAGTATTAAGCAGGACACTTGAGGATGCAGGGACTCTGACATCTGTACTGGTACCATGGAACACTTGCGGGGCAACACAGGCCAGGGTACTTGGTGTACCTACATTAACATATCTTCCTTTTTGTTTCTTTAATCTTATAAATCCGGTAATAGCACTAATTATAGGTTATTCCAACATCAAAATCCGCTATACAGATGAGGCTGAACGCGCTACCTTGAAATAGGCCGTGCATAATCAACGACATTCTTCCCGGATATCTCCCTGTCACATAGTATTATCAGGCGTTCCAGTACATTTCTGAACTCACGGATATTGCCCGTCCATTTGATTTTTTTCAGTTCATTAATTGCATCTTCCCTGATAACAACTATGGGCCGGCCGTATTCATTGCAAATCTGCTCGTTAAAAAAATCTGCAAGCAGCGGTATATCTTCCAGCCTTTCATTTAATGTAGGTACATCTATAAGGATTACGCTTATCCGGTGATATAAATCTTCCCTGAATGTTTTCCTGTCAATCTCTTCCTTCAGATTCTTGTTGGTAGCAGCTATAACCCTTACGTTAACAGTAATGTCTTTATCACTTCCTACCCTGGAAATCTTATTCTCCTGCAATACCCTCAGCACTTTTGCCTGGGCAGCAAGGCTCATATCTCCAATCTCATCAAGAAAAATTGTCCCGCCGTCAGCCTGCTCGAATTTTCCCTTTCTTTGCTTGTGGGCAGATGTAAATGCACCTTTCTCATGGCCGAAAAGCTCACTCTCTATTAACTCTGAGGGTATAGCCGCACAATTGACTTCCACAAAAGGATGCGCTGACCTTTCACTCTTTTCGTGCAGCCATCTGGCAACAAGCTCCTTGCCTGTCCCGTTACTCCCCGTAATCAGTACCCTGGCATCCGTAGGTGCAACCCTTTCGATCATTTCCTTCACTTTTTTAATAGCCGGTGATTCTCCTATGATTTCATATGTTTTGCTAACCTTTCTTTTAAGCACTTTCGTCTCTGTCACCAGGTCAATTCTTTCTATGGCATTGCGGACAGTAACGAGCAGCCTGTTCAGATCCAGTGGTTTTTCAATAAAGTCATATGCTCCCTTTTTTATAGCCTCAACCGCGGTATCTATATTTCCATGCCCCGATATCATAATTACAGGTATATCACGTGACCTTTCATGCAGTTTTTCCAGCACCTCAATACCATCCATCTCCGGCATTTTTATATCACACAGCACAACATCAAATTCGTTTTTATCAAATAATTCGATACCTTCCGGACCATTTATGGCTAATTCAACCTTATGATTCTCGTATTCGAATATCTCCTGTAAGGTATTCCTGATACTTTTTTCATCGTCTATTACCAAAATATTAGCCATGACTATAAAATATTAGTTATATAATCTATTTTCTGTATCTGAGCCATTTCCAAATCTCCTTATAATTAATCTTTTTGCCGTACATAAGAATTCCTGTTTTGTAAATTTTAGCTGCCATCCATATAGCAGCAAGAAAGGTAAGCACAAGAATAACCATTGAAGCAACAATTTCTGAGGGAGGGACTGCGAATGGTATCCGGGCCATCATAACTATAGGTGAAGTAAAGGGAATAATGGAAAACCATACCGCTATTTTACCACTTGGATTCATAAATGCATTAATCATCACAATTAACCCAATAATCAGGGGAATTGTCACCGGCAGCATAAATTGCTGCGTATCTGTCTCACTGTCAACAACCGCCCCAATAGCTGCAAATAATGCCCCGTATAATATATAACCGCCCAGAAAATAAAAAATGAAAGCTCCGATAATAACACAAAAGTCAATCCACTTTATCTTTTCCATAATACCCTCAAACTCGTAAACTTTGTTATCTGAAACATTCTGGCCCTGACTGGCCGGTTCCCTTGCAGCATCGATAATACTCTGAGGTGCAGCCTGCTGTTTATCATGCATGCCGGTTTTTAATGCCAGAAATTCCTGTGTAACGGTAACAATGGTAAAAGTCAGTACAATCCATGCAACAAACTGCGTCAGTCCCAGCAATCCGATCCCCACTATCTTACCAATCATAAGCTGGAAAGGTCTTACTGAAGAAACGATTAATTCAATTATCCTGTTCGTCTTTTCTTCAATAACACCACGCATAACCTGGGCTCCAAAGAAAAAGATATAGAAATAAATCAAAAATCCTCCTGCATATCCAACACCTCTTCTAAAATTCTTAAGCTCCTGTTCCTCAAATTTTCCTTTTTCCAGTTTTATGGTCTTTAGTTTTATGTTCGTCTGCACGGTATTAAGCACTTCAACCGGTATATTTAATTTTCTCAGCTTGATATTATGTATATACTTTTCAAGAGACTCCCTGATATACATTTCCATTTTAAAACCCGGCTCTTTTTTAGTATACAACTCAACCACTTCAGAATTAATAACATTGTGGGGGATATAAAGTATTCCGAAGTATTTTGAATGCTCGAGGGTAGATTTTAATATATCCAGCGTAGTATAGCCAACATATTCGAATTTCAGATTATCCTTTTCCTTGAGGACATCAAAAAACTGGCTTAATGAATCTGGTACAGGCGTATCCATGTCACTATATTCCACTACTGCAATAATCTTTACTTCCTTGTCTTCGACTGTAGCAAGCCATGCTGGAATAATCATTAAGGCAGCAAAAATAAAAGGACCGAGCAAAGTCATTATAATAAATGCTCTTTTTCTTACCCTTGTTAAATACTCACGTTTAATAATTATTCCTATTTTATGCATATGTTAAAAAGGTTCTGCAGTAAATAATATTAATTACTATCCTGCGAATTTTGAACTACTTTGATAAAAATGTCATTCATGCCCGGTAATAATTCATTAAATGATATTATATGCACCTCAGGTATTAATGCAGAAAGCAGCGTGTTGCCTGAAGATAATCTATTTACCTTGATCCTTGCATAATTATTATTTTCTTTAACTGTTTGATCCACTATCTCAAAATCTGAAACAGGAAGATTTTTAAGTTTTGCAGGATCACCTGTATAACCAACCTCAAAAGTATCTGATTTATAAGTATTTTTTATCTCACTTATTTTTCCTTCAAGTATGGTTTTTGACTTGTTAATAAGGGTAATATGATCACATAGCTCCTCTACTGATCCCATATCATGAGTTGAAAATATAATAGTGGCTCCCTTATTCCTGAGGTTCAATACTTCTTTTTTAAGCAGGCTGGTATTTATCGGATCAAAGCCACTGAAAGGTTCATCAAAAATAATTAATTCCGGCTCATGTAAAATTGTAATTATAAACTGTATTTTCTGCTGCATGCCTTTTGAAAGCTCTTCAATCTTCCTGTTCCACCAGGACTGGATTTCAAATCTCTCAAACCAGTATTTTAATTTCTGCAGTGCATCTTTTCTTGACACTCCTTTTAACCGGGCAAGATACAATGCCTGCTCCCCCACTTTCATCTTCTTATATAATCCTCTTTCCTCCGGCATGTAGCCTATTCGAAAAATATCATTCTGTCTTACCGGCCTGCTATTAAAGAATAACTCACCTTTATCCGGTGCCAGAATTTGATTAATAATTCTTATTAAGGTGGTTTTTCCTGCCCCGTTTGGTCCCAGTAATCCGTAAATACTCTTTTCGGGGACCTCCAATGATACATCATCCAATGCTACAGTACTACCAAAATGTTTTTGTATGTTCAGTGCTCTGAAAATATACATTTAGTCAAAATAATTATTTTTCTTTTCGAAAAAGCTGGCATCTGTCTTTTTCGGATCAGGTTTAAAGTTGGAAGATTCGCCGAGGTTTTCAAGAATTTTTCTTTCTTCGCGTGTCAGTGATTTTGGTATCCACACGTTAATACTGACAAGCAGGTCCCCCCGTCCGTAACTGTTTACTTCCGGCAGTCCCTTACCCTTGAGTCTCAGTATCTTTCCCGGCTGTGTCCCGGGTTCGATTTTAATTTTAACCTTTCCGTTAACGGTCGGCACTTCAACATTAGCACCTAGTGATGCCTGCGAAATACTAAGATAAAGGTTATATAACAGATCATTGCCGTCACGAATAAGTTCAGGGTGGCTTTCTTCTTCAATAACCACAAGCAAGTCTCCATTGATACCCCCTCTTCTGGCAGCATTACCCTTACCTGCCACAGTCATCTGCATCCCTTCGGCTACGCCGGCAGGTATTTTTATATTTATCACTTCATTTTCCCTTACTATACCTTCACCATGACAATTTGTGCATTTTTGGATTATCAACTTTCCTTCGCCGTTGCAGGAAGGGCAGGTTTGTGCTGTCTGCATATGACCCAGGATTGTCTGTGTCACCCGCATGACATGTCCCGTCCCCCCGCATGTTGAACATGTCTGGTATGAATTCCTGTCTCTGGCGCCTGTTCCGTCACAGACATTACATGTCACATATTTATTAACCCTGAGCTTTTTCTGAACACCATTAGCTATTTCCTCAAGGTTAAGTTTTACCTTAACCCTCAGGTTTGTCCCCTTATTTACTCTCCTGCTGCTTCTCCTGCTGCTTCCAAAACCCCCGAAACCGCCAAATCCGAAATCACTGAATATATCTCCAAACTGGCTGAAAATATCTTCAATAGTCATATTGAATCCTCCCCCTGACGCACCTCCTACACCGGCATGACCAAACTGATCATACCTGGCTCTCTTGTCAGAGTCACGTAATACCTCATATGCTTCAGCCGCTTCCTTGAACTTTTCTTCAGCCTGATTGTCGCCCGGATTCTTGTCGGGATGATACTTTAATGCCTGCTTTCTGTATGCCTTTTTTATTTCTTCCTGAGTAGCATTCCTGGGTACGTTAAGGATCTCGTAGTAATCTCTTTTAGCCATTATCTATATTTTTTCCGGCAAGCTGTTTATTCACCAACAACAACCTTTGAATATCTTATTACCTTGTCATTGAGAGTATAACCTTTTTCTATCACGTCAACCACTTTACCTTTCAAACCTTGCTTCTCTACCGGTATCTTTGTGACTGCTTCATGAAAATCTATATTAAATTCCTTTTCATTTGCATCTATCTCCCTTACACCGTACTGATTCAAAAACTCCTTAAATTTTGTATATATGTGGTTTATCCCCTGTTTTACTGCTGTTATTTCGTTTGCGCTGTCTATAGTCTGCAACGCCCTTTCAAAATCATCCATTACCGGTAATATATTCCTTAATAACTCCTCTCCTGCCGATTTTGTCAGTTCAATTTTCTCTTTAAGTGTACGTTTCCTGTAATTGTCAAACTCGGCAGACAATCTAAGGTACTTATCTGTCAGTTCATTTATTTTTTGTTCACATGATTTTATTTTGGCCTTAAAATCATCCTTGCCGGGAGTTGCCTTTTTCTTTTTCCCGCTAACGGATGAAGCAGTTGATTTTTTTACAGAACTTTTAGTTTTTTCCTCTTTTCCCGGTATTTCCTTTTTTACCATATTGACTATTTTATAAATTAACCATTCACTCTTAACAGCATACATGACTGACAAAATACTTGCCATTTTAGCCATTAAGACAAATTGACAGCTTTTACAATATTAAGTGCAAAAATAACCAAAGAAATTTATTTTGGATTTAATCGTCTAATCTACCCTTGTTATGTCGGCCCCGATATCATTTAACCGGCTATCAATATGCTGATAACCCCTGTCGATTTGATCAATGTTATGAATAGTGCTTGTGCCGTCAGCTGAAAGGGCTGCAATCAGCAATGCCACGCCTGCCCTTATATCAGGAGAGGTCATGGTAGTGGCTCTCAGCTGATGCTGATTATCCAGCCCGATTACCGTTGCCCGGTGAGGGTCGCATAAAATTATCTGTGCCCCCATATCTATAAGTTTATCCACAAAGAACAACCTGCTCTCAAACATTTTCTGATGAATGAGTATGCTTCCTTTGGCCTGGGTTGACACAACGAGAATGACACTTAAAAGATCCGGGGTAAGTCCTGGCCATGGTGCATCATCTATGGTCATTATTGACCCGTCTATAAAAGTCTCTATCTGATAGCTATCCTGCTGCGGAATAAAAATGTCGTCATCAATTCTTTCAAACTTAATTCCCAGCCGGCGGAATGCATCGGGAATTATTCCAAGGTCTTTATATGATACATTTTTAATACGTATTTCACTTTTTGTCATGGCCGCCAGTCCGATGAAACTGCCCACTTCAATCATATCCGGTAAAATGGTATGTTCGCAGCCTCCCAGATGAGATACTCCTGTTATTGCTAGTAGATTTGAGCCAATACCGGTAATTTTTGCCCCCATGGAATTAAGCATACTGCACAGCTGCTGAATATATGGTTCGCATGCGGCATGATAAATAACAGACTGGCCCTCGGAAAGCACGGCAGTCATGATAATATTCGCAGTACCTGTAACTGAAGCCTCTTCCAGCAGCATATAACATCCCTTGAGCTTTTTTGCTTCTATCTTATAGTAGTCCTCCCTTGGGTTATATTCAAATCTGGCCCCCAGCTTAATAAAACCGTTAATATGTGTATCAACCCTCCTTCTTCCAATCTTATCACCGCCGGGTTTGGGAATATAGCCTTTGCCGAATCTCGCAAGCAAGGGCCCTATAAGCATTAATGAACCGCGCAGGCTGGCAATTTTCTTAATATACTCTTCACTTAAAAGATAATTGACATTTATATCCCTGGCACAAAATGAATAAGCTGAAGAATTCAACTTGTTGACTTCAACACCCAATCCTCTAATAAGATCGATCAGATTATTTATATCAATAATATCAGGAATATTTCTGATTACTATTTTTTCGGAGGTTAGCAGAGTAGCACATATTACCTGTAACGCTTCATTTTTTGATCCCTGGGGAATTATTTCTCCTTTTAATCTTTTTCCTCCTTTAATTATAAAAGAACTCATTTATTTACTGAAGGCAAATAATAAATACTATTTTTTTCTTACTACTCTCTTTCTCTTGTTTTTAGAGAGTATTTCCCTGGAATCATTAAGCTTCACTTCTTCACCCACATCAAGCTTTCCGCCTGACAGCTCTTTAAGATCCTTAAAGATCTCTGTGTCACTTACAACTTCCCTGTTCCATGTAAGATAAGACTTCTTCATATGATTGGCAATAATCCTGACGAGTTGATCTTTTTCTTCACCATCAGGAAACTTCGAGGCTTCGTTTATAAGCATCTCCAGTGTCCTGCCATAATGCTTATATTTTATTTCGTTTGTCTTATAATCAACCTTCCTGGGCTTTTCATTAAAAACTTTAGGTTCAGGCCTTTTATAAGGAGAATCTATGTCAAGCTTAAAATCTGACATTATAAAAAGATGATCCCACAATTTATGCTTAAAATCATTAATGTCCCGGAGATGAGGATTCATGTTTCCCATAACTGAAATTACAGCATATGCCATCTTATTTCGCAGATCACGATCTTCTATAGACATCAGATATTCCACCATCTTTTGAATATTTCTACCGTATTCCGGTAATTTTAGATTGTTTCTGCTAGTGTTATAATCGTAGCCCATAATATATTTTTTTACAAAACTAATGGAAATTTATTTATCTGTCAAAGATTGTATCCAATATATTAATAATAAATTGTCTCCACCTAACCAATAATTTTAAGCCTGGCAAATTTTAACAATAACTGCTTTTTCTGACCTGAATCCTGAAAATGCACTGTTGCTTTACGGTTTGGTGCTATTCCATCGACTTGTATGACTTCGCCAATACCAAAACGCTTATGTTCAACTTTCATCCCGGCTCTGATGCTATCCGGATTATCAGGCATAAAATCCGGTCCCTCCTCATCACTTTGTTCATTGGAGACAGAACCTGCCTTCCCCTGTTTTATAAACTTCCTGTTTCCAATTGTCACAAAGTTATTACCGGAATCCCCAAACCTGTATTTACCCGAATATGTATTGTTTCTGAAGTCAGTATTATTGCCGTATTCAGGCATTGCCCGGGCAGCTTCTTCCTGTTGCGGCCAGTTTACATATTTATCATCTATTTCTTTTATAAACCTGCTTGGTGAACAATCTACAGGGGTACCCCATTTGTACCTGGACTGTGAGTAGGTGATAGTAACTCTTTTCCTGGCGCGTGTAACAGCAACATAAAATAATCTCCTTTCTTCTTCGAGGTCCTTAACCGAATCAAGGGAAAGTCTCGATGGCAGAAGATATTCCTCAACCCCGGCAACATAAACATTATTAAATTCAAGCCCTTTGGCTGAATGAATTGTCATGATAGTAACCTTGTTTTTATCTTCCTCCTTCTCATTGTCCATATCAGTCAGTAACGACACGTTCTGAAGGTATTTATTCAGTGTAGCAATACCTTCCCCTTCATATTCCTCAGTAAATTCCCTTATACCGTTCAGCAGCTCCTGAAGATTTTCATACTTGCTTATCTCTTCCGGGGTATATCCATTATAATATTCATTTAATATGCCTGCTGATGAAACAATATGTCCGGCTAATTCATATGCATTCTGTGTCTGAAGCTTCGAACCGAAGTCCGTTATTATATTTACAAATGATTTGATCTTATTTATAGTTCCCGCATTAAAACCGGGACTCTTCTCATCCAGTTTAACGATTGTCTTCCATAAACTGCTTTCAGATTTACCGGCAAGCTGCTCAATCTTAGCGAGTGTTACTTTCCCTATCCCGCGAGCCGGAAAGTTAATGATTCTCTTAAGTGCCTCATCATCATTATTGTTAACAGTCAATCGTAAATATGCCAGGGCATCCTTTATTTCCTTCCTCTCATAAAATGATAAACTGCCATAAACCTTATAGGGTATATTTCTTTTTCTGAGTGCTTCTTCAAATATTCTCGACTGTGCATTTGTCCTGTACATTACGGCAAACTCACTGTACTGCTCCTGATAACTTAGCGCGGTATCAAGAATAGAATTCGATACAAAGAATCCCTCCTCAGTATCTGTTAAAGTTCTGACAATCCTGATCTTTTCCCCTGTTTCATTATCAGACCATATCTCTTTGTGTATCTGCCCCTTATTCACGGCAATAATACTATTGGCAGCTGATACAATGGTCCTTGTTGATCGGTAATTCCTCTCGAGTTTAAAAAGTTTACAATCGGGATAATCATTTCTGAAATTCAGAATATTTTCGATTTTAGCCCCCCTGAATGAATATATGCTTTGAGCATCGTCTCCCACGACACATACATTCTTGCGCAGTGCAGAAAGTTTCCTGATAATCAGATATTGGGAATAGTTAGTGTCCTGATACTCATCAACAAGTATATAATAGAATTTCTTCTGGTATTTTTCAAGTACATCAGCGAAGTCTCTGAAGAGAATATTTGTGTTGAGGAGCAGATCATCAAAGTCCATTGCATTTGCTTTCCTGCATCGGGCACAATATATTCTGAATATATCAGCCATCATTGGCATCCTGGTAATCCGGTCATAATCAATGATTTCTGAATTATTACAATAAGCCTGGGCAGTTATAAGATTGTTTTTTGCAGAAGATATTCTGCTATGTACAAGGCCAGGCTTATAAATATTTTCATCAAGATTGAGTTCCTTTATAATTGTTCTTATCAGGCTTTTTGAATCTATGGTATCGTAGATCGAATATCTAGAATCATACCCCATATATTCCGATTCAATTCTTAATATCCTGGCAAAAATGGAATGAAAAGTACCCATCCACAGATACCTGGCAATATCATTGCCAACAATATTGCCTATACGGAACTTCATCTCGTTTGCCGCCTTATTGGTAAATGTAAGTGCAATGATACAGGAGGGATCCACCCCCTTGCTTAACAGATAAGCCACCCGGTAGGTTAAAACCCTGGTCTTCCCTGAACCTGCACCTGCTATTACAAGTGCGGGTCCATCTGTATTAATTACAGCTTTATACTGGGCGTCATTTAATTCTTTTAGGAAGTTCTGCACTTTATGATTCAGATTGTAATCTGTACTAAATTAACATTTGTATACTGTTAAAATTACCTAATGAATTTGTATTTTTAAAAACTAATTAACATTGATTATATTTTTGTATCATTGTAATTCTCAAAATTACAACGCTCACTAATAATATTTTAATAATTATTAAGTTAGTAATAACACTATAATATTTTTATTTGAATTTAATATGTTGAGGCATCTGTTACTATTAAACATCTTTATTTTATTAATCTTTCCTTTCTGTATTAATGCCCAGCTTTATGCCCCGGGAGCCGATTACTCGGAACGGGTAGAATATGATACTCCGGGCTCAACCGACTCCATTTATGTTTTTAATGTACCTTCATACGGCGCATCAGCAAATGCCATGCTTGAAGCGCTCTCCCCGGACAGAACCGACGACTGGGAATTTTTATGGTCAGTTTATAATCCTGCTAGCGGTTATTTTGTGCCGTCAGATACTTTTACAGGCTCTTCCTCCTATGTATATGACATAGATTCATCTGCAGGCTACCAGGTTGTATTTATGAAAAACGGAACAGTGGATACTTGCAGGGCGTGGATCCTCATAAATGATTTTAATGTGGAGATCACAACCAAAAATGATTCCGGCAAGCTGCCATCTCTATATTATTCATGTGATTATATTGATCTGGAAGCAAAAGTGGAAGGAAATAGTTTATTTTATTATATTCCCGGCAGAACCGACACTATTATATATGTTTCGAATAATTATAGTGATATTGAATGGACAGCGGAAAACGAGGAAGGTTCAGGATCTGATCCCTCCGATGTTCTTGACCCGAGAATCAGCAATCCCCCCTATGAAGACACCGAATATACAATAACAATAATTGACAGGTTTAACTGCGAACGATCAGATGCCTTATTATACGAATCTATCCAGTCAAAAGCAGAATTTGATAATTCATATATCCAGTTGACTGATAATGAGTTTTACCCGGAGGAATACGGACTTTTCTATGGAGGTGATTATGATAAAATATCTGCTCCGGCAAAATATAAATTCTTTAATACCGATTCCAGAAATGCTGCTACCTACTTTTTAAAATTTGGCAATGGCGAAGACACGACTTTTTATAGCGGAAACGACACTATTATTTACGAATACATTTTCCCTGGTGATTATATTGCAACACTTATAACCAAATCTGCCAAGCCATACGAATGTCTTGATTCATCAAGCATAGAAATCACTATAGATGAGCCTTCAATGGGTTCTTATTCAGGAGGTGATGAAACCGGTGAGCCTCCCCTACTGCCAAATGTTTTTACTCCTAACCTGGACGGATTTTCGGATGTATTTAAACAATTCCAGGAAGAAGGAGCAGGAAGTATTTCGGAAAACTTTGGCAATGATCTTTTCAGGTCCGCTGATGTTTCGATTTATAATGTTGAAATTATAATATTCAACCGTTATGGCAGAAAAGTGCATTCCTTTAGCGGCAATATAAGAGACTGGAAAGGCTGGGACGGTAAAATTATGAATTCGGATAAAAATGCCAGTGAGGGTGTATATTTCTATGTTATCCGAAAAATAACTGCTGTTGAAAGCTGGGAAAACCCAAAACTGATAAATTATAAAAAGAAAGTTCGAAGCGGTTGCATACACCTGTTCAGGGAACCATAAAATTAAAAAACCGTTCTATTCTTCTTCCTGTTCAGCCTCATAGGCTTTAAGCAGCTGGTCCTGAATTTCACCTGAAACCTGCATATATTCCGAAAATTTCATCGTATATAAAGCTCTGCCCCCTGTAAGTGAACTTAATGAAGTTGAATACTTATCCATTTCGGCCAGCGGTACTTTTGCAATTATCTTTTCAAATCCCTCTTCCCTTGACATTCCCTGAACTATGGCCCTTCTGCTTTGAAGGTCGCTGATAACATCTCCCATCCTGTCTGAGGGAACGAGTACCTCCAGTTCATATATAGGTTCCAGAATTTTTGGTGATGCTTTCTTGAAAGCCATGCTAAAAGCATTGCGGCCGGCAAGCCTGAATGAAATATCATTTGAATCAACAGGATGCATCTTCCCGTCATATACGGCAACTTTAATATCTCTCGCATAACAGCCTGTCAACGGTCCCACTTCCATCTTTTCCATAATGCCTTTTAGTATTGCAGGCATAAACCGTGAATCAATAGAACCTCCGACAATACAATTATAATATACCAGTTTTCCTCCCCATTGGAGATCTATCTCCTCCTTGTCCCTTACAGAAATCTTGATTTCTTTTCCTTCGACTTTATAAAATTTAGGATCTGGGGCACCTTCCACATAAGGTTCGATGACAAGATGCACTTCTCCAAACTGACCGGCTCCTCCTGACTGTTTTTTGTGCCTGTACTCAGCCTGGGCAGTTTTTGTTATGGTCTCCCTGTATGGAATTCTGGGTTTAATAAACCCTGTATCAACTTTAAAAACGTTATCCAGATGCCATTTTAAAATATTAAGATGATATTCTCCCTGTCCGTATACCAGTATCTGTTTAAGCTCCTTGGAATATTCTATAATTATTGTCGGATCCTCATCATGCATACGCTGGAGCATCTCTCCCAGCTTTTCCTCATCACCCTCGCTAACAGGCTTAATGGCTGCACGGTATTTTGGCTCAGGAAAATGTATCGGATCAAATTTTATCCTTTCCGCTGCCAGAGTATGGTTGGTCTTTGTAGCCTTTAATTTAACCGTCGCCCCTATATCTCCTGCCATCATAGAAGAAACCTTAATCCTGTTTTTGCCGGCAACAACAAAAATCTGGGCAATCCTTTCCTTATTATTGGTAGTCATGTTAATCAGGTCGATACCTTCCTTGATTTCGCCCGACATAACCTTAAAATAGTTTATCTCGCCAATATGGGGTTCTATAGAAGTTTTAAATACAAAAAGTGAAGGCTTGCCATCTTTTTCACATTTTACTTCTTTCCCCGAAGCTTTGGGAGGAGGCATATCTGCCGGACCAGGTAAAGCATTTACAATGAATTCCATCAACCGCCCCACACCAATATTGTTCTTTGCCGATATACAAAATACCGGGAATATCCCGCGCTGTATTAATCCAATAGTTATTCCCTTCCTTATTTCCTGTTCACTTAGTGTATCTTTTTCAAAATATAGTTCCATCAATGCTTCATCATTTTCTGCTGCATTCTCAACTAACTCATGATGCAACTTGCTGGCATGATCTAACTGATCGGCAGGTATATCAAGAATTTCAGGTTTGCCCCCATCAGCAGCATATTTGTACATCTTCATTGTAAGAACATCAATTATGGAATTAAATCCGGGCCCCGCATTGACCGGATACTGGACTATTGTAACGTTATTCCCGAAAGATTCCTTTGCGGATTCAATACATTTTTCAAAATTTGTTTTCTCGTGATCCAGCTGGTTAATTACTATTACCATGGGGATACCGGATTTTTTCAGATATCTGCCATGAATCTCTGCTCCGACTTCCATACCGCTTTGTGCATTGATCAACAATAGGGCTGTATCGGCAACACTTATCGAGGAAACAACACCTCCAATAAAATCATCAAGTCCGGGAGCATCAATAAAGTTTATTTTATGATCGCTGTATTCGGTATAAAGAAGTGTTGAGAAAACGGAACTGGTATTATAATGTTCGATCTCCCTGTAATCGGAAACAGTATTTTTGCTGTCAACATCACCTTTTCTTTCAATTATCTTTCCTTCATAAAGCATTGCTTCAGACAAAGTTGTTTTTCCCGAACCTGCATTCCCAACAATTACCAGGTTTCTGATTTCATTGGTTGTATATGTTTTCATTTCTCGTAAGTATTGTATTAAAAATTATTATAAACCCTTTAAAAAGGACTTGCAAAAATAGTAATTTTTTAACAAGAAGCAAGATACATAAATCATTTGGGGCAGAACGACATTAGGAGTTGAATATTACATATTTATATGGTGTCGCTTGTATGAATAAAAGATTGAATAAAATATTTTATTTAGCTTGTTGTTTTTCAAAAAAAAAATCTATCTTTGCAACCCAATTTACCAAGCAGAAATCAAGAATATTAGTATATATGCCAACTATACAGCAATTAGTAAGAAAAGGAAGAACCAAAATAAAGGACAAGAGTAAAGCCCCTGCGCTTGATCTTTGTCCCCAAAAAAGGGGAGTATGTGTGCGTGTTTACACTACAACTCCCAAGAAGCCTAACTCTGCTATGCGGAAAGTTGCAAGAGTCAGGTTAACCAATGGTAAAGAAGTTAATGCATATATACCGGGTGAAGGACATAACTTGCAGGAACACTCTATTGTATTAATAAGGGGGGGCAGAGTAAAAGATCTGCCGGGCGTGAGATATCATCTGATAAGGGGGGCACTTGACACATCAGGAGTCGAAGGACGCACCCAGAGAAGATCAAAATACGGGGCAAAAATGCCCAAGTAAAAATTCAATTAACAGTTAATTGACAATGAGAAAAACAAAACCAAAAAGAAATATACTTCTCCCTGATCCGAAATATAACGACCCCCTTGTCACAAGGTTTGTAAACAGTATCATGTTCAGAGGCAAAAAGAGTGTTGCATTTAAAATATTTTACGAGGCGCTTGATATTATTGCAGAAAAGGGCAAAGACATGGAAGGAACACCACTGGAAATATGGAAGAAAGCTCTGGATAATATTACCCCGCAGGTTGAAGTTAAAAGCAGAAGGGTTGGAGGTGCCACATTTCAGGTTCCTACTGAGATTAGACCAGACAGAAAAATATGCCTGAGCATGAAGAATATGATCCAGTTTGCAAGAAAAAGAAGCGGAAATACTATGAGCGAGAAGCTCGCAGCTGAAATATTAGCCGCATACAATGAAGAGGGAGCGGCATTTAAAAAGAAAGAGGAAACACACAGAATGGCTGAAGCAAATAAAGCATTTGCACATTTCAGGTTCTGACAAAGATATTTGACAATATTAGATTTTTATTATAGTTGCTAGCTGATAATTAGTATAATGAGTAAAGATTTAACCTATACCAGAAATATTGGGATTATGGCCCATATAGATGCCGGTAAAACTACCACTACCGAGCGCATCCTTTTCTATTCTGGTATAACTCACCGTATTGGCGAAGTTGATGATGGAGCTGCAACTATGGACTGGATGATACAGGAACAGGAAAGAGGGATCACAATAACTTCCGCCGCAACTACAACCTACTGGAATTTCCAGAATAACAATTACAAAATAAATATTATTGATACTCCAGGACATGTCGACTTTACTGTCGAGGTGGAACGTTCATTGCGTGTTCTGGACGGAGCTGTTATTATTTTCTGTGCTGTGGGAGGTGTCGAGCCCCAGTCAGAAACTGTGTGGAGACAGGCTGATAAATATGGAATTCCCCGCATAGCTTTCGTAAATAAAATGGATCGCACAGGGGCAGATTTTTTTAATGTTGTTAAACAAATAAAGGAAAAACTGGGTGCCAATCCAGTGCCTGTCCAGTTACCCATAGGTTCAGAAGAATCATTTGAAGGTGTGGTTGATCTGATTGAACAGCGTGCTGTCATTTGGAAAGAAGATGATACACTGGGGGTGAAATATGATTACACCGGTATACCGGATGATATGCTGGAAATAGCGGAAGAATGGAGGGAAAAATTGATTGAGGCAGTATGCGAAACAGATGATAATCTGCTGGAAAAATTCCTGGAAAATAAAGAATCTATTACAGTTGAAGAACTGATTAAGGCAACACGCAAAGCAACACTTAAAAGGACAATCATTCCTGTATTATGTGGCGCCGCATTTAGAAACAAGGGAGTACAGAGGCTGCTGGATGCAATTTCCGCTTTTCTTCCCAATCCATACGACATTGGTCCTGTTAAAGGTAAAAATCCGCGTAACGAACAGAAAACAGAAAGGAATCCCAGTTCTGATGAACCTCTTGCAGCACTGGCCTTTAAAATAGCTACCGATCCCTTTGTCGGGAGACTTGTTTTCCTCAGGGTCTATTCAGGATATATTGAATCGGGCATGAATGTCTATAATCCAAGAACAGATAAAAAAGAAAGAATTACCCGCCTTTATCAGATGCATGCCAACAAGCAAAATCCAAAAAACCGCATAGAAGCAGGAGATATTTGTGCTGCCGTCGGACTGAAAGAATTAGTTACAGGTGATACACTGTGCGATATTAAAAAACCTATCTATCTCGAATCCATGACTTTCCCTGAACCAGTAATCGGTATAGCTATTGAGCCCAAAATGCAGGCAGATATTATGAAGCTTGGAATTGCACTGGGCAAATTATCTGAGGAAGACCCGACCTTCCAGGTGAAAATAGATGAAGACAGCGGACAAACAATAATAAGCGGCATGGGAGAATTGCACCTTGAAGTGTTAATAGACAGGCTTAGAAGAGAATTTAACCTTGAATGTAATAAAGGAACGCCGCAGGTTGCCTATAAAGAAGCTATAAACTCAACGGTTGAACACAGGGAAGTATTTAAAAAGCAAACCGGCGGTAAAGGAAGATTTGCGGAAATTCTTGTCGAACTTTCTCCTGCCGACAAAGGCGTCAAGGGCTTGCAGTTTATTGATGAAGTAAAGGGTGGCAACATACCAAGAGAATTCATACCGTCAGTGGAAAAAGGCTTTAAAGAAGCCATGCGTAATGGGGTGCTGGCCGGATTTCCCCTTAACAGTCTGAAAGTAATTCTCAGGGACGGATCTTATCACCCTGTTGACTCTGACAGCCTTTCTTTTGAAATTGCCGCAAACCATGCCTTCAAAAATGCGATGAGAAAGGCAAAGGTAATATTGCTGGAGCCCATTATGAAAGCTGAGGTGGTAACGCCGGAAGAATATATGGGTGATGTTATTGCAGACTTTAACAAACGAAGAGGGAAAGTTGAAGGTATGGAAACAAAAGGAGGCGCAAGGGTCATCAGGGCAAAAGTGCCCCTGGCTGAAAAATTTGGCTATGTGACAATATTGAGAACCATAACATCAGGCAGGGCAACCTCAACAATGGAATTCTCCCACTATGAAGAGGTGCCTCCTGAAATAGCACAGGATGTCATAGAAAAAATTAAGGGATTAAAAGCATTTGTATAATTAAAATTTATTATTAATAAAAAATAATGAGCCAGAAGATAAGAATAAAGCTGAAGTCATATGATCATAATCTGGTAGACAAATCTGCCGAGAAAATTGTAAAAACTGTAAAAACAACAGGAGCAGTGGTAAACGGACCAATTCCCTTGCCCACACACAAGAGAATATTTACAGTTTTGAGGTCTCCCTTTGTAAACAAGAAGTCAAGGGAGCAATTTCAGCTGTCGTCTTACAAAAGACTATTGGATATATACAGCTCTACTCCCAAAACAATTGATGCGTTAATGAAGCTTGAACTGCCAAGCGGAGTGGAAGTTGAGATAAAAGTATAAAAATTAAAACTTAATATACAATGCCAGGACTAATAGGGAAAAAAGTAGGTATGACCTCAGTCTTCGATGAAGATGGGAATAATGTGCCATGCACTGTTCTCGAAGCAGGGCCCTGTGTTGTTACGCAGATAAAGACCGTGGAAAAGGATGGCTATGCTGCTGTGCAGCTGGCTTACAGCGAAAAGAAAGTGAAAAAAACATCCAGGGCCATGATAGGTCATTTCAAAAAAGCCAATACAACACCAAAAAGAAAAGTTGTCGAACTAAGGGGCTTTGTCAAGCACTGGAAAATTGGTGATATCATTACGGTCGACTACTTCAAGGACGATGTATGGCTTGATGTTACGGCAAAATCTAAAGGAAAAGGATTTCAGGGCGTTGTTAAAAGGCATAACTTTGCCGGGGTAGGTGATTTAACACACGGGCAGCATAACAGAAGCAGGGCTCCCGGCTCTGTTGGTGCTTCATCATTCCCTTCCAGGGTGTTCAAAGGAATGAGAATGGCCGGTCAAACCGGTAACAAAACAGTTAAGATACTTAACCTCAGGAAGGTAAGAATTATACCGGAACAAAACCTGATAATTCTGAAAGGATCAGTGCCCGGCTCTAAAGGTTCATATGTTGTTATTGAAAGTCCCGATAGAATATAAAACTTTATAATAAATGAAACTGTCAGTTTTAAATATTTCAGGTAAAGATACAGGAAAGAAAATCGAACTTAAAGATTCTGTTTTTGCAATAGAGCCCAACGATCATGCAATATACCTTGATGTCAAGCAGTACCTTGCAAACAAACGCCAGGGTACCAGCAAAACCAAGGAAAGGTCTGAAATAACAGGAAGCACAAGAAAGCTGAGAAGGCAAAAGGGTACAGGCGCAGCACGTGTCGGTAGTATAAAGAATCCTATATTCAGGGGAGGAGGCAAAATATTTGGTCCGCAGCCCCGCAGTTACAGATTTAAGCTGAACAAAAAGCTGAAGAAACTGGCCCGTATATCAGCACTATCCTATAAGGTAAAAAATAATGGCATAATGATTCTGGAAAACTTCAATTTTGATATGCCCAAGACAAAGGAATATATCAAGCTGGTTAATAACTTAAAATTACAGGATAATAAATCTTTAATAGTGCTGACAGAACCTAATAAAAACATATATTTATCATCCCGAAATTTAAAAGACTCAAAGGTTGTATCTGTTTCAGATCTAACAACATACGACATCATGAACTGCTCTGTTATCGTATTTGAGGAAAGTTCTATTGATGTATTGAATAAGATGTATGAAAATTAAAAAACTTAAGTAAAAAAAGATGAGCATCCTATTAAGGCCCATAGTAACTGAAAAAATGACTTCGCAAGGTGAGGATATGAACCGATATTGTTTTATTGTAGACAAAAGGGCCAATAAACTTGAAATAAAAAAAGCTGTAGAAGAATTGTACGATGTATCGGTCGCCTCTGTCAATACTATGCGATACAGAGGAAAGACAAAAATGAGATATACAAGAACCGGAATTATCAGCGGAAATACCAAATCGTATAAAAAAGCGATAATTACTTTAATTGAAGGAGATACAATAGATTTTTATAGCAATATCTAATTATTTAATATGGCTGTACGAAAACTTAAACCGGTAACACCTGGTCAGAGACATAAAATAGCTTCTGATTTTGATGATTTAACAAAGGTTGCCCCTGAGAAATCCTTGTTGAGGCCTCTCGGGAAGTCAGGTGGACGAAATAACTATGGTAAAATGACTATGAGATATATTGGAGGTGGTCATAAACGAAAATACAGGGTTATTGATTTCCATAGAAATAAAGACGGCATGGCAGCTACTGTGAAAAGTATTGAGTATGATCCTAACCGGACAGCAAGGATATCGCTGCTGGTATATGAAGACGGCGAGAAAAGATATATTATAACACCTAACGGATTAAAAGTCGGACAAACAGTACGATCAGGAAGCGGAATAGCACCTGAGGTCGGCAATACACTGACTCTGGCTGAAATACCGCTGGGGACACTGATCCATAATATAGAGCTTAAGCCCGGCAAGGGCGGTGTACTGGCTAGAAGTGCCGGTTCTTATGCGCAGCTGACTTCCAGGGATGGTAAATATGCAATAATCAAATTGCCATCCGGAGAATCAAGAATGATACTGACCTCCTGCAGGGCTACCATTGGAACAGTCTCAAATTCGGATCACGGACTTGAAAGATCAGGGAAAGCAGGCAGATCAAGATGGCTGGGCAGAAGGCCAAGAGTCAGGGGAATAGCAATGAATCCTGTGGATCATCCTATGGGCGGCGGTGAAGGTAAAGCTTCAGGCGGCCATCCCAGGTCAAGAAAAGGAATTATTGCCAAAGGCTATAAAACAAGGCCAAAGAATAAAGAGTCAACTAAGTATATTATAGAAAAACGTAAAACTAAAAACGATTAACACAAGATACTATGAGCAGGTCTTTGAAAAAAGGTCCATTTATCGACTTTAAACTTGAAAAGAGGATAATTGAAATGAATAAGACCGGTAAAAAGTCGGTTATTAAAACATGGTCGAGAAGGTCGGTTATATCACCTGATTTCGTTGGGCATACTGTTGCTGTCCACAACGGCAACAAGTTTATTCCTGTTTATATAACAGAGAATATGGTCGGACATAAACTCGGGGAATTTTCCCCAACAAGAATATTCAGGGGACATGGAGGGAAACAGAGATAAATAATAATGTACATTAAAAAGAAACAACAAAATGGGGTCACGAAAAAGACAGAGAGCTGAACTTCTGAAAGAAGCAAAAAAAAGCAGGTATGTCGCCAGGCTTGGCAACTGTCCTACTTCTCCCAGGAAAATGAGGCTTGTTGCGGATATGATCAAAGGGGAAGAAGTAAATAGAGCACTTGACTTACTCAGGTTTTCATCCAAGACTGCAGCAAAAAATGTGGAAAAGCTTTTATTGTCTGCAATTGCCAACTGGCAGGCCAAAAATGAAAAAGCCAGAATAGACGACAGCCATCTTTTTGTAAGGGATGTTTTTGTTGATCAGGGCCGTACCCTTAAAAGAATCAGACCTGCACCACAGGGAAGGGCATACAGAATAAGAAAGAGATCAAATCACGTGACAATAGTATTGGATAGTTTAAATAAACCGGAAGAAAAAGAAAATCAAACTAAATAATAATATTTAATGGGACAAAAAGCAAATCCGATAGCGAACAGATTAGGCCTGATAAAGGGTTGGGATTCAAACTGGTTTGGAGGCAAATATTATTCAGATAAAATCGCCGAAGACTTTAAAATTCGCGAGTATCTTAATGCCAGGCTTATGAAGGCAAGTATCTCCAAAATAATCATTGAACGTACCCTGAAACTAATAACTGTGACAGTTAATACAGCGAGGCCTGGAATAATTATAGGTAAGGGAGGACAAGAAGTGGATAAGCTCAAAGAAGAGCTAAAGAAAATTACCAACAAAGAAATACAGATTAACATTTTTGAAGTTAAAAGGCCTGAACTGGATGCCACAATAGTGGCAAACAATATAGCCAAGCAGATCGAAGGTAAAATATCTTACAGGAGGGCAATAAAGATGGCAATGGCGTCAACAATGAGAATGGGTGCTGAAGGAATAAAAGTATTGATATCAGGCAGATTGGGTGGTGCTGAAATGGCAAGATCAGAAATGTACAAAGAAGGAAGAACACCCCTGCATACATTAAGGGCAGATATTGATTACGCTGTAGCTGAAGCACTGACCAAGGTGGGCCTGATAGGAATAAAAGTATGGATTTGTAAGGGAGAAATTTTCGGTAAGAGAGACCTTTCTCCCAACATCGGGGTAAAAAGTTCCAAACCGAAAGGAAACATAAAGAAAAGAAGAAAATAGAATTTCGGCTAGGCAAAGGATTTAATATATATAATAAGGACTTTAAATATGTTACAACCAAAAAAGACAAAGTATAGAAGGCAGCAAAAGGGAAGAATGAAAGGAAGTGCCCATAGGGGCACCACCCTTGCTTTCGGTTCATTCGGCATTAAAGCTATGCAATCAGCGTGGATAACAGGCCGGCAGATTGAAGCCGCCCGGCAGGCAGTGACACGTCATATGAAGCGTGAAGGACAGATATGGATCAGGATATTCCCTGATAAACCAATTACTAAAAAACCTGCTGAAGTAAGAATGGGCAAAGGCAAGGGAGCACCTGAAGGATTTGTCGCTCCTGTTACGCCCGGAAGAATACTCATTGAAGCTGAAGGCGTATCTATGGAAGTAGCAAAGGAAGCCCTGCGCCTGGGAGCACAAAAACTTCCCATAACGACAAAGTTCGTAGTAAGACATGATTATGTTGAAATTTAATATTACAGATTATGAAAGCATCTGAGATTAAAGAACTTACTGTGAAAGAAATTGAAGAAAGAATTGACAACGAGAAGAATTTCCTGATAAAGCAAAAGCTGAATCATGCAATTTCACCACTTGACAATCCATTAAAAATCAGGGAAACAAAAAGGACAATTGCACGGCTGGAAACTGTGCGCCGGATAAAATTAATGGAAGAAAAAAAGGAAAAATAACTTAATGTAAATGGATAAGAAAAATTTAAGAAAAGAACGCATAGGCATAGTTATTAGTAACAAGATGGACAAATCCATAATAGTTGCTGAAAAAAGAAAGGTTATGCACCCTATCTATGGGAAATATATTAGCAAGACAAATAAATTTGTTGCCCATGATGAGAAAAATGAGTGCAACATCGGTGATTTGGTTAAAATAATGGAGACGCGTCCATTGAGCAAGAAAAAAAACTGGAGATTAATCGAAATAATAGAAAGAGCTAAATAGTCATGATACAGCAAGAATCAAAAATGTCAGTAGCTGACAATAGCGGTGCCAAAGAAGTTCTGTGCATAAGAGTGCTCGGTGGCACAAAGAAAAGATATGCAAGCATCGGTGATAAAGTGGTTGTTACTGTTAAAAACGCCCTGCCCTCGGGCGAAGTGAAAAAAGGAACAGTAAGCATGGCTGTTGTTGTCAGAACAAAAAAGGAGGTCAGAAGGTCTGACGGATCATATATACGTTTTGATGATAATGCATGTGTTCTTCTTACAAATGCCGAAGAACTCAGAGGCACACGAATTTTTGGTCCGGTTGCACGTGAGCTCCGTGATAAATACATGAAAATTATATCATTGGCGCCTGAAGTTTTGTAACATACTAAAATAAATCTAAATGCAGAAAAAATTGCATATAAAAAAGGGAGATACAGTATTTGTTATTACTGGTGAATACAAAGGACAAAAGGGAAGGGTGCTGGAAGTTATCCGTAAAGCAAACAAGGCTATTGTAGAAGGTATTAATATGATATCAAAACATACTAAACCTAATGCAAAACAGCCTCAGGGAGGAATAATAAAAAAGGAAGCACCAATACATTTGTCAAACCTGATGCCTATTGATCCGCCTTCCGGCGAGCCAACAAGGATAGGACGGAAGCTAAGTGACAAGAACAAACTTTACAGATATTCAATCAAATCAGGAGAGGAGATTAAATAATGGCCTATATTCCAAATCTTAAAAAGAAGTATAAGGATGAGATTATCCCGGCCTTAACCAGGGAATTCAGTTACACATCGGTAATGCAGGTCCCCAGGCTGGAGAAGATTATTATCAACCAGGGAGTGGGGCAGGCCGTAGCTGATAAAAAACTTATTGATGTCGCACAGGAAGAACTTTCCCTTATAGCCGGCCAGCACGCTATACAAACACTATCAAAGAGAGACATATCAAACTTCAAGCTTAGAAGGAAGATGCCCATAGGTGTTAAGGTTACACTCAGAAAGGATAAAATGTATGAATTCCTGGAAAGGCTCATAAATGCTGCTCTGCCAAGAATCAGGGATTTCAGGGGATTAAGTACCAAGCTTGACGGGAGAGGTAATTATAATCTGGGTATTGCTGAACAGATAATATTCCCGGAAATAGATATTGATAAGATAAATAAAATATTAGGACTGGAAATTACATTCGTCACAACTGCCAAAAGCGACGAAGAAGGATTTTCATTATTAAGAGAATTTGGTTTACCATTTAAAACTGTTAAAAAAACTTAATATGGCAAAAGAATCAATGAAAGCCCGTGAAATAAGGCGTCAGAAACTGGTAGCTAAATACGCAAAAAAAAGAGCTAAACTAAAGGCCGAAGGAGACTTCCAGGGACTGAGCAGACTGCCAAGAAACTCCAATCCTAACAGGTTGCATAACAGATGTATACTTACAGGAAGGCCAAAAGGCTATATGAGACAATTCGGACTAAGCAGAATAACATTCAGAGAAATGGCTTCCGAAGGATTAATACCAGGAGTTAAAAAGGCAAGCTGGTAATATATGGTTAATTAATTATAAATATTAAATAAATAATTTTTATGACAGATCCCATCGCCGATTATTTGACAAGGATACGAAATGCTATAATGGCCAGGCATAAAGTAGTAGAGATACCTGCTTCAAACCTGAAGAAGGATATTACAAGGATACTTCATGATCAGGGCTATATTCTTAATTATAAATTTATTGACGACGATATACAGGGTGTAATAAAAATCGCATTAAAGTATAATGCTGAAACAAAACTGTCGGCAATAAAATCCATTAAAAGAATTAGCCGTCCCGGACTGAGAAAGTATGCCAGAAAGGATAAGGTGCCCAGGGTATTGAACGGACTGGGTATTGCGATTTTATCGACATCAAAGGGAGTGATGACAGATAAAGAAGCACGAAAACAAAACATTGGCGGTGAAATAATTTGTTATGTACACTAAACAGGAGGATTTATAAATGTCACGAATAGGTTTCCTACCGATAAATATTCCCCAGGGTGTCACTGTAAGTGTTGACGCGGGGAATATTGTTAATGTTAAGGGCCCCATGGGAGAATTAACACAAAAGGTCAATCCTGATATCAAGATTGAAATTAAGGATAACCAGATACTGGTTAAAAGACCTACCAACCAGAAAAGGCATAAAGCTATGCATGGCTTATACCGTGCCCTCATAAATAACATGGTGACCGGCGTATCCAAAGGATATACTATTCAGCAGGAACTGGTTGGTGTCGGATACAGGGCTGAAGCAAAAGGGCAGAGGCTTGAGCTGAACCTGGGCTACTCTCACGATATACACATCGAGCTCCCAAAAGAAATCAAAGTAGAAACAGTAACAGAAAGAAGAAGCAATCCGATTATTACCTTTAAAAGTGCTGATAAGCAACTAATCGGACAGGTAGCGGCAAAAATAAGGTCACTGAAGAAACCTGAACCATACAAAGGTAAGGGTGTAAAATTTGTTGGTGAACAGATAAGAAAAAAAGCAGGAAAATCTGCAAGTGTTTAATATTTGGAATATATAATATCAGACTATAATTATGGCAACAACTAAAAAGGAACGAAGATTCAGAATAAAAAAGAGAATAAGAAAGACAGTGTCGGGAAGCAAAGAAAAACCAAGATTGTCGGTTTTCCGCAGCAACAGGCATATATATGCCCAGTTCATTGATGATATTGAGAGAAAGACACTGCTTTCAGTATCATCTTTGAATAAAGAGATAGCAGAAAAGAAAAATATCACTAAAACTGAACAGGCAAGACTCGTCGGAAAACTCACGGCTGAAAAGTCAAAAGCTGCAAAGATCTCAAGTATAATATTTGACAGAAACGGTTATCTCTACCATGGTAGAGTTAAAGCACTTGCCGATTCTGCAAGAGAAAGCGGATTAAAATTTTAGGAGATGTCAACAACTATTATTAGAAGAGTCAGAACAACTGACCTGGACTTAAAAGACA
>CAZHQW010000003.1:0-9682 GCA_964534745.1 uncultured Bacteroidales bacterium
GGGAAGTCCAGCCCGAAGATAAAGAAAGATACCAGACAATATTTGCCAAACATGAGGGCGCTGTGGCTGCACCGATAGCCGGACTACACTTCAGCAGGGAGCTTGTGAAAAGACTTGAAATCAAGGGTATAAATTTTGCCGAAATAACACTTCATGTCGGACTGGGTAATTTCAGAACTGTCGACGTGGAAGATCTTACCAAACATAAGATGGATTCAGAACAGATAATAATTACAGATGAGGCAGCGGAAATAGTAAACAAGGCAAAAGACGCAAAAAAGCAAATCTGTGCTGTAGGGACAACAGTAATGAGAACTCTTGAAAGCTCGGTTTCAACAACCGGTTACCTGAAAAGCTATAATGGATGGACTAACAAATTTATTTTTCCCCCTTACGAATTTAATGTTCCTACATGTATTGTATCCAATTTTCATTTACCCCTGTCAACACTGCTGATGATGGTTTCAGCATTTGCAGGTTATGAATTTCTGTTCGAGGCTTATAAAGTTGCAATTAAGGAAAAATACCGGTTTGGTACTTATGGTGATGCCATGCTGATCCTATAGTCCTAATCACTGATATGTTATTCTTCAGTTTTATCCCCTGCCTGACCCGGGAATAATATCACCTGGAATATATTCATACTACATTTTTTTATTAATGCTGCAAATAATTTACGGCAGATGCAACTTTGTAATTTATTACTTGTCATTTAGTAAGAAATAGTTGAAATCTAAATAAAAATATGATATAATTGTGTTTATCTAAAACTTTGAATTATGAAAAAACTAATTTTTGTGATTATGGCAGTTTTGCTGGTATGCCCAATGAAAGCACAGGAGGAAGAGGATGAGATCCAAACTCTGTTCGGTGGTGAAGAGATACATATTTCGGGATTCGGGGGTCCATTTATGAACTTCAGCATGCTTGATGATAAATTTGCACATATGATGGGTGGTGGAGGCGGTGTCCTTATAAATAATTTCTTTTTTGGCGGTTACGGAGTCGGCCTGACCAACAGCATAGATTACCAGGGAACCCCCAATGAACTTGCCTTTGGACATGGAGGATTCTGGCTGGGTTATAACTTTTTGGCAAAAAAAGTGATTCACCCTTCAGTGCATGTGCAAATAGGATGGGGTAAGATATCGGAAAAGCTCCCTACCGGAGGTCCTGCCTTCAGAGAAGATAATATTTTTGTTACAATCCCTACCCTGGAACTGGAGATGAATGTTACCAAATATTTTAAAATCAGTGCCGGAGCAAATTACCGTTTAGTTTTCTTTGTCGATGAAGAAGATTTTACAGAATCTGATTTTATGAGTCCCGGGGTATTCCTTGGTTTTAAATTCGGATGGTTTTAAAATCAAATAATGATTATAAAGCGCTGCACATTACTGCAGCGCTTTTTTTTTGCTATTCCAAATAAAACTTAGATAATTGGCCTAACATTCCAAATTTCCCTTATATTTATCAAAATTTTTATTGTCCGTACCCTATTAATAGTAAGCCAGTGATGAAAAATTTTAAGCTCTCCAATAATATCACGGGATGGTTGATATTCATAGTGGCAGCAATAATTTATCATTTAACTCTTGAACCGACAGCAAGCCTGTGGGACTGCGGTGAGTTTATTGCAAGCTCCTACAAGCTGGAGGTGGGCCATCCACCGGGAGCACCTCTTTTTATGATTCTTGGCAAATTCTTTTCATTGTTTGCAGGCGGAGATGTTACTAAAGTTGCTTTTATGATAAATTCTATCTCAGCCATAGCCAGTGCCCTTACCATAATGTTCCTGTTCTGGACCATTACTCACCTTGCAAGGAAAATATTTGTAAGGGAAGATAATTATTCAACCGGTATCATAATTGCTATTATAGGAAGCGGACTTGTGGGAGCGCTTGCTTACACCTTTTCAGATACCTTCTGGTTTTCTGCTGTCGAGGGAGAGGTATATGCCACTTCATCACTTTTCACTGCTGTCGTTTTCTGGGCTATACTGAAATGGGAAAATGTTGCAGATGAAAAATATGCCAACCGCTGGATTATACTTATAGCATATCTTATGGGCCTTTCAATAGGCGTGCACCTCCTTAACCTGCTTGCCATACCTGCAATTGTACTCGTATATTACTTCAGAAAGTATAAAGCCACACCCGAGGGCATCTTCGTTGCACTCCTAATCTCATTCTTCATACTTGTTTTTATCCAGTCAGGTATAATACCCCATATTGTTGAGTTTGCCGCATTTTATGAACTTACCTTCGTAAACAAATTAGGCCTGCCATTTAATTCAGGTACTCTTGCATTCTCCATTTACCTGATAGTTTTTATAACATGCGGCCTTGTGGCTTCTCATTCTGAAAAAGGCTTTTCTGACGTTTTATACCTTATAAGCTTTTTCGCCCTCAACTTTATTATCGGAAGTTTTCTCTGGGGAGCAATAATATCTGTCATTTTAATTATAATATATTTTGTTGTCAGAAGAAATCTCTTCAAAACAGTGGTATATTTCTATCTTGGCATAGTCCCGGGATTAATTGTCTGGAATATATTCTTTGAGGAAAAAGATAAAAAAAAGCTTGTAAGAAAATTCAACCGTTTATATAACCTTGCCCTTACATGTTTTGCTGTTATTATTTTAGGTTATTCTTCATATGCCACAATAGTTATCAGGTCCTGTGCCAACCCTCCCATGAACGAAAATAATCCCAATAATGTATTTTCCCTCCTCTCCTACCTTAAAAGGGAACAATATGGCGACAGGCCCCTGCTCAGGGGACAATATTTCAATGCTGTGCCCACAGGCAATGAAAAAGGAGATCCTACATACACCAAAATAGGCAAGCGTTATGTGATTACCAATTATAAGAACGAGTACAAGTATGATAAAAGGTACCTTACAATATTCCCAAGGATGTATAGCTCCAGCAATGAACATGTCGATACATATATTCAGTGGACCGGATTGAAAGAAAGTAACCTGTATGAACCCAGAAGGGACGACCAGGGTAATATTATGAGAGATAACAGCGGCAAAATAATGTATGACAGAACAAAGCCCAAGAGGCCCCCTTCATACATTCACAACATCGTATTCTTTTTAAGATACCAGCTAGGACATATGTATTTCAGGTACTTTATGTGGAATTTTGCAGGTAGGCAGAATGACGAGCAGGGACATGGGGATGCACTCACAGGCAACTGGATAAGCGGGATACCGCTTATAGATAAAATGCTTGTCGGCTCAAGCAAGAATATGCCTGATGAAATAAAGAATAATCCGTCAAGAAACACGTATTTCATGCTTCCTCTTCTGCTGGGTATAATCGGACTGGTTTACCACCTGCAAAGAAATATCAAGGACTTTAGTGTTGTGGCCTTACTGTTTATTTTAACAGGAGTAGCAATTGTCGTATACCTTAATCAGACTCCCCTGCAGCCAAGGGAAAGAGACTATGCATATGCAGGCTCGTTTTACGCCTTCTCAATCTGGATAGGACTCGGTGTGCTGGGAATAATATATTACATAAATAAAAAATTGAAGTCAGGACTAATCAGCGCTTTAACAGTAACATTATGCCTGCTTTTTGTGCCCGGATTAATGGCACTGGAAAACTGGGATGATCATGATCGCTCAGGAAGATATACGGCAAGCGATATTGCATACAACTACCTTAACTCCTGTGCCCCCAATGCAATACTTTTTACAAACGGGGATAATGATACCTTCCCCTTATGGTATGCCCAGGAAGTTGAGGGTGTAAGGACGGATGTTAGGGTTGTAAACCTGATGCTTCTGAATATGGACTGGTATATTGACCAGATGAAAATAAAGGCATATGAATCTGATCCGCTGCCAATAACATTGCCAGGGGATAAATACAGGATGGGTACACGTGACGTAGTATATGTTACTGAAAGTCTGGGCAACTATATAGATATAAGAGATATAATTCAGTTTGTGGCAAGTGATAATATCCAGACCAAACTATCTGCACGCACTGGTGAAAACTATGATTATATACCAACCCGGCATTTCAGCCTTCCTGTTGATTCGGCCCTGGTAATATCAAACGGGACCGTCAGGCCTGAGGATGCCGATAATATGGTCAAATCTATTAACTGGACAATCAATACCAGGTACCTTGGGAAAAGTGAATTGATCGTCCTTGATATCCTGGCGCATAATAACTGGGAAAGGCCTGTATACTATGTATCAACAGGACATGAGGGACTGCTTAATCTGGATGATTACCTGCAGCTTGAAGGACTGGCATACAGGCTTGTGCCAATAAAATCAGTACCCGCGGACAGGATCAGTGCCGGCAGAATAGATACTGAAATACTTTATAACAATCTGATGAACCGATTTAGATGGCGGGGATTGGGCGATAGTACGGTATATCTCGATAATTACCATGTAAGGACCCTGTCTATCATAAGGATGAGGCACCGTTTTAACAGGCTGGCCAGTGCTCTTATTGATGAGGGTGACATTGAGAAGGCTATAAAAGTACTTGACAGATGCGTTGAGCTTACTCCTTATTATAACGTGCCATATGACATGTTCATGGTATCTATTGCAGATAATTATTACAGGTGCAAGGCAGAAGACAAGGCAAACAAGATTATTGATAAATATACAGATATTTGCGACGGCTACCTAACCTTTTATCTTGGGCAGAATAAGAACTATATAAACAATAACCTTAATGAAATCCAGTTTTATATGCAGGTATTGAGGAATATGCTTATAACTTCCCGCCTTTATGGACAAAAAGAGATCTCTGAGAAGATAGAAAGTATATTCGATATACATTACCAGGCATATATGGCAAAAGCAAGATTCTGAAATAAGGTTTTTACTTTTCCCTGTCCAGCAACTTTGACACAACTTTTCTGAGCTCACTCTTCCGGCTGTCAGGAACCGGCAATTTATCAAGAAATTCAAGTCCCATACTGAAATAATAATCAATTTTTTCAGAAGTTAGTTCTCTTAAATTTAACTCATCAAAAATCCTTGTTATTTCCTTTATTTTTTCGCCTTTATCAAATTTTGCCATCCCCATCCATTCCTTAATAAAATTGACAAGACCGGTATTTTTGCTGTTCAGGGCGTTTATTAATAGAAAAGTCTTCTTATTGGTAACAATATCTCCACCTCCGGACTTGCCGAATACCTCAGGGTCGGCATATACATCCAGCAAATCATCCTGGAGCTGAAAGGCAATGCCAATGTTCCTTCCGAATTCATAAAGCAAATCAGCACTGTAAGTCGATGCCTGTCCTGCCAATGCTCCTATTCTCAATGCTCCGGCAATAAGTGCTGCCGTCTTGAGTTCAATCATCTTCAGGTACTCGCCTATAGAAATATCTGAGCGGACTTCATATTCCATATCATACTGCTGTCCCTCACATACCTTTATAGCAGTCTCCGTAAATACATCCAGCGCGCCCTTAAAAATATTTTCAGGACATTTTGAGAAGTATTCATAAGATTTGACAAGCAAAACATCCCCGGAAAGAATAGCAGTATTTTCATTCCATTTTTTATGGACAGTAGTCCTGTTGCGCCTTATTTCTGACTTGTCCATCACATCATCATGCATTAAAGTAAAGTTGTGAAACAGCTCTATAGCAATTGCAGGATATATTGCATTATTAATCTCATCTGTAAACAAGTTGCATCCCATCAGTGTTAAGGATGGGCGAAGCCGCTTGCCTCCCACAGATAAAATATAACGTACCGGTTCATAAAGCCCCGCAGGTTCTTTATTCAGAAATATCCCTTCCAGCTCTGTGTTTATAACATTCTGACAATCTTTGAGAGTATACATAATGAATTATTAATTGTGTAAAAATAAATGATAAAAAATAAAGAACACTAACAAATTAAGACATTTATGTCTAATTTTGGGCTTTTGAAAAATGACTTATGAATAAATTGCTGAAATATATTATCCCGGTATTATTGATATTCGCTTACACAGAAATTACCTGTGGCCAGGGATATAAAATTAAGGTGAAAATTAACGGTCTAAGCGATACTACTATTATTCTCGGGCACTATTTTAACAAATCGATGTATCCCGATGATACATCATGGGTTAATAATGAGGGAGTAGGCACATTCAGGGGAGAGAATCCATTGCCAGGAGGTATGTATGTTATTTTCCTTCCAAACACAACATTTTTCGAAATTCTCCTGAGTGATGACCAGGATTTTTATATTGAAACCGATACTGTTAATTTCATTGATAATATGAAAATCAAAGGTTCGGATGAAAATGAAATATTTCTGGGCTTCCAGAAAAAGATGAAGGCATTGGCCACCAGGGCCGAAACTCTCAGAAAAATGATAAATGATACAACTGACAGTGCCATAAAGAAGGAATACAGAAGCGAACTTGAAGAAATCAATAAAGAAAGGATAAATCAAGTCAACTACATAGTTGAGAAATATAAGGGAATGTTTATCTCCAAATTTTTAAAGGCCACACTTGATATAATTGTCCCCGATCCTCCGAAGGACGAACATGGCAAAATTATTGATTCAACATGGCAATATTACTATTTCAGGAATCACTATTTCGACAATTTCGACATTTCAGATTCCCGGCTTCTGAGGACTCCGATATATGAAGACAGAATTATGTACTATATAACCAAAGTTGTGCCCCAGATACCTGATTCCTTGATCCCCGAGGTGGATATGCTTATTGAAAAGTCGCGTGGTGATTCAAGCCTGTTCAGGTTCATGCTTATTACACTTTTTAACTATTACGGTAAAAGCAACATAATGGGAATGGATGCGGTTCAGGTGCATATTGCCGAAAAATACTATATAAATGAATCATGGTGGAGCAGCCCTAAATTCATTGAAGACCTTAAAGACAGGGTAGCAAAAATAAAACCTCTTTTAATAGGAACTCCTGCGCAGGATATTGAACTGGTAAATATACCGGCACAACATTTTACCGAAGCCCGAAACGATACAGCCCTCAAAAAATTTCCATACATTGGGACCCTTTTTAAACTCTATGATGTCAGGGCAGATTTTACAATTTTACTTTTCTGGGAAGCAGACTGCGGGCATTGCAAAACGGTCGTCCCAAAAATGTATAGTATTTACGAGGAAAGCCTGAAAGACAAAAAGGTAAAGGTTGTTGCGATAAGTACCCTATTCGGTGAGGAAGGTAAGATAAAGTGGGTGGATTTTATAAATAAATACGGGCTTTATGACTGGATTAATGCATGGAACCCTTATTCATATGAGTTTAAGATCAAGTACAATATTATGGCAACACCCCAGATATTTCTGCTTGATAGCGGTAAAAAAATCATAGCCAAAAACATCAGTCCGGAACAGACACTGGATATAATAAATAACATAAAAATCCACAATTAACTGAATTAGAAATTATTTAATGGAACAAAAGGAAGTAAGATTGATTCTGGAAGACGGCAAAGAATTTGCCGGACTCTCATTTGGTTACGAACAGTCTGTATCGGGAGAAGTAGTATTTAATACTGCGATGACAGGTTATCCGGAAAGTTTAACAGATCCTTCGTACAAAGGACAGATACTTGTGCTTACCTATCCTATAGTCGGCAACTATGGCGTTCCGTCGAAATTAAAAGCTGATAACCTTTATAAATATTTTGAATCATACGCCTTGCATATTTCGGGATTGATAATATGTGACTACACTGCTTCCTATAGTCACTGGAATGCTGATAAAAGCCTGGGTGAATGGCTGAAAGAATACAAAGCCCCTGGTATATACGGCATAGATACACGCGCATTAACCAAGATACTGAGGGAGCAGGGTACAATGCTGGGAAAGGTAGTTTTTAACGGGGAGGATATAGAATTTTATGATCCCAATAAGGATAATCTGGTAGCCCAGGTCAGCACTATTAAAAAGACTATATACGGAAGCGGCAAATACAGGATTTTGCTTATAGACTGCGGTGTTAAATATAATATCATACGTAACCTGCTGAAGCGCGATACAACTGTAATCGTTGTTCCATGGGACTGGGACATATCCACAGAGGACTATGACGGACTTTTCATATCAAACGGACCGGGTGATCCTAAGATGTGTGACAAAACCATAGCCAATATCAAAAAAGCTCTTGATAAAGATACCCCTATATACGGAATCTGTCTCGGTAACCAGTTAATGGCACTTGCAGCAGGTGCAGAGTCCTATAAACTTAAATACGGACACCGCAGCCATAACCAGCCGGTTATCCAGGTCGGTACGAATAAAGCATATGTAACTTCACAAAATCATGGCTTCGCTATTGATAACAGCACTCTGCCTGAAAAGTGGAAGCCTTTGTTCATTAATCTTAACGATAATACAAATGAGGGTATGAAGCATATATCCAAACCGTTCTTTTCTTCCCAGTTTCACCCCGAAGCTTCAGGAGGGCCAACCGACACGGAATTTCTCTTCGATCAGTTCATCGAACTGGTAAAAAAATACAAGGGATAATATATCAAAGTAGTGAATTTCTTATTTCACCCCATCTTCCACTGCTGATCTTAGCCCCCACCTCTTCTATTACCTTTCCTGCAAGAAGGGCTCCAATTTCACCACTTCTTTGCATCGGCATTTTATTTATCAATCCGTATAAGAACCCTGCTGCATATAAATCACCTGCTCCCGTGGTGTCGATACAGTCTGCTTTTATGATCCCAATTTCAAACTCTTCTTTGCCCTTTCTTATTAATGATCCCTTATCTCCTGTTTTTACAATCGCTATCTCAGCCATTTCAGATAATACAGACAGTGCCTGCTCCGGTTCTTTGCCGGTAAATGCCAGTGCTTCCTCTTCATTGGCAAATATTATGTCAACATAGGAGGGAATAAGCTTTTTCAGGAATCCCAGGTTCTCCTCAACAACATTGTAACTCGCCAGGTCCAGACATACCTTTAACCCGTTCTCCCTGGCAATTCTAATGGCAGTTTCTATTAACTCATGGTTCTGTAATAAATACCCTTCAATATGAAAATATTCATATCCCCTGAACAGCCCACTGCTGATATCTTCAGCAGTCTGTTCGAGTGCCGCCCCCAGGTAAACCGCAAATGTTCGTTCTGAATCCGGACTGATTAAAGTAACAGCTCTTCCCGTATCTGCCTTTCCGCGAAACAGCAGTGGCTTTATTCCTGCCCTTTCAAGATCCTGTTTAAAAAAATCACCCAGCTCATCATGCCCGATCTTGCCAATATAGCCTGTTTCAATGCCCATCTCTGCCAGTCCGTGAATCGTGTTGGCAGCCGAACCACCGGAAGCCTTTTTTGCACCAGTACCGGCTGCCCTGTCTTCAATCTCCCTTGCAAAAGTCCTGTCAACAAGCTGCATACTGCCCTTTGGCAGATTTAATTCATCAAGAAGATTATCACTTTCAAGCCTTATAAGTATATCAACAAGGGCATTACCCATTCCCAGCACTTTTGCCATATTCTACGGACCAGTAAAATTAATTAATGATAAACTTCTTATTAATAATGCTCTTGCCTCTTCTGATATTAATATAATAAATGCCTCCTGACAGGCTGCTTACATCAATCTTAGTTTCAGGATTTCTCCCGGCACAATCCATCCTTTCCGTTATTAATACTCTGCCTGCAATATCCACGATTTCTATATCAACCACGCC
>CAZHQW010000003.1:9782-93157 GCA_964534745.1 uncultured Bacteroidales bacterium
TTTCCGTTATTAATACTCTGCCTGCAATATCCACGATTTCTATATCAACCACGCCCGGCTCAAAATCATTTAATTTAATATTCAGAAAATCGCCGGCAGGTACCGGGTATATATCCAGCTTTGCTGATACCGGAAAATTAATGCTTAAAGGCTCTTCTGTTACTATAATGTCAAAAGTATCAGGGACAGAATGTCCTGCTATATCCGTCACAATTAGTTTAATGTTTAAAGTTCCTGCAACAGTTGCTGTACCTGAGTATTGCCGAGTGGAAGGATTAAATGTCATCCATCCCGGTAAAGCATTATTGTCCATAAGTGTTGAACTGTATGTTAGCTCATCATCTACATCATGATCGAAAAATGTATTTCCCGGCACGGTAAAGCTGAAAGGCTGGTTTACCAGAGGATTCTGGTCTGCCATTTTATGAGCCACAACAGGAGGCCAGTTGCTTTCGAAATACCTGATTTCTCCGTAACGGCAACCAACAAATAAATCAAAGTCAGTATCATTATCAATGTCCGCAAAAACGGGACAGGGATAATCATCCGTAATGCCGTCAAAGGGATTTGCAGGTCCTGACCTGACAACGAATACAGGATTTTCAGCAGTTCCTGTATTTTCAAAATAAGTGATATCCCCTCCCGAATGTGTTCCGAAAGCCGCATCAAAATCGCCATCCCCGTCAATGTCGCCAAATGTCGGGTCCGCATAAGTCCCGGGGTTTAATCCGTTAAATGGATTATCTTCATCTGTGCGCACAGCAAATTCAATATTTGTCTCTACGGATATGTTCTCATAATATTTGACTGTTCCGTCATAGTATCCAAAGAATACATCAGAATCATCATCGCCATCAATATCCACAAACGCCGGATTTACCTTTTTCCCAAAATTCACAGAATTAAAAGGATTATAAACACCGGTTTGCTCAAAAAAAACCGGGAGCTCAGCTGTGCCATTATTAATGTAATATTTCATTTTACCGACATTTGTGCCAATAAACGCATCAATATCCGAATCATAATTGCTATTAATATTGACAAGGCATGGTTTGATCCAATATTCTTTTATTGTATCACCAAAAAACGGATTTTCAATCCCTTTGGCCTTTCTGAAATTAGGCACACTTTCATTCCCGTCATTCCTGTAATAGTCCATTGTGCCAAAATAATTGCCGATAACCACATCCAGATCCCCGTCATCGTCGAGGTCAGCAAAAGCGGGCTGCGCCAGCCAGCCGACATCTATCGGCTGGTACATAACAAATTCCGGTGATTCCGGCGTCCCCTCGTTGTTATAATAATTTATTTTACCTTCCCTGTTGCCAATAAGGGCATCAAAATCCGAATCACCGTCAAAATCAATAAAGACAGGTGTTGAATTCCACCCCATGTCTTCGTCGAAAAATATATCATTTAACCCCTCTTTTTCTTCAAATACCGCTGCACTTGCGTTACCCGTGTTTTCAAACTGCCTTATTGAACCATATTTGTGCCCCAAAAAAAAGTCAAAATCACCATCATTATCGATATCTGTAAAACCGATAACTGAACTAAAATCACCTATGCTGTCAACCGGATTATCTTCGCCTGTCCGCTCAATAAATGAAATATTCTCCCCTTCACTTGTATTCTCATAATATTTAATAAAATTATACTTTGAGCCTATAAAGGAATCTAGATCGCCGTCATTATCAATGTCAGCAAACGTGGGTGCTGATTCTGTACCCACATCCACACCGTTTAAAGGATTATCTGCACCGCCAACAGGAGTGAAAAGCGGACCATATGCATCCCCGTCATTCCTGTAATAATTTATTATACCGTCGTATTCCCCAATAAAGCAATCGAAATCCCCATCCTTGTCAACATCTATAAATGTAGGCTTTGCATCAATACCTACATCCACTCCATTAAAGGGATTATTTGATCCTGCCTGCGCCTGAAAGTTATTATTCCCGTTATTCCTAAAATACTTGATTGTACCCAGGGTATCCCCCACAAAAAGGTCCTTGTCGCCGTCATTATCAATATCAACGAATGCCGGTGCTATTTTTTCGCCCATCAACAAACCTGAGAATGGATTTATTTTGCCTCCCAGGGGATTTTCTTCACCTGTCTTTTCAATATATGTACCCTGGGCATTCACAGCAGAACAGATCAGGGTGAAAGCCAGGGTAACGCCCGCCACCTTGATCCCTAAAGAGAACTGCTCTTTTAATAGCCTTTTGTAAAAAAGTTTAAACTTATTAAGAAGCCTTGTTCTTTCAAATAATGACAGTTGAAAGAACGATCCCTCACTGATAAACCTTTTTATTCGAAAATAAAGCCTACTAAATCTGTTGTAGTACTTTAAATACCTGCTATTAGGATAAATAAAGGGTCTTTTTTTCATATGCTGAGATATTATTTTAAGTTAGTCTTTCTGAATACTAAAATTATAATTTTTAGCGCAAATAATGAAATTTATAGTATTATATATTTTCATACCCCTAAAAATTATCAACAGGGAATGCCAAAAAAGTACAATAAAAAATAAATTTTAATAATTGGATAATTGAACAAATTAATATACTTTTGCGTCGCAAAATTCCTCAGTAGCTCAGTTGGTTAGAGCATCTGGCTGTTAACCAGAGGGTCGTAGGTTCGAGTCCTACCTGGGGAGCCCCGGCCGGTGAAAATTTCACCGGCTTTTTTATTGTCTGTCAAATATTTAATTTTGCTCAATATTTAAATTACCTGCTTATGCGTGCTGTTATTCAGAGAGTAAATGAAGCAAAAGTATCGATTAATAACTCCGAAGAATCTGCAATAAAAAACGGACTCCTGGTGCTCCTGGGAATTGAAGAGAATGACTGCGGTGAAGATATTGAATGGTTAAGCGGCAAAATATCAAGACTCAGAATATTTAATGATGACAACGGGGTTATGAACAGGTCGGTCATGGATGTGGACGGAGAAATTATGGTTATCAGCCAGTTCACTTTGCATGCCAGCACAAAAAAGGGTAACAGGCCTTCCTATATCAAGGCAGCAAAACCTGATACTGCAATACCCCTGTATAACGGTTTTATAAAGAAACTTGAACAGGATACCAATAAGGAGGTAAAAACCGGCAAATTCGGGGCACATATGAATATAAGATTAATAAATAACGGTCCGGTTACAATTATCATTGACACAAAAAATAAAGAATGACAGGCATAAGAGATACCATAAGTTATAAAAAGAGCATTTCAGGTGATTCCGCAATATCCGGTGCCGGCTTCATTGAAGACAGTGCAATTAAAAAATACACCATAAAAGACAGCATCAAGAAAATCCCTGAAATTCAGATAGTTGATTCAACAGTCCCGGATTCCCTTAAAGTAAAGCCCGCACATAAAACTGTTACAGAGACTGTCATTACATCACCCCCTCAGCAGCTGCCTGAAAAGCTGACATGGAATACCACCGGGAATTTTTTATTCAGCAGACAGCGCGAAGATACATCATCCATGGGAAGCTCGTTATTCACACCTATAGCAAGTTCAGCAGCAAATCTAAAAAGAATTTTAATCCACAACAAAAACATTGCTATTGAACCAAAACAAAGATATGAGATATCAAATGACTGGCTTCTGGGATTATTTCTTTTCATTACCCTTCTTTTTCTATGGGTCAAAATATTCTATAAGAAGTACTTCACCCTTTTATTCAGTTCGTTGCTGAGTTACCAGTTATCGATAAAGCTATTGCGGGAAAAGAACATAATGATAAAAAGAATATCTTTTGTGCTGAATTTCATCTATGTGATAGTCCTGTCAGCCTTTATTTTAAGGATACTGGAACATTACCATATAAAGATATTCAGATTCAACACATTCGAAACCCTGCTAATAATTATCAATGTTGTAATAATTATATCTGTTGCCAGGATATTACTGTTTAAACTGGTTGGATTTATTTTTAACAGTACGCAAATATTCAATGAATATATACACAACAATTATATTATTAATAAGAATCTGGGATTATTCCTGTTTCCCCTGCTAATAGCGCAGATTTATATATCTGAAAAGCTAAAAGTCATTTTTTTAATAGCAGGCATATCATTGATTTTAATCTCATATATAATCAGGTTATACAGGGGTTTTCAAATAATTATTAAAAAAGATATTTTTTTATTTTATTTGATTTTATACCTTTGTACACTTGAAATTTTACCACTATTACTTGGATACAAATTCTTCATCCTATTGATATAGAAGTAGTTAAAGGAGGATTCTCAAATATGAAAATCAAAAAGATCTTAGTATCTCAACCCCAACCTGAATCAGAAAAATCACCTTACCATGAATTAGCTGTAAAAAATAACGTTAAAATTGATTTCAGGCCTTTTATCCATGTTGAGGGTGTAATATGCAAGGAATTCAGGAAACAGAGGGTAGATATTTTAAATCATACTGCTGTAATTTATACAAGTAAAACAGCAATTAATCATTTCTTCAGGATTTGTGAAGAGATGCGCATAACAGTCCCCGATTCCATGAAATATTTCTGTATCTCCGAATCAGTGGCCTTCTTTCTCCAGAAGTATATTGTATACCGGAAGAGGAAAATATTTTACGGACAGGGTAATTTTTCAGATTTGATCGATATTATAGCAAAGCACAGTGAAGAAAAATTCCTTTTGCCCTTATCAGATCAGCATAATGAAGAAATCCCCATTCTGCTTGATAATAACAATATAAAATACACAAAAGCCATACTATATAAGACTGTCAGCAGCGATTTGTCGGATTTATCATCGATAAATTATGATTTACTCGTATTTTTTAGCCCCTCAGGAGTAAAATCCCTGCTGCAGAACTTCCCTGAATTCAAGCAGAACAATATTAAGATTGCCTCATTCGGTGAAACCACTGCCAAGGCAGTTAAAGATGCCGGATTAAGGCTTGATTTGCAGGCTCCAATGCCTCATGCACCGTCAATGACCATGGCCCTTGATAAATTTATCAGGGAGCATAATAAAAATAATAAGGACGAATAGAAAAAGAGGGAATTATCTTTCAATCAAGTTAATAGGTAATCTTACAAGTGAACTGTAGATAGAGCCCAATTCGAGCATATATTCATCATTTTTATCGTAGTACCAGTTTACACAAATCCTGTATCCCTTTTTATATATTCTGTCAAGAATCTTTAATGATTCCATTAGACATCTTTTCGAGCAGCAATTAATATAATCAAGATCAATATCCAATATGGTAATGGCTTCAGGCTCCTTTGAATAGCGCCTGATTAAACTCAAAAATGATTTAAGGTTGCCAAAATTAACGGTGGGAATAGACTTTCCCTTAATATGTATTTTCCCGTTGCTAAAACTTATATAAGGGGTCGTGCTGGTATTTTCAATTGTATAATTCATCAATGCCCTTATTTTAAATTAAGTTACGATAAATTTTCCCATTTAGTTCTATGAATGCAGGTGATATATATCATCAAATTAATCCTGGGATTAATGCAACTATAAAAATTAATCTCCCGTAAAACAATCTAAAAAAACATGAATAAAAAGAAGCCTAAAACAGAATTCAAAGTGTGTAAGCGCTGTAACAGGCACCAGACCGAAGATATTATTTGTCCTTCATGTAAAAATGAACTGTTAAGTTCATATAATAATATTGACTGGCAGACAGCATTCGAAATTGAACAGGCCCATCAGACAGCCATGAAATACAGGAAAGATGAGGACTTTTAATCAGCTGTAGCCAATCCCCGGTATATAGACTGCATATTTTATTATCGCTTTTCAAGTTTTTTTTCCTGCCTTTATACGGATAAATTTTAATTTCCTCTATTTTTGGAGAATTTCAGTATTCTGTATTTTATACCATAAACCTTAATGATTTTATCTTCAAAACTTAAAGGTATATTTTTTGCTTCTGTGACGGCTTTATTATGGGGATTTTTGGCCGTTGCCCTGAAGGTATCACTCATAAGCCTTAGTCCGGTTGACATTGCCTGGTTCAGATTCAGTGTGGCATTTATTCTGCTTGCTGCATTTTATTTTACATTTCATTCCTCACAGCTTAATATCATTAAGAATCCACCCCTGTTACTAATTGTTGCGGCATGCTGCCTTGGCTTAAACTATCTGGGCTTTATAACTGGAATTAACTATACATCTCCCAGCGTTGCCCAGGTATTTATGCAACTTGGGCCTGTACTGCTTGCCACATCAGGATTTATTATATACAGGGAAAAACTAACATTCATTCAGCTGTCCGGTTTGATTATCGTTGTTTGCGGATTGTTATTGTTTTACAATGAACAATTTTCATTAATAGTGGGGAATAAACAAATTTTCAATAAGGGCATAATCTGGATAATCATAGGGGCAGTGGCATGGTCGGGCTATGCTGTAATACAGAAAAAGCTTGTCCGCAAATATCCTCCTATGGAACTTAATATTGTTATATTCGGCATACCGGCCATTTTATATAGCCCCTTTGTCGGTTACCGCAGCTTCGGGGAAATATCGTTTGGATACTGGATATTACTTTTATTTCTGGGTCTTAATACGCTTGCTGCCTACGGATCACTTGCCCTGGCACTTAAATACCTTGAGGCAAATAAAGTAAGTGTGATAATAACCCAGAATCCCGTTATTACTTTTATAACAATGGCCATCCTGGGAGCATTAAGTGTCCCGTGGATAACCCCTGAGAATTTTACGTTTCTGACAGTCATGGGTGCTATGATGGTGATAGGAGGGGCGGTACTGACTGTTTTTACCCACAATAAAAATATCCAATTATTCAGGAGGCGAAGCAAATAAATTATTTTTATTTATATATTTGAAAAAAAACCCTGCGAATGATTAAGAACCTGCGGAATGAGTTTATCAGGATATACGGCCCTTCACAAAAAGAAATCTCAATGTTTTTTTCTCCCGGAAGGGTAAACCTTATAGGAGAACATACCGATTATAACGGGGGCTATGTTTTCCCCTGTGCCCTCAGCTACGGAACTTACCTGGCTGCCAGACATATTGAATCAAAGGTTGTCAGGTTCTCTACATTGAATTTCGATTACAAATGTGAAATTCCTATTGACAGGTTAAATGAAAAAAAGGGTAATGAATGGGTAAATTATCCTCTTGGAGTAATTGATGAATTCCGTAAAGCAGGTGTAGTTATATCAGAAGGCGTGGAGCTTCTTTTCTCAGGTAACATCCCTGACGGGGCAGGATTATCTTCGTCTGCTTCTATCGAAACTGTCTCCGCTGCTTTCATTAACGAAAAATACGGGAACAATAAACTGGACAGGAAGGAACTGGCGCTATTGTGCCAGAGGGCTGAGAACAACTTCGTGGGAGTAAATTGCGGAATTATGGATCAGTTTGCTGCTGTAATGGGTAAACAAAACCATGCTATTTTCCTTAACTGCGACAACCTCGAATACGAACTTGTTCCACTTTCCATTACAGGATACAAACTTGTTATTTCAAATACAAACAAAAAAAGGAAACTCACAGATTCCAAATATAATGAGAGAAGGGGTGAGTGCGACAAGGCAGTGGAATACCTGAATAAAGTAAGGCCCCTGCGAAACCTTGGTGAGCTTACCCTGGCCGATTTTGACAGGCTCGCTGGCAATATCCCTGACAGCACGGTGAGAAAAAGGGCAAGGCATGTGGTCTCCGAGGATCAGAGGTGCATGGACGCCGTTGAGGCACTGAGAAGCAATGACATTATAAAATTCGGCAGCCTGATGAATGCTTCCCATGATTCACTGCGCGTTGATTATGAGGTAACCGGACCGGAGCTCGATACCCTTGTTGACGAAGCAAGAAAAATTGAGGGTGTTTTAGGCTCAAGAATGACCGGTGCAGGATTCGGGGGATGTACCGTAAGCCTTGTAAATGAAAATTCAATAGGCAAATTTATTGCCGATGTCAGTGTCGGCTATTTAGAAAAAACCGGACTTAAAGCTGATTTCTATGTTGCCGACGTGGGAGATGGCACAAAAAAAATATAACCGACAATATTATAATGAATTAAACTGTAAATAAAAAATGGAACACGTTATCTCTCTTGGCTGGATAGACTTGTTGATAATGGCAGTCTATATTGTATTTGTGCTGGGTATTGGCTGGTTATTGAAGCGCTACATGCTCACTGCCACTGACTTCCTTGAAGCGGGTCGTTCGCTTCCTGCATGGATAACCGGACTGGCTTTTATTTCTGCCAACCTTGGTGCCCTGGAAGTATTCGGTATGGCCGCATCAGGAGCAAAATATGGAATTAAAACCATACACTTCTACTGGATAGGAGCAATACCGGCGATGATCTTCCTGGCAATTTTTATGATGCCCTTCTACTATGGCTCAAAGGCACGCTCTGCCCCAGAATATTTAAAGCTGCGGTTTGACGAAAAAACGAGGGGACTTAATGCTATTTCATTTGCCGTGATGACTGTATTTACCTCAGGCATATCAATGTTCGCCCTGGCTGAACTGATGAGAATTTTATTGGGATGGGACTTTAATTTCAGCCTTATTCTTTCGGCACTTATTGTGCTCATTTACACCTACCTTGGCGGATTAACTTCTGCCATTTATAACGAGGTCCTGCAGTTCTTCCTTATTGTCATCGGCTTCCTGCCCCTTTCAATAATCGGGCTCATAAATGTCGGCGGATGGGAAGGATTAAAGGAAGCCTTAAGTGAGGTAGCAGTTGAAAGAGGATTCTCTGCCGGGGCTTACACAGCATCCTGGCAGGGTATGGGAAGCGCAGCAACAAATCCCATGGGGATACAATGGTTCGGACTAATAATGGGACTGGGCTTCGTATTATCTTTTGGCTACTGGTGTACCAACTTTCTTGTAGTCCAGAGAGCAATGGCTGCAGGATCTATGCGTGCTGCACGCCGTACCCCTTTAATAGGGGCCATTCCTAAGATGTTCCTTCCTCTCCTGGTGATATTGCCAGGCATGATAGCATTAAAATTGTTAAATGATCCTGAAAGCGGCTTTGCATTGCTTCAGAAAGACGGATCAGATGATTTCAATTCCGTAATACCCATGATGCTTGGCCATTATTTTCCTACGGGATTACTGGGTCTCGGATTAACTGCCCTTATGGCGTCATTTATGTCGGGCATGGCAGGAAATGTTACGGCATTTAATACTGTCTGGACTTATGATATATACCAGAGCTATATCAATCCGAATAGGCCTGATAAACATTACCTGAGGGTCGGACAGTTTGCTACCGTATTCGGGGTTATTATAAGTATAGGCACAGCTTACCTTGCGGCACAGTTTGACAATATAATGGACTTTATCCAGCTTGTATTTGCGTTTGTCAATGCCCCGTTATTTGCCACGTTCCTGCTGGGCATGTTCTGGAAACGGTCCACGGGCCACGGCGCCTTTTACGGACTGCTTGCAGGGATAATAGCAGCAACAGTGCATCACGGATTAACCCTTACAGCAGGTGAGGCAATTGGCATAAAAGGAGGTTGGATCCATGTCTTTCATCAATATCCCAGTGAAATGGCATTGTCATTCTGGACAGCCATATGGGCATTTGTCGTATGTTTTATATTTACTATTATAGTATCATTCAGCACACAAAGGACCAAATCTGATAATGAATTAAAAGGTCTTGTATACTCGATGACACCAAAGTATAAAGAAGAGGGTGAAAAATGGTATCAAAGCAATATAGCACTGGCTATTCTAGTCGGGGCCATGGCAATAGTCTTAAGTATATTATTCTGGTAAAAACTTAAATTATGGGCGTAGATATTAAACTTCCAATCGGATTAATGTTCACAATACTCGGGATTATATTGACTATCCACGGATTTCTTACAGTGGCAAATGCCGAGCTTTATAAAAAGTCCCTTGGTATAAATATAAATCTCTGGGTCGGACTGTCAATGCTTGTTTTTGGCATTTTTATGCTGGCGCTTTCAAAAAAACTTAAACGTCCCGAGGCAAAAAAATAACAATTGTCCGGTAACCGGGACTATTTTTTCTTATAATGTACTTCAGGCAGGTCTCTTAGCCTTTGTGTACTTATTTCAGGGGTAATATCCCTTTGCGGATTGGCAAGCATCTCATAGCCTACCATGAACTTTTTTATCGTTGCCGACCTCAGCAGGGGAGGGTAAAAATGCATGTGGAAATGCCATTCGGGATGATCCCTGCCATCGGTGGGACTCTGGTGTATACCTGCAGAATAAGGAAAAGAGACTTCAAAAAGATTGTCATATATTATTGTGAGTCTTCTCAATATATCGGCAAACAACTGTTTTTCTTCTTCTGACATTAATCCTATGTTCTGCAAATGGTTCCTGCTTATAATAAGTGTCTCAAAGGGCCATATCCCCCAGAACGGCGATACTACAACAAATCCTTCGTTTTCAATTACAACCCTTTCCCCCTTTTCAAGTTCCTTTTCAAGATATACAGAGAGCATGCTTCTTTTATTGCTGTCATAAAACTTCTTCAGATTATGACATTCCTTTAAAGGCTCTGCAGGTATTGATTCCTGGGCCCAAATCTGTCCGTGGGGATGAGGGTTGCTGCATCCCATGACGCTGCCCTTATTTTCGAAAATCTGTACATAATTAATATAATCAAGCCCGCCAATCTCAAGGTATTCCCTCTGCCACACATCAACTACCTTTTTTATTTCCCCTGTATTCATCTCAGGAAGGGTCAGGTCATGCCTCGGTGAAAAGATTATGACCTTGCACAATCCTCTTTCACTTCTGGCAAAAAATGTCTCGCCATCATTGTATTCGCCCTCAGGGATATCAGGTTTCAGTGCGCTGAAATCATTAACAAATACAAAAATGTCCTCATATTCAGGATTCCTTGCCCCTCCCGCCCTTTTATTGCCGGGACATAAGTAACACCCGGTATCATATGGGGGAAGCTTTTCTTCCCGTAGCTTTTCAACCTGCCCCTGCCATGGCCTCTTTGCCCTGTGAGGTGAAACCAGCAGCCACTCTCCTGTCAGCGGATTATATCTTTCATGCGGGTGTTCAGAGAAATCAAACTTAACCATAATGTCTTATTCTATTTATTATAATCAATATTAGTATTAATTTATCATATTTTTAAAATTTGAATTATTTTTCTTATTTTGGCCGCCTAAACGAATAATAATCCCCGCTTTATGAATATCAAAAAAGAACTTTTCGGTAAAACCGGCGATAATAAGGAAGTCCACATTTTCAACCTTCAGAATAATAACGGCATAACGGTTAAAATTACCAACTATGGAGGTATAATAACATATCTTTCAGCTCCTGACAGGGAAGGCAAATTTGATAATATAGTCCTTGGATTTGACAGCCTGGAAGAATATACCAGTCCCTCCTATATTAAGGGATGCCCATATCTGGGCGCAATTATTGGAAGATATGCCAACAGGATAGCAAACGGCACATTTTCAGTTGAAGGAAAGCAGTATAAACTTGTCCTTAATGACGGCCCCAACCACCTGCATGGAGGTACAAAAGGATTCGATAAGGTTTTATGGGATGCGAGCGAATTCCGGTCCGGTAACCTTACGGGACTGAGGTTGGATTATTTCAGCAAGGATATGGAAGAAGGATATCCCGGAAATTTGAATATTACCGTAATATACTCCCTGACAGACCAGAATGAGCTGAAAATTGAATACAGGGGACAAATAGATAAAGCTTGTCCGGTGAACCTTACACAGCACAGTTATTTCAACCTCAACAGTATGAACAGTGATATCCTTGGGCATGCACTATACCTCAATGCAGACAAATATAGCATAGCTGACGATACCTTTATCCCTACGGGTGAGCTGGCACATGTAGCAAATACACCACTGGATTTCCTCAATCCCAGGAAAATAGGGGAAAGAATAAAAATGCTTGAGATCGGGTATGATCACAATTTCGTTCTCAACAAACAGGAAGAAGACGAACTGTCACTGGCAGCAAGAGTAACGGATGAAACAACAGGCCGTATACTCGAAATGTATACTACTGAACCGGGTGTCCAGTTTTATTCGGGCAACTTTCTGAATGGAACATTTACAGATGCAGTAGGGATAAAAATGAATAAACGTTACGGCTTTTGTCTTGAAGCACAGCATTACCCCGATTCACCGAACAAACCGGACTTCCCGTCAAGTATCCTTACTCCTGAAAAGAAATATTTTCAGCTTACTGTATATAAGTTCCTGGTTTAAAATAGATGCCTGTAAAATATACTATTTGCATATATCCCTGTATATCTCAAGAATGCTGTTCTTGTATTCCTGAGGCGCTTCAATATGGCCCCAGCCCTTCTGTAACTGGAAAATGCCATCATAGGCTGAATCATAATAAGATCTTATCACATGGGGTATATTCCTGTCTTTTAATATGGGACTGATTAGATTGGCTTCTATTTCATTCCTTAAAATTACAACCTTGATATTCCTTGCCATTAATATTATTTTTAATATAACATTAATCAAAAATAACAATTTATTCCTTTCATGATAATTTTGATATTTTTATGGATAATTTTTCTTATTCTTTAATTTTACATTGCACTAAATTCATAATATATGCCTTTGATTACTTCCATAGTAAACTGGCTTAATATAAAAAGGGTCTATCAGATAGAACTGACAAAAAAATATCCTTATGATATACAGCAGGAGCTGCTGTTCAAGCTTCTTAACAAGGCAGTAGATACAGAATGGGGTAAAAAATATGATTTTGCATCTATTGACAGTATTCAGTCATTCCAGCAGCGTATCCCCATACAGACATACGAAGATGTAAAACCTTATATCAGCCGTTTGCGCAAAGGGGAAAGCAATCTGTTATGGCCGGGGGAAATTAAATGGTTTGCCAAATCATCAGGGACAACAAGCGACAAGAGCAAATATATCCCGGTAAGCAAAGATAGCCTTGAAGAGTGCCATTTCAGGGGAGGGAGGGATGTTCTTGCTATTTATACATATAATAATCCTGATTCAAAAATATTTTCCGGGAAAGGACTTACCCTCGGAGGAAGCCACAAGATAGATAACTTCAACAACCAGTCATACTACGGCGACCTTTCAGCTATCCTTATTGAGAACCTGCCATTCTGGACCGAGTTTATTCGTACTCCAAGCTTTGAAGTGGCATTGCTCGACAAGTGGGAAGAAAAAGTCGAAAAAATCGCCAGGGAAACAGTTAATGAAAATGTTACAAATATTGCCGGTGTCCCTTCGTGGAACTTGGTTATGATCAAATATATTCTTAAATATGCAAAGAAGGATAACCTGCTGGATATATGGCCCAACCTGGAGCTTTTTATTCACGGAGGGGTAAACTTTACTCCTTACAGAGAACAGTTCAGGAAGATAATCCCTTCTGAAAATATGCATTACCTTGAAACATATAATGCTTCAGAGGGCTTTTTTGCTATACAGGATGAACCTGATAAAAGTGATATGTTATTAATGCTGGATTACGGCATCTTTTATGAATTTATTCCGGTCAGCGAAATAGATAATCCGTCTCCAAAGGCATATAATATCAGCGAAGTTAAAAAAAATGTGAACTATGCCATGATTATTACTACCAATGGCGGGCTCTGGCGTTACCTTATAGGGGATACGGTGAAATTCACATCTGTATACCCGCATAAAATAGTAATCTCAGGAAGGACAAAACATTTTATCAATGCTTTTGGAGAGGAGATCATAATCGATAATGCTGAGAAAGCTCTTAAAATAGCCTGTGAAAAAACTAATGCAGAAATATCGGATTATACGGCAGCCCCCGTCTTTATGACCCATGACAAAAAGGGAGCACATGAATGGCTTATCGAATTTACAGTTCCCCCGGCAGATCCCGATTACTTTACTTCCATTCTTGACCATGCCCTGATGTCTCTGAATTCAGATTATGAGGCAAAACGATATAAAGACATAACTCTTGATAAACCAATTGTCAGGCTGGCTGAAAAAGGTACTTTTTATCAATGGCTAAAGGCAAAAGAAAAGTTGGGGGGCCAGAATAAAGTGCCGCGGCTGGCAAATGACAGAAAATATATTGATGAGCTGCTGAAAATAGACATGCAACTTAGAGGTAAACAGGAATCCAGTTAAATATATAATAAAAATAATTTGTACATTAGTACGCCCTATTTAACCCAAACAATTATGCATATAGCTGTAGCAGGTAACATCGGATCAGGAAAAACCACACTTACAAGGCTGCTTTCGAAACACTACGGATGGGAAGCACATTATGAGGATATTGAAGATAACCCGTATCTGAATGACTTTTATAACGACATGCAGCGCTGGTCATTCAATCTTCAGATCTATTTCCTGAACAGCAGGTTTAACCATATTCTGTCTTTCAGAAAATCAGGCAAGACGCTGATTCAGGACAGAACAATTTACGAAGATGCATACATTTTTGCGCCTAACCTCCATTCTATGGGTTTAATGTCAACACGTGACTTTGAAAATTATTTTACTCTGTTCAATCTTATGAGCTCCCTGATTCAACCTCCCGACCTGGTTATTTATCTAAGGGCTTCTGTGCCAACACTTGTAAAGCAAATTCAAAAAAGAGGCAGAAAGTATGAAGAAAATATAAGGCTTGATTACCTGAAGCGCCTTAATGAAAGATATGAAGCATGGATTGAAACTTATAACCTAAACAAACTGCTGATTATTGATGTTGATAATAATAATTTCTCTGATAATCCCGAAGATTTGAGCATTGTAATTGATAAGGTCAATGCCGAAATTCACGGCTTGTTTAAATAGGACTGTATAAATCGATTATGCGGCTTCAGAGTATTCATGATAGTAAAACCTTGCCCTCAGCAGCATCTCCTCAAATATCTGTCCTGTCTCCAGGGTATCATCATCTCCCTCTTCATAATGCCAGTTAATAACTATTTCCCTGACATTCCTGTTGGCATCCAGTACCTTGAGTAAGTCGAGAAGCTTCTTTACTGAAGCACTGTTTATGTACTCAAGATTTATGTTTATGTTTGCCTTTTCTGCTTTGAGCGCGGTAACCCACACAAATAAAGGCTCATAGAACCTTGTAACAGCAACAGGACATGATTTTCCTTCAACAAGCAATTCCCCACTATCAAAAAACTCAACTCTCGGTGTATCAACCGTACCTTTAATGATTAGATTTTCCATATTATTCTCAAGTTGTATAATATAATTGTTGTGCAACCTATTCTACGGACAGATTAAAATAAAGATTAATACTATTGACTAATAAATAAGTTATTTTGATAAGGCTGTAATTTTTACATGGGAATTATTTTAATACAATAATTATTTTGGCTATAATTGCAGCTTTTATTGTTATTAGTAAAATATAATAAAGAGAAAGGAAGGAGAACAATGTTAATTTTTACAACCCGCCTTTGACCGTATTTTGCCTGTCTGGTAAAATATAAGATTCTGAATCCATTATACCCCTGGTTTAATATAATTCATGAAATTATATATGACACCAGGAATAATTTCATTACAATAAATATATTATTGATAATCATATAATAATTTAAAGTTAATTAAAGTATAACATTATATGCCTGAAATATTAAAAGACATACTGGAATCAATAAAAGGCACAGAGCAGGATTTTACAAAAGGTAAAATTGGCAGGGCAATTATTTTACTATCAATACCCATGGTACTTGAAATGGCAATGGAATCGATTTTTGCGCTGACTGATATTTTCTTTGTTTCAAGGCTCGGAGAAGATGCAGTGGCTGCAGTAGGCATAACTGAATCTATTATGACATTTATGTATGCCATTGGAGGTGGATTGAGCATAGCTGCAACAGGCATGATAGCCAGGCGTATCGGGGAAAAAAGGCCTGATAAAGCCTCTGTCGCGGCTGCACAGGCAATTATTGCAGGCCTTATCATATCAATCCTTCTGGCAATCCCCGGCGTTATTATGACCACAGATATATTAAAACTAATGGGACTTGAAAAGAGTGTTATCGAGTCGGGATACAAATATACACGTATAATGCTGGCCGGAAACGGTATAATTATACTGCTCTTTGTCAATAATGCTATATTCAGGAGTGCTGGTGATGCTGCAATATCAATGAGGGTATTATGGTTTGCCAATATTACAAATATATTGCTGGATCCCTGCCTGATATTCGGACTGGGTCCCTTCCCCAAGCTGGGCGTTGCAGGTGCTGCCATTGCCACTACAATTGGCCGCGGATCAGCAATCATTTACCAGTTTTATTTGCTCAACAGGGGCACAAACAGGATACAACTGAAACTTAGATATATTATTCCCAGGATAAACATAATGGTACAGCTGCTTAAACTTTCAGGAGGTGGCATTGGACAGTACCTGATTGCAACGGCAAGCTGGATTGCCCTCTACAGGATAGTGGCCGAATTCGGAAAGGAAGCTGTTGCCGGCTATACTATTGCGCTGAGAATAATCATCTTTGCATTGCTGCCTTCATGGGGCATGAGCAATGCCGCTGCAACCCTGGTAGGACAGAACCTTGGTGCCAATAAGCCGCAGAGAGCTGCACGCTCGGTACTTATCACAAGCATTGCCAATGCACTTTTCCTGTTAATTATAGCTCTTGTACTGGTTGTAATACCTGACTTATTTATCGGCTTCTTTCACCAGAAACCCGAGGTGGAAGAAATTGCTGTCGCAAGCCTGAGAATAATCAGCTATGGTTTTGTATTTTATGCCGTAGGAATGGTTATTACCCAGTCATTTAACGGGGCAGGCGATACATATACACCGACAGTACTGAACTTTATATGTTTCTGGCTTATTGAGATACCGCTTGCCTATAGCCTGTCTATTATAAACGGATTCAATGAAAGGGGCGTATTCTGGGCTATAGTCATCGCTGAATCGATTCTCACAACCCTTGGAATTATAATATTTTACAGAGGGAAGTGGAAGCTGCGGAAAGTATAATTTATGTCAAGTATTATTTATTAACTAATTTTACAATATATAATGTTTCAATTATGGAACTCTTTGACTCAAACCTGTATTCGTATTTTATCCTGCCATTACTGATATTTATTGCCAGGATATGCGATGTTACCCTGGGAACATTAAGGATTATTCTTACTTCCAAAGGACAAAAGTATATAGCCCCTTTTCTGGGTTTTGTTGAAATGATCATCTGGATCCTTGCCATAACGCATATCTTTGAGAATTTAAATAACTGGGCCTGTTATATTGGTTTTGCAGCCGGTTTTGCCATGGGTAACTTTGTCGGTATAACCGTGGAGGAAAGGCTTGCCCTGGGCCATGAACTGATAAGGATAATAACAAGTAAAGAAGCCGAAAATCTTATTTCTTCCCTCAGGGAAAAAGGATATGTAATTACATCCATTAAAGCCAGGGGAAGCCAGGGCGAAGTAGGTATTATATATTCAATAATAAAACGAAGTGATTTAAAAGATTTCGTATCCTTTATGAAAAAATTTAATCCCAATGCATTTTATACTATTGAAGATATTAGATTCGTTAACAAAAATATATTCAGAACTGCCAGCAAGTCGGTGTATAGAAAAAAAATGTTCAGAAAGAAAAAATAATAATCCTATGCCCTGCAAAAGAAAACTGTATATCATCCTCCTGATACTTTTACCTGCAGGCCTGTTTTCACAAAATGAAACTCCGCTGAATAAGGATTCCCTTGTAATTAACTTCGGATACGGAAAAACATTTATAGAGGGGTGTGAACTGCCAGCGCTTGTTGCATTGTCTAACTACCCTGAACTTGATTCAACACGAATTGAATTAAAAAGCAGGAGAATAAAACACTTTGGCAATGCAAGGCCAAAAATTGCTTTTTTATTCAGAAAACAAGAAACCAGGCATTACATAATAGTTATTAATAAGAAATCCAGGGATATTATAGGTTTTTCGTTCAGCGACCTTCCATTCGGTGCACAGGTCGGATTTTTCGGGCATGAACTGGCTCATATAAGCGACTATTGCGGCAAGAACAATTTACAAATTACATCATACGGCTTCAAATATTTATTTATGAAAAGGTCTATTGAAAGATCGACTGACAGGATCGCCATAAAACATAATCTTGGGGAACAGTTATATGATTTAAGGAGCTTCGTGCTTAATAATCCGCATACAGATAAAGACTACCTGGAATATAAATACAATAACTATCTTGATTGCGAGGAGATTATAAAGGAAATTTCAAAGCTAAATGAAAGCCCGCAAAATAAATAATACATAACATTAAATACACTAACTTTGAACTAATATTTAATAATTAAATCAAGGGTAAAAATGAAAATAAAAATAACGAAGAAAGCAAAGGTCATAACAATTATTATAGTATTGTTAATCAGCTCATTTTCATTCATAGGATTCACAGATAAAGAATTTAAAATTGCTAAAAATCTTGACATTTTCTTTACCTTGTTCCGTGAACTTAATTTGTTCTATGTTGATGAAACTGATCCTGAGGAATTGATTGAAGCCGGTATTGACGGCATACTAAAATCCCTGGACCCCTATACTACATTTATTCCCGAGTCAGAAATGGATAATTTTAATTTTATGACTACAGGACAATACGGGGGTATTGGCGCGCTTATAAGAAAGGCAGGAGACTACTCGATGATTTCTGAGCCATACGTTGATTTTCCTGCATATAAAGCAGGCCTGAGAGCAGGGGATACTATAATTTCCATTGACGGTATTTCTATAAAGGATATAAAAATAGCTGATGTCAGCGAAATGCTTAAGGGAACGCCAAACACATCAGTTAAACTTGAGATAAAAAGATACGGACAGGGAACCACAATAGAAAAGACCCTTTTAAGGGAGATAATAACAATCAAAAATATACCTTACTATGGAATGGTGGATGACAATATCGGTTATATAAGGTTATCAAATTTCACCAATAATGCTGGCAAGGAAGCTAAAGAAGCATTGAACGAACTGAAAAAGCAAAATGCGCACGGAATAATTCTTGACCTCAGAGGAAACCCCGGGGGATTGCTAATTGAGTCGGTAAATGTAGCAAACCTTTTTATCAACCAGAACCAGGAAATTGTCAGTACCCACGGTAAAGTCAAACAATGGGACAATGTTTATAAAACTACACAGCCTGCAATTGATACAACCATCGCTCTGGTTGTACTGGTTAACAGGGGTTCTGCTTCGGCTTCCGAAATTGTTGCAGGATCGTTGCAGGATCTCGACAGGGCAGTAATTGTCGGAGAAAAAACATTTGGCAAGGGCCTGGTGCAAACAACAAGGCCGTTAAGCTATAATACACAGCTGAAGGTTACTACTGCCAAGTATTACATACCAAGCGGAAGATGTATACAGGCAGTTGACTATACCCACAGAAATGAAGATGGCAGCGTAGGTTATATCCCCGATTCTCTTATAAACGAATTTACAACCAGAAATGGAAGAAAAGTATATGACGGGGGAGGAATAACTCCTGATGTGAAGGTTGATTCGGAAACCCCTGGCAATATTACTATCAGCCTTTTTATAAAATATCTGATATTTGATTTTGCTACGATTTTTGTTACAGAAAAAGATTCTATAGAGAATATTGGGGAATATGAATTTACAGATGATGATTACCAGGAGTTCCTTAAATTCCTCGAGGATAAAGATATAGATTATACGACACAGAGCTGGAAAAACCTTGAAGAACTTATAAAAACGGCTAAAAAGGAAAAATACTATGTATATGCCGAGGAAGAATTCGCAGCACTTAAGCAAAAGCTTGCACATGATAAAAACAAGGACCTGCAAACATTCAAGGATGAAATAATCCAGTTGCTGATGGAAGAAATCGCCAGCAGGTATGGTTACCAGGAAGGAAGGATAAAGATATCACTGAGAAATGACATTCAGTTTGAAAAAGCTGTAAGTATACTTAAAAATAAAGAGCAATATTTAAGCATATTTAAAAATACGGAAAATAACAATACTGCCAGGACTGGTTTATAGAAATCCAGCCTTACAATATTTAATGATTTCCTCATCGCAAGATTTTATAATCTGTCTTGGTATATTGTTGTCCACCTTAAAGAAGAAATCATTAATTTTTTTTACCGGTAAAATCTTTGCCAGGGTTCCGCTTAAGAAGACAGTGGTGTAATTATTTAAATTATCTGGAGGTGTATATATCGTATCCTCCTTACGTTCCATGGCCAATAATGATGCATCAACACCAAGCATGTGTTGAGCATCGGAAGGATACCTGTATTTAACGAAATAAATTGTGATATTTTCTCTGCAATATTTTACTGGGGGATAAACTGGTACATTATGTAACCCTTCTGCCTGGGTACTGCATTAAAATCTGCGTTGAATCTTGTTCGCGAAGCATATTTTATTGCTGTCTCCAGGAGGCATTCGTCATTTGTCTCTGAATCTTCGGATATTGAGGTTGCAATAACATTCCCTTTCTGGCTAACTTCTATGTTCACTACCACCAATCCACCGCCCTTGCATGTATAAACAGGTATAGGCAGATACTGTTTCATTCTGTTTTCAAGATAATAAGTTACGTTAGTGGGCCCGGTATATTCTTTGTCCGGTACCGATTCATTATTATCATTCATATTCTCTTCGTCGCTGTATGAAATATTACCTTTGTCAGGCAATGTTCTGTCGAGATATTGCTGCAGATTTTCTATCCCTTCTTCTTTCATGATTTGTTCAATATACTTTTCAGTACTTATCTTGTCATTTAGCTGGCTGGCCACATTTACTGCTATGTTTCTACGTACCTCTTCCTCAAGGGGCTCGATTTCGACAGGCAAATTCTCTATCTTTTCAAGAAACTCCTGAATATCCACAAGCTTTTCATCAAATTCTATGGGAATAATATCCATTTGCTTCCTCCTGACATCCCCAACCTTAATAGTCAGGAATAATAAAACCAGCATCATATGAAATATAATTGTCCCTAAAATGCCGTTGACATTATCATTAGAGATAATCCTCACACTTATTTCCTTTTAAGTTAGGACATGAAATTACAAAATATCTAATTGACTAATATAAATTTTTGTGTCATAATTATTTCTTTATTAACCAGCCTCAGCATATAAATGCCTCTTCCCAGTCCGTTTAAATCCATCTCTGCCCTCCTGCAATTATCAATTAATAAAGTCCTTAATACCTGCCCGCAAGAGTTTATAATTTCCACACGTCCGGAGAAGTCATCAGCAGACTCTATCAATAATAATCTTGCAACCGGATTGGCTGATATCCTGACATTCCCTGCCAGGGGCTCCTCAGCAATTAAATTGCATATGTCAACATACAGGCTGGTAATAATAATACTGTCACAGCCATAGCATGAGCTCAACGTATCATAAAATATTCCCGGCGAGCTTTGCCACTGTCCGCCGGCAAAAACGCTGTCATTATTGCATATTGTAATAAAAATCTCCCTTTCATAAGTAGGCTCTATATATAGCTGGTATGATACTGTAGTATCAGTGAGGTTGCTTCCCGATAAAATACACCTGTATATCCCCTGATCTTCTTCCTGTAGATTCTCAAGAATATATATACTGTCATTTGCCCAGGGAATATCAGCACTGTCCTTCTGCCACCGGTACCCAAACTCATTGCCTGCCCTCAACGAAATATGATATGAAAAGATATCTCCCTGGCAGTACCGGTAATATAAAGGCTGAGGATTAGTATATGCCTGTGTTTCAACGGCATCCGACAATGTGCTGTCAGCCGAGTAACCGGTTATACGCATTCTTATCGCCGTATCTGCAGTAAAATATGATGGATTCCAGTAATAAACCGTATCCTTTATCCCGCTGGCAATATTCTTAAAATAACCTGAACCGTCATAACTTATTTCCACATTGTACCGAACTATATTTCCATCATCAGGATTATTAAGTGTCCACCTTGCAGGCTCAGAATCATCCCATAAACCAGCACCTTGTGGATATACGATTGATATGTCAGGCTTTTCGTAAGAATGCAGCAATTCTGCAAATCCTATGCCTTCTACCGGCAAATTGTTTACCGTTCCGCTTACAAGTGTGCTGCCTTCATAAAACCTGAAAGGCAGGGCTACCTCATTATCTGAATTTCGTGTTGCAACCAGCAGATCAATATCAAGAGTATCTGCCTTTATATTCCATTTTTTCGAGTAGCATCTTTCGCCGTCCTGTGTGTATTCAAATTCCAGCCTCTGCACATTAAAATCAGAAAAAGTCAGAGAAGCAGAATCATTAATATAAACACTGCATATCCTGAAGGCTGATGCTTCGGGGATAGTCTTGTCCTCAGTAAAAATATTCCAGATATTCAGATCCATTCCATTATCAAGCTGAATGCAGAACCATTCATAATCCTCGCTGCTATTTGGATTAAAACTCCCGAACTGGTGATCTATCCATCCTGTGCCTGAAATGCTGTCCTCATCGGATATAAAACCCATCAGGCCGGTAATATTTATCATAGTCTGTGAATAATAATATGTATATCCCGATGCGCCCTGGTAAAGAAATCCCGAATCAGCCAGTATCAGAGGACGCTTTAATGTATTGCAGTCAATATCAACCGAACCTGTTTGTGACTCCGCCTTAATGTGGTATTGAAAAGGCTTCATTCTACCTGCCGAATCAGTCAGTGTGGTCCATTTTTCAGTATGGACCAGGGGGAATCCTGCATTGGCGATTATATTAAGACTATCTACCGCAATGGACTGGTAAATACATGGCAATGTCTCGTCATAAAACTGCTTTGTGGTTTCATTTGAGATATTAAATATTCTGAATCCATCAAATCCGAATGCAGGATAATAAAAATATGCCAGCACAAAGGAACATTCATTGCCGGTTGTTTTTCCTTTTACATGCCCGTTAATATAAATCCATTCGATATCCTGGCCGGGATGAAACCCTTCATCGGCCGGAAAACTTAATAAGCTTCCCGCCTGCTCATAGGGATAAGTCTTCCAGTACTGTGTATATAATTTACAGGAAAGGAATAGTAATAATATCAGTAATAAAGCAAATTGCTTAACTATAGGAGTTTGTCTTTAAAATGTTTTTAAGATTTTCTGTCAGCGTATGCTCTCTTTTCAGCTCTTTCAGGTATTTATTCTTTATCTCCAGTGCTCTTTCCAGGGTCTTGTTTTTATCAAATATCCTTATAACATCTTCAGGACCGGTAAATCTGTTAATAATACCAAGGGCAGGGTCAAAATTGTGATTTTTTATTGTATGTTTGACATTATTCGTAACATGAATAAGCAGCCTCCAGTTAATCTGTGAAGGTATTGTAAAATAAAATTTTTCTCCTTCGAATAAATCCCTGTAAATGCCTTCAGTAATCTCAGAAATCTTAAAATGTTTAAAAACCTTTATTTTACCTTCACAGTCAATCGTCCTGTTAGACATGAATTTAATATCATTGTTTTTGTAATCGAGCTGTATTTCAGGTATCATACAATATGTCTCCAGGCCTTTAATCCGTATACAGGGGAATATCCTGTTCTGGATAATTATTTCACTGCAGCTGAAACTACAATTATTATACTTCTCTTCTTTCAGCACTTTCGATATACGCTCTATCTTTTCCGGAAAATACCTGTACATTAAAATGAGGTATACATAATTTAACTTCTTCCTGACTTCCTTCCCTTCCTTGTCCTGATACCCCGGGAACGGCTTCTCACTTTTCATGACAAGAGTATTGGGCAGGGTATCTTTTTCAACGTTTTTCAGTCTTTCAACTTTAATTATACACCCTGTTGTTTCTATAATCTGATATGGTAACATAGCATTTAATTTTAAGGTTAACCAGTAGACTATAAAATATTGTTAACTATAGGGTTTTCAGGTATTTTTAGGATTTCTACAAGATACAAAAATATCATTATATTACCAATTTAATTTGCTTTAATTTGACCGTTTGTGATAGTGATACTATAAGAAGCTTGTATTAATGGATAAAATAAATTCCGTTGCAAAATTATTTTGCAAAGGCATGTATGAGCACCTGATTCCTGTGTTAAAAGGAAAAATAAATCTTAAAATATTCAAATCGGCAGTCAGTTCTGCCCCAAAGGAATTATATATGCCCGTAAATAAATCATCTTCTGATTCAGGATTATCTCTGACATTATAACCATAGGCATGATCATAGAAAAGATTCATTTTTATCCTCCTGACATAAGCCAGCGGACCCAGGGAAATTTCGGGATAGGCCAGGGGCAATGAATAATCAAGGGACAGCTTCCACGACTCTTCAGAATAATAATTCGGATAACCGCGCGGCATAAGTATTCTGTTTATATAGTAAATAAACATTTCAGGGTATTGCTTTTGCATTCCTCCATAGATTCTGAAGCTATGATGTGGTAGTAATCCGGGAAAGTAAAACCGTGAGCTGACCGATAGCAATGAGCCAAATAATTTATTTGAAAACGAGTGAGTGTATGTAAAATACAATGACTGTCCCCATATATAATCAATATCGCGGTATGAAAGCCTTAAGTATCTGTATAGTCCCAGCTTATAATGAATACCTGATATGCCTTTTTTATATCCGCCGTCAAAATAATAAAGTGTATTGAATTCGTATTCGGCCTGTGGAATTACTATTTTAACATATTTACTATTGCTAAACTTCAGGGGCAGATAAGTTTTTACAAAATAGCTTTTCTTAAATGACATGTCTTCAGGGGCATCAATATTCTGATACAGCTTCAGGTAAGTTGACGGGCCTCCCAGCGCGGCTGAAAGTTCTATCACCGGATAAAATCCGGAATATGTAAATTTTGGATACAGGTAGTGATATCCGTTTTCATATGAATATCCTATGCTTGAAAAAGCAGTACTCAGATTATTCTGTGATAGTATTGTTAATCCCAATGACACCGGCAATTCCGACAAATCAATATCATCATAGTCAAGGTCAATATAAAACGGATACCAGCTATGAAAATTAAACATATGTGCCAGACGCGAATAATAAACTGGCTTATATATTTCAGTGGGTATGTCACTTTCCTGTATATTCTTACCTTCCTGCTGTGCCAGTGGCCTGTACCATTTTACCGATTTGTCGCTTACGTTCTTCATGGGAATCCATCCCGATGTATCAAGCTCCGCTGATACCGACTTATATCCGTTTGAAGTATAGTCCGCATATATCATTTCATCACTTCCCGGTTTTACCGAGGGATCATTTGCTCCGTATATGGAAGAAGTTACCTGGAATACATTTCCTGATACTTTACTGATAGCATAAATATTGTCGATTCCATTAAATCCTCCGGTAAATAGAACATAACTCTTCCATTCCACAGGATGTGAAATCTCGGTATTTTTTGAATTAAACATAGTGCTCCATGCCCTTCCCGCAAAACTGTATTTCATTATTTTCTTGCCATCTTCACTAACGGCAACAGCTAAAATATCACCGCCGGCTGTCCATTCAGGATACTGAAGCATCATACCTGCGGGAGACTGTATTCTGTTTACAACATCTCCGTTATGTGCATCAATTACTGCTAAATAATTATTATTACAGTTATCTATCTCAATTACAACTACTTTACTTCCGTCATTTGAAATAGAAGGTGAAAAATATCTTGTTTTTCGCGTCAGTTGCTCTTTCTTTCCGGTTTCTATATCCATAATTTTAATCACAGAAAAGCTGCGTTGTTCCCATCTGGGGTCAGGTACTACTTCATCCCAGACAATTTTATTGCACCGTGATGATATCCTGTCAGTTGACATATATCCGGGAGTATGTATTGTCTTTTCGTGCCCGGCTTCCGAAATCAGCACAAAGCGGGTTAAGTGGTCAATGCTGCTTTTTAAAACAACAACAGTACTGTCACTGACATACTGAGGATACCTGTAGCTTGTATAAAATTTTGTTCTTTCTGGCGAAATATATGAATAATCCGTATAATTAATATTTTTCATCTGATTAGTCCACAAGTATTTAAGGCTATCAAATGTTTCTTCATACAATTTTACCTTTGAAAGGTTATAGTTCTTTTTCAATCCAAGGTAAAAGGGGCATAACAAATAAGGATTCCTGGCAACATTATCCAGCATGTTGCTGCAAAAGGCGCTGTCATATTTTAACCTTGCATATGCTACCATAAAATATCCCGAATGATAATAGTCCGGTATATACTCCCTGAATGAGCCAAAATACATTCTATCATAAGAAATCTTACTTTCACTTTCCGTAACAATAGCCCTTAATTTCATTTCAAATGAAGGAAGCCTTCCTCTGCCTGTGCTTGAAAGAGCTGTTTCCGTTACAACGGCATCTCCTTCCAAAAACCAGAGGGGCAGATACCCAACCAGCGCAGCTGTCGCCTGCTGTCCGAAAGCCAATGTTAATATTCGCGTAAATCCCTGGTTGAGTTTATTAACCTGTGCTATATGCCTGAACTCATGGAGTGCAAGTTGTTCGAGCCAGTCTTCCCCGTAAATGTCATGCGGAGGAGTAGTAATAAACTCCATACGTTTTGGAGCCCATGATACATACCCGTTAGATAGTACGGAACTGTTGTGGAGTATAACCGGAACTTTGCCCGGTCTGCTGTCAAGGCTTTTTGTGATATGCTCATACGAATAATCAAGAATGTTTGCCAGTCTGTTTGACTCTTTGTAGAATTCCTTCGGGTATATAATTTTGAAGTGCGCTGTATTTATCTGTTCCCATGAAGTTGAAAACGGATCCTGTCCGGTTGAATAGAACTGCGCAGATCCTTGTAAGTCAGACAAATTAAGAAAGAGAAGAAAAATAAAAAAACTCTTATAATTAAAGGCTTTAAATCTAAGTTTCGATAGTCTCACGTTGAATTTTGCTCCCAAAATAATCAAATTACAAACTTTATGCGTCTACTATTTTAAAAAGCTTATCCGATCTTCTTATAAGCCTTTCAATGGGTATTGAGAATCTCTGGCCCTGTACTGTCTGTAATACATTCTTAAGATCTACCCTTATTTCTTTGACAATAGTCTGTATTACTCCTGTTGTCGGACCCGTTATAAGTATCTCATCGCCTACGTTCAGTGTACTTGCTTCACATGTGAATTCAGCAACCTTAATTCTGTCAAAATAATTTACTCCTTTCCCTATAAATATTTTCCTTTTGGTAGCCTTTGAGCCATAAATATCACTCCATTCACCCAGTTTTTTACCAAGGTAATATCCGTCCCAGAATCCCCTGTTAAAAACAGCTGATAATCGTTCAGTCCATTTATCTGCCTTGTCTTTTGTGAATGTGCCATTCAGGCATGAATTTATTGCTTCGTTATAACATTCGGTCACAGTTTTAACATATTCGGGAGGCCTTGCTCTTCCTTCAATTTTCAGAACACTGACCCCCGCTTTGAGGATTTTATCCAGGAAGTGTATTGTACAAAGGTCTTTTGGGGACATTATATGCTCATTCTCAATATCCAGTTCAAATCCTGTTTCTTTATCCCTTACAGTGTATGTTCGACGGCAATCCTGCAGGCATTCACCCCTGTTTGCGGAATAGTTGTGTTCATGAAGGCTCAGGTAGCATTTTCCTGAAATTGACATGCACAGGGCCCCATGAATAAAAAGCTCAATCTTAACATAATCTCCCGATGGGCCATTTATTTTATCTTTTACTATATGCTTTGCAATATCGGATATCTGCTTCAAGCTTAGTTCCCTTGCAAGGACTATTACATCAGCATATTTTGAAAAAACCCTTAAAGATTCAATATTGCTGATATTTGCCTGGGTTGAAATATGTACGCTCATACCAGCATTGTGTGCATATTCAATGGCTGCGAGGTCAGAAACAATAACCCCGTGTATCCCTGCTTTCTTTGCCAGGTCTATTATTTCTCTGATTCTTGGCAGCTCTGAGTCAAATAAAACAGTGTTTAAAGCAAGATAAGCCCTGATATTGTATTCATTACAAATATCTGTAATCTTATCCAGATCGGCTTCGGTAAAGTTGTATGATGATCTGGCACGCATGTTAAGTTTTCCCAGTCCGAAATATACCGAATTCGCGCCTCCCTGTATAGCTGCCATCAGCGAGTCAAAAGACCCTGCCGGAGCTGTCAGATCAATATCATCTCTTTTAATCATCGTTCCTGTATTAACTTTTAAATCCCTGAATCCAGTCCCTTGTCCCCTGGTATTTGCATGATTCGGTTGCTACTACTGAGGCTTTTTTCAAGGCTTCTGCAAAATTATTCTCTTTTAAATAATAAAAACAGAAAGCACCGTGGAAAATATCACCAGCACCCAGCGTATCAATTGCTTCTACTTTGTCTATACTAATTCTTTTATATTGATTCTTTTCTTTAAATATTAAGGGATTCTCACCTCTTGTAATTGCTATTCTGTTTATTTTTCTTGAGGCCAGGTATTCAAATACATTCTTTCTGGTTTTAGTACCGGGAGGATAAAAATCTGCTGAACAAATAGCTATATCAACAAATTCAAGTAATTCCTCCATGCCTTTCTTCCAGCTTCCCCCATCAATTACTACGGGTATTTTCCTTTTTTTTGCTTCCCTGGCAATTCTGACGGCATATCTCATGTAAAAGCAATCAAGAAGCAATATATCATATTGACTGAGATCCTCCCCACACAAACGGCCAATCAAAATGTCATTTTCACCTGCTTCCTCACTGTATTGTTCAGGGAAAACCGTAAGCACTGTACGGTCACCCTTTGCACCTGATGTTATCACCGTGCTTATAACAGCACCGGTATTTGTTTCGGGACTGATATCAAATAATTTCACACTATTTTTCTGCAGTTCACCGAGGACAAATTCCCTTAATAAATGGTTGCCAACAGAAGTGATCAAGGCTGCATTTCCTCCAAGATTTGAAAAGGTAATTGCCGCATTTGCAGCCGGCCCTCCAAGATAAAATGCATTCCTGCTGACCAGGGTCTTTGTATTTACACGGGGATACCTGTCCGTTACAAACTGTATATCAATAGTATTTAATCCTGCAAATAGCCCTCTCATATCATGTCCATTTCAACATAAACCGGACAGTGATCAGAGTGGCTTACTTTATTCAGTATGCCTGCTCCTTTTAATATAGGCCTTAAAGACTCCGATACTAAATGATAATCAATACGCCATCCCAGGTTCTTTGCCCTTGCATTTGCCCTGTAACTCCACCACGAATATTGTTCGGGTTCCTTATTAAATTCTCTGAATGTATCAATAAACCCGCTATTAATAAAATTATCAAACCACTCTCTTTCTTCAGGCAAAAAGCCCGATGACTTCTTATGTTTTTCAGGATAATTGATGTCTATCGGCTTATGGCATATATTAAAATCACCTGATACTATTATATTTTTCCTTTCTTTTCTGAGATTGTTAATATATGTTTGGAAGTCACCGAGGAATTTCATCTTAAAATCCTGCCTGACTCCCCCCTGGGTGCCCGAAGGAACATATACACAAAGCAGGGTTATGTCGCCATAATCAGCTCTTATCATCCTCCCTTCGGCATCATACTCTTCAATATTCATTCCGTACCATATCGCATCAGGCTTATTCCTGCTGAAGAGGGATGTGCCGCTATATCCTTTCTTTAAGGCAAAATACCAGTAAGTATTATACCCTAATTTTTCAAAAACAGATCTGTCCGCCTGGTCTGCCTGAACCTTTGTTTCCTGTAAACACAAAATATCGGGTTTCTCTTCTTTTAACCAGTCCGTAAAACCTTTGCCTGTAGCTGCCCTGATACCGTTTATATTATAAGTTACTACACTTCTGATCATAATTATTTTGTTTATTTTATAAAAATAATAAATATATTATTTAATTTGAGTACATAATCTTTGCAAGAACCTGTAAATAAATAAATACAAATTGGAGAAAGGGCTTGTAATAAAATCAACCGGGAGCTGGCATACTGTTAAAAGTGGTTCTGATATTATTAAATGCAAAATTAAAGGCAGATTCCGCATAAAGGATATCACTACCACTAATCCTGTTACAGTTGGGGATATAGTTAGTTACGAAAAATCAGGTAATAATAACATAGGATTAATTACAGATATCCAGGAACGGAAGAACTACATCATCAGGAAAGCATCCAACCTGTCAAAAGAAGCTCATCTTATTGCAGCCAATGTTGATCAGGCATTCCTAATGTTTACCCTGAATTTTCCCCGGACTCTTCTGGAATTTGTTGACAGGTTTCTTGTTACAGCCGAAGCTTATCATATCCCGACAATATTAATAATCAACAAAGTCGATCTGTATGATGATATTACCCTGGAAAGGATGCGCTCGGTAAGGTCTATTTACGAAAATGCCGGTTACATATGTTATGAGACATCTGTAACAGAGAATATCAATATTGATACAATAAAAAGCCTTATGAAAGATAAGATCAGCGTTATCTCAGGTAATTCAGGAGTCGGAAAATCAGCGCTTATCAATGCAATAGATAAAAATCTCAATTTAAAGGTCGAAGAGATTTCGTCTTACCATAAGAAGGGCAAACATACCACTACTTTCTCTGAAATGTTTGAACTTGAAAGTGGTGGCTATATTATTGATACCCCGGGAATAAAAGGATTCGGATTAATAGATTTCAAGGAAAATGAAATCAGCCTTTTTTTCCCTGAGATTTTCAAGTTATCCAAAAATTGCCAGTACTATAACTGCAGTCATGTCCATGAACCCGGGTGTGCAGTTAAAAAAGCCCTGGAAAACGGTTTATTAAGCCCGTCAAGATATAAAAGCTATGTTAATATTCTGGATAATGACCCGGGCAAATACAGAACTGAATAATAGATTACTATTTTATAATTCTGTTAATGAATTTATAAGTATTTTTATTTTTTAATATTTATCTTAGATATTTTCGAATATTTGCTCAGGATAATGAAAAGACTTTATATATATCTTGCTATTGTTATAATAATAGTTGTTGGCCTGAACGTACTGTTATTCTACCAGTCGTATTTAAGGCAAATATCCTATCAAAGGAATATTCTTTTCCAGCAGGCTGAAAATGCAGGTGATGAAATTGAATCTGTGGTCTCTGCATTTGAAAGCGACATCAACAAAATACTTTTCTATGACGATATTGCAGAGATCTTCAGCAGCAGTGACATAAAGGAAATCGGGATGAGAAATCTCAAGGTGTTTTACTCAACTTATACCGACCTTATCAAGAATATATACATATATGACCGTAATAAAAATGTACTTAACCTGTTTAAAGACAAAAAAGGCAACTTCATAGTTGACCATTACATCGCACAGAGGCAGGCCGTGCTTGAAGAAAGGGATATTATCAGGATCAAAAATAACAATTACCAGTTTTTCCTGCCGGTATTCAAGGACAACAAGGTATATGGAAATATAATTGTAGCAGTTGATTTTACCAGGTACATGAACTCGGTTCTGGATAAGTATTATCTCGAAAATGCACTGTGGCAATCGATCATTGACAGTGCCGGAAATATATTATCGACAAATATCGGACCTGACGTTGAATTCACAAGAATCAATATTATAAAGGCAAACCTTAAAAAGGAAGTAAAAAATTACATAAAGCATACTGCATATATTGACAACAAAAAGGAAGTACTTATTTCTGTTTATCATCCCGTTATTATTCTTAAGCAGAGTTTTAGCCTTGTTTTTTCTTTAAACAACAGTGTTATCCATGATTATATATTGGGGAAGATGTTTTTATCGGCCGGCCTTAGCCTTGTCATCCTTTTCTCATCAATATTCATACTGCTTCAGATTATCCGAAATAAAACAAGGAGCGGACACGAAGTAAGCTCGGAGCTGAAAAGACTCGAGCTAATAATTGATAACCTTCCTATTGGATTATTGATCCTTGACAGTGAAAGAAAGGTTAAAACCATCAATAAAACAGCAAAGGAATTACTGTTACTGAAGGATAATGAAAATGTTATCGGAAAGGATGTATCAGACAGGTTCCTGCTCTCAAAAAATTACTATTCAGACGAAGACAATGTATCGGCATATGATTCAAACCAGTTTATACTATACCAGAAAGAAGGCAATGAGGTGGTTGTCTATAAAAAGGAAGTCCCTTTTCCTCTGGATGACAAAATAGTGTTTCTTGAGACTTTTATAGACATAACATCAGTTGAGAAATCAAGGAAGTATGCAGTTGCGGCCAACACTGCAAAATCTGAATTCCTGGCAAGTATGAGCCATGAAATAAGAACCCCTATGAACGGTATCATTGGGATGACAGATGCCCTTGACCAGCAAAATCTTACACCCGCACAAAAGGAATATGTTGAGATTGTGAAAAAATCGGCTGATTTATTGCTTAATATAATAGACGATATACTGGATTTTTCAAAGATTGAATCTGGGAAAATGCAACTTGAAGAGATACCGTTCAAACTGAGGGAAGAAATAAAACTATCACTGGACTTATTCCGTCCGATAATAAATGAAAAAAAGCTGAAACTAACGGTTAATATAAATCCCGACATTCCTGAAAACATTATTGGGGATCCTTTCAGGCTGAGGCAGGTTTTATCAAACCTGATAAGCAATGCCGTGAAGTTTACACACGAAGGAGAAATTGCGGTTGGTGTAAAACTTGAAGAGGAATATTCAGGGAATCTGACATTGTTATTTTATGTTGAAGACACGGGGGTTGGCATACCCGAGAAAAAAATTGAGAGCATATTCAGCTCGTTTACACAGGCCGATGACTCGACATCAAGAAAATACGGGGGCACCGGATTGGGGACAACAATATCAAAACAGCTTGTCAATCTTATGCACGGTGAAATATGGGTGGAAAGTCCCTCCAGTATTACAAAAAGTAAAAAATATCCGGGTTCGAAATTTAGTTTCACCATTGAAGTATTTTCAAATGAAAAGCTTGATAAAAATCTTAATTTCGACAATATAACTGAATTCAGCCAGGTTGACGCCCTTGTACTTACAGCTAATATCGAAAGTAAAGTCAGGCTTGTCTATTTCTTTAAACAGATCGGAATCAAATATGAAGGGTTTAAATTTCAAATAGATAAATTAAAAGATCTGAATAATAAGTTGAAAGAAAAAGGAAAGGATATCAAACTCATATTTATAATGGACGAGCCAAATTACAAGGGATTTGAAATTGCGCATAAACTAAAGGAAAAAGCCATATCAGATTCATACATAGTATTTATAGTAAGCTCAAATCATAAGCCCGACAATTATATCCAGGCAAAGAGAGAAGGAGTTGATTACTATTTAATACAGCCTTTTGAGAATGAAGATCTTTTAAACTATCTGCATGACACCTTCCCAAACGTTAAAGTTACAGCAGAGGAAGAGACGAAAAAAATACGGACTGACTTAAGCATTCTGGTAGCTGAAGACAATATTATAAACCAGAAAGTAGCGGAAACCATTTTCAATAATCTTGGCCTTAAAATTGAAATAGCAAATGATGGTAAGGAAACCGTTGAGAAATTTAACCGCAAAAAATACGATATAATATTTATGGACCTGGTTATGCCAAATAAAGATGGGATCCAGGCTACTGTCGATATACGCGGCACAGGCAGTCAGGTCCCCATTATTGCAATGACTGCCACAGCGAGCAAGCAAACCCAGGCCCAGGCAATAGCATCAGGAATGAATGATTACATTATTAAACCTGTTAAGCTTGAGACTGTTAGAAATATTCTTCTCAAATGGTTTGCCTGATTTTTAATGTGCCTCCAGCCAGTTTTCTCCCACTCCTATATCTGTTATTAAAGGGATTTCAAGCCTTACAGCATTCTCCATTTCGTATTTGACCAACTTTTTAATCTCTTCAAGTTCAGGCCTGTAAACATCAAATATAAGTTCATCATGTACCTGTAATATCATCCTGGTCCGGTACCTTCCTGAAAGCCTTTTATGGATGTTAACCATCGCAAGTTTGATTATATCTGCCGCCGAACCCTGGAGAGGTGTATTTATGGCATTACGTTCGGCCATGCCTCTGATAAGGGCATTTGCAGAATTAATATCTTTAAGATACCTTCTCCTTCCGAAAATCGTTTCTGCATATCCCTTTTCCTTTGCCATTTCTATCGATTTCTCCATATACTCCTTTACCTTGCCATAGGAATTGAAATAGCTGTCAATTAGCTTTTTGGCATCCGCGCGCGAAATATTCAGCCTTTGCGATAAACCGAAAGCCGATATCCCGTATATTATACCGAAGTTTGCTGTTTTTGCTTTCCTTCTCATTTCAGGTGTAACGTTTTCAGGCCTTATATTATAAATCTTCCCCGCTGTGGCTGAATGAATATCTTCATTATTCCTGAAAGCCTCTAGCATATTTGCATCCTTGCTAAGATGCGCCATAAGTCTGAGTTCAATCTGCGAATAGTCTGCCGAAAGAAGCACATGATCTTTGTCTGAAGCTACAAACGACTTTCTTATTTCACGGCCTCTTTCTTCTCTTATCGGAATGTTTTGCAGGTTTGGGTTCTTTGAGCTCAATCTTCCGGTAGTAACCCAGGCCTGCTCAAAAGAAGTATGTATTTTACCCGTCTTTTGATTTATCAGCTTAGGCAGGGCCTCCACGTATGTTGAAAGTAATTTCTTCAGAGCCCGGTAATCAAGTACCTTATCAATGATATCATGCTTATCCTTTAAACGGACAAGGACTTCTTCACTGGTTGAATACTGCTTTGTTTTTGTTTTCTGTATTCCCCCTGAAATATTAAGCTTTTCAAATAGTATCTCCCCCAGCTGTTTTGGTGATGATATATTGAATTCTATCCCGGCAAGAGTATAAATTTCCTTTTCTATGCTTATGATCTGGTCTCTCAACTCTTTTGCATACTTGCCCAGATTCTTCGTATTTAGCTTGAATCCCGCTTTTTCCATATCAGCAAGTACCCTAATCAAAGGCATTTCAATTCTTTCTGCCAGTTCTGTCATTCCGTTCTTCTTTAATTCATCTGCCAGTATTTTATATAACTGCCATGTCAGGTCAGCGTCTTCCCCCGCATATTCCCTGATAACATCTATATCCACGCTTCTCATGCTCAGCTGGTTCTTCCCTTTTTTCCCTATAAGTTCCTCAATAGAAACCGGATTATAATTCAAGTAGTTTGATGCCAGATATTCAAGGTTATGTTTAAGATCAGGCTGAATCAGATAATGTGCAATCATTGTATCAAATAAGTCACCCTTAACTTCTATATCATAATTACCTAATACCTGCATATCATATTTAATATTCTGCCCGATTTTCTTTATCCTTTCATCCGAAAACACCTTCCTGAATTCAGATGCCACAGGCCTGGCCTCATTCTGTCTGGCAGGAACCGGCACATAATATGCTTCATTCTGCTTATTTGAAAAAGACATCCCGACAAGCTCAGACTTGTGGACATCGAGACTCGTGGTTTCAGTATCGAAACTGAATTCCTTGAGATTTGAAAGCTTGTTTATGAGCTTTGCTCTTTTGTCTTTTGTGTCGGACAATTGGTATTTATGCCTGACCGTAGTAATATTATCCTTATCCGTTGGCTTTTGGGAGGATGTATTAATGCCCCGGCTCTGAAACAGATCCTGCTGAACTGCAACAGAACCATTACTTACCGATATATCCTCCACATTAAGAATTCTAGCGGCCAGTGTTCTGAATTCGAGTTCTTTAAAGACCTTTACCAGTGAATCCCTGTCAGGTTCCTTAATTGCAAGATCATTGATATTTATATCAACAGGAGCATCAACTACAATGGTCACAAGTTTTTTTGAGAGATCTACCTGTTGTTTGTATTTTAGAATATTTTCCTTTTGCTGGCCTTTAAGTTCATCAATGTGTTCATAGATTTTATCCAGATCATTATATTTTTCTATAAGGCCTTTGGCTGTTTTTTCTCCTATGCCGGGAACACCCGGAATATTATCGGTGCTGTCTCCCCATAATGCCAATACATCAATTACATTCACGGGTTTGCTGACCCTGAAGCTATCTTTAACTTCATTTACTCCTATTATCTCTACATCACTTCCTGATCGTCTTGGCTTATATATAAATATGTTTTCAGAAACCAGCTGGGCATAATCTTTATCAGATGTCATCATATAAGTCATAAATCCCTCTTTTTCAGCCCTTTTTGCCAGTGTTCCAATAACATCATCCGCTTCATATCCGTTTACTTCGATAACATTAATATTGAATCCCCTTATTATATCCTTGATATACGGGACTGACGACTTTATTTCCTCCGGGGTTTTTAGTCTTGTAGCTTTATATTCCTTGAATATCTCATGTCTGAATGTCGGAGGAGGAGGATCAAAAACAACAGCAATATGAGTGGGTTTCTCCTTTCTTATAACTTCATCAAGGGTATTTGTAAATCCGAATATTGCTGAAGTGTTCATCCCTGTTGAATTTTTTATAGGATGATTTATAAAAGCGTAATAAGCACGGAAAATAAGTGCATACGCGTCAAACAAAAAGAGCTTTTTATCAGACATAAGTCCTGATTATTTTATAATTGACAAATACAAATATATGGCTAATTTGAATTTAATTCTTTTTTCTGCCACAAAAGGACATACCTTATTTTGTCAAAACCTTAGTAATTATTATTAAATTTGGTCTTTGAAAAAAAATTATATGCCTGACCTTTCTGCAATAAAGATAGCGATAGACCTCGAGTTGAAAGTATTTGAATCAGAGTTCAAAAGTATAATGAGGAGTAAAATTCCTTTGCTCAACATTGTCACAAACTATATAATTCGCAGAAAAGGCAAACAAATGCGGCCCATGTTCGTCTTTCTTACTGCCAAGCTTCTTGGCGAAGTTACTCCGGCAACATATATAGCTGCTGCCCTTATTGAAATACTTCATACAGCTACACTTATTCATGATGATGTTGTGGATGATTCACGCGAAAGACGAGGATTTTTATCAATTAACGCTATCTGGAAATCAAAAATAGCTGTGCTTGTAGGTGATTATTTGCTGTCAAGGGGTTTACTACTGGCGGTTAATAATAAGCAATACGAGCTTCTGGATATTGTATCCAGCGCTGTTAAAGAGATGAGTGAAGGTGAATTGCTACAGATTCAAAAATCCAGGAAATTAAACCTGACCGAAGAACAGTACTATGAGATAATAAGGAAAAAGACTGCTGCACTAATTGCATCCTGCACAGCATGCGGTGCAAAATCTGTTTCGGCAGGAGATGAGGTTGTGAAGCAGTTATGGAAATTTGGAGAGTATGTAGGTATGGCCTTCCAGATTAAGGATGATCTGCTTGATTACCACGACAGAAATATAATAGGAAAACCAACCGGAAACGATATAAAGGAAAAAAAGCTCACATTGCCCTTGATTTATGTATTGTCGAATAATAACAAAACAGACAGCAGGAAAATTTTAAGGCTTATCAGCAATAACCACAAGAATTCAAAAAATATAATTGAAGTAATTGATTTTGTCAAAAAGAATGGGGGAATTGAATATTCACAGAATAAAATGGTGGAATACAGGAATAAGGCTCTTGATATTATTGCCGGTTATCCTGATTCAGGCATAAAAAAATCACTTATTGATCTTGTAAATTTCACTACCACAAGGACCGTATAAGAATTCCGCACACTGCCACTCAATTTGTTTATTTAGCTGATATTCAGCTTTTTATCTTCTAAAATACTCATATACAACATTGGCTTTCTTTTCGCCTATAACATCAGCTAATTGCTCCAGTCCTGCATTTTTAACAGCGTTCATATCATTAAACCTCTGCAATAACTTTTGAATAGTCTTATCCCCAATCCCGGGTATATTATTTATTTCAGACTTAAGTGAAGATTTTATTCTTCTTTTTCTGTGAAATTCGATTCCAAATCTGTGTGCCTCATTTCTTATACTCTGAATTAGTTTCAGGCTTTGCGAATTTTTGTTTAGATAAAGAGGGACCGGATCCCCCGGGAAATATATTACTTCAAGTCTTTTGGCTATTCCTATAAATATTGGTTTTTGTTTTAATTCCAGTGTTTGCAGGCTTTTCAATGCCGCGTTTAGTTGTCCCTTCCCTCCGTCAATTATCACAAGCTGTGGCAGGGATTCATTTTCCTCTGTTAACCTCTTGAACCGCCTGAATACTACTTCCCCCATTGAGGCAAAATCATTTATTCCTCTAACTGTCTTAATTATAAAATGGCGGTACTCCTTTTTACTGGGTTTTGAATTTCTGAATACAACACATGAAGCCACTGTATCTGCTCCCTGTATATTTGATATATCAAAACATTCAATATGATATGGCAATTCCTTTAACCTGAGATCCTGTTTAAGTGTGTTCAACAATATGTCTGTCCGTTTATCTATTTTATTATCAGCCTTTTGCCTTGATTTTTCATACCCGTAGTTCTTAGCATTTCTATATGAAAGTTGCAGCAGTTTCTTTTTATCTCCCTTTATTGGAACGACCGTTTTTGCATTTTTAAAGTCAACATCCATTTTAAAAGGCACTATTATTTCACCGGAATCACTTTTAAGCTTTTCCCTTATTTCTACAATGGCGAAAGACAGCAGCTCCTCCCTGTTTTCCTCAATACGCTTTACCATTTCAATTGTATGAGACTGAATAATTGCCCCTTTTACGACCTTGAGATAATTTACATAAGCAACATTTTCCTCATCAACTATAGAAAATACGTCAATATTGTTAATTCTTGAGCTAACTACTGTTGATTTGCTCCTGAACTTCTCCAGTACCTCGGTCTTCTTCTTTATTAAATCTGCCTCTTCAAACCGGTAACCTGAAGCATACTGTTTCATTAAATCATTAAGGTAATTTATCACATGTTGTAAATTTCCTTTCAGTATCTGCCTTATTTGTTTTATTGAGCTGTTATAGTCCTGTTCTGACTGAAGTTTTTCACAGGGTCCTTTGCAGTTCCCCAGGTGATATTCGAGGCATACTTTATATTTCCCCTTGTTAATATTTTCCTCTGAAAGGTTGTAGTTGCAATTGCGCAGATTATATAACTGTTTCACAAGGTTCAGCAATGTCCTAACCATTATAGCTGATGTATAGGGGCCAAAATACTCGGAGCCGTCTTTTTCCAGTCTTCTTGTCATGAATACCCTTGGGAACCGTTCTTTTTTTATACATATCCAAGGAAAAGTCTTATCATCTTTCAATAGAACATTATACCTGGGTAAATGCTTTTTTATGAAATTATTTTCCAGTAAAAGTGCATCAGATTCATTTTCAACAATCACATGTTTTATATCGGCTATTTTTCTGACAAGTACCTCTGTTTTATAGCTGGTTTTCTTTGAAGCAGTGAAATATGAGGATACCCTTTTCCTCAGGTTTTTTGCCTTTCCTATATATATAATATTACCGGACTTATCAATAAATTGATATATGCCGGGTTTGTCCGGTAAAAGCGCGATAGTATTCCCAAGTTTTTCTTTAATCACCATTTATAGTTAAGTTCCACGTGGAAATATCCTGATGAATGAATTATGTTCCACGTGGAACATTATCTTCCCAAATGGACCAGCAACACATTAATATCAGCCGGAGAAACCCCAGATATCCTCAACGCCTGTCCGATTGTCCTTGGCTTTATCCTTGCCAGTTTTTGTCTTCCCTCAGTAGAAATTGACTTAAGCTTGCTATAATCAATATTCTTACTTATTTTAATATTTTCAAGCCTCTTTATTTTCCCTGCCTGCTCTTTTTCCCTTTTTATATAGCCGTCGTACTTTATTTCAATTTCGCTTAGTTCTATTATATCGTCCCGGCTAAACCCAATATTATCAACTATTTCTTTAATTTGACTTATATAATCTATTAAATCACAGATTTTTATTTGAGGCCTTAGAAGCAAATTATACAGCTTTACACTTTGATTTATCTCAGATGTATTCTTATCCCTTAGCAGCATATTAATATCATCCGGCTTTACGCTAAAATTCTTAATAAACTCTATCAATTCATTCTTTTTGTTTATTTTATATTTTAACCTGTTAATCCTTTCTTTTCCTGCCAATCCAATTTTATAAGCTTTTTCAGTTAGCCTTTCATCTGCGTTATCCTGCCTCAGCATTATTCTGTATTCCGCTCTGGAAGTAAACATCCTGTATGGCTCATCCACGCCCTTATTAATCAAATCATCAATTAAAACCCCTATATATGCTTCATCCCTTCCCAGTACAAATTCTCCCTTATTGTTAATTTTAAGGTGAGCATTTATTCCTGCCATTATTCCCTGTGCTCCAGCCTCCTCATATCCCGTAGTCCCGTTTATCTGTCCTGCAAAATATAATCCTTCGATTTTTCTTGTTTCAAGCGTATAATTAAGCTGGGTCGGAGGATAATAGTCATATTCAATAGCATATCCCGGCCTGAACATCCTCACATTTTCAAGTCCCTTTATAGTTTTCATCGCTTCATACTGTATATCTATAGGTAAAGATGATGAAAATCCGTTTAAATAATACTCAATATTATTGATCCCTTCCGGCTCAACGAATAGCTGGTGTCTTTTTTTATCGGAAAATGTTACTATTTTGCCTTCAATACTGGGGCAGTACCTTGGTCCGATTCCCTTTATCGTCCCGTTAAACAATGGAGAATCTCCAAAGCCCTTTTTTAGTATATTATGGGTCTTCTCGTTTGTATACGTAATATAACAACTCTTTTGCGTTACTATCCTTCGCTTTGACAAATATGAAAATGCGCCTCCTTCTTCATCACCCTTTTGCTCCTTTAATACTGAAAAATTAATTGTTCTTCCATCCAGCCTTGCGGGAGTTCCCGTTTTCATCCTGCTTACCTCGAAACCTGCTTTTTCAAGCTGCCGTGATATTCCTGATGAAACAGGTTCCGATATCCTTCCCCCGCTTACTTTTACTTTTCCTATATGAATCATTCCGTTTTCAAATGTTCCGCATGCAAGAATCACAGATTTTGAATAGAACTTTACATTGTTTATTGTCAAAATTCCTTTTACCCTGTTTCTTTCTATAATTAATTCCTTTACATTATCCTGCCATAAATCAATGTTTTTATTCTTCTCAATAACTTTTCTCCATTCCATATAAAATTTCATCCTGTCGCATTGTGCCCGCGGACTCCACATTGCCGGACCCTTTGATTTATTAAGCATCCTGAACTGAATCATGCTTTTGTCAGTTACAATTCCTGAATATCCACCCAGAGCATCTAATTCCCGTATAATCTGCCCTTTTGCTATTCCACCCATAGCAGGATTACATGACATCTGCGCTATTTTGGTCATATCCATAGTTATCAATAGGACTTTTGAGCCTATATTTGCTCCTGCACATGCTGCTTCACATCCTGCATGTCCTGCTCCTACAACAATAATGTCATATTCACTAGTCATATAACCAAGAAAAAATCTACGAATTTAAATAAAAATTTTCCTTATTTGTCATTAATTCCTTTTCCCTGTCAGTTTTATCCCCGTACCCTATAAGATGCAAAACCCCGTGAATAATAACACGTTTCATTTCTTTATCGAAATCCCCTTCAGAATATATTTTACTGTTATCTTTTATTCTATCAACACTTATGTATACTTCTCCGCCAACAGTATTCTTAAATTTATTGCCAAATACCATAACATCCGTATAATATGCCCTGTTCAGAAATTCTTTATTTAAATTAAGGATGGCTTTATCTGATGTGAAAATAATGCTAATCTCTCCTCTTCTGTATCCTTCCCCGTTGATTATGGAGTTTATTAAATTACTATAATTCTCTTCTTCAACTAACCTAAATGAAGTGTCTTTATAATAATATTTTACATTCAAATATTTATTTCAAATTAAATTCCAGCACGACAGTTGCCCCGTTTCGTGAAAACTCAATCCCGTCTGATAATTTTTCCATCAAAAATATTCCTCTGCCGTTAATATTTTCAATATTTTCAGGGGCTGTAGGATCCGGAATATTTTTGTAGTCAAATCCATCTCCTTCATCGTCTACTCTGATTTTTAACTTTTTTTCGTCCTTATTTATTATGATATTGACTAATTTGTTCTCATCCAGTTTATTTCCATGCAAAATCGCGTTATTAGCTGCCTCCAGTGCTGCTATCAGTATATTTCCATATAAATCCGAGCTAATATTGTATTCAGCTGATATATCATCTACAAGCTTCTCCACCTTCCTCAGATTTTCAATTTTCGATCTTATTTCATATTTTTTTTCCATTTACGTATATTTTCAATAAATATCTCCGCGTTCCCCCTTTTATACTGCATTTAATTAATTATGTTACTAAATTAATTAATTTCTATCCGAAAATAGTAAAAAATCGCCTAATTTATTTATAAAATTTAATGCCTAATTACTAAGCCATAATTCCGGGTTAATGTTCTGTGATTCTTTCCATATCTGGAAATGCAATATTGTCTGATTCGTTTTTTCATCAGTAAAAACATTTCCTATCTTCTGCTTTGTATATACTGTTTGTCCCGGACTCACATTGATATTTTTCAGATTATGATATAGGGTATAATAATTGCCATGCCTGATTATCAATGTATAATTTTCACCTGGGATAGAAAATATTTTTGATACTATGCCATTAAATATTGCTCTTACTTCCGCATCTCTTACTGTGGATATATCAATTCCGTCATTTCTGATCTTGATATTCTTCAATACCGGATGCGGCTGCTCACCGTACTTACCTGTGATAATGCCATATTTTGTAGGCCATGGCAATTTCCCTATATTTTTTTCAAAATTATCTGAAATAAGCCTCTCCTCAGGGGTTAACATACTGTATACCCCTTTCTGCCTGCTCCTTTCCTCTTTTATTAACTTCTCCAGCTCCTTTTTTATTTTTTCAGCCAGCTTCCTTTTCTCTTCCAGCTCTATAATAAGCTCGTTCTCCCTTTTTGTTAGCTCCCTTATTAATATCTCCTTACTGGCTTTCTCTCTTATTATATTAATATTCTCCCTTTCTTTCTCTTTTATCAGCCTGTCTTTTGTATCCCTGTCCCTGCTTAATTCAATTAATTTCTTCTCAATGATGTTCTTGAATGCAACAATGAGTTTTGCCTGCTTCTGCCTGTATTGCGTATACTGCTGTATATATCTTACACGCTTATATGCCTGGTTAAAGCTTTCCGATGCCAGTATATACATCAATAATACATCCTGTTCCCTCTTTTTGTAGGCATTTACTATAACCCTTGCATATTCTGCCTTTATCTTTTTCAAATCAGACTCAAGTGAAGTTATAAGTTTCCTGTTGTCTGAAATCTTTACATCAAGATCTTCAATCCCTGCGGTTAGTTCCCTGATATATTTATTTCGCGCATCTATCCTGTACTCAAGAATTTTTAATTCATTTAATGAATATTTCTTTTTCTCCTTTGTTTCTTCCAGTATTTTACTAGCATATTCAATCTCCTGCTTTGCTTTGGACTGCAATTCCTTCAGCCTCTCTTTTTCCTGTCCTTTAACTTTATTAATTACCAGACATATGAATAAAATAAGGAGATATTTTGGTCTGGGGTAATATATATGAATATTCTTCAATTCTATAAAGGTATTATTTTCCCTTCTCTTCGGCCTGTTTGATCTTTTTCATAATATCCAAATCATTATCAGAATATTTCAAAGCCTCATTCCAGTAAAATACAGCCTCTTTTGACCCAGACAGCTCATATAATATATCTCCATAGTGATCAAGAATCTCGCTGTTTTTATCTCCTCCATATTTCAGTGCCTTTTCAATATATTTTTTAGCTTTATTCTTTTCTCCCTTTCTAAATAATATCCATCCGTATGTGTCGAGGTAAGTATAATTCTTTGGTTCAACTTCAATTGTAAGCCTGCTTAATTCTTCTGCCTTTTTCAAATTTTCCTTGCGCAAAGCCAGGTAGTAACTGTAATTATTCCTTACCAGCAAATTACCCGGATCCATTTCAAGAACCTTCTCAAAACAGTTGTCCGATTTCCTGAAATCGCCTACATTTCTGTATGCTTCTGCAAGGAAATTATAAAACTGCATTTCCTGTGTTTCGTCTTTTGCATACCTTATACCTTCCTCAAGTGTATTCACTGCTTCATCATTTATTCCTGTCTGTATCATCGCTATCCCCTTAAAAAGATAGAATACAGGCTCTTCTTTGAATATTTTTAAGGCCTGGGTGCTCTTGCTGATAACGCTATCAAACCTGCCCAGCGAATTTTCAATATACAGCAGCTGTTCCCATATTATGTAACTTTTATTATCTATTGCAAGTATTGAATTCAATTCATCTTCGGCCATCTCCAGTTCATCATTTCTTATATAAAAGTCCGCGCACAACGTCCTTACATTTACATTGTCATCGTATTTTTCTTTCATCGCTTCCACAAGCATGCCAATATACTTATTAAAATTGTTAAACACCGAATCGTCTTTTATAAACCTGACTATCAGCGAGATTTTAATGTCCACATCAATGTTGTCATTATTTACGGCATCCTTATAATACTTGAAGGCCTTATCATATTCGTTTGTTGATCTCAGGAACTCTGCATATGAAAGTTGTGTTTTGTCATTTTCCGGATCCTTAATCAGAAGCATATTGTAATACTTATGTGCCTCATCATAGTTTTTAATGTCGGCATAATACTCTGCCAGCAGTCCCAATAGATTATAATTTTCAGGATAATACTCAATGGCTTTCTTAAGCTCGGCTATTGCTTTATCCTGCCTTCCTGTTTTACTGTATATCTTATGTTTTGAAATTAATATATTCTCATTTTCCCCTATATTATCTTCTATGGTGTCAAGCATCAACAATGCTTTATCATATTTGCCCACTTCCTCATACATCAGGGCCAGCTTGTATTTCATATCCATATCTTTCGGATTTGTTATTACCAGTTTTTCGTATATGGATATGCTGCTGTCAATCTCATTCTTTAAGCTGTAAATATTTGCAAGGTGAAGCAAATACCATTTATTGTTATCCTCATCATAATATACTGCACTATCTGCGTACTCTTCTGCCAAATCAATCTTTCCTGCATTCAGGTAAATGCTTGACAGCATATAATGTATTGCAGGGCTGTTTCGCTTATATAACAGGCACTCATTAAAATCTCTTATAGCCTGCCTGTATTGCCCGAAGATTGCATTTTTTGTAGCACTGGTAAATGCATAATAATATTCATTATCATAAATTCCAGGCTCATCTCTTCCATGCTTTGATATCCTGGCCGTATCATTTACCCTGTAGCACCAAGCATTGCGCATAATTACCGCCAATCCTGCAACAAAACATAAATTAATTATCTTATTTTTCAATCCCATGTTTACCTGATGTTTCTATAAATGCTGAAATCTCCAATACTAAGCTCTTCATTACTTTTTATATACTCGACATTACTTCCTATTATGGACTGTGATGCCACTATTCCCTCAACCCTGGAGTTATCATATATTATTGTATTTGACAATATACATTTTGCTACTTCCGAGTTATTCTCTATTAGCACATAGGGCCCTATAATTGAATTGCTTATTTTAACATTTTCTCCAAGATAACAAGGAGGAATAATTTGTGTATTCATTATTTTAACGTTCTTTCCCTTAAGTTCTTTACTGTCCGTAAAGTCAAGTATCTTTGAGCTTGTTGCTATAAATGTGTTCTTATTACCGCAATCGAGCCATTCCCTTACCGGTCCGATACTGAACTTCAATCCCTTATTTTTCAAGTTCTCAAGTACTGTTGTCAACTGGTATTCACCATCTACCATAATCTTGCCCCTTATAAGACTTTTTATCTCATTATTCAGCAAATCCCCGTTTTTAAAATAGTATAATCCTACGATTGCCTTATTTGAAATTTTTTCCTTTGGTTTTTCTATGAAGTCCGTCACTATATTTTGCTTATTTATTTTTACCACTCCGTAGTGTTGGGGATCTTTAACTTCATAAATCCATATTATAGCTTCATTTTCCTTGCCAACCTTAAAATCGGCCTTAAACAGCGTGTCTGCGAATGCTATAATAACTTCATTATTTAAAAGCTCATTCGCACAATATATTGCATGGGCAGTTCCCAGTGCTTCCTTTTGATAATATATTTTTCCGTGCGCATTTACATTTTTTGCAATACTAACCAGTTCATTTTCTACTTCCCTGCCAAAATCACCTATAACAAATCCAATATTTTTTATTTTGCTGTCTATTGATTTTGCCAGTTCATCAATAAGCCTGTGAACAATTGCCTTTCCTGCAATTTTCATCAGTGGCTTCGGCACAAACAGTGAATGAGGACGCATCCTCTTTCCAATACCTGCCATAGGGATAATTACATTCATTTTTATTTATTTTAATTCTCATTTGCCAGTATGGCCAAATCCTCCCTTTCCTCTCTCTGTCTGGTCCAATGACTGAACCAGCTCCCATTCAACCTTTTCATGCCTATTTATAATCATCTGGCAAATTCGTTCACCATCATTAACAATATAAATTTTATCAGACAGATTTATCAGTATTGCACAAATTTCACCCCTGTAATCGGCATCTATAGTTCCCGGTGTATTTAATACCGATATCCCGTGCTTAATGGCCAATCCGCTTCTTGGCCTTATCTGGGCTTCATATCCCGGCGGCAGCTCAATAAACAATCCGGTTGGTATCAAAGCTCTTTCCAGGGGCTTAAGCCTTACAGGCTTATCAATATTTGCCATCAGATCCATTCCTGCAGAACTGCCTGTGCTGTATGCAGGAAGAGCATGCTTTGACTTACTGACTATCTTTATCTTCATAACCCTTTAAAAATACAGAAATAAGCTTCTCCCTTCTTTGTACAAAATAAACAAAAGGTATAAACAAAGCAGTACTTATTACAATATTAAATAACAGATTATCGGTTTTTACTAGAATATTTATAAAATAAACTGCCAGTCCGATTAAAATATAAAATACAATCCGTCTTATATCATAGTCAATCCTGTATAATTCCCTTCCCAGCAAATAAGAAAATACGAGCATAATAAAATTTGTTACCAGGTGCGCGTATGCACATGCTTTATAACTGTACCGCGGTATAAATATTATATTCAGCACTATAGTAATTATTGCTCCTGTGCCAATAATCAAAGCCGCATATTGTGTTTTGCCCGACAGCTTATACCAGAAATTAATATTAAACAAAATGCCAAGCAGAATATTTGCAAACAATACAACTGGCACAATGCTTAGACCTTCATGAAATTTGGAGCTAATAAAATACTTAATAATGTCAATATAAAGAACAATAAAAAGAAATATTATCATGCAAAATATTACAAAGTATTTTAAAATATTTCCGAATATTTCATTCGAATTCTTCTTCCTGTAATTGGAAAAGAAAAAAGGATCAGCTGCAAACCTGAACATCTGTATAAAAATAGTCATAAACACGGCGATTTTGTAATTTGCCCCGTAAATACCTATCTCATAAAGTTTATCATATCCTTCTGAGAGGAAATGCCTGAGCAATATCCTGTCAATAGTCTCATTGAGAATTCCTGCCAGTCCCGCTACAAGCAAAGGGAATGAATATCCCAGTATCTTTGCGTACAGCCTAAAATCGAATTTTAATACAATTCTCCCAAGGTCAGCAAGCAACAATAAGCAAATAAGCATGCTTGTCAGCATATTGGCAAGAAGCACGTACCCTACGCCTATCTCCCTGTTATAAACCACATTAATCCATTTTGCGCTGTAAGCTTCCGAAATACGGGGCATCACCTCCAGGAAAAACATTATTAGCAATATATTTATAACTACTCCCAGTACTTTATATACTGCAAATTTCATCACCTTCTCCTGCATTCTAAGCCGGGCATAGAATATGGAACTGAAAGCATCAAGGCCTATTATTACGGCCATCCATTTTATATATTCTCTGCTGCCGCCATACCCCATTATTGTTGATATTTTACCTATAAACACGAAAACAAGCACAACAAATAATGAGGACGTGGTAAATAATGATATGGCAGAAATAGTGAAAATATCGCTGCTTTTTTCCCTGTCAGCCGTAAATTTAAAATAACCCGTCTCCATTCCGTACGTTAGAATTACAAGCAATACTGCAACATATGCATATAATTCCGTTATTATACCATATTCCCTGACCTCGAATCTATAGGTGTAATAAGGCGTTAGTATGGCATAATTCAAAAATCTCGGTATTATGGAGCCCAGTCCATAAATTAAAGTCTGTCCCCCTAATTTTCTGTATGGATTCAATTTTCCCTGCTGATTATTAAAACATAATACAATTTAGTCCTTACAATTTTATATCTATTCTTAAATTTGTATTTTCGGACAATTATAAATAGTAATACAATGAACAGGGTAGTAAAATTATATTATTCTTTGTTTTTCGCTCTTATTTTAATTAACAATATTTCCATTAATGCACAAATAGCTGATGTTCCTATTGTTGAAATTGAGACCCCTTACGGCAATATCAGGTTGAAGTTATATAACGAGACTCCTTTTCACCAGGAAAACTTCCTGGAACTAGTATCCCAAAAGTATTATGATGATCAGATCTTTCACCGTGTGATCAAAGGATTTATGATTCAGGCAGGTGATCCTGATTCCAGGAATGCCATACCCGGACAGGCGCTTGGGCGTGGAGGTCCCGGTTATACCATACCTGCTGAATTTAACAAGGATCTCTTTCATAAAAAGGGAGCGCTGGCTGCTGCCAGGCTTCCTGACAATGTTAATCCCCGCAAAGAGTCCTCGGGCTCTCAGTTTTATATAGTCCAGGGCAGGAAATATACTCCGGCCGAGCTTGACCAGATGGAACGCAACGGTTATCACATACAGTTTACCGATGAACAGAGAAAAGCTTATACTACAATAGGCGGCACTCCTCATCTCGACTATGACTATACGGTATTCGGAGAGGTTATTGACGGCCTCGATGTTGTGGATAAAATAGCGTCTGTCAAAAAAGATAGCCGTGACAGGCCGCTGACAGATATAAAGATTAAAATAAGGCGTATTAATTAACCACACTTGAACCCCTATTACTATGACAGACCTTATTGACGGTTATATTAAAGAAATTGAGGCTTTTCAATCTTACAGCCATGACGAAATTGAGAATTTCAGGATTAAATATCTCAGCAAAAAAGGCATTGTCCCCTCATTATTTGAACAGCTTAAAAATATTCCTCCTGATCAGAAGAAGGTGATCGGACAGAAAATAAATGCCCTGAAGAATAAGGCACTGGACAAGTTAGCAGCTCTCAGGGAACAGTCGCTGCGGTCAGAAGAAAAGCCCCTGATAAACGACCTTACATCTCCGCCGGAAGTTATTCCCCTGGGAGCAAGGCATCCTGTCTCCATTGTACGCAGGCAGATAATTGATATTTTCTCAAGGATCGGATTTACCGTAGAAGAAGGGCCCGAGATTGAAGATGACTGGCATGTTTTTTCCGGACTTAATTTTCCTGAAGAGCATCCTGCAAGGGATATGCAGGATACTTTTTTTATTGAATTGAATCCTGATATACTGCTGCGCACCCACACATCGTCTGTACAGGTAAGGGTTATGGAAAACAGCCGCCCTCCTGTCAGAAAAATATTTCCCGGCCGTGTATTCCGCAACGAAGTTGTCTCTGCCAGAGCTCATTGCATATTTCACCAGGTTGAGGGACTTTATATTGATAAAAATGTATCTTTTACTGATCTTAAGCAGACACTGCTGTTTTTTGCCAAGGAGATGTTTGGCGAGGCTACACGTATAAGGCTCAGACCTGCATTTTTCCCTTTTACCGAGCCATCGGCAGAAATGGATATTTCCTGCTCCATATGTGGCGGAAAAGGATGTAATATTTGTAAGTATACAGGTTTCGTGGAGATCCTGGGTTGTGGCATGGTCGATCCCAATGTACTTGAAGCATCGGACATAAGCAGCACAGAATATACTGGTTTTGCTTTCGGTATGGGTATTGAACGTGTTGCCATGTTAAAGTATCATATTAATGATCTCAGATTGTTTTTTGAAAATGACGTCAGGTTTCTGAATCAGTTTAAAGGAGACATCACTTGATTGTCAGATATTATAACTGCGAGCATGCTGCATGTAATATCCAATATAATACAGCTGATATTTGTAATGCTATTTCCTGCTTTTGCCATTATTCTCTGCAGATGCTCAAAAGTATTTAAATTTATCAGCCCCATTATCATTTGCTATCTTGCCGGGATAATTACGGGCAACACCTTGCAGGAATGGCTAAATAAAGAGATGCTGACTACAACATACGAACTGAGTGTATGCCTGGCAATACCTGTTCTTTTATTTTCCTCAAATTTCTTCAGGTGGCTTGAGCATTCCCGTGTTACTTTCCTGTCATTTATCTTTGCTGTTTTATCCGTTGTTGCAGGCTCTGTTATTACTTTTTATATTTTCAGGCATAATATCCCTGGTGCCAATAAAATCTCAGGCATGCTCATCGGTGTATATACAGGAGGCACTCCCAATATGAGTGCAATCGGACTGGCATTAGATGTTGAAGAAGAAATATTTCTCCTTTTAAACAGTGCCGATATCTTCTTCTGCGCGTTTTATTTCATATTTATTATAACTGCTGCCAAAAAGTTCTTTGGCCTCTTCCTGCCTGCCTACAAGCCTTATGAATCACCCGGAGCCAATGTTTCAGGCCCTGCCGCTGACACAAAGACCATAAGCCCCGGAAAACGCATATTAACTGTATTTATCTCAATTATACTCTCCTCGTTAATACTGGCCGCCGCCTTTGCCATATCTCTGCTTTTCTGGCGCAAAATAGTCACCCCTGTAATAATACTGGTAATAACAACACTGGGAATAGCATTTTCCCTTTCAAAAAAAATATACACACTTGAAGGTACTTTTGATACAGCTGAGTACCTTCTTCTTATATTTGCCGTTGCCGTAGGTACAATGGCTGATTTCACTGAGCTGCTCGCTTCAAGTTCGGTAATCTTTTACTACCTGGGGACCATGCTTGGTATTTCAATTATCCTTCATATTGTTCTCGCCGCAATCTTTCGCATTGACACCGACACATTAATAATAACATCCACTGCCGGAATATTCGGACCGGCTTTTATCGGTCCGGTTGCCGACGGTATCCGAAACAGGCAGGTAATAGTGCCCGGAATAACAATGGGTCTTCTTGGATATGCTATTGGAAATTACCTTGGACTGGCTGTTTCTTTCCTGTTAAAACAACAGCTGTGATTCGCCGTACCTTGATTTTCCAAGATGCCTGTATGCTATCTCTGTTACCTCCCTTCCCCGTGGAGTGCGCTTAATAAATCCCTCCTTGATAAGAAAGGGCTCATATACCTCTTCAATAGTCCCCGGATCCTCTCCCACCGCTGTACCTATAGTATTTAATCCCACGGGGCCTCCCTTGAATTTATCAATTATCGTAACCAGTATCTTGTTATCCATCTCATCCAGCCCCCGTTTATCAATATTCAAAGCCTCAAGGGCATACCTGGCTATTTTCATGTCTATAATACCTTTACCTTTTACCTGGGCAAAGTCTCTGACTCTCCTTAACAGGGCATTGGCTATTCTAGGTGTCCCTCTTGAACGCTGTGCTATTTCTTTTGCTGCCTGTTCTTCAATCTTTATATTGAGAATCCCTGATGAGCGGAGAATTATCAGGTACAGAATATCCTCATCATAATACTCAAGATGCGATCTTATGCCAAACCTCGCCCTAAGGGGACTGGTCAGCAGTCCGGCTCTTGTTGTTGCGCCTATCAGCGTAAACGGATTTAAAGTCAGCTGTATGGACCTTGCACCCGGTCCCTTGTCAATAACAAGGTCAATCTTATAATCCTCCATTGCCGAATACAAATATTCTTCTATTGTTGCATTAAGCCTGTGTATCTCATCTATAAACAGTACGTCATTCTCTTCAAGGTTTGTCAGTATTCCAGCCAGGTCCCCTGCTTTTTCAAGTACAGGTCCGGATGTTGTCTTAATGCCAGAGTTTAATTCGTTGGCTATGATGATGGCGAGAGTTGTCTTACCCAAGCCAGGGGGTCCGGATAAAAGAATATGATCCAGGGCCTCATTTCTCATTTTAGCTGCTTTCACAAACACTTTAAGGTTCTCGACTATCTTATCCTGTCCCTTAAATTCATTAAATTCATGGGGCCTGAGTTTTTTCTCATATTCCTTTTCGGCTTCGCTTATTTTTTCATTCCTGATATTTAAAATATCATCCATAAAAGGTTTTTCTATTTTATAAGTTTTATATTATCATCCTGCAGATCAACCTTCACTCCGTTAATTCTTGCTTCCCTGTTGTCCTGATAAGTAATGGTAATCAGTAAATTACCATATCTGTCATACTTTTTCCAGTTCTTCTCCTTTATGCCCATTGTAAAAAACTGCTCCTCCTTTAATACCCCGTTATCATAAAAATATCTGTGCTTACCGTCAGGATTTCCCTGAATATATTCTCCTTCAAATTTAAGAATATTGCCGGGATAATAATGTTTCCACTTCCCGTCCTTTAATCCGCCGATGTATGAGCCTATTTCAATCTCATCGCCTACATTATAATACCATTCCCCCTCCTTTTCACCGTCAAAATACTCGCCTTTTGTGATAACTTCACCTGTTACATCATATTCAACAAACATTCCTTCTTCCCTGCCGTTATAATACTCCTCCTCCCTTTTAACCTGTCCGCTTTCATAATACCATACCCATTTCCCGTTAAGCCTGCCATTTTCAAATTCTCCTGTCTGCTCTATTTCACCATTTTTATAATAGAACACCCATTTCCCCTGCTGCGTGTTATTCCGGTATTCACCTTCTGATTTGAGCTCTCCTGTGGGGTAAAAATTTTTCCAGTATCCTGTTTTGTTTCCCTCCTTGTCAACTACTCCCTCAGATATTTTTTCCCCGTTATCGTTGTAAATATATGCATTTATTACATTTCCGCTTATATCATATTTGCGGTGTATACCAATGGGTTTAAAATTCCTGAAAGCCCCGCTATAAGTTATATTACCGTCTTCATCATATTCACTTTTTATTTCAACATCTTCTGCTTCGATATTATCATCCTGTACAATCTTACCCCCTTCGTACTTTAAAAGCAAAGTCAGGTTACCATTCTCATCATATTCTTTATACAGGCCATCAATTTTATCATCCTTGTATTCAACTTCCTTTTTCTCTTTATTGTCGCTGTAAAATTCTTTCCACACTCCCTGTTTTAATCCATTCTCATCAGTCCTGTTTATCTTTTCCCTTTCTGCAAGATTTCCCTTGACATAGTGCAATATGGTTATTATTGTCCCTGATTCGTCATATTCAAAAGCTATTCCATCCCTCCTGTTGCTTTTATACTCAACTATACTCTTAATCTTTCCGCTATTATAATAATAAAAAGAAGTACCCTCCTTCATGTCGTTTATATACAGCTCCTTTGCTATTATGTTTCCTATATATTCGATGTTGTCCGTGCGGTCGGTATTATATGTCAGCATATACCCCGTTCTCTTACCCATGATATAGTTAATTTTCTTTGCCGTGTCACCAAAGTTATTGTAGAAGATCCATGTGCTGTCAAGCATATGATTTTTCCTGTTGCCTTCGGACTTCAATACGCCGGTCATGTAATAAGTTTTCCAGAATCCTTCAGGCTTGCCGTTTCTCATCATCCCTTCACTTGATACCTTACCGTTTCTGTAATATAAAATATTGTAACCGTCCTGCACAATTTCCTGCTGGGTCCAGGAAATAAAAAATTTGTTCAAAGCAAGTATTAAAAGAATATATCTGTAATATTTCATAATGCTAAAGTCCTATTTTTTCAGAAATTTCAAGCATTTTTAATATGGGTTTTTTCGCTTTTACCCTTAATTTTTCATCCAGCGTTATTTCGGGAAGCTCATATTTCATGCATACATATATCTTTTTAAGCGTATTTAATTTCATAAAATTACATTCACTGCAACCGCATGTCGAATCCCTGGGTGGGGCGGGGATGAATGTTTTACCGGGGCTTGCCTTCTTCATCTGGTGTATTATGCCGGGTTCAGTGGCAACTATATATTTATCAGCATTATCACTTACCGTATATTTCAATAGTGACGATGTAGAACCTATATGGTCTGCCATTAAAAGTACAGGTTTTTCACATTCCGGATGTGCTATAATTTTTGCATCGGGATTTACCTTCTTAAGCTCAGTAATTCTTTCCACAGAAAACTCCTCGTGCACATGGCACGCGCCGTTCCATATGACCATATCTCTTCCTGTCAGGCTTTTTATATAATTACCCAGATTCTTATCAGGAGCAAACACAATCTTTGTATCGCGTGGCAAATAGTTGATTATATGCAATGCATTGCTTGATGTGCATATTATGTCCGACAGTGCTTTAATCTCAGCAGTGGTATTTATGTAACTTATAACCGTATGATCGGGGTATTTTTCAATAAATTTTCTGAATTCTTCAGGGGGACATGAATCTGCAAGAGAGCATCCCGCATTTAAATCAGGAACAATAACCTTCTTCTCCGGAGATAAAATTTTTGCTGTCTCTGCCATAAAATGTACTCCTGCGAATACAATAATATCAGCACGGGTATTGGCTGCCTTTCTTGACAGGTCAAGGCTGTCGCCGACAAAATCCGCTATATCCTGTATTTTATCATCCTGGTAATAATGTGCAAGTATAACGGCATTTTTTTCTTTCCTCAGCTTGTCTATTTCTGCCGTTAAATCAATTTCTTCAGGTACCTCTGCGTTCAGATATCCAAAATCCTTCAAATCCTTTTTATTAACATCATAATTCATTAATATGTTTTTAGATTATTTATATTATTTTATTTTATATGCTGTTAATTGTGTTTATAAAATTATTATGTTTTTCTTGTTTTTTAATTAATTAAAAAATTGTTAAATGATTTTCAACAGCCTTTATTATAATTAATTTTTGATTTTAACCCAATTATATACTTTTTAACAAGTTGTTAATTAGTACTGGTATGTAAAAATAATCAGTTTTTTTAAAACGATATTTTGTTTAAATAATGTTAGGTTTCAGATAAGAATTTCTAAAAAAAATATTTTTATTTTTTAAAACAATTTATATACAAATTCCGTGCAGCACAAGTCAAGTTTTTTTATCAATTTTAACCTTCAATGATCTAACAATAATTTAACAGTAATGTTAATAATATAATATTATATATTTGCCATTAAGTAATATTATGAATTGAAAGAATGAAAATTGCCATAGCAAGTGATCACGCAGGGTTTGAGCTGAAGAAAGAACTGACAGGGTACCTTGGGAAAAAGGGTTATACTGTTAAGGATTTTGGTTCGCATACCCCTGACAATGTTGATTATCCTGATTATGCACATATTCTTGCCGAGGCAGTTGCAAACGGTGATTTTGATTACGGGATATCACTCTGCGGCTCGGGAAATGGAATAAACATGACAGTCAACAAACATCAGGGAATAAGGTCAGCATTATGCTGGAATGTAGAGATTGCGGAACTGGCAAGAAGACATAATGATGCCAATGTCTGTGCGCTTCCTGCAAGGTTTATTTCTATCAGCGAGGCAACAGGCATAGTGGACAGGTTTCTGGGCACTCCTTTTGACGGAGGGAGGCATAAGAGGCGTGTTGATAAGATACCTCTTAAAGGTAACGGGTAACGTCATTGTTTTTGTAAGTACTTTACTGTTGTCAGGATAAGTATTACACCGGCAATTATCCCTCCTGCATTTGCCAGCACATCGAGGATACTGCCTTCCCTGCTTGACACGAAGAAATACTGGATAAGTTCAATAATAATACCCCAAAACAGTGATATTGCAAATATATATAAGCAGGCAAGGTACCTGTTTTTAAGCAGGCGGTAGTATTTGTGAAGGTCAATATAAAGGATCACCGAAAAGGCAAAGTACATGACAAAATGAAAGTACTTGTCCATATGCTTTACGTTAGGTAAAAAGGACCGGTGAATCTTATTTGCAGGGACTATGCAGGCTACAAGTATAAGCAGGGCCCATGCAGATGATAAAATAAATCTGCCTGCAATACCGGTAATTCTTGATTTTTGCATACTTCAGTATAAAGAACTGATAAATATAAACAATAAGTATTAATTTTTTTATAAATTGAATTTTTCATATCTTAAATACCGATAACCACAGGCAAATAACCATGAAGAAAAGAATGAAAGTGTCAGAGATGATTTCAGCGCTAAGAAGCGAGAAGATCAGAACATGGTTTGATCTGGGTATTTTTATTGACAGGTTCAGGGAAACAAAGCCACTGCCAACAGTAAGATTTAGCGACACATACAAGGATTTTAAAAAGAAGATAACAGAAGGGGGTATGGCCTTTATAACATTTTTATATTCTGTCGACGGAGTAACGATAGAGGTTGAAAAATATGCAAAGATTTTCAGAAAAATCCTGAAAGGTATTAAAATACACTACATATGCGGCAGGTTCTATCCTGAATCTTATAAGCTCATAGACAAAAGCACTATAAGGTATGAGATACCGGAAATGAGAGCTTTTGACAACTGGAAGCTGTATAAGGATTTCTATTTCACAAAGCTTGAAAGAGGCGGCAAGAAATACAATGAGCTGATAATAAAGCTCTGGGAAGAAGTATTAATAATAACCGAGAAACTGGGTACGTATATTGAGAACAATAACATAAATCTTTTATACCTGATTAATGTATGCTCAAATCCGGGAAATATATCAATGGCGCTGGCTACCATATTTGTTGCAGAGTACCTGGGTATACCCGTTATTAATAATAATCATGACTTTTACTGGGAAGGGGGCAACAAGAAAATTGATATTCTTGAAAAGGGATTAAAAGAGGGGCCGAGGGACTTCTTTTTCAATAATGCCGATATTGGAGAGGTATTTTCAGTAATAGAGGTATTATTTCCATGGGAATCACGTTCGTGGATAAATGTGAATATAAACCAGATGCAGTCGCGGCGGCTGGTAGTTGACAAAGGTCATAATCCGGCGAGTGTAACTAAGATAGGAACGGCGGTGGACACCGACAAGTATTTTAATGTCAGCAAAAGGGAAAAAATCAATACATTTTACCAGTTTGAGAAGATATTGAGCCGTTACAGCAGTGCTTTAATAAGTTATTCGGTTTCGGATGTTATTAAGAATAATCTTGTTGACAAGAAGGATTCCCGGCCGATATTAATTGGGGCCAAGACAAAGCCTGTGGAAAAGTTCCTTTCGGAAAACATAGTATTCCTGCAACCCACGAGGATCATAGAAAGAAAAAGAATTGAACTGGGATTTAAGCTGATAAAAAGGCTTTTTAGCAATGTCAACTTTGTTGACCGGCTAAAAACTACTCCCAATCTGAAACTCACTATTATTGTTACAGGTCCCATTGCAGTAGGACATTTTGAATACTATCAGAAACTTATTATCCGTTTTTCTGAGCTTCTGAATGTACTTGACCCGGGACTAAGGAATAAGGTTTACCTGGCATTCCTGTTCAGTGAGCTTGACAAGGAATCCTTCAAGAGCAGGTTCAGGAATCCGGTTGGTGTACCGGAGCTGTATAATATAGCATCGCTGGTATTATTACCAAGCAGGACCGAGGGACGGGGCCTGCCTATTATTGAAGCCACAGCCTGCGGGACGCCAATTTTTTGCAGGAGGTATTTTCCGAAAAATGTTTATTCTGAGGTTATAGGCGAGCAACTGCCCGAGATTGACAGGTTAAAGGTAATTGAATTTTCAGGGAAGAAAATAACTTCAAAGCATGCTGATGATGTTTTTGACAGGGTGATGTTTCCGCACAAATATACCGAGGAGATACTGCACAATAAGAATGCAATATTGGGAAGATTTAGTCTCGAGGCCCTTACAAACAACATAAATAATATTTTATTCAGGCTTTACAACCAGGTGCTGCCTAATGAAAAGTCGATGGAGACGGTAAAAGCGGAAATCAGCAGATATAAAAAGGTAGTGAACTTCAGCAATAATGATCTAAGGGCCATACTGAAAACAGAGAACAGGCATTTCATGCCGGGATTCGGAAGATTGGCATTTATGCTTAATCTCAAGTCATTGATTGATCCCAGTGCATTCAGGGTTGAGGAGCAGCAAATAAGGGGCTTTGTGCACAGCTATGCAAATAAGCTGCTGAAAGATTACAGCTCAATAAACATACCGGAAGAAAAGAAGTACAGGTATTTTAATGCAGTTGACAATATATTCCATTACCGGGAGGGGGAAATAAAGATCAGGCATGACCATTCCTTTGCCTACAGGCATAGAAACAAAAACTATTATCCCTGTCAGGATTTTACGATCCAGGAGTTAACGGGACTGGTAAACTTGCTTTTTCTTAAGATTGTGAATCCCAAGGCAAGGAAAATTGTTGATGAAAGCCCCCATTTTTTTACTGACTGGAACCTTGCCCTTGCAGAACTGACTTCCAGTTCAGATATCGCAATTGATGACAGGGAAAGGCTGATAAAAAAGCTGCAGACAAACATACCTATTGGTATTTTTCCGGGGGATTATGTAAAGTATGAGCTTGAGTTTTTTGCTTTGCAGTCCGTTCGCTCAAGGCTCAGGCTGACAATAGAGGAGGAGCTGGATAGCAAGCTGATATTAAAGAATAAGAAGAGGCTTGCACCTGTATATGTGTTTGCCCACACAAAACCTATTGGCAAGTGGTACAATAAAGATGACATTATTGAATATATCGAATCAGGCAAAGAAAAGGAGCTGTATTTATTGTATAAACACGGACTGATAAAGATCATCGAGTCAAAGCAGTTGTGCCTGGGCATTCATTTTCCTCAGATGGGCGCCAAAGCATTAAAGGTTTTGAGGTATATCCGTGACAATGGGGGATTTATTATTTCAAACAGGCAATTTGCTTCAATAATGAGCGATATTGTTGATATTGACTGCTTTCATATAGGCAATGCCATACATCCTGTTACTGCGAACATTATGGGCATTCCGCTGTACAGTGGTTATATCCAGTTTGTGCCGGCAGGGATAAAGACTACGCTGGCATATCCTACACCCATACAGACAGCAAAGGATTTTAACCAGATATTAAACAGCAGGCAGTTTAATAATGCAGTTAAAAGATATGGAGAAGAGAAGCTTTTCCAGATACTAAAAAAAGATTCCGAGGAGAGAGGATCTCCGGCGGACTATGTGCTGGATAACCTTATGGGAGCAGCGGAAAAAAACAGTGAAATTGAATATGAATACTTAAGCGGTATTTATGGTGACGGAATGCCCTGGAATGGTGTATATGCGAGAGTAAATGTAAGTAACCCTGATCATAGTTGGGTATTCAGGACCGTGTCGAGCATTAACGGGACAAAAAAGGTGACAACCCTTGCCGAAGAGTTCACCGGAGAGACAGGAAAAGACATAAAAATAGCATGGAATGGCGGGTATATACTTAATCCCGAACTTGTAGGCAAGCTCGGCCTGCCCGAATCTTATATCGGATCACCACTGGGCCTTCTGGTATCGGACAAGAAAGTTACAAGTCCCCCTCTCTATAACAAAGCGGCTTTCCTTGTAAATAACGAGGGCAAAATAGATATAAGAAGGGTAAACTCGAGAAAGGGTATAACTGTAACGCGAAAGAAGACTAAAGTTGTTATTGGCAGTGAAAATTACAATTGTGAACGGTCGGGGGAGGAGCCTTGTTATTATGATTTGCTTTACAAACATGAGGATATTGATGCAAAAGGAAGGGTGATAGTCAGATTGTCCGGTAATATTATCAAAGACATAATAAAAAACAGCAGTTCGGTGAAGATTATCCCGGTGGGACTGACATTATCCTTTCCGGCGGACCGGTTTCCGGAAGATTTTGATGAGCTGGAAGCAGAGCTGGGATTGAAAGTTAACGGGATAAGCAACATTATCCATGCTGTAGAGGCGGGTCCCCTGCTTGTAAATAACGGGGAAGAAGCAATCAACATGGAAGAAGGGGGTTGGACCACAGCTAATTCAATTGCTACACAGGCTGCAAGACTGGACTATACTGATATGCGTGGGCCCAAGATAGCAGCCGGCATCGACAGGGAAGGCAATTTGCTGGTGCTGACCGTTAACGGGAGAATAAGGGAATCTGTGGGAGCTACACATGTAGACATGGCTGAAATTATGATTAAATTAGGGGCATGGAAAGCTATGGGCTTTGATCCGGGAGGCAGCAGCACGCTTTTTGCCAATGGAAAAGTATTAAATATTTCTCCTTATAACAGGGAATACGAAAAGAATATTTATTCAATGCCCCCTGAGCCAAGGGCAGTATCAAATGCTATTTTAGGTTATACTGATGACACAGTAATTGTCTGATATGAAAAGAGTTATTGCAGCGAACATAATATTGGCAATTGCAATCAATTGTTATTCGCAATTAATATGTGATACAGTATACTTTGACAGGAACTGGCAGCAATCAGACATCGAAAATGCTCGTTATTACAGGGTTATCAGTGACGACACAAGCGGAAAAGTGCAGTTTATCGTAAGGGATTATTATATTTCAGGTCTTATTCAGATGGCCGGTACTTATAAATCAATAAATCCTGATTTTAAAACAGGCGACTTCAGGTACTGGTATGAGAACGGGCAGCCACTTATAGAGTGTAATTTCCTTAATAACAAGCTTAACGGCGAATACCTGGAGTATTATGAGAACGGACAGCCGAAAGTCCGCAGGAAATATATAAACGGATTAATAGACGGGACTGAAAAGACATGGTCACTGTCAGGGTTTCTGGCAAAGGTCGTTGAATACAAGCTTGGAGCCAGGCACGGCAAGTTTCTCACCTATTATGAGAACGGACAGCTGATAAGGAAAGATATATATAAAAATGATGAGTTTATAAGGGGCAGGTGTTTTACCCGTGAGGGGAAAGATACCGCCTACTTTGAATATTTCATAATGCCAGCCTTTCATGGAGGATTGGAAGGATTTAAAAGATTTATACTTGAAGGTATCAGGTATCCCGAGGTGGCCAGGCAGAACAATGAAGAGGCTAAGGTTTATCTTAATTTTACTGTCAACAAGCAGGGTGAGGTTATAAAGGCAAGAATAGTCAAAGCAGACAAAGATTATTTTAATGAAGAGGTGATGAGGGTTATAAGCTTATCTCCAAAATGGATCCCCGGCAGGAAGGATGGCAAAATCATCAATGTATCAATGACAATTCCCATACTCTTTAAAATAATCCCACATTAAAAGGTATTTCATGTTGATTATATCATATATTTATTATTAAATTTGCATCCTCTTAGACTGTCCTTAAGAATAAGTTATTCTAATTAGTAAGCTTTAGTTTTACACTAACGATTAATCACATGGATATAGACGGTAAATTATATAAAAGATTTCTGGCTCGCTATGACACATACCTAGAGCAGCATGGGGAAGCTGTTAGCGAGAAGCAGCATTCCAAGGGAAAGCTGACTGCAAGGGAGAGAATTGAGCTTTTATTTGATCCTGACTCTTTCGAAGAGATTGATGCATTTTCCAAGCCCTATCCGTCAGGCGGTGAATTCGGTAAGGTTGTTTCGGCATATGGGGACGGGGTGATTATAGGCCATGGAAGGGTGGCAGGGAGGCTGACTTTTATGTATGCCCAGGATTTCACAATAATGGGGGGCTCTCTGGGGTCGGTTCATGCTTCAAAGATTGCGAAGATACAGGATATGGCACTTAAGATGGGGGCGCCGATGATTGGATTGATTGATTCGGGAGGAGCCCGCATTCAGGAGGGAGTAGCCAGTCTTGCAGGCTATGCCAGTATATTTCACAGAAATGTCAAATCTTCAGGGGTTATTCCCCAGATTTCAGTCGTTATGGGTCCTGCTGCCGGTGGAGCAGTGTATTCGCCGGCCCTGACAGATTTTGTGTTTATGACAAACAAGACGAGTTACATGTTTGTAACAGGACCAAATGTAGTAAAGGAGGTGCTGAATGAGGAAGTTACTTTTGACGAGCTGGGAGGGGCCAATGTACATATGCAAAAGAGCGGTGTGGCACAGTTTGTATATGAGGATGAGGAGAATACCATAAGGGGATTGCAGAAACTGCTTTCATACCTGCCTTCAAATAACCTCGAGAATCCCCCTTTTGTTGATTTCGGTGACACTGAGGAGCGTGTAGAGGAGAAGCTGCGTGATATTGTGCCCGACGATCCGAATAAGCCCTATGATATGAAGGAGATTATAAACCTTATCATAGACAAGGGCACTTTTTTTGAAGTGGCCGAGTATTATGCAATGAATATAGTAATCGGATTCGGCAGGCTGAGGGGAAAGACTATAGGCATACTGGCAAACCAGCCAAAGGTCCTTGCCGGGACCCTTGATATAAGCTCTTCTGTAAAGGGAGCGCGTTTTATCCGTTTCTGTGATGCATTTAATATACCAATACTGACACTTGAAGATGTGCCGGGCTTTCTTCCGGGAATAGACCAGGAGCATAACGGAATTATCAAGCACGGGGCAAAACTGCTGTATGCATACAGCGATTCAACGGTTCCCAAAATTACTGTCATACTCAGGAAATCATATGGGGGCGCATATTGTGTTATGAACAGTAAAAACCTGGGAGGAGACTTCAATTTTGCCTGGCCCACAGCAGAAATTGCTGTAATGGGACCGGAAGGGGCGGTATCGATACTTTTCAGAAAAGAGCTTGGAAAGTCCAATGATCCCGATAAGATGAAGAAAGAGCTGGCTGTAAAATACCGCGAAGAGATAGCAAATCCTTTTGTTGCTGATGAAAAAGGCTATATAGATGAAGTAATAGACCCGGCGATGACCAGGAAGAAGCTTATTACGGCATTTGAGGCACTCGAAAATAAACATGTCAGCGTTCCTTCCAGGAAGCACGGCAATATCCCTCTATAATTATCTTTTAACTTAGCCGCATTGATTAAAAAATTATAATAATAACAGTCTTGTTTTAGTACAATTTTTAATACATTTGAATTCTCCTTATAAGCCTGTATTATGAAAATTAAGAGTCTGCTAATTGCCAATCGCGGAGAGATAGCTGTACGCATTAACAATACGGCCAGGAAGTTAGGGATAAAGACTTACGGTATAAAGACTGCGAAGGAACCCAATGCACTTTATCTTAAGCATGTAGATCATGTTATTGACTTCAGTGATGATATAGGGGAGATACCCGAATTTCTGGATATTGAAAAAATAATTAATGCAGCCAAAAGCAATAGGATAGATGCTATTCACCCGGGGTATGGCTTTCTGGCAGAGAGCCCATATTTTGCAACCCGCTGTGAAGAAAAGAAGATATGCTTTATCGGCCCCTCTGCTTCAGCTATATATAAGATGGGTAATAAGACTATTGCAAAGCAACTGGCCACAAAGTACAATATACCCTTATTAAAGGGAAGCATGGGCAACATCATGAATGATGTCCATGCCAGGGATATAGCAAAGAAGATAGGCTATCCCGTTATATTAAAGGCTGCGGCAGGAGGCGGGGGACGTGGAATGAGGGTTGTTGACAAGGAATCGAAGATGGAAAAGATGTTCAGGATGGCTACTGACGAGGCTGAAAAGGCCTTTGGCGATCCGGCACTGTTCATAGAAAAATACGTCAGTAATCCGCGCCACATAGAATTCCAGATTCTTGGCGATAAGCACGGCAATATTGTTCATCTTGGTGAAAGGGAATGCTCCATACAGCGCAAGCACCAGAAGCTTATTGAAGAAGCACCTTCGTTTGTGGTAGACAGGAAGCTAAGGAAGAAGATGGGCGGGGATGCAGTGCGCATTGCCGAATCAGTAGGTTATTACAGCACGGGAACAGTAGAGTTTCTTGTTGACGATGCAAGGAACTACTATTTTATGGAGATGAATACAAGGATACAGGTTGAGCATCCTGTTACAGAGATAACTACAGGCATAGATCTTATTGAACAGCAAATAAGGATTGCCGAAGGAGAAAAGCTGCCGTTTACGCAGAACGATATCAGACTAAAAGGATGGGCCATAGAGTTAAGGATAAATGCCGAAGATGTTCAGGCTGGCTTTTCACCCAATATTGGCACGATTGAGAAAATAAGTTATCCGAAAGGCAAGAATATACGTATTGACAGTGGCATAAACAACTCTTCAGTTATCACTCCCTACTATGATTCCATGATTGCCAAGCTTATAGTTCATGGGGAAACGAGGGAAAAAGCAATATCTGCAGCTGTAAGTGCACTGAAAAAGTTCTGGGTAAAAGGAATAAAAACCACTATTCCTTTTTGTCTTGCAGTACTGACAAATAAGAAATTTAAAAAGGGCGATTTTAATACATCTTTTATTGAAAAGGAAATGGACAAACTCTATTACCAGGAGGTTGATGACGAGATGCTTGCTGCTTACGTGGCAGCTTTTGATTTTGCAGCAGAACTCGAAACAGACCGTTCGACTTATGTTAATTTCCAGCAGGGCAAGAACATAAGCCCCTGGGTATTGAATAAAAGGCTCAGATCACTTTAATTCTAAACAGGGATGATAAAAGCACAAAATAAGAAAGTCAAAATACTGAAGGATGAGTATATTGCTGTTACGCAGAAGAATAAAAGATACAAGATGAACAGCCTTTTCAGTGAAGACCTGAAAATAAACAACAAGAAAGCAGATATTAAAATATTTGAAAGCGAAGACGGATTCACTTACCTTGTATGGAAGAACAGGAAGTACCAGGCTGAAATCACTGACAAGAGCCAGAATAAGTATACCGTTTTATTAAACGGTGTCAGCTACTGGTTCTCTGTGGAATCCCCGATATCATACAAGAGAAAAAAATATCTTGACAAGCAAAAGGAAAAAAGCAAAACAGAGGCAATAATAGCTCCTATGCCGGGCAAGATTGTTGATCTCCTTGTTGAGGAGAATGCGGAAATCAAGGAGGGGGATCCCATACTTATCCTCGAAGCTATGAAGATGCAGAATGAGATAAGCTCCCATGTCACAGGAAAGATAAAGAAGATACTTGTCAAGCAGAATGATTCGGTAGCAAAAGACGAGGTATTGCTGGAGATAGAAAAGTAGATTTACATTTTAGCCCTTACTTTATTTATATAGTCGGCAGCAAGTTTTTCATTGCTTGTATTAATAACTCCTATCAGGTAATTTGAACTTAAGGCCATAAATACCGTCCCGTTAAAAAGATCCTGAATAATATATATACCATCCTCAACGGTTATTTTATCTTCATTAAGCTGATCAGTATAACTTTGCAGCATTGAGGAGGCCTCTGATTCACCGGACAGTCTGATAATGAACATCTTAAACTTTTCCGGCATATCATATTCGGCAGTGAAGGCCGAATATAAAACACTGTAGCCAAGGAAGTCTCTTGCTATGTAACTTTCGGTGTTGGCAGCCTTCCCTTCTTCAGGAAAAAGTCCGAGAACAGGGGGCCAGTTATTATCTGTCTCCAGCGCATCGATTAACGCTACAGCAATTTCGAGGAATGCTTCCTTGCCAGCTAAAGGTTTGCCGGCTGAGGACATCTTTACATAATACTGTCCGCTTAAGAAGTTAAGTATACCTGATTCATAGTAACCCTGCACGCCGACATCAACAAAACTATAATCGGCCATTCTCTCGGCGCTATAAATGCCAAAGGCATTTTCAGGTGTGCTGTGCCTGTATAGTTCCACATTTATTTTTTTACCTTCACTATCGGTATAGGTGGCGATAAATAAATTTTCAAAGTCGTAAGCAAGGTAAATATCTGCAGCACCGTCAATATATTCCCACAGTGTATAATTGTCATATACAACATCGTTTATTTCCCTGTCCCATCCTTTTATGGAAGGAAAGATATTGCGGGGATTAGTATGGACAGCTGTCAGTGGCAGCAAGCAGAATAACGAAAGGATTAGCAGATGTTTTTTCATTTTGCAGAAGTTTACGGATTACTAAATTATAAAATTATTCAATACTTAAGGCAAGGGGGGTTGCTCTTTGTGATTAAGCGCTGGTTGAAAACTTTTAAAAAATTAATCCCCGGGTTCCTTAAAAACATAATAGTTTTGGCATATGCGGAAAAGGGTAATGCATATAGGGTTTATATTATTCTGTTTCCTCGTGTTTTTTTCCCTGAATAACAGTCCCGACTATTCCGGAGCAACAGACAGCAGGGATACGAACTACAATGCTGCTGAAATGCGGAGACTATCGGTGGATTTTGACAGTATTGTAAAGAGTTATGACGGGTTTTTTTCCAGGGAATTTAAGGAAAGCGGGGGACCGGGGGCTGCAGTTACAATTGTCAGCGACAAGGGTTTCAGGTGGACAAGGGGTTATGGAGTGAAGGAGGCGGACAGCGATGATTCCGTGGATATACATACTGTTTTCAGGACAGGGTCTGTTTCCAAGGGATTTGCGGCCGTGCTGACAGGCATGCTTGTATCTGACAGTGTGCTGGGGTGGGATGACAGGGTGAAAGCGCACATTCCCGGGTTTTCACTGAAAGACTCTGTAAATACGCGGGAACTGACTATCCGTCATATTCTGAGTCACACGTCGGGGCTTCCCAGACATACATTTACCAATCTGCTTGACCAGGATGTGCCCTATGATGATATTGTCAGTATGCTCGCTGATGTTCCTGCAATTAGCGGTCCGGGCGAAGTATACAGTTACCAGAATGTAGTTTTCAGCCTATTAGGTGACATAGTAAGGAACCGGACAGGCAAATGCTATAACTCTTTGATTGTGGAAGAGATATTTGAGCCCCTGGAAATGGGGGATGCATCGACAGATTATTATAGCCTGGTCACCGGCAGAAACATTGCACTGCCTCACACTGCAGCAGGAAATACTTACAGGAAGAGGAAGAACAGCGGGCGCTATTATTCAGTTTCTCCGGCATCAGGTATAAATATGAGTATTTCTGATATGTCAAAGTGGCTTCAGGCATTGCTTGGCAGTAATCCCGATATCATAAAGCCGGAAATACTTGATGAGATATTCAGGCCCCATATAAGGACATATATAAAGTACAAATACCGGGGGCACTGGAAAGGGCTGGGCAATCTTTACTATGGTCTGGGCTGGCGTATTTTCGAGTGCCAGGGGAAGCAAATAGTATACCACGGAGGATACGTTAATGGTTACAGGGCCGAGGTCGCATTGCTACCCTCAGAGGGTATTGGAATAGCGGTTTTTCTAAACTCATCATCACAACTTGGATATAAGTGCATTCCCGGATTCTTTGATATATTTTTTGAAAAACAGCAAATCCCGGAATAATTATGTTAAATACAATAATTAAATTATTATATATTTATCTCGGGCTGAGTTGTTTAGGGGCATTGGCGCAGGATCGGGGCGAAAGGGTAATCGGACTCCAGGAAGCACTGGCTTTGGCTGCCACAAATTTGAATGATACAATTTCCGATGTTTATGCCGCTGACATAAAGTCAGAATATTACAGGTGGATTTACGGGCATAACAGGTTAAAGGTCATGGATGAAAAGAGGGCATTGTGCGGGTTATTAATGGAGAAAAGCTTGCTGCACTATGAATTAGGGGAGACAGACGTAGCAGGCAGGTTGCTGCCGTACATCGATTATTTGGAAGCTGAATCGCAGTATGCAGATGCCGTCTATGATGTAAGAATTTCGGAGAATAAGTTAAAGAAGATTTTATTTACGGGGGATAGTCTTATACCTGAGAGTGACAGTCTTGTTAAATATTGTCTGGCAGATTATCATGATTTTACGAAGAATAGAGAGCGGGCGGAGCCGGAGCTACTGCTGAAGAAGTATGAGGATCAGCTTGCATATTACGAAAAGATACTGGGCCTTTCGAAGCGCCTTGTTCAGGTGGCCGGGGACCGGTATGAAAATGAAGATATTGAATATTGCGCTTATGCCGGCATGGTTGGCCGTGCCCTGGATTTAAGGCTTGAATACCTTAATATCCTTAACTTATACAACCAGGCTGCGATTAGAAAGGAGTTATATTTGAATAAAATTCCGAATAATGAAAAATATTAGTTATGTTTTCATACTGTTGTTTTCTATTTCCTGCCAGAGGGAGCACATTGAAAAGGCTGAAGATGAAACATCAACTGCTGCCGCATCGGAAGTCCGCGATACTTTTATCTGCAGCGGGTATTTTACACTTCATCCTGCCAGGCTTGCAACAGTGACGGCCCCAATCAACGGTTTTATAAAGAAGATGTATTATAACAACGGTGATTATGTAAAAAAAGGGGCTCTGCTGGCAGTTTTAACACACCAGGATTATATAAAGATACAGAGGGATTATCTCGAGGCCAGGAGCCAGGCAGATTACTATACTGAAGATTTTAAGAGGCAGGGTGAACTGACACTTGAACATGCATCATCTATCAAGAGAATGCAAAGGGCACAGTCCGATTACTGGGCTAATGAGGCCAGGTTAAGGGCTCTGAAGGCCCAGCTGGATTATATTGGCATAGATGCCGAAAAAGTGGTAAAGGAGGGATTTACAAACACTATTAACATTTATGCCCCTGTCAGCGGATATATTATAAAAACAGAAGGCAACACCGGCAAGTTTATTGACTCATATGCATTTATTTATGAGATAGCTGATATCAATGAGCTGCTTATAAGCTTTGAACTGCCGTGCGCTTTATATGACAGGATATATAAAGATATGCATATAGACTTTTCCGTTAAAGGGCTGGAAGGGCCGGTTTCAGGGGCAACGGTTAAAAGCATAGGCCAGGTTTTTAATGTACGTACAAATACGGTCGATATTATTGCAAAGCCAGATTCCGCAAACAAATCATTCAGGCCGGGAATGAATGTCGAAGTGGTTATTGAGTAACTTCCTTTAGCATAAACAGATTAATTTTTTGTTACATTCTATCAATCAAAATATAGTTGTTGTATATTTGTTAGAAATAATTTTTATTGACCCTAATCAATTAATTATTACTTTATATGGAAACATCTAATAATCAAACAAAAGAGACCAAGGACCCCAGATATGGCAGTCCTGACCAGAGAACCCGCCTGGTTCTTATAATTGTGATAGCTGCTCTCGCTGTCCTCATAGTTGTTATGGGAGTTTTCTTATACAGGTTTTCCAGGGATCTTAAGAAAACCGAAGAAGCGAATATGTTGCTGAAGGAGCAGAAGGTCGAGCTGGAAGCTAAACTAAACGGACTGATTGTCGAATATGACTCATTAATGACCACCAATGACAGCATAAACAAGCTGCTGTCGGTCGAGCAGGAAAAGATCAGGAGGCTTCTTAAATACAGGGCTTCAGATGCCACAAAGATAAAAATGTATACTAAGGAGCTGGAAACCTTGCGTGCCGTAATGAGAAGCTACATCGTGCAGATTGATTCACTTAATATGAGAAACCAGGAGCTTACTGCCGAAAATGTTATGGTAAGGTCAAGGTTGCGTGAGGTAGAAACTGACAGGGACGAACTGTCAAAGCAGACAGAGCTGTTAAGTTCACAGGTCCAGTTAGCATCGGTACTTACGGCCAAGAATGTGGTTGTCAGTCCCCTTAACAAGAATAGCAAAGTAAAAGACAAGGTAAGTAAAGTTGAAAAGATAAAGGTATGTTTTACTATAAGGGAGAATAGTGTAGCTGAGCCGGGACCGAGGGATGTTTACATGAGGATAATAAGGCCCGACGATGTTGTGCTTGCTTCTGATGCAGACAATCTTTTTGAATACAACGGAGAGATGATTGTATATTCGGCAGTGAGGGAACTTGAATATGAAAATAAGGATATTGACATGTGTATTTTCTGGGATAGCGCGGAGACATTGATACCGGGAATATATACTGTTATTCTTTATTCCGAAGGTTATGAAATAGGATATACCACATTTGCATTAAAATAGTTTTAGGCGGTGTGGTTTATAATAAAGGGACTGCATCTAATCAAACGATGCAGTCCGTTTTTTATTAACAAAGATTTTTATTGTTATGAGAATAGGAATTGTAATAGGAAGGATTGGGGGCGTGGACGGTGTTGCTCTTGAGACAGAAAAGTGGATAGAGGTTCTGAAGAGGATGGGCCATGAAGTATTCATATTGTCAGGCCAGTATGAGGAGAGGAAGATGAACCATGAATTTGAAACGCTTATACCGGAGATGTCTTTCTTCTCCCCTGAGAGTTACTGGGGACAGAAAAAGGCTTTTTTTCATCCTGACGCCGATGTTGACGAGCTGCTCGAGCATATTGACCTTTATTCAAAGGTGATATACAAGAGGATAGTGGACTGGCTTGACCACAGGGACATCGAACTGGTAATATCGGAGAATGCTTCTGCTCTGCCTTCGCACCTGGAAATGGGACTGGCCATAAAGAAAGCAGTAAAAAGGTCGGGACTGCCGACAATAACCCATGATCATGATTTTGCATGGGAAAGGGGAGGGAGGTATATTTCGCCCCACAAGAAGATAAATGAGCTTATAGAAAATACATTTCCTTTGCGCCTGCCGAATTCGGTTCACGCCGTGATAAACACGCATGCCCAGAAAACGCTTAAGGAAAAGTTCAACAGGGATTCGGTTAATGTACCCAATGTAATGGACTTTGACAAGCCTTTTGGTATGATTACTGATAAGAACATTTGCCTGCACAGGAACCTGGGCTTTGATGAGGATAGCATAATGCTTTTCCAGATAACAAGGATAGTAAGGCGAAAGGGCATAGAAGTAGCTATAGAGCTTATTGAAAAGCTAAGGGACAAGAGGATCAAGCTGGTGATAACGGGCAACTTTAATGACGATGCCGGCAGTAAGTACTACATGGAGCTTATTGAGCAAATACATAAGCTTAAGCTGGGGCAGCAGGTTTCCTTTGCATACCATCTTTTTAACAATAAGGGATTAACATCGAGGAACGGCGATTTAAATTATTCATTGTCCGATGCCTATGCCCAGGCCAGGGCATGTACATATTTCAGTACCTATGAGGGTTTTGGCAATGCTTTTATTGAGGCGGTGCTTGCCAGGAGGCCTATTTTTGTTAATAATTATAAACCTGTATACTGGCCTGATATTGGAAGCAAGGGTTTCAGGGCTGTAATGCTCGAGGACAACAAGCTGACAGACAAGGCCATTGAAGAGATGAAAGAGGTGATATATAACGAGGAGATTGCAAGGGAGATAGCCGAGCACAATTATGCTCTTGGCAGGAAATATTTTTCATATGATACGTTAAGGGAGAGGCTTGAGGAGCTTATTGAAAAGGCACTGAATGCATCAGGTAAGACTAAGCCAAAATAAGTTCCGATATTATATAATCAGAAATAAATTTGCCTTTATCTGTAAGTGTAAGGATGCTCTTATTTCTGATCATCGTCGCGGCAGACAGAAATTTTATTATGCCTGCCTCCAGGTAATCTGAATATTCCGGTCCGAAAGCCCCTGAAATATATTCCATGTCTATTCCCCACATGGTCCGCAGAGAAGTAAGCAAATAGTCGTTAAATCTTGTTTTTTTATTAAGTATCTCCTTGCGTGCACAGGTAATGCCTTTGTTTATTGAATCTATATATTTCTTATTGTCTGCAACATTCCACTGGCGCGACACAATGTTATATGAATGTGCCGAGGGGCCCAGTCCCATGTATTTTTTTTGTTTCCAGTAGTTTGCATTATGGCGTGACAAATATCCTTCCCTGGCAAAGTTCGAAATCTCGTAATGTATGAACTTATTTTTTTGAGTCATATTTATCAGTTTTTCATACTGGCTGAGGCTTTGTTCCTCTGAAGGAGCGATAAGTTTTCCTTCATTAAGGTATTCGTAAAACACTGTTCCAGGCTCAAATGTGAGGTGGTAGGCTGAAATATGTGTAATGCCGAGATCCATTGCCTGACTTAAGTTTTTTGTCCACCCCTCTGCTGTCATTCCGGGGATGCCATAAATGAGGTCTATGCTGATATTTGTGAATCCTGCTTTCTTTGCTTCCCTGACGGATTGCCGGGCCTGCGGGGCATTATGGCGGCGGTTCATCAGTTTCAGCTCGGCATCATTAAATGACTGGATGCCAATGCTTAAGCGATTTATTACCGTATTATGTTTTAGCCCATATATATAAGAGGCATCAAGGTCATCCGGATTTGCCTCCAGGGTAATTTCGGCACTGTCAGTAACATTGAATTTTTGTTGTATTTTTTCTGTTATAAAGTTTAACTCGTTTATTTTCAATACTGAAGGTGTTCCGCCGCCAAAGTAAATTGTATCTATGGTTTCGTTATCCAGGTAATCTTCCCTCAGGTCAATTTCCCTGGCAACGGCATTAAGAAAAACGACTGCATCGCCGGTGTACAGTGAGCGATGGAAGTCACAATAATGGCATAATTTTCTGCAATAGGGAACATGGATATAAATTCCGGCCATATTATTTGAAACTTGCTTTGTAATATACCCGGCAAAATTAAACAATTAATATTTACATACAGGGTAGGGTGTCGCATTGTCAGAAATGAGAAATCCCTTATACTTATTTTTTTTCACAATGCTATGTGCCCAGTTGCACAGATCTTCACAGGAACTGTTACTGAGTCCGGCCGGTACGTCCAGCTTTGACCATCCCTGGCCGGGTTTGGATATAAAGATATGTTTTTTCATACTAAAAATGATTATAGGATAATCAAAATACAGGATTATAATATAATCAAATTATTTAGAACTGCAAATATTAATTAGCATTTTTTAATACTGGTGGCACAGATTTTGCTTATTTTTTATAGAAATTAACAATATTATAATAAATTTGAATATTGGTTAACTGGTTGGTACTATGGGAAATTTTAATAAAATAGCAGAAAAAAAGATAAAAGAAGCTATTGAAAATAAGGAGTTCGAAAACCTTGAGGGCTTCGGCAAGCCAGTAGACAACTCCGAATACTTCAAAGTTCCCGAGGAGGAGAGAATTGCTTTTCATATATTGAAAAATGCAGGAGTAGTACCTGAGGAGCTGAAAATCAGGAAAAAAATCGACAATCTGATAAACAGAATCAAGGAAAGCAAGGACAAAGATGAAAAAGCGGATCTGAAGAATGAGCTTAACCTGTTATATACTGAGTATGAAGTAGCTATGGAGCAGAGAAAGCTGAAAAGATCCAGATAATCCTGATAATGGTTAGTATTTAAGTCTGCTGCCGGTCTCTAAGGCAGATATCCCAGAAATTCCGTACATTCTTGTTCATAGTCGAGTCCGCCCGGACTCCCAGGAGATTACCGGACATCATCTATAGCCAAATTTAACTGTTATTTACCGATATAATAATGCCTTTTGCCGAATTATTGTTTTTTTCCTTTACATTGCATAGTATTTTTGGAACAAAAATTTGAAAATATGGAAACAAAACATTCAGACAAAAGACTTATTGCCGGACTGGTAATTATTCTTGCAGGCTTATTGGTGCTGGCAGCTAATTTCTTTATTGATAAGGACGGAGACCTTTACCATAAATTATACCGATGGGAGCTGATTATTGTTGGTGTAGGATTAATTACTTTGATATCAAGTCAGAATAAAGGATCGGGGATTATGCTTATAGCAGTCGGAGGCACATTGTATCTATATAATATGTACATCAAAATATACTATATAGATATTAATTTCTGGCAGATGTTTATTCCTGCAATAATAATAATAGTCGGACTGTTATTGATTTTTCGCAGGAAAGGTATAAAAATAAGTGACCAGGAGCTCAGGGAGTCGGGAGATGATTATATTGATGACGTATCAATATTCGGGGGAGGTGATAAGATTATAACCTCCAGTAACTTTAAAGGGGGGAAGATCACTGCCATTTTCGGAGGCTCAAATCTGAATATGACAGGTGTAACATTAGCTGAAGGGACACAATATATTGACATTCTTGCCATTTTCGGAGGCATGTCGATGGTAGTCCCTGAAGACTGGGATATCAAGGTCCAGGTAGTCTCAATATTCGGGGGATTCAGTGATAAACACAGGATATCAAAGGTAGAAAAAGAACATAAGAAGACATTGATATTAAAGGGAATGGCAATCTTTGGAGGAGGGGAAATAAAATCTTTCTAGCTATTTAATGATAATAAATCTATTGCAGGTTTGTGCTAAATACTATATTCGTTAACAGAAGATACTTATTGACATATTTGATGCTATGGATATTCATTTCGGTTATCCATAGCATCATCCTGTTTCTAACCCAGGGGTTTTCCCTGGATATATTATTTACAGAGGGATTATTATCAAATTTCCTGCTCGGATTATTCGGTATAGGGTTATGGATTTCTGTTTTTTACAGCAATATCAAGAAGCAGGCCTTATTTACAAAGATCATAAACCACATACTTCTTGTAGTCATTTTCCTGGGGTTATGGATGCTTGTCAATTACCTTATTTTAAGCTCGTTGTTCGAACATGACAGCGGGTATTTATATTATCTCAAATCATCGATACCCTGGCGTATGGGTAACGGATTACTATTTTACGGAATGATAATCCTTGCCTATTACCTGCTGATTTTTTACCAGAACTTCAGGGAACAGGTAGTTAAGGAATCCGAGTTAAAGACCCTTATAAAGGAATCGGAGCTAACATCACTGAAGTCCCAGATAAATCCGCATTTTATTTTTAACAGCCTCAACTCAATCAGCTCACTTACAATTATCAGTCCCGATAAAGCAAGGGAAATGGTAATAAAGCTTTCTGATTTTCTCAGGTATGCAATATCGCAGAAAGATGAGCAGATGACTACCCTGAGGGAAGAGTTGCTGAACATAAAAAGGTATCTTGATATTGAGAAGATACGGTTTGGAGAAAGGCTTAATGTAATTGAAAATGCTGATGACCAGTGTATGGACAGGAAGCTGCCCGGACTCATTCTTCAGCCGCTCATTGAAAATGCCGTCAAGTACGGGGTATATGAGAGCATTGAGAGTGCGGAGATAGAGATTAAGACGGACTGCAGTCCGCAGGCGTTAAAGGTCACGATAAGAAATGATTTTGATCCCGGCTTTGCATCAAAGAGGGGTGAAGGTATAGGATTGAGCAATATACGGAGCAGGATGGGCATCATATATAAAAATGATAATCTTGTTACGATAAATGAATCAGGCAATATATTTGAGGTTACTGTTATCTTTCCGCAGTGAACCCAGGTATAGCCGATAAACATGATGGCTATGGAAAATATTATTAACGCAATAATCATAGAAGACGAGGAGCTTTCCAGGAAGCTCATTATAAGTTATTTAAGAGACTTCAAAGAAGTAAGGATAGTCAGGGAGTGTGCGAACGGTTTTGAAGGGATTAAGGCTATAAACAACCTTAATCCGCAGCTTGTTTTCCTGGATATTCAGATGCCCAAGCTGAACGGATTTGAAATGCTGGAGCTGCTTGATACCACTCCTGAAATAATATTTATCACGGCCCACAATGAGTATGCGATAAGGGCATTTGAACACAATGCAGTGGATTATTTGCTGAAGCCTTACTCGAGGGACAGGCTGATGGAGGCTGTGAGGAAGGCGTTGGAGAGGATAAGGTCAAAACAGCCGGCAGCAGAAAATATTGAAAAGCTGATAAGCCAGCCCCTGGGCAGCACAATTGAACGTGTAGTAGTTAAGACAGGATCGAGGATAAAGGTAATACCGGTAAGCAGGATCCAGTACCTGGAAGCCCAGGATGATTACGTAATGATTTATACCGAGGACAGCAAGCACCTGAAGCAGGCGACGATGAAATTCTTTGAAACCCACCTTGACCCGCAGCATTTTATCCGTGTTCACAGGTCATACATAGTAAGAATAGACCAGGTGGTACAGCTTGAGCCTTACGAAAAGGACAACTATGTGGCCAGGCTCAGGAGCGGAGCATCGGTAAAGGTAAGCAAAAACGGGATGAAGAACCTGAAAGGCGGACTGAATTTTTAACCTGCTTTCCGGCTGTTGCTCTAATATTATTCCACTATTCTTTCCCTTTTACTTTTTGCCGTTGCCAGGGTGTATGCTTTTTTCTGCATTACTGTCGTTATCCTGTACATTACAGGTACAATGATAAGAGTGAGGAATGTGGCAAATGACAGTCCGAATATCACTGTCCACGATATCGGCCCCCATATCCCGGTCATGCTGCCCCCTATATAGAGCTTGGGATTGAATGTCCTGAGGAGCGATCCGAAGTCAATATTCAGTCCGATTGCCATAGGTATAAGTCCCAGTATAGTTGTAATTGCGGTGAGCAGTACAGGGCGCAGCCTTGTTTTACCTGCCTGCACAATACATTCGGTAGCATTTTTTACAGGCAGGAACGCATTGTCTGCCAGTCCCAGCTCCCTGCGCTTGCGCAGTTTAAGCAGCTCTATATAGTCGATAAGCACGATAGCGTTATTAACCACAACTCCGGCCAGGGAGACTATACCAATGCCTGTCATTGTTACTATAAAATCCATTTTAAACGTGGCTATGCCGCCCAGTACTCCTATAGTGCTGAACACGACGCTTGCAATTATAATAAAGGGCCTGACAATGGAGTTAAACTGGGTAACAAGTATTAACATTATCAGGGCAATGGCAATAATAAAGGCCCTGCCAAGAAACTCCACCGACTCGTTCATATCTTCCTGCTCACCTGTGAATTTATATTCATAGCCCGGGGGCATGTCATAGCCTGACAGCAGTGATTTTATCTGGTTATTGATGTTATTTGCATTATAGCCGGGCACAACGTTCGAATAGAGGGTAATGACCCTGTCAAGGTCTTTTCGTTTCACTGCTCCATACGTTGAGCTGTAGTTGAAATCTGCCACTGCTGATATGGGAATGCTCAGCCACTTGCCCTGGTTATTCATAAACACTATTTTCTGGTTCATCAGGGCCGAGACGTTATTTTTAAATTTGTCCATTGACCTGAGCTGTATAGGATATTCCTCTTCACCTATCTTGAAGTCCGATATCTCCCTGCCGAACAGGGCTGTTCTTATTGTGCCTGCTATCTGGGCCGTTGACATTTCGAGCCTCCGCGCTTTATCCCTGTTGATGGTAACCAGCATTTCGGGCATGCCCAGGTCGAGGTCCATCTGCAGGCTTTCTATGCCTTCTATCTTTGCGTTATCAATCATCTGCATCAGTGTGTCGGCAACAGTTATAAGCTTTTCATAATCCTTTCCCGACACCTCAACATTTATTGCTTTGCCTGTCGGCGGGCCCATGCTATTTTTCTCGAACGAGATATCCACTCCGGCATACCTGTTTGACAGCGAGTCATTAAGCTCCTTCATTATCTTCCTTGTATTGATGCCCTGCCTGTACTGGAAGTCAACAAAGGAGATTGTCATAAGGCATTTGTTATCCCTGTTTGCTATCCAGTCCATGTCATTCTCAAGCACGGCTCCTTCACCAACGTTCAGCAGTTTTGACCTGATAATAGAGTTGTATGGAGCTACTATTCTGTCTATGTCACTTTCAAATTTTTCAGAGAACCTGTTTGTCTGTTCTATGTCGCTACCTACTGGGAGCTCTGCAAGTATATTAATGTAGTCGGGATCGTTATCCGAGAAGAACAGTACATTCGGACTCCTGGCTATAAAAAAGATTATCGTAAATATAAGCAGCAGGAATGTACCTGAAAGGAACCAGATGGGATTAAGCCTCCTTAGTGCAAAGAGCAGCACTTTCTGGTAAATTGTTTCGAGGCGGGACAGGAATACGTCCTTGAACCATCTTCCCATGGCATTGAAGACAAAGAGGTTAAGGAGGGTAATGCCTATTGCTATAACTGAAAGGTTGGCCACCGTATATATTTTAAGCGGGTAGCATATTGCTGCCATTACGGCGAGCACCAGCGCAACACGAAGGGCCAGCTTTTTGTTAACAGTATCTTTATGTTCGTCTTTCCTGATGAAGGATGATGAGAAGACGGGAATGATGACAAGGGCAACGAACAGTGATGATGTAAGCACTATGATAAGTGTTATAGGCAGGTATTTCATGAATTCGCCTACAATGCCTTTCCAGAAGGCAAGGGGCAGGAAGGCGGCGAGGGTTGTTGCTGTAGAGGCAATTATGGGCACCGCTATTTCTCCCACGGCCTGCTTTGCTGCCTGGTACTTTGAGTAACCCTGGTGCAGGAAGCGGTATATGTTTTCCACAACAACTATGGCGTTGTCAACGAGCATCCCCAGTGCAAGTATAAGGCTGAAAAGCACGATCATGTTAACCTGGAAGTTAATAAGCTCGAGCACAAAGAAAGAGAGGAACATTGACAGCGGAATGGCGAGTCCGACAAACAGCGCATTGCGTGTTCCCAGGAAAAGGAACAGAACGGCAATAACAAAGATCATACTCATCAGCATGCTGTTCTGAAGGCTGTTGAGCTGGTATTCCACTATATCCGACTGGTCATTGGTTATAGTGATATGCAGGTCATCGGGAAAAATATTCTCCTTCCCAACATCATCAAGTATATTATTGATTTTCCTGGTTGCCGACAGCAGGTTCTCCCCTCCTTTTTTAACAACCTGCAGTGACACCACCGGCTGTCCGTTCAGCCGCGTATAGCTTGTTGGGTCCTCGTAGGTGTCAACAACTTCTGCCAGGTCGCGCAGGTATACTATATTACCCTGGTCTCTTTTAACAATAATATTCTTTATCTGCTCAACACTTTCAAACTCGCCGACGGTCCGGATAGAGCGGCGTGTGCCCTCCATTTTAAGCTCACCTCCTGATATTGACATGTTTTCAAACATAATGGCGTTGGCAACATCGTCGAAGCTGAGCTGCATGGCTTCAAGCTTCAGCAGGTCAATGTTTATCTGCACTTCCCTGTCGCTTATTCCAGTAATATCGACCTTTGATATTTCCGATATGGTTTCTATCCTTTCCTCGAGTATCTCGGCATATTTCTTCAGTTCGGTGGTGCTATAGTCCCCTGACAGGTTGATGTTAAGTATAGGAAATTCCGAAAAGTCTATGTCAGTAACTATGGGGTCCGTCGGCAGATCGTTGGGCAGCTCTGATTTGGCATAGTCAACTGCATTTTTCACTTCGTCCTCTGCTGTTTTTATATCAACGTCGGGATTAAATTCTACAAGTATAAATGATATATCCTGGGTTGATGTGGACGTAATGTTCTTGATACCTTTTATTGGTTCTATTTCTTTCTCAATAGGCCTTGTTACGAGGTTCTCCATGTCTATCGGCGGGTTCCCGGGATATATTGTCTGCACCATTATCCAGGGCAGCGCAATGTCGGGAAACAGCTCCTTGGGCATGCTCCTGTATGAATAGATGCCGAATATGATGATAATGAAAGTCAGCAGGAATACTGATGTCCTGTTTTTGAGGGATAATGAAGTAAGCTTGAATTCCCTGATTACTTTCTCATTCAGGTTCTTTATTTCTTTGTCCAGGCTCATAGAATAATGTTTAATTATTTATTGGTTGCAGGCAGGAGGGAAACCTCAGTGCCTGTTGAGACAGTGTTATAGCCTTCTGTGATAACTTTCTGTCCCGGTTTCAATCCGTTCTTTATCACCGATTCATTGTTATAGGTTCGGCCTGTTGTGACATATACTTTTCTGGCAACGGTCCTGTTATCTTTTTCCTCTGCAATAAACAGGAACTCTTTAAAGTTACCTTCGGCATCTTTTGTAATATCTCTCTTTATAATATTTGACGGTACTATCATTGCAGAGTCTATGGTATAGTCATTTATTTTGAGCACGGCAAACATGTTGGGCTTAAGCTTGCTGCTTATGTTGTTGAGGCGCACCTCCACCGTGAATGTCCGGTTTGCAGGATTTATCACATCGCCTGTCCGGTACACAGGTACGTCCAGCTTCATGTCCGCATAGGTGGGGATAGTGATCTCAATGATTTTACCCTTGTGTATTGAGGGCAGGTAAGTTTCCGACACCTCGCCAACGATTTTAAGCTTTGAGAGGTTCACCAGGTGCAGTATGCCGAAGCCGGGAGCCCCGAGTTCCCCTTCCTTCTGGTATATACGGTCTACCAGGCCGTTAAAGGGAGCCCTTATATTTGACATTTCGAGCTGGGCTTCCAGTGTTTTCAGGCGTGCTTCAGCCTGCTCGTATGAATTTTTTGCTTCAAGGTATTGCAGTTCTGACCCTATATTCTGTTCCCACAGTGACTTCTGCTTATCAAAGAGCTTTTTTGCCAGCTCAAGGCCTGTCTTCACTTCCTGTATGGAGCTCTGTGTAACTTCTGTGTTGAGGGATATCAGCAGCTGTCCCTTTTTTACCCTCTCTCCTTCCCTGACATGTATCTTCTTTATCTGCCCTCCCATTTCCGGACTGATATTTGCATCTTCAACTGCCTCAATGTTACCCTGCACCTCTATATAATGCCTGAAGGGCTCATATTTAATTTCCTTTACTGCGACAGGTACCAGGGATGAGCTCTTCATGGCGGTACTGTCACCATAAAGTTTATGTTCGAGCTTTTTAATGCCCTGGTTGATCCTGGATATCTGCTCCTGTTTTAATATTATCTTTTTCTTTATTGACTCGGAGTTATTACCACAGCCTGCTGCTATCAAAACGGCTGCTGCTATGACTAATATCTTTTTCATTTCAGGTTATTATTGAATGTTATTACAGATTGTTTAATATTTTATCATAATTAAGTTTTGCATTCAGCATCTCCAGTATTGAGTTTGTATAGTTGGAGCTGCTGTTAAGGTACTGGTTATGGGCCTGGGCAAGGTCAAGGCTTGATGCCATCCCTTCCCTGTGTTTGATAAGTGTTTTCTGGTATATTCTTTTTGACAGGTCGATGTTGAACTGTTCGTTTTTAAACTTCTCTATTGCCTTTTCAAGGTCAAATGCTGCCTGTTGGATGCCAAGCCTGATATTTTCCTCTGCCATATCCTTCATGTTTCTCGTTTTTTCGAGCTCTATCTTTGCCTGCTGTATCTGCGCATGTTTTTGTCCGCTCGAAAATATGGGTATATTGACATTAACACCGAGGATATGGTTTATTGTAAAGTCAAAGTCGGCTTTATTTGTTTTGTCAGTGTAAGAATAGAAGGCCGAGACCACGGGCAGGTATTTTGCCCGTTCCCTTTTCAGGCTCAGCTCCGATATCCTTTCCTGTGCTTCAAGCATTTTATAGTCTATGTTATCTGATATACTGAAGTTGCTATATGAAGGGTCTTCAATATCTGTCGGCAGCAGGAATTCGTCGAAGCTCTGGGTAAGCTCTATCCTGGTATCCAGACTGAGTCCCAGTAGTATCTTGAAGAGCTTGTATGAAAGCTCTATCTGCTGCTCGAGTGTGCCTGCAGCATTTTCGGTGTTACGTAGAGTAAGCTCTATCTGGTCAACTTCGGTATCTTCAATAAATCCGTTCTTATTCATTATCCTGAACTCTTTAAGTGTGGACTTCAGGTTCATTATTGAGGTGTCAAGAATAGACCTGTTTTTTTCGAGCGCCAGTATTGTATAGTAAGATGAGGATACCGTCTGCTTGATATCGAGGTCACTTTTTTCTTTGGCATTTTCCGAAAGGGTGAGAAAAGTTTTTGCTGCCTGCAGTCCGACAATATACTCACCGCTGAATACAAGCTGTGAGACTGTTAGCCCGTAAGTTGTTGAGTTTCTGACGGCTATAGCCGATTCGGCGGAGCCCATGGCATCCCCGAACGAGTCGAAGGCACCGGGATGCAGGGAATCCAGTATAACAAAGAGGGGCAGCATTTGTTCGCCGAAGTTTATTGTAGGTATTTCTCCCGGTATATGCTGGTAGCTTACCGATCCTGATACCTGGGGTAGTCCTGTTGAGGTGGTCTCCCATACCTGCTTTTTCGATTTCTTTATGTCCAGCAGTGCATTCTGCGCCTCATAGTTATGGTTTAGAGCATATTCGCGGGCTTCCTCAAGCGAAAAGGAATAAATACTATCGGCCTGGCTATAACAAACACCGGCAAAAAGCATAATGCCAAGCAGCAGCTTTTCTCTCAGTTTCATATTCGAATATTATTTAAGGTTGAAAACGTTAAGCTTAACACTTCTGATATCTGTTTTGTTTCAAAGAAAGCAAATATATATTTCTATTATTAGCAATTAAAAACTAAATCGGCAAAACATCCTAAATTATCGGTGAAAGTTTTTCAAAGGGTTGTAATTAAGAATAATAATAGATAAATTTGTTTTCAACAAAGCTACTTTACCATGATCATTGCACCGATAAAAGAAACACTGCACACGCCATCCGTTAATATTTTTAACGATGACAACCTAATAGTGGTGAGCGGCACCTCGAGGCTCGAGGATCCGTCAATTTTTTACCAGCAGCTGTCAGAGCTGTACGAGGAGTACTTCCCTGCATTCAAGGATAATGTCATACTGGACTTTAACCTTAATTATATCAATACCAGCTCTTCAAAGTGGCTGTTTCATATTTTGAAGAACCTGCAGGTGAAATATGCGGGTCAGAAAAAAATAACTGTTAACTGGTATTACGAGGAGGATGACGATATAATAATGGAGGCGGGAGAGGTGTTCCAGTCGCTCCTGGAGATGCCTGTAAATCTTATCCCCATAGAGTAGGGTTGAAAAATAATTACCGGTGTATATCGTTTTAAATAAGGTTAACCGGAGATTATTTACTGTTTTAAATTTTAAAACTTACCGATAATGAAAACATTAAGATATTATCTTTTTGTGGGTTGTGCTTTGCTGTGCAGGTGGTCTGCGGCCCAGGAAAATGAAATCAGAAATCCGGGTCCGTTTACCGGTATTGATATTTCCGATAAGGTGCTGGTACAGCTCTTAAAGGCTGATGAGGAGTCGCTCGAGATAAGGGCTCAGCGCAGCGACGCTTCGGGAGTCATTACGGCTGTTGAGGATAATACGCTGAATATACGTGTCAGGGGTTCTTCGCGCGACTTCGGGAAAGTGAACATAATATTAAAGTACAGGCATATTGATGATATCAGTGTCTCCGGCATGGCCGAGGTGTCGTCGATATCACCGATGAAGGCCGATACATTGAGTATAAACCTGAGGGGCGGGGGGAAGGCATATCTTGATCTTGACCTTGTGCATCTTGACTGCAGCATTCATGAAGGGGCAGTGCTATCGGCACAGGGCAGGACCTCATCATTAGATGCCCATGTTACCACCTCGGGGGCATTATCTGCCTTTGACCTTCAGAGCGACCTTGTTGTCGTTAAGGCAGTAACGGGAGGCATTGTAAAGGTGTATGCCGGCAGGTCGCTTGTTGC
>CAZHQW010000004.1:0-91099 GCA_964534745.1 uncultured Bacteroidales bacterium
ATTTTAAAATATTCTGTGAGTTTGAATATATATTTACTAAGAAACTTAGAGAGGGTACTAGAATGGATAGAATTTATAAGAAACGAAAATTTAATATAAATAGGCTAGGGGGAGACGAACCTATCAAATTTCAGACCTGTAGTAAATATAAAGATGAAATTCTTTGTTTTATTGAAATATGGCAAGTATTATAAAGGAATTTCTCAAAGTTGTAATCGGTAAATGATTAAGCAGGTTTTTATTTAACCTTCCCCATTTTTTCTACATTGTAAATTACTGATTATTATGTCAAAAACCGGGAATCAATTGTTTATTTTTTGTTAACATTAAACTTATACAAAATATTTTTAAGTCTATTAATTAAATCATCATAGGTGATTATGTCAATAACATTTGAATATTTTCTTTTAATAATTTCAAAATCAAATAATTGTCTTTTTGTCATATTATTTTCTCTACCTAATATGACAAGTCCTTTAGGACTAGTAATCTTGATACTCAAATCTTTTGGCAATTTGTTTTGGTATTTTGATGAGAGTGCTTTTTCTCCATTTACTCCCCATTTATTTAGATGAAACAAATATTTTTCAATTTGCATTATTGTTCCTGACAATTCCTTTAACGGAGTATAGTTATCTCTGTATGTGTTTTTTGTAATTACACAATTTGCATAGGGTTTTTTTATTTCTATTACATCGATATTTCCATTTGAATCTACAAGCATAAGGTCAATATATCTATTGATTGTCATATTTGGGTTTGTGTAATAATCCTTTATCTTTACTTTAGAAAAACATCTTATATATTTTGGGTATAGAACTAATATAATTTCTATAATTTGATTTTGCCAATCATCTTCCCTATAACTCTCACTTTTACTAAGCATATTTCTTAAATTATCTAATATAAATTGATATTTTTCATATTCATAATTTTTAATAGTTGGTATCGAATTAATAAATTTTATCTTAATTCTGTTTTTAAGATATTTTTCAAAAGCATTACCTGAATCTTTGACTCCTTCCAGATATTGAGATAAAACATTTGTTATTCTTGAATCTATATAATAGTTAATCTCAGTTCTTGTAGGAAATGAGTTTATTATATCTCGAAAAACATTATCTGGGATTGCATTCTCTCTATAACCACCTATTATTATTTGTTGATTAGCTAGTTTTTCAAATTTATTTAGAATTGAAATATTGTTGCTTACTATAAATGTATTAATTGAAATGTTATGAGAAACATTGATTAAAACATCATACTGAGTCATTAAAATTCTGCTATGTATCTTATAATAATCATTTTCTAATTCACCAATAATAAAAGTTTTAATATCTCTATTCACTTCCTCTTCTGATTCAATTGAATCTTGTTGTGAAAATGTGAAAGTTCTTTTTATTGTTATTTCATCATCTTTACTAAATATTTCATTTATCCATTCAATTCCGTTCATTGGCATGTATTCTAACAAAATTCTTCTTCCTTTAGTAAAAATATTAAGTGACATTTCAAATAATTAAAGTTTGACTTTAAATAGTAGCAAATATTTCTGTTAACTAATTTATAATGAGACAATCTGTCTTGATATTAAACTAAAATATGAAAAAACTAGGATAAAATTAAACTAAATCGTAATTAATTAATCATTTAGGATATACAGAGTCATCCCAAGCCGAGGCTCACCTCTGGCAAGACGAGTTTGGAATGAATACGAAATCAAATTTTCTGTAAAATTTAGATAATTTATCAGCAGCGGGAATGTTTTTATTTCCTGGCTTGTGTTGCAGCATAAAAAATATACAATTTTAATAGGAGTGAGGCTATACCTTAGCTTTTAAGACAGGATCGTTCTTAAATTGTATTATTATGTACTTGATTCTTTCTTAGTAATATTTAATTCAAATAATTGTGTTTTTGGTAAATCTAACTTAAAAACCTGTCTAAGATATTCAGTAATGCAGTCAATCCTTGTAAATCCAATAATATTTTTATCTTGAACATACTCAATAAGCATTCCAACCAAAAAGTAATATGCTTTTTGTTGCTTTGATCTCAATTGAAATGGTATATAAATTAAAGGGGATCCACTTAAACAGTTTAAATTTGGACCTGTAATTGATTCATTACTTTTTAAATCTATTATATTATTAGGATCGTAATTCAAAATTATATGATAATGTTTTTTATATCCAAATTCTTTATAATCTAATTTTATAAGAGGAATCCCATGATATATAAATCTTTTTTGATTATATATATCTTTATTCCATTCCTGAGGAAATCCAAATAGCATATAGTAATCACCATCAACTAATACATGATTATACTGAATTTTTTCTATATCTATTGAATTAAAATGTGTAAGAATTCCATTTATCGATTCTTTCGTTAACATAAATATAGCTATATCCAAATTATCTCTTTGTCCAAAATGGTGATATGTCGTATTTCTATAGATAGTTGATGGCCTGAATATTGTACCTTTAGTTTTAAAATATACACAAATATTTTCTACACCATATTCCTTTAAAATATGTTTTGCAGTAAATAAAAAATATTTCTTATCATATTTTAATAGAAAAGATGTACCTATGAGTTCATTACTTTCTCTATGATACAAAGGTATTATTGAATCATATACATTTTTTATTACTTCCTCACGAATATCCTGGATATAATCTAATGTCGAAATTATCTTACTTACCATTTCATTTTTTAGACTAAGGTTGCATCCAACGTATTGTTAGTATGGTGTTGTAAACATTTCATCACACTGTCTTAAAATATTTATAAGAAAAAACTAATTATGTTTCTATACACAATATCAAAGCCTATGCAATTAAATGGGAGTTAGCAGCATGTGTCTTTTAGTTTTTTAAGTTATTTGCATAATATGTTTAAATATTAAACCTCTTTCATCTAATTCTCTGTATTTTTCTTGCAACACCGTGATTAAAGAAGTTTTATTTTGACACATAATAAATATTTCCTCAACGGTTAAAACTACTAATCTAGAACCACTATCTTTAAAATATTCCAATGCTTTAGCCGAAATATTTGAGTATGTTATAAATAAACCCTTTACATAATGGGATTTCGATTTTATCTTATTCTCAAATAAAATCAAATCATCTTTAGATACTTCCTTTGACATGTATCTAGCTTCAATTAGAACTGTATCATTTTCAAATTTAAAACTTCCATCTATCTGGTCATGTTCTGTGCGATAAGATGCATGAGGTTCAAGCTTAAAAGTATTAAATAGTTTGTTAAGATACTTTTCAAAGGCATACCCTTTATCTTGTGGAGATTGTAACTTTTCAATATCTAACAAAGATTCTTTTAATTTTCCAAAATCAATATTAGTTTGGCTATTACTTTTGGTTTGTTTTAGTGAAGGTTTATTCTGATTGTTTAGTTTGCCCAGTAATCTTTTGCCAATTGCATATAGCTTTTCTGTCTTTTCTTTAATATCATCTTTTACCAATTCATTATTTTTCATGTAATTAATCAGCAATACAATAGCTTTTCCTACATAGACTTCAGATTCATCTTTAAAAAATTCCCTTAACATCTTTGCTTTAGATAAATGTGGATATTTATCATATATATTATAGGATACGACATCCTCCATAAATGCTTCAAATTCACGGTTTGAGAAGTCAAGTACATAGCCTGAGCCCATTCCAAAAACAGATTCTGTTAGTTGTTTCTCGTTAAATGTGAGTTTTGCCATTATATTGTTTCAAAACAAATTAAACTTAAATCTTTTCAAATCGATGTTGGCAACAATTATTATAAAATTAATCTATTAATCTTTATTACTTAATTCCCATTGCATAATGTTATTCTAGTCATAATATGCATACAATAGAAGTAATGTGATACTTTTTTTAACGCGTTTATTACATGATCAAGTTGATTAATCAGTTTCTCATATCCTTCAACTATTTCATTATATTCATTTTTTAAAAGCATAAATAATCTGCCTTTTCGTTTTGAATCTTGTTTTTGGTTGTCGTTTGTTAAATCAATATTCTGATTTAAATCTAAATTCTGCATTGTGTATTTTTGCGAATCTAGAATATTGTTTTTTGTTATAGGATATCTAAAATATGAACTATCTCTATCATATTTAGAAACTATAATTATATCCTCCAAAATACTATAATCTATTCTCCAATCACCTTTTGGTGCAGCCTTTTTAATTTTAGTAAGGTTCTTTGAATAAAGTTCTTTAAACCAGTAATTATATAACTCATCTATCCAGTGACATTGAAATAATCCTTGCCATGTTTTATTGATAAGAGCTTTAGGATTGGTTGTATTATATGGCTCATTGTCGTATGCTAATTTCAATCGCTTATGGAAAATAATTATCAAGGATTTTAGAAATAGCTCTATTGAATGTCTATATAAGAAACTGCACGGTAAATTAGCTTGCTGAAAACTTTTGAGTTTATCCAATTTTGAAAATAGCATTTCAGCTGAATCATAATAGGCCTCCCCTGTAATTCCAAATCCATAATCAAGATGTGATTCAATTCCTGTTAATTGATATTGCATATTCTCCATTTAATAATTGTTGCCAAAGTTTAGTAGATATTAAGTAAGAGATTGCTTAGAAATTAAATATTAAGTTACACGAAGATTTTAAATGCTACAAAACTTTAATTTACTATATCCCATCTAATTTTTATATACATTTTTATTTAGATATTTTCAATTAACAACAACGGGCATATATATAATTATCCGTAATAAACATATGTTTATCCAATACAGGTCCTTTAAGGATAACCTATAATTTAATCCCCTTTTAAAAACATACTTTTTGTATATTGTCTTTAATACTTATTTCCCTTTTATTCCTTCTCAGAATGCTAATGCAAGTATATTTACAATTATAGAATTTAAAGTTAACAATTTTTATGACATGTTATAATTACTTCGCATTATATATTCCATTAAATAGTTATAAATCAAAATCATAAGTGATGCTTTTTACTATTTTCAAGTGCATCAACAACATAAAAGGATAGTACACTTTGGAAATACAAGGAAATTAACATAGGAAACAAAAAAATCTCGCCTTTGAGAAATTTGCGTAAAAATTCAAAGAAAATTTGTGTGTGGAGGTACTGAAGCATTCCTGTTTGAGTCCCGCATAGGGCGGGGCGAGTTTGGAATGCGCACGAAATCAAATTTTCTGTAGAATTTAGATAATTTATCAGCAGCGGGAACTTTTTTTGTTTCCCTGGTTGTCCTGCAGGTAAAAATTGTTATTTATGGTAGGAGTGAAGCAGTACCAAAGCTTTTGAGTCAGGATCAATTTAAGCCTTTTAAATGCATGGTAAGAACCTATTTAAGGTAATATGACATCTTTAACCTAAAAAATGTCTTAAAACGTCTTAAAATGAGTCATTTATATTAGATGTTATTGATATTGTATAACAACACAAAAGCGCGCCGGATGAGCATGTGTATTGCAAACTGAGCGAATATAATGAGCGAATTTGCAAATACTTATGCGAGATGATAGTGCGTAGGGAAAAATATAACCGCAGTGCTGGCAGATGAGATGGCATTGCGCTAAAAAAATTTTGAATAGATTTCTGCAAGGAAATCAAAATTTTTTTTAAGCAATTTGGGCTGATGAGCGGCTATTTAACGATAATGTCGAATTATAGGGCAAAAACAGAATATTCTAAATTGCGCCGGCCAGTGCGTTCTATTTACCTGAGCGATTTAGCGAAGGCAAGCTAACGCAGTGAGCGCAGACATAATAACATTATAGGGAAAACACTTGAAAGAAAATAATTTTTAAAAGAGGCATTGTTGTTGACACGAAAAATTGCTTTAACATAACATCGTTGCCGTTCCAGAACTAAAGCCCTGGAACTGATGTTATGTTAATCAGCAGAGCTGAACGCAATTTTTCTTATGTTTGTCCTATAATTAATATTATGTTAAATAGGAAAAATAAATATATAAGGGGAAGTAATTTAATACCTCCCCTTTTTTCTTGTTTTTTTATTTATTTGGCCGGTTATTGAATTTTTCCCCCTTCTTCTTCAACTTCTCCTCTTGCTTCGAGCTCTTTTATGATTTTGTCGTACTTGTCGTCAAGTTTCATCCTGTAATATAGCGTTTTTAATGTTTTCATTGCTTCTATATCATCAGGATCAATTTCGTGCGCCTTTTCAATATAAGGTAATGCTTTGGATACCTCATCATCCGCAAATGCCTTGGCCTGTTCATACTCATCGATTTCATTCAGTTTGTTCGCCTCCTCGTACATCTTCACGGCATTATTGTAATATAGCACTCCAAGGTTATAATAGGCATTGAAATAATTGCTGTCCAGCTCAAGGCAATATTCGTAGGATCTTTTGGCATCCTCAAACCGGTTAAGCTTATCATACAAAGTGCCTTCAGCAAAGTAAAACGATATGTTTTCAGGGTCTTCCTCCTTCGCTATTGCAATGTAATCCAGAGCCTCATCAGCAATTCCCCTCAATAAATAATAATTTATCAGCTCAATCAGAATGTTCTGATTATCAGAGAATTTCTTGAATCCGTCCTTCAGCACTACAAGTCCGGCTGCCGTATCACCTACCGCAATATAACAGTTATTAAGGAAAACGTATATGAAAGGATTAGGGTAGTTATATTTCCTTACAATCTCAAAATACTTTATCGCATCTTCGTTCTTCCCCAGCTCCTTTGCTACCCTTGCGGTATTATAAAATATTATGGTATCCACAACTCCTCCCATTATATCAAGCTTGTTTATGTCAAGTATCTGCTTGAAATTATAATAGGCACCTTCATAATCATTATTGTTATAGCAGTATACAGCTTCACTTTCAAATTGCAGCTTAAGCCTGTTAAGGTCGGCAAGCAAGTCCTCTTTTTCATCACCCTCCGTATCAAGCTCTATAGCCTTTTCAAAAGCTTTCTTTGCTTCGGGAAGCGGACTTTCATGAATCTTGTCCGTCTCTACCCAGTTATCAAGAACCCCGTTCTTGAATATCAGTGTAATCCTGTCATAAACATATTCCTCCGTTAAAACCGAACCTTCCTGGATCGATTTTATTTCATTCGGTTCCAGGAAAAAAAGCTTGGCTTCATTGATAGTCATACCTTTCCTTAAATACTGCAGGTGAATGGCATAAATATCCATTAAAAGCTCACCCCTTTCAATCCATGTTTTAACCTTAATGCTCTTTTTTGGATCTTCTATTGCAGAATTGCTCTTTTTCAGCTTATTCTCGAGAACATTATAATTAATAAGGGGCTGCATATCAACTGTTTGTGCGGCCACGTAGCCGGCTGTAAGAAATGCAAACAGCACAAGGGAAAAACTAAAACGCTTCATATTAAATTAATTTTGAATTTACTATCAGCAAATATAAAGTTTAAATATTTTAGTTCAAATATTTTGCCAAATATGTTTAAAAAAGCTTTTTTTAACCAGATACAGCATTACCGTTGGTATCGGAATAGATTACGCTGGTTACTGCTGCAATTGAATCGCCACTCCTTAGATTTATAAGTTTTACACCCTGGGTAGCCCTGCCAAGGATATTTATACTTTCTACAGCAAGCCTGATTGTGATACCTGACCTGTTTATTATCATAAGGTCATCATTATCCGTTACACCCTTAATGGCAATAAGCCTGCCCGTCTTTTCAGTTATATTGATAGTTTTTACTCCTTTCCCTCCCCTGTTTGTTATCCTGTAATCCTCAACATAGGTTCTTTTTCCATATCCCTTTTCAGAGACAACCAGTATAGTTGTTTCAGATATATCCTGAACACAGACCATGCCTACCACTTCATCACCAGGATCATCCGACAGCTTTATTCCCCTGACGCCCGAAGCATTCCTGCCCATGGGCCTGACGGTATTTTCATTGAACCTTATAGCCTTACCTGATTTAATGGCCAGCAATATCTCATTATTACCGTTGGTCAGTTTTGCCTGGATAAGATTGTCCCCTTCCCTCACATTTATAGCATTGATACCGCTCTGCCGCGGTCTGGAATATGCTTCAAGGGACGTCTTCTTTATTGTACCCTGCTTGGTGCATATGATTATATAATTATTCTCAAGATAATTCTTGTCCGTAAGACTTTTAACATTAATAAAAGCCCTAACCTTATCATCCGCACCAATATTCAGTACATTCTGTATAGCCCTGCCCTTTGATGTCTTTGCTCCCTCAGGTATAGCATACACTTTAAGCCAGTAACATTTGCCTTTCTCGGTAAAAAGCAACAGTGTATTATGCATGGTGGCATGGAACATATGCTCAAGGAAGTCTTCCTCCCTTGTTTCACTACCCTTTGATCCTACTCCTCCCCTCTGCTGTGTCCTGAATTCAGTAAGAGGTGTTCTTTTTATATAACCAAGGTGGGAAATCGTAATTATCATATCATCATCCGAATAGAAATCCTCGGGATTGAACTCCTCGACACTATGTTCTATAGCAGTCCTCCGCTCGTCCCCATATTTATCAATGATCTCGGTAAGTTCGGCCTTTATTATGTTCATTCTTTGTTGTTCACTTTCAAGAATTTCCTTTAACCTTCCTATCAGTTCTTTAAGTTCTGCATGTTCCTGCCTTACCTTATCTCTCTCTAAACCAGTAAGTCTTTGCAATCTCATTTCAAGTATTGCTTTAGCCTGGATTTCGGTCAGTTTGAAATTCTTCATCAGACCTTTCTTTGCATCATCAGGAGTAGCAGATGCCTTAATCAATTCAATCACGGCATCTATATTATCGAGTGCAATTAAGAGTCCCTCGAGAATATGCGCCCTTTTTTCGGACTGCTCAAGATCGTACTTTGTCCGCCTCACCACAACATCATGTCTGTGGTTTACAAAATATTTTATTGTCTGTTTAAGTGAAAGTAGTCTCGGGCGGCCCCTTACCAGGGCTATATTGTTAACATTGAATGTTGTTTGCAGCTGCGTATATTTATACAGCTTGTTTAAAACAACCGATGACTGGGCATCCTTTTTAAGAATGATAACAATACGCGTTCCGTTTCTGTCAGATTCATCATTTATATATGATATCCCTGATATCTTCTTGTTATTGATCAGTTCGGCTGTTTTGGCTATCATTTCGGCCTTATTGACCATATACGGTATCTCGGTGACTATTATCTTTTCGCGGCCGCTGCCTGTTATTTCAATATCAGTCTTTGCCCTCAGCACAATTCTTCCCTTACCTGTCTCATACGCATCCATAACTCCCTGGTAACCGTAAATGATACCTCCTGTAGGAAAGTCAGGCGCCTTAATATGCTGCATCAGCTCACCGGTTGATATATCATTGTTGTCTATATAAGCAATAATAGCATTGCACACCTCAGTCAGGTTGTGCGGAGGTATATTTGTTGCCATACCGACTGCAATACCTGATGCCCCGTTAATCAGCAGATTGGGAATCCTTGCAGGCAATATGCCCGGTTCCTGGAGGGAATCGTCAAAGTTTAGCTGGAAGTCAACGGTATTCTTGTTTATATCCGCAAGCGTCTCCTCGGCAATCTTCTGCAACCTGGCCTCGGTATAACGCATAGCGGCCGGACTGTCATTATCCATTGATCCGAAGTTACCCTGTCCGTCTATGAGAGGGTATCTCAGAGACCAGTTCTGTGCCATCCTGACCATGGCATCATACACCGATGTGTCACCGTGCGGATGGTACTTACCCAGCACCTCTCCCACTATCCTTGCAGATTTCTTATAGGGCCTGTTCGAAAAGAGCCCCAGTTCATACATGCCGTACAGCACCCTGCGGTGAACCGGTTTCAGTCCGTCTCTCACATCAGGCAAAGCACGGGAAACAATTACCGACATAGAATAGTCTATGTAGGCCGACTTCATTTCCTCTTCAATATTGATTTTTATTATCTTCTCTCCTTCAGCCATATCTTTGGTAAAAATAATTCCTGGTTGTTAAAAAATTATAGTAAATTTAACTATAATCTGAACGCTAAAGTAGGTATTTATTATATTTTTACGATTGGATGGTTATTATAATTATTAACACAAATATGTTTATAAAATGGTTATTTTTATTAGTATATTTGTCATGATATGATGATACAGATTATACCATTTTTGAATGTAAAACTATAACAATTTATGGATGCTAAATTTTCACAGAGAATCAAGGATGTGCTTACCTATAGCAAGGAGGAGGCAATACGGCTGGGAAATAAGGAAATAGGTCCGGAACACCTGTTTTTAGGCATACTTCGTGAAGGTGAAGGTGTTGCCATTAATGTACTGATTTCTCTGAGAGTAAACCTTTATGAATTAAGAAAAGACATTGAAGCCACACTGGCTTCTGCCGGTCCGGTTAAGGTTACTGAAACCGATAACATACCTCTGCTGAAATCCTCGGAACGTGTATTGAAGCTTGTATACCTTGAAGCCAAATCCCTTAAGAATACCACTATTGATACCGGACATTTATTACTCGCAATTATTAAAGACGAAGACAGCATCATTTCCAGGGTTTTGTACGAACATAATATCAGCTATGAAAAAGTAAGAAAGGAAATTCTAAGGGAAAGGGAAGAAAACACTGAATCGGAAGAAATAAGTGCGGAATTTCCACATGAAGAAGATGATACGGGAGGCACTTTTGGTTCCGGCAAAGGCGGCGGCTCTGAACAGTCATCAAAGTCCAGCTCCGATACCCCTGTCCTGGACAACTTTGGAATAGACCTTACAAAGGCAGCCGAGGAAGACAGGCTTGATCCTATCATAGGGAGAGAAAGGGAAATAGAAAGAATAGCACAGATACTCAGCAGGCGTAAGAAAAATAACCCGATATTGATCGGTGAGCCGGGAGTCGGTAAATCGGCCATTGCTGAAGGTCTTGCGATGCGTATTGTACAGCGCAAAGTATCCAGGGTGCTTTTCGGCAAGCGCGTTGTGACACTGGACCTTGCTTCCATAGTTGCCGGCACCAAATACAGGGGCCAGTTTGAAGAGCGTATGAAAGCCATTCTTAATGAATTATCAAAAACATCCGAAATAATCCTTTTTATAGACGAAATTCATACTATTGTCGGCGCAGGAGGCGCAACCGGCTCACTGGATGCAGCCAATATGCTTAAGCCTGCACTTGCCAGGGGCGATATCCAGTGCATAGGTTCCACAACACTTGATGAATACAGGCAGCATATTGAAAAAGACGGTGCCCTGGAACGCAGGTTTCAGAAAGTAATGATAAATCCTACAACGCCGGAAGAGACAATTGAAATACTCAACAATATCAAGGAAAGATACGAGGACCACCATAATGTCGTTTATACTCCCGAGGCCATAGAAGCCTGTGTCAAGCTTACCAACAGGTACATATCGGACAGGCATCTGCCGGATAAGGCCATCGATGCACTTGATGAATCAGGATCAAGGGTTCATATATCAAATATTGTTGTCCCCCAGAAAATTCTCGAGCTTGAACATAAATTTGAAGAAACCAAAAAGGAGAAAATAAAAGCAGTAAAAAACCAGAATTTTGAAAAAGCTGCCAGTTTCAGGGATAAGGAAAAGGAATATCTCGATATGCTTGAAGATGAAAAACAGCGATGGGAAAAAGAACTCTCAAGAAACAGGGAGGTTGTTGACGAAGAAAGGGTAGCTGAAGTTGTGGCTATGATGACGGGGGTGCCTGTACAGCGAATAGCCCAGGCCGAAGGTGAAAGGCTGCTGAAAATGAGTAACGAACTAAGGGGAAAAGTAGTCGGACAGGATGAAGCCATACAAAAAGTTGTAAAATCCATACAAAGAAACAGGGCGGGATTAAAAGATCCGAACAAGCCTATAGGAAGTTTTATATTCCTTGGTCCCACAGGAGTTGGTAAAACACAGCTTGCCAAAGTACTTGCGCAGTACCTTTTCGACTCTACTGACAACCTTATAAGGCTGGATATGAGCGAGTACATGGAAAAGTTCACAGTATCGAGACTTGTGGGTGCCCCTCCCGGATATATCGGCTATGAGGAAGGCGGACAGCTGACGGAAAAGGTAAGAAGAAAACCATACTCTGTTGTGCTGCTTGACGAGCTTGAAAAAGCACATCCCGATGTATTCCATATATTGCTGCAGGTGCTGGATGAAGGACAGCTGACAGACAGCCTTGGCCGCAGGGTTGACTTCAGGAACACCATAATAATTATGACTTCCAACATAGGGACCAGGCAGCTCAAAGACTTCGGACAGGGAGTAGGATTTTCTACCATGGCAAAACAGCAGGAGAGGAACGAATATGCCAAAAGCGTTATCCAGAATGCTCTTAAAAAGCATTTTGCCCCCGAATTCATGAACAGGCTTGACGACGTTGTAATATTTAATTCCCTCACAAAGGAAGACATATTCAAAATAATTGACATTGAGCTCAGAGGACTGTTCGACAGGATATTAGGTCTCGGTTATGATATCAAGCTCTCCACGGCTGCAAAAGAATTTATTGCAGAAAAAGGATATGACATCCAGTTCGGAGCTCGTCCGCTGAAGCGTGCCATCCAGAAATATCTCGAGGATCCCATGGCTGAAGTTATTATTAAATCAAATCCAAAGGAAGGTGATGTTATAGTCGTCGGATTCAACAAGAAGAAAGAGGAAATAACCATGAAGGTTGTAAATAAAGCCGTTGTAGCAAAAGAACTGGATAAATGACGCTGTAATTATATCACTGATTAAACCGCTTCAGTATTGCCTTATTTATTCTTTTTACCAGAAAGGGCCCTTCATATATAAATCCGGTATACAACTGAACAAGTGTTGCTCCTGCTTCTATCTTTTCAATAGCATCACGTGCATTCAATATCCCGCCAACACCTATTACCGGCATCCCGCCATTTGTTTTTTCAGTTATATATCTTATTATTTCGGTGGACCTGTCTCTAAGCGGAGCACCGCTTAGCCCGCCAACGCCTATTTTTTCGATCCTGTCCTTTCCGGTTTTTAGTCCCTCCCTCGAAATTGTTGTGTTCGTGGCCACAATGCCGTCAATGCCGTTCTTTTTGCAAATACCAATTATATTGTCCAGTTTTTCAAAATCAAGATCCGGTGAAATCTTTAAAAATACCGGCCTGTAATATTCTTTTTCTTTCCTTAACCGGACTAACCTCTCAAGAATTTCTTCAAGCGAGGAAGCATCCTGGAGCTCTGTAAGGTTGTTTACATTTGGACAGCTGACATTAACCACAAAGTAGTCAATATGTTCGTATAACGCGTTAAAACACTTCTCATAGTCATTTACAGCTCTCTCATTAGGTGTTGTGCTGTTTTTTCCTATATTTCCACCGATAATAAGCCCTTTTCTCTTTTTTTTCAGTCTTTTAACTACTGATTCCACTCCCTTACTGTTAAAGCCCATCCTGTTTACCAGGGCCTTATCCCTGACAAGCCTGAATGACCGTGGTCTCTTGTTACCCGGCTGGGGCCCGGGAGTTATTGTCCCTATTTCTACAAATGAAAACCCGAAAACTGCCAGCTTATTAAATAATTTTCCGTTTTTGTCAAACCCTGCAGCCATCCCAACAGGATTATCAAATTCAAGTCCGGCTACTTTTCTCTTTAATCCTTCATTTTTTATTGTTAAAAAACATCCTGTAAGAGCTTTAAATCCGGGTATTGCCAATAAAATTCGCAGTAATAAGCTTATTATGTTATGGATAGTCTCCGGAGGTATTAAAAATAGTAAAGGTCTTATAATATTGCGATACATTCAGCAGTTTTTGCCAAAGATAGCCAAGTTTTTTTACTTAATTCAATCCTGCCTGTAATATTCTCTGAATGATCCGTCTGAAAATAAAACAAGCACTTTTTCAATATTTGTTACATTTGTAACCTCCTTATTCTTCATATCATCTTTATTTACTTTTTTATCTCCTGAATTGCCTTTGTTATCGCTGCCAACAACAACTTTAGCAGATTCTTTTTCATCAGTTTTTATACCGGCCTCAAATAGTTTTCTTTCTTCTTTTATTTCATTTTTAACAATTTTTTCCTCCTTATAAATATTTCCTTTTCCATTTATTAACCATTCAGCATTTATCTCAGGAAAGCTCTCGATTGTCTTTGCAATAAAGTCAAAGCTTGGTTTATTTCTTCCGCTGATAATATGAGAAATGCTGGATCTCTGTACTCCTATCCTGTCAGCGAACTTTGCGGCCGTTAACTTCTCATTTTCTAGTATTTTAAGAATTCTTTCGTTCATTTTTTAATAATTTAAACAAATATATACAAATGTAAAACATTTAATAATAACATGTGTAAACTTTTATTCAATATTGTTGTTCACATATGTATTCATATACATTATTGTTCTGCTGTTATATTCTTTTGAGTTTAATTTTCTTTGTGTTTTTTGTTTTCTCTTGTTTCCGGTTCGTTTTGTTTATGATTGCTGGTGTTTGGAATTAATTGGTTTTACTGTTATATTTTGCTATAATCTTATATGAGTGCCTGAATTTGGCTAATATTATTGCTTATGTGCCATTATTTAATGTTATACTTCAAATAAAATATATAAAATACTGGTATATAATATTATAAATATAAAAATAACTTGTATTTTAGTGCTATTTTTTCATAATTCTTGATATAATTGGAGTTATACTTCATATAACTTTGTTAAATTACTGATTTGTCGTTATTTAAATTATGAATTACATCTTTGATTTTGATATGATGTGACAAATGTAAATATATACATTTGTAATTATTGGCAGCTTCTGATATGTTTTGTCTGATGTATGTATTGTTTATATATGTAATTATTTTCATGACAAATTGTCCTGTTTATAGTCTGGTGGATAAGAACCTATTTGATATTATTATTTAAATATATACTGAAACGATCAAAATCAACTGATATATTAATACTCTCCTATGATTCAGGCATATTTTATTGAGTTTAAGCCCATGAGAATCAAAAAAATTATTCATTTAGTATCTGTGGCGGACATTTATCGGATTCTCCCCTGCTCTGTTTTCAATATATCCATATTCTTAACTTTTAAATAATATTCATTTAAGAGCAGATTATTTTATGCCATATAGTATATTTGATTTTGAACCAAAGAAAATAATATGAAAAAGTTCGCGCTCCACTGGCAGATTCTTCTTGCACTTCTTATAGCAATTATCTACGGAATAGTATTCTCAACAAAGTACCAGGTTACGATGGTTTCAATCGCAGAACTGGAGAAGGAAGCAGTGAATTCCGATATTATAAAAGGCATGAAAAGTATAGAGAATAATGTTTACACTACAAAACGTGACATGTTCAAAGCCCTGGAAGAGCATATTGACAAATCAAAATTGCTGGAATACCATACTCCTATAATCAAAGCCGCATATAAAAACAATGCGGTAGGCTATGTCAGCTGGCTGGGAGAACTTTTCCTGAGAGCACTGAAAATGTTAATAATTCCTTTGATACTCAGTTCAATAATCTCAAGCATCACCAATATAGGGGGAAGTTCCGGACTGGGGAGGATCGGACTGAAAACAGTAATATATTATTTATCAACCAGCATCATTGCTATTATTACAGGCTTGCTCCTTGTAAACCTGTTCAGGCCGGGAACAGGGGCTGACATTAGCATGGCCCGGGATATGGAGGGACTGGCCGAAGGAACTCCCGCGTTTAAAGACACGATAATCCGGATTGTACCCGACAACATATTCAAATCACTTGCCAGCGGTGAAATGCTGCCGATAATATTCTTTGCCATATTATTCGGCTACTTCATTACCGTAATACCCGGTAAGCCAAGGCAGCAGCTGACCGACCTGTTCAGTGCCTTTTATGAGGTAATGATGAAAATTACGTTGTTTGTCATAAGATTTACACCGCTTGGAATATTCGGTATAGTAGCAAAGGAGATTGCCGACCAGGATAACCTTGTGAATCTTATGTCAAAAATGGGATTTTATATGATCACGGTAATAGCAGGGCTGGCCATACATGCCTTTATCACGCTGCCCCTTTTATTAAGGACTGTCGGAAGAATAAACCCTTTTAAACACTTTAAAAATATGTCTGCAGCCCTTTTAACGGCCTTCTCCACATCATCATCAGGTGCTACGCTGCCCCTCACTATGAATGCGGTGGAAAACAACTCGGGAGTATCGAAAAAGATTAGCAGCTTCACTCTGCCCCTTGGTGCCACGATAAATATGGACGGCACAGCTCTTTATGAGTGTGTCGCCGTGATTTTTATTGCCCAGGCATATGATCATGCGCTTACGCTTACAGATCAGATAATCATTGTTATAACGGCCCTCCTCGCATCTATAGGTGCTGCAGCCATTCCCATGGCCGGACTGGTAATGATAACCATCTGCCTGACGGCCGTCAACCTGCCCCTCCAGGGTGTCGGATTAATACTTGCTGTTGACAGGATACTGGATATGTTCCGCACTTCGGTAAATGTATGGAGCGACAGTTGCGGCGCCGGAATAATCGCCAGGTCAGAAGGTGAAAAACTTAAAGTCTAGCAACAGAAACGAATACCATTCACTCGTTTAATAATTGTCCGGTTATATCCGCTGCATCTCTTACCATTTTGGGACAGACCGTTGAAAACTTGTCCGCTGCATACGCCTTTTTCAGTCCCTCTTCCGTACTTACATCGGTATCAAGCAGTTCATTGCATTTTATGGATCCGTTTTTCTCTTTAAAAATCCTTACAAATTCACTTATCAGCTTATAAGTCTTATCCCTTGATGCAGAATCTTCGGCATTAAACCTCCCGTACTTCAGTCCGATTACCATAAAAGCCCCTGTTACAGCCCCGCATATATCACCCATATATGCAATGCCTGCACCAAAGCCGGAGGCAATTTTAAGGGCCTCCCGCTCTCCCAGTCCCATTTCCTTCCCATACGTTGATAAAACCGACTGGCAGCAGTTAAATCCATTGCCAAAACATGCTTCGGCCTCATTAACCTTGCTTTTCATATTCTTTGTATATCAGTTAATAGTTTATTTCTTCAGTGCTTCATACAAAACTTCAACAGGATGGAATGCCTTTACTCCTGTACCGTCAAGAATCTGCTGCCTGCAGCTTGTACCAGGGGCTGCAATAATTGCGCTATCCGCTGATTTTCTGATCGCCGGAAAAAGTACCAGTTCCCCTACCTTCATCGAAATCTCATAGTGCTCCTTCTCATAGCCGAAGGAACCTGCCATGCCGCAACAACCTGACTTTATCTCCTCCACCGAATAGTTGGCCGGGATAGACAGCATTTCTACCAGTGTCTCTGTCGATGCTATGGATTTCTGGTGGCAGTGCCCGTGCAGCTTTATTGTTGCCTTTTCCGTGGTAAATAATTCGCTGCTTATGTTACCGGACCTGTGCTCCCTGGAAATAAACTCATCTATTGTAAAAACATTCCCGGCCAGCAGCTCCGAGGCATGCCTCAGCTCCCTGTCCACCAGTCCGTTATACTCATCTCTGAATGACAGTATTGACGAAGGCTCAATGCCTACCAGCGGGATCTTTTCGTTAACAATATCCTTGAATATACTTACATTTTTGTTGGCAAGGGTCCTGGCCTTTTTCAGCAGGCCCTTGCTTATATATGTGCGCCCGCTTTGTTCATGCTTTACGGTAATAATCCTGTAACCAAGTCTGTTCAGGAGCCTTATGGTAATAATACCTATTTCAGTGTCATTATAATCCGTAAACTCATCTATGAATAAAACAACATCAGAGACCGGTTTTTTCAGTTTGCGATTAAGACCGGCTACGTTATATTCTGACCAGCGTCGCAATGTGGTTTTATATATTCCAGGTATGCTTCTTTCCTGTGCAAAGCCCAGTATTCTTTTAATTACTGACGATAGTAGCCTGTTAGATATAATGCTGTTAAATATTCCGGGTACCATGGCCCCCAGCTTGTTTACAGCCGATATATTTGCAATAAGTCGTGTGCGCAAGGGTATGGGGTTGGATTCATACCAGTGCTGCAGAAATTCAGCTTTCAGCTTTGCCATATCAACATTGGAAGGACATTCAGATTTACAACCCTTGCATGACAGGCAGAGGTCAAGAATATCATATATTTCTTTATGATTGAACGGATTCTTTTCCGACGAATGGGATAAGAACTCACGCAATACGTTAGCCCTCGCCCTTGTTGTTGCATTCTCATTCCTTGTTGCCATGTAGCTCGGGCACATCACTCCGCCTGCTTTTTCCGATTTCCTGCAGTCTGCCGACCCGTTGCATTTTTCAATCATTCTCATCATTCCCTGTGTGTCTGTAAAATCAAAATATGTGTCCGGTTCACGTGTTACCTGTCCGGGTGTATACCGAAGGAATGTATTCATAACAGGAGTGTCAATGATCTTGCCGGCATTAAAAACATTGTCCGGATCCCATGCTTTTTTTATCTGCCGCAGCAATTCATAATTTTTGTTACCTATAATCACCGGTATAAACTCACCCCTTACACGTCCGTCACCATGCTCCCCGCTTAATGATCCGTTATATTTTTTTACCAGCCGGGCCACTTCACCGGACAGGGTCCTGAGCAGTTCGACATCACCGCTGTCCTTCAGATTCAGTAAGGGCCTCAAATGTAACTCTCCCGTGGAAATGTGGGCGTGAAACACACAATCGAGATTATGCCTTGCCAGGATATTTTTAAAATCTTTAATATACTCGGGCAGAACCCCGGGATTAACTGCCGCATCTTCCATAACAGACACAGGCTTTGCATCACCCGGCAGGTTGGATAATACTCCCAGTCCCGCCTTCCTCAGTTCCCATACTTTATTGATATCGTCACCTGTAACAAGGGGAAAATGATATCCGTAGCCCGAAGCCCTGAAGTCAGACTCAAGCTTCCTGCCTGCTTTCTCAACATCTTCATGTGTATCTCCCGTTATTTCAATGATCAGTATTGCCCCCGGACTACCCTTCAGAAAAAACCTGTTCTTTCTCTGCTCGATATTGGCTTTTGTACACTCAAGTATTGTTCTGTCCATCAGCTCAATAGCTGCGGGGTTATGCCTGAGGGCAATGCTGTTTGCATTCAGGGCTTCTTCAAGCTTTTCAAAATGAACGCACAGCAATCCCCTTGTGACTGTAGGCAGGGGAAGCAGATTAATCCTGATCTCTGTAATAAATGCCAGCGTACCCTCTGATCCGGCCAGAAGCCTGCACATATTGAAAGGTTTGCCGTTTGCAGAAAAAGGCTCAGATTCAAGAAGCAGGTCAATTGCATATCCCGAGTTTCTTCTTTTTATTTTTGGATCCGGAAATTCGCTCTTTATCTCAATCTGGTTATCACTGTCCGACAGCATTTCATAAATATTCCTGTATATCCTGTTCTCAAGAGTATCACCCCTGGTTTTTTGTATCAGCTCTTCCTTTGTCATCTCCCCGAACTCTGCCTCGCAACCGTCGCTCAGGATAACTTTCAGAGCGGACAAATGGTCCCTTGTGCTGCCATAAATGAGTGAATGCGTTCCGCACGCATTATTGCCCACCATCCCTCCTATTGCACAACGGTTAGAGGTTGAAGTCTCAGGTGCAAAGAACAGTCCGTACTTCTTAAGCCAGGCGTTTAACTCGTCAAGTACTACCCCGGGCTGCACCCTCACCCATCTCTCCTTTTCATTAACTTCAAGGATACCGGTAAAATATCGCGATATATCTACAATAATCCCGCCGCCAACAACCTGTCCCGCCAGGGAAGTGCCTGCAGCCCTGGGAATTATTGTTATATTGTTCTCACCGGCAAAAATCACCACCTGCCTTATGTCTTCCACGGTCTTTGGCCTGACAACTGCCAGGGGTATCTCCCTGTATATGGAAGCATCGGTGGCATACTGGATTCTTGTCGAATAATCAACAAATACGTCACCCGAGATATGGCTCTCCAGCACCTTTATTTTATTTATCAAATCATTACCTGCACTCATAATCACAATTATCTTACAAATCTAATCGTTAAATAATTTTTTAAATCAGATATCATAAACTATTTAACACTTTTTACATGTTTATTTTCTTTTAATATAAATTAGAAAAAATAAATCAGATTTAAACTAATTTAATTAACTTTATAAGGAGAATAGTTCTAATTTTAAACTGCTGGCACACAATGGATTTGATAAAACAAGTTAAAGATAATGCTAAAAAGAATAAACAAAGAATCATATTACCTGAGAGTTATGACAATAGAGTTTTAAAAGCAGCTGATAAAATTATCAGTGAAAATATAGCAGATATAACCTTAATAGGTAAGAAAGCTGACATTCTCAGAGACAGTGAAAATCTTAAACTAAAAAATATAGACAGGGCAAAAATTGTTGATCCTGAAAAAAACAATAAGAAGGATATTTATGCCAGCCTGATGGTAGATATCCGTAAATCAAAAGGACTGACAATGGAAGAAGCTTACGTTCTTCTTGACAATCCTCTTTATTTATCAACTATAATGATAAAAAACGGGGATGCTGACGGTGAGGTTGCAGGAGCGGCGAATGCCACACCTGATGTGTTGAGACCTGCCCTCCAGCTTGTCAGGACAAAGCCCGGAATAAATATAGTATCAGGGGCATTCCTGATGATATTAAAGGATAAAGAATTTGGTAATGACGGATTGCTGGTATTTGCCGATTGTGCCGTTAATCCATGTCCCTCTGCCACTGAACTTGCAGAGATTGCTGTAACGACTGCCAGAACTACCATGGCCATAGCAAAAACAGAGCCGCGGATTGCGATGTTAAGCTTCTCGACAAAAGGAAGCACCCAGCATGAGCTTGTTGACAAGGTGAGAAATGCCACAGCCCTGGCAAGGCAAATGGACAGCAGCCTCAAAATTGACGGTGAGCTGCAGGCCGATGCTGCCCTGATTAAGGAAATTGCCGCGCAGAAAGCACCGGGAAGCGAAATTGCAGGGACAGCAAATGTACTGATATTTCCCGACCTGCAGTCAGGTAACATTGCCTATAAACTGGTACAGCGCCTTGCACATGCCGAAGCCATTGGTCCGGTGATACAGGGACTGGACTCTCCCATCAACGACCTGTCACGCGGGTGCTCTGTAGATGATATAGTTAACCTTGTGGCTATTACGGCAAATCAGGCAATGGCAGAATAGAAAATAACTAATAATATAGAATAAATATGGCAAATTTCATCACTGAACCTATAGAAAAATACGGACTGAGCCATAAGAACAGACCTAAAACCCTGTTCTCCAGGGTAGGTATTGTTGGCTGTGGCACTGTAGGCCAGAATATTGCAATAATGATAAGTGCAAAAGAACTGGAAGTAATATTCATAGAGCTGTCAGATGAAAAAATCAGCAGTGCATTCAAAAACATGGAAATTGAGCTTGACAGTATGATAGACCACTGGGGTATGACAGCCGGGGAGAAACGCGCAATACTGTCACGAATACACGGCTATGTGGGATATGAATACCTTAAGGGATGCGACCTGGTTATAGAAACAATACGGTCCAAGACACGCGAACAAAGAGTATCGTCAAGAAAAGAGGTATTCAAGAATGTTGAAAAATATGTGTCACCCGAAACGATTATAGCTACCAATTCGACCACGATAGTAATTACGGAACTGGCTTCGGAGCTGGAGCATAAAGAAAGATGTGTGAGCCTTCATTTTCTGACCAATGCTCCTGATTCAAAAATGATCGAGGTTGTACGCGGACTCTATACCTCTGACGATGTCTATGACAAGGTGCGCAAGTTTGTCAAGATGCTTGACCGGACAGTAATACCTGTTGAGGAGTCTCCCGGACTGATAAGTGTAAGGCTTTTTGTTATACTTGTTAATGAAGCATGCGAAGTATTTATGGAAGGTGTTGGTACCAAAGAAGATATTGACAGGACCATGAAAATCGGACTGGGAATGTCACTGGGACCGTTTGAGATGGCCGACAAGATAGGACTGGATAAGGTATTGCGTTGGATGGATAACCTGTACAGCGAATTCGGGGATATTAAATATAAAGCTTCGCCTGTGATCAAAAAACTTGTAAGAGCCCATCAGACAGGGAGAATAGTAGGTAAAGGATTTTATACATATGATCAAAGCGGGAAAAAACTACCTTAATAAATACAAGCGAATATGAAAATTTTAATTCTTAACTGTGGCAGCTCATCAATAAAATACCAGCTCTTTGATATGAACAAAAAATCTGTCCTTGCGAAAGGCATAGCCGAAAAGGTCGGATTAAAAGGTTCATTTGTGAACCACGAGAAAGAGAATGGAGAAAAGATAATTTTTGAAGGTGAGATTATTGACCACCTTGTCGGCATAGAATATATACTTGGAATAATTATCAGCAAAAAGCACGGCTGCATATCAAGCCTTGAAGAGATTGATGCTGTGGGCCACAGGGTAGTGAACGGGGGTGAGAAGTTTAGCGCCAGTGTATACATTACAGATGAGGTACAGGCAGAGATTGAAAAATTCAGCCAGCTTGCGCCCCTGCACAATCCTGCTAACCTGAAAGGAATAAATGCGGTAAAGCTGCTGATTCCCGGTATACCACAGGTTGCAGTATTTGATACTGCCTTTCATCAAACCCTGCCGGAACACGCTTATATGTATGCTATACCCTATTCCCTCTATAATAAATACGGTATCAGGAAATACGGTTACCATGGCACCAGCCACTTTTACCTGAGCCGCAGGGCCGGTGAAATATTAAACACAGATATTGCAAGGCTTAAAATAATTACCTGCCATATGGGGAATGGTTCTTCAATCACTGCTATCAAGGACGGCAAGTCAATAGAAACATCCATGGGATTTACTCCCCTGGAGGGACTGATAATGGGTACCCGTCCGGGAGACCTCGACATTGGCATACTGACATTTATAATGGACAAGGAAAAAATCGGACTCCCGGCAGCCAATACACTTATAAACAAACAGAGCGGCATGCTTGGTATTACCGGCGTATCATCAGACATGAGAGAGATTGAAGAAGCCGCCGTAAAAGATAATAATCACAGGGCACAGCTCGGATTTGACATGTATATCTACCGGGCAAAAAAATATATAGGTGCATATATAAATATCATGGAGGGGGTCGATCTGCTGATTTTTTCAGGCGGAATAGGTGAAAACAGCCCTCTTATACGTGGAAAGATATGTGAATCCCTTCAGTTTCTGGGCCTCGAATTTGACAAAAAGAAGAACGCCAGCATACAAGCAAAGGAGGCTGTTATTTCAAAGCCCGGCTCAAAGATTAAGGTGATGATTATTCCTACTAACGAAGAACTTGTTATAGCTGAGGACACAATGAAAATAGTCACCCAGATGTCCGGTAAAACATAGTTTATTCATTCATGGCCTTAAAAAAACTTTCTTCCCTGGTTGAGATTGCCAGGAAAAAGCCTGCAAAAAGGCTTATCGTTGCCGCCGCAGAAGATGAACAGGTGTTCATTGCTGCCATGAAAGCAAGGGACGAGGGTATGGTTACACCGATTTTTGTTGGAGACAGGGAAAAAATTGAAGCACTTGCTGCAGGACTGTCTACAGGATCACCCAAACCCGAAATTATAGACAGCAAAGAAAAGGCTAACTCCTGTGATATAGCCTGCCAGCATATTAGCGAAGGCAAAGCTGACATTATAATGAAGGGACTGGTGAACTCAGACCTGTTTCTTAAGTCTTTGCTGAACAAGAAATACGGGCTTGTTAAAGATTCCATAATAAGCCACCTCGCGATCTTTGAAACACCCTTTTATGGTAAACTGCTGGGAGTTACTGATGCTGCCATGAATATTTCACCAAGCCTCAGGGACAAGGCAGGGATCATGCGAAATGCCGTCAGGGCATTCCATAAGCTGGGTGTTGCCTGTCCTAAAGTTGCAGTACTTGCTGCCACTGAAAAAGTAAATCCGAAAATCCGGGCAACGGTTCACGCTTCAAAATTAAAAATGATGAACACCAGAAAAAAAATTGGCAACTGCATCATTGAAGGGCCCCTGGCACTGGATAATGCTATATCGAAAGCTGCAGCCATACATAAGGGCATAGAAAACGAGGTTGCAGGGGATGCCGATATTCTGCTGGTTCCTGATCTGAACAGCGGTAATATACTATACAAATCCCTGAATTTTCTCGGTGGTGCCGTTTCCGCAGCAATATTGCTGGGAGCATCAGTACCTGCAGTGCTGACATCCAGATCAGATTCCGATCAGTGTAAATTTATGTCTATTGTTTTTGCCGTTGCTATTAATTAATTGACTAAATAACAGGTAACTAAAACTAATTATCATGGAATACAGGATACTAGCCATTAACCCCGGGTCCACTTCAACAAAGGTAGCGGTATATGCTAATGCAAAACCGGTATTTCTTAAGGATATCAAACATAACGTTGATGAGCTGAAAGTATATAAAAGAATCAGCGAACAGTTCAAATACAGAAAGAAAATTATACTTAAAGAGCTGAAAGACTCCCATATAGATATAAATTCAATTAATGCCATTGTTGGAAGAGGCGGACTTGTGCGTCCCATTGAATCGGGCGTATACAGGATAAATGACACACTTAAAAAGGATCTTCAGGAAGCAAGGGGAGAGCATGCAAGTAACCTGGGCGGACTTATTGCTGATGATATAGCCCACGATTTGCCCGGTTGCCAGGCTTACATAGCTGATCCCGTTGTGGTGGATGAGCTGGAAGATGTGGCCAGATTTACCGGCCATCCCGAGTTCAAGCGTATGTCCATCTTCCATGCATTGAACCAGAAAGCCACGGCCCGCTCCTATGCACGGCTAATGAATAAAAGGTACGAGGATCTTAACCTTGTTATCGCCCATATGGGCGGCGGAATATCCATAGGAGCCCATAAACACGGCCGGGTAATTGATGTAAACCAGGCACTGGACGGAGAGGGCCCGTTTTCACCGGAAAGGTCGGGTACGCTGCCTGCCGGCGCACTGGTTAAAAAATGCTTTGAAGGGAAACATACAAGGGAAGAAATATTAAAGTGGATAACCGGCAGCGGCGGATTTGTCGCATACCTGAATACCAACAACGCCTATGAGGTTGAGCTGCTCGCCGAGGAAGGTGATGAAAAAGCCCGCATAATACAGGACGCCATGTCATACCAGATAGGTAAAGAAATAGCGGCAATGTGCGCAGTGCTGCATGGAGAGGTCGATGCAATAATTCTCACAGGAGGAATATCACATAATCCCATGGTGGTCGAATATGTAAAAAGGATGGTGTCATTCATTGCACCGGTGGTTATCTATCCCGGAGAGGATGAGATGCATGCGCTGGCGATGAACGGACTTCTTGTGTTAAAAGGTGAAATACAGGCCAAGGATTATGACGAGACAACGATAATAAACAAATAACCAAAAGATTCTCACTTTTCAGGGATTTGCAATTGAGACCGGTATTATCTTACCCCGGATATACTTATGACCGTTTATAGCAAAATCCACAATAAAACGCGCTATATCTGCGGGTTTCATCTGTGCCCTGTAACCCGGGAAAGCCTTAGCAAACATTTCAGTCTGGACAGAGCCCAGGGCAAGGCAGTTGAAATATACATTGCTGTCTTTAAACTCACTGGAAAGACACTCGGTAATACTGGCAAGGGCAGCCTTGCTGGAACTGTAGTATGAAAGTCCGGAGTATTTGGAACTACCCTGGAAACCGGCCATACTGCTTATGTTCACTACATGTGTATCCCTTCCTTTACCCATGTAGGGGAGCAGCTCCCTGATGAGCAGGGCAGGAACAAAAAGATTCATATCATATGTCTCCCTTGCCTCACTGTAAGATATTTCAGTAAAGGGCTTATTGATCAGCAAGCCGGCGTTATTAACCACTATATCAATATGGTTAAAGTGCTTGAGGACAATGCCCGTGATGGCTGATGGATCACTCATCAGCTTTTTAAGGTCAAACGCAACTGCAACCACCTTTGAGCCCGCATTCCTTTCCGCGCACATTTTCTCAAGCTGCCTCAACTTCTTTTCATTCCTCGCTATTGCGAGTATCGTGCTGTCCGCGATTTCAGCAAAGAGTCCGCTCACCTCATAACCAATGCCCTGGCTTGCCCCGGTGACTATAATATTCATCCCTGTAATAATTTTAATAATTAAATATTGAAATTTGTTTTACTGTAAGTACAAAATTTAATATTTTCAACGTTGCATAGCTGTAAAAATATATACTGTAAATATGAATAGGTACTGCCCGAAGTTTCTCATTTTAATATGTTTGCTTTTTATAAGTATTGGCGCAGCAGGCCAATATAAGAAAAATAACCAGAATTTTAAAAGATTTTTCTTCGGTGGCGACCTGTGGCTAAGCTTCGGCACAAACACTTATATCGATGTATCGCCCCTGGCAGGTTACAGGATAAGCAGGAGGCTCTCGGCAGGAGCAGGACCTATTTATATCTTTGAAATGAATAAACTTTCCTACCTCGATACAACAATAAACGGTGTTTATTATTACAGAACATACCGGATAAGGACCAGCACTTACGGCGGAAGGGTGTTCATGAGCTATGACCTGATAACGAATCTTCATGAATATATACCCCTGAATATAGGAACTATTCTTGTACACTGTGAAAACGAGGTACTTAACCTGGAGACCTTCCTTTTAGACACATACAGCCTCAGATTATATCCATCAGGCAACAGGATATGGATTGACAATTTTCTTATAGGTGGAGGACTAAGGCAGCCCATAGGAGAAAAAGCGTCAATTTTTCTTCTTGTACTATGGGATGTTACGCAGAATGAATACTCACCTCACACCAATCCGTTTATAAGGGTCGGATTCACTTTTTAATAATGGCTCCGCACATAAAAAAACCCGGTAAATAATTACCGGGGCTGAAATTATTGGGTATTATTTTATTATCTGAAGCTTATTCCAAGGCCTGCAGTGACATTTGAATAATTTGCATATGTGTAATCACCATGAATCGTTAATACACCGAGCTTCAGGCGCACGCCGACATTTATCCTTGGCTTTGTCGGCTTGCCGTCGTTGTTTTCAATTTCAACGCTTACAGGATCCTTTGCAACACTGTTATCAGTGACAGCCACTGTTGAAGGAGGTATATATTCGGGCACAGGATAGTTACCTGTAAGTGCCAGTTCAGTTTTAGTGTTCACAATTCCCAGTCCGCCATAGAAGCAAATAACCGGCAGGTTAGCCGATACCAGGGCGTTTATTGTAAAGCTCTTAACCGTGAGGTCAAGGCTCTGATCATCAAAGGATACTGCAGCCGTAGTCTGGTCAAATCCCGCAGTGTTGTTAATATTATCTGGAGTAACGGTCAGATTGAAACTTGAACTGAATTTTGTATATCCGGCCATTAATGAGATGTCCAAGAAGGGAATCTTGTCAACAGCAGGTATCCACTGGCTTATGCTATGCTTCCCTCCTATCCCCCATAATCCGAGTTTACCGTAATTGCCCAGTTCCACGTTGGGGAAAAACCTGAAATTAAATTCCGTGCCCTTGATTAGACCTAATCCTATCTGAGCCATGGGGCTGAGCATTAGTCCCACTCCCGTTCCCTGGGGAGTACGCAGGGATGCTACCTCGTAATTCTGAACATAATATGCCAGTTCGGGCCCCGATGTGGTTTCACCTGCAACAGTAGGTGCAACAGTTGTTCCCGATGGCATATGCACATTATCAGATAATGTAAGTTCAGCCAAATCAAATGTTTTTGCTTCTTCAGGAATAAAAGAAATATTCGTTGTCAGCGTTAAATCAAAACCTAACGGTTTATGAGGCTTGGCAGTGTTATACCACCCGCCAGAGAGGCTTGTTCCCAGAGCATTAGCCCAGGGTGTAATATATGCTTCAAGTAAGGTCCCCGCATCTGTCACTCCGCCAGCAAAAAACTCACCTACAGTCTTAATCTGTGCAGATAGGGATACTGTAATACTTAATAATATTACAATTAAGAAACAATTCTTGCCTGATAATTTTACCCTTTTCATAGTTTATTGATTTGGTTAGTAATTGTCAAAATTTTTAATTTTATAATACAAATTACAAAAATTAATTCTTAATTAACATTTCCTGATACGTAATTATTATATCAAAGTTATAAACATGAGTAATAATCTGCTAATTATCAGCACTTATATTGACAGCGATGTAACTTAAATAAAAACAGGATAAATCTTTTTATAAAATAAATAAGATACTATATTTGCAACGCTTTTAAAAAGCCGATTCTGTAGCTCAGCAGGTAGAGCACATCCCTTTTAAGGATGGGGTCCTGGGTTCGACTCCCAGCAGGATCACAAAAGGGGGACAGCGCCCTGGGGACTGTACCCGAATGGGGGCTGTCCCCTTTTTTGGGGGCTGTCTCTTTTTTTTATTATATTGCGTCAAAACTGGTATTGTAATGTTATTGAAAATATGGGCGCTGTCCCTCTTTTTACTTCTGCTGGCATGTGTTCAGCCATTTGCCCAGAACTGGATTCCTGACCTCGGAAACGGTAAATATAAGAACCCCGTGATCTATGCAGATTATTCCGATCCTGATGTCATCATGGCAGATAACAGTTTCTATATGGTGGCATCAAGCTTTAACTGTATGCCAGGCATACCGGTACTGAAATCAGGGGACCTGGTGAACTGGACAATAATAGGCCATGTTTATGACAGCCTTCCGTTCGAAAAATACAACAAATCCGCACACGGCCAGGGTTCATGGGCCCCGTCAGTACGTTACCACAACGGGTTTTTCTATGTGTATTTCTGTACCCCTCATGAGGGCCTTTTTATGGCCAAAGCAAAAGATCCCGCGGGCCCCTGGGAACTGAACCATATTGTTGATGTTGAGATGTGGGAGGATCCCTGTCCCTTATGGGACGATGACAGCAGCGCCTATATTGTCAGGAGCAAGCTGGGAGGTGATATCCTGTATCTGCACCGCATGAGCGAAGACGGAATGAAGCTGCTGGATAACGGCACCGTAATATTCCATAATGAAGATGAGCATCCTATAATTGAAGGTCCCAAATTCCTGAAAAGAGAAGGCTATTATTATATTTTTGCACCTGCGGGGGGAGTTAGGCAGGGATGGCAGACCGTATTGCGATCTGAAAATATTTACGGGCCCTATGAGTCAAAAGTGGTTTTGCATAAGGGCAGCACCAACATCAACGGACCCCACCAGGGAGGTATTGTCAGCACAAAATCCGGTGAGTGGTGGTTTCTGCATTTTCAGGACATGAGAGCCTATGGCCGCATTGTCCATTTGCAGCCTGTAAGGTGGGAAGACGGCTGGCCCCTCATGGGTGTTGATATTGACGGTGACAGCATAGGTGAACCTGTTTCAGAATACACCAAGCCTCTTACAGACCGCCAGTACGAAATTGCAGTGCCCCTGACAACAGATGAATTTAATGCCGGCGCACCCGGACTGCAATGGCAATGGCATGCCAATCCCAGCAAGAGCTGGTACTCCATGTCGGATAATCCGGGCTGTCTCAGGCTTTATGCCGTGCAAAACTTATCACAGGAGGGCAACCTTTGGTTTGCGCCAAACCTGCTGCTGCAAAAGTTTCCCGCCCCTACCTTTGAGGTTACTGCAAGGATTATCTTCAATCCCGGCAGCCATCGTGAAAAAGGAGGAATTGCAATAATGGGGAAGGAATGGGCCTTTATTGCCCTTGAAAAAGCGGAACACGGCATGCAGCTCGTAATGTACAGGGGCGAGTATAACAGGCATAATAACATCTCACAGAAAATGGATTCCATAGACATACAGAATAATAGCTGCTACCTGAAGATTAAGGTCGACACAAATGCCCTTTGTACATTCTTATACAGTCAGGATAACATTAACTTCACCCCTCTGGGAAAGGAATTCCCTGCCAGTGAGGGAATATGGATTGGTGCCAAAATAGGATTGTTCTGCATAAATCCCAATATCACTGAAAGCAAAGGATATGCCGATTTCGACTGGTTCAGGTTTGAATAATAATACTCCACTGCAATATTATATTTTACTTTTTTTATTACTTTTAGCCCTTTTAAAATTTACATTAATTCCCTGGACATAATGACTTCACATATCACCAAAAAAATGACAGGCATCATTTGCCTTGCACTTTTTCTTAATGCCTGGAATGTAAAAGGACAAACCTATTATTTGCATCACAATACTCCTTTCAAATATATGGCAGCTATGGAAGAGCCTGATTCCAACTGGTATATGCCCGGTTTTGACGACTCTTCATGGCCCCAGGATACGGGCCTGGTCGGATTCGGATATGATAACCAGGATGTAACCATTGATAACAGCGCCGCCTCCCTTTACCTGAGATACAGGTTCAATGTTACAGACAAATCCAGGGTTGAGGAAATTAACATCTCCTGTAACTATGACGACGGCTACGTGGCATACCTTAACGGGAAAAAAGTAATAAGCGTTAATGTAAGCGATACTGTTGATGCTCCTGCCTACAACGATGTTACAGTAAGGTCACATGAACAGGAATTCCAGCAATTCCCCGTACTGGGCTATTATTTTAACCAGCCCCGGCTCGATTCGCTCCTCGTGGACGGACAGAACACCTTTGCCGTACATGTGCTTAATGATACCATAGGCGGTTCGGACCTTTTTTTCATGACTTATATGTATAACATCACAGGCATATACTTTAACCTATACAGCAATGCCTTCAGATACAAAAGGCAGGTCAGCCTCGATTCGACCCTGTTCCCTATAGTTATCATAAATACAGATGAATTTGGTTTACCTTATAAGAACATAAGAAGAAAAGCATATATGGATATTATTGATAACGGGCCCGGCAAGTACAATAAGCCCTCCGACACGGCCAATGTGTATTCGGGGGATGTATCAATTGAAGTAAGGGGTGAATCGTCAGCCGAATTCCAGAAACGTTCATACAGGTTCGAAACCATTATCTCTATAGATACGCTGGAAATAGATACTAATGTAGTGCTTCTGGGTATGCCTGCGGATGATGACTGGATATTGCTGGGGCCTTTTCATGACAAGGCACAGTTCCGTAACAGCATGATTTTCGATCTCGGCCGCAGGCTCGGCAGTTACCAGGTGCGCAGCAAATACTGCGAATTGATTATGAACGGTGAGTTTGTCGGTCTCTATTGCCTGTGCGAAAATATAAAAAGGCATCCGCAAAGGGTTAATATTGCAAGGCTTCGTGAAACGGAGATCTCGGGCATAGATGTGACGGGAGGTTATATAATGAGACTGGACAAAGACTATAGCGGTGTGCAGATAGTATACCCCAAGGCAGATAATATACAGCCCGAGCAAACTGAATATATCTATTCATTCCTGGATACGTTTGCGGCCGTTCTTTACAGCAACTATTTTACAGATCCCGACTCGGGAATCAGGAAATATATGAGCGACACATCCCTGGTGGATTACCTGGTGATGAATGAGATTACCAAGAATGCCGACGCATACCTGTTCAGCACATACTTTTATAAGGACAGGGCCGATATAGACAACAGGATAAAATTCGGCCCCCTGTGGGACTATGACCTGGCTTTCGGAAATACAACATTCCAGGAAGGTAATTTAACATACGGATGGCAGTTTGATTTCAATAACCGCCTGCCTGTGACCCGTATTCTTCAGGATGTTGCCGTTGTAGATCTGTTCAGGGACCGCTGGCATGAACTGAGGCAGGGCATGCTGCATACCGACTCGATTTTTGCACTTATTGACTCCATTGTAGACTATATACATGAGCCTGTCCAGCGTAATTATGAAGTATGGCCGGTCATAGACAAACCCTTGTTTTTTCCTAACTATGTATCAGAAACCTATGAAGAAGAAATACTTAATATCAAAAACTGGCTTACCGACCGACTGCAGTGGATAGACGAGAATATTGACGATTTGTATTATCCTGTGGATATTTATAGCAGTTCAAACAATAAAGCAGCGGCAGAATATATGGGGTTTGAGGCATATCCAAATCCCTTCTCCGGTGAATTATCACTTTGCTTTAATAGTTCATACTCGGGTGATCTGAAAATCCAGTTCCGCAATCTTCTCGGGCAGATGAATCTCGAAATTATCACACCCATAACACAGGGTTACAGGGAAATAAAACTTGATAGCCGTATCGCGGATATACCTCCGGGAGTATATATAATAAGCGTCACATTGAACTCCAGGATAATCGGCATAAAGAAACTTTTAAAGAAATAAATTATTCAGTCCGTATAATACATCCGAAGTCCGATTTTCGGCTTCAGGCGGATGTTTAAGTTATTCCTGCCGGTGATAAACAATACTGTAATAAATGATGTAAATCATACTGGTCTGATGATGTATATCACCCTTTAATACTTGACTTCTAGGTGTTTTTTATAGTAGTTTTATTCTTTGAAAACAAACTGCACTACTATGGAATCAATCGTTCAAACCCCAGCTCAGAAGCTTAAAAAAAACAAATGCTTTTCAGGAGACGAACTGGAAAGTTTGGGAATATTTCCGACAAACCTGCAGTGCTTCACTTTTTACCATTATGTGCTGTATCAGAAAGAGAACAAAAGAATAATTCTTAAACCTCTGCCCCACAATCTGTTCAAGGTAATCAGAGTATATGATTTTATAAGCGCCTGATACTTTTCACACAAGCTCTCATTTATTTTATTCATTTAAAGCATATCTTTGCTTTATATGAATAAAAAGTCCAACAGGTACCTGAGAATATACCAGCAAATCAAAAAAATCTTCAAGAACACGGATGATTTAACAGCCCGCATGGCAACAATAAATGCCCTGCTGTATCACAAGATGCCCGGCTTCTTCTGGGCAGGTTTTTATTTGCTAAAAGAAGGAAGGCTGGTCGCAGGTCCTTACCAGGGTCCCCTGGCATGCACAGAGCTTGAAAAAAATAAGGGTGTGTGCTGGGCTGCAATTAATTCGGGAAAAACAATCATAGTGCCGGATGTAAACAAATTTGAGGGACATATTGCATGCAGCAGGCTTTCAAATTCCGAAATTGCTGTCCCTGTAAAAAATATGATTAATGAAGTGAAAGGAGTACTCGATATTGACAGTAAAAAGTTAAACAACTTTGACGGTACTGATTCTATAGAGCTGGAAAAGATTGTTGGTCTGCTTTATAATGTTTAGATAATACAGGCGGATGCTCCAATCACTTTTTGATAAAAGCTTCAAGCATATTCATAATCTTCTGCACTGAGTATGGCTTGGTCAGCAACTGATCAAAACCCACGTCTTTATAATTATCGAAGAATATCTTTGGATTATGTGCCGTGAGCGCCACAATAGGTATGTTATTTTTGGGAGGTACCATCATTCGCCTTATATGCCTCGTTGCTTCAATACCATTCATCACAGGCATTTCGATATCCATCAGTATCAGGTTAATATCATCATTTGTCATCAGTGACTCGATAGCTATCTTGCCATTCTCAGCTTCGAGATGTTCGTGGCCCAGATCCTCAACTATTTCTGATAACAATAACCTGTTTGTAAAAATATCGTCCGTTATTAGGATTTTCATTTTTTGCCAGTATTAATTATTAATATTCAGCCCAACTGACTGAGGGTTTTGATTATATTTATACTGTTTATTGTAACCCTGGCACCCTCCAGATTTATTATCTTATCATGTTTAAACTCAGCCAGGGTCCTTATAAAGCTCTCCTTGGTCGTACCCGCCAGTTCTGCAAGTTCCTTCCTGGTAAAAGGGAATTCGAATTCATCGCTTTTATACAGTATTTCCGAGAAATACAATATGACATCTGCAATACGGCCAGGCAGCTGTTTATGGGACTGACTCATTAGCCTTTCAAAGATGAACAGTCCGTCATTACTGATAAGGCTTATGATCTTTAGTGTAAACTCCCCGTTAGTCTTAAGTACCTTATTAAAAACATCGATATCAATAAAACATATTTCCGACGGATGAATTGCTGAAGCCGAATACTGGTGCATATCTCCACCGTAAATGGACATAAGCCCCAGAAAATCGTCAGGCATAGCTATTCTCAGAATTATATACTTGTTGTTCCTTCCTTCCTTGAATATTTTAATCAGTCCGGACTTAACAAACATTATGTGGGATGTGCGGGTATTCTGCCTGAATATAACTTCCTTTTTATCATATTTCACAACATTGCTATGTTGCAAAATTTCTTCAACCTCTTCCTCACCGAGACAACTGCTAAACGGTATTACATAACCTTTATCACTAATTACGACCATAATGATATATCTAATAACTTTAAATAAATATAATAAAAATTGTTGACTGATTAAAATATTTAATTAAAAAAAGGTGATATATATCACCTTTTTCAGTGCATTCCCCTGTATTGAGCCAGAATATGGCTAAGGGGCCAGATTATTTGCCAATATTTACTATGGCTTTGCCAATTATATAATATTTTTATATGTATTTGGTTTTATATATTAAATTTTTTATAACTTTAATATAACATAATTGAGGGGCTGAAAGTAATGAAACTTAAGAAAGATAATTATTTACTTATTGTTGATGATTCCACTACCAATGTAGTTTTACTGGAAGCTGTCTTTGACGAGAAGGGATATAAGATTGAAACCGCCTTTAGCGCAAAAGAGGCTTTCGGAATAATCGAAAAACAAACTCCCGACCTTATTTTACTGGATTTGTTAATGCCAAAGATAAACGGATTTGATTTTCTCAGGCAGCTAAGGAGGAAGAAAGCTACAAGGGACACTCCTGTTATTGTAATTTCAGCTGCAACTGACGAAGAGAATGTCCACAGAATAATGGAAATGGGAGCAGTTGATTTCATTAAAAAGCCTATTGATCTTGACTATCTGGTAGAGAAGGTTGAATCTGTCTTAATCAAGAAGTGATTGATAGCCCCTATATCAGCTGTTAATATTAATATTCCTTTCATCCCCGCATAATTGAATTTAATCATTACCTTTGGTTAGTTCCCCTAATAAAAACAACTATACCCAGCGAATTTCGTTATATATTAATAACAAATTATGGGCAAAATGAAAAGGGTCTTAATAGTTGATGACAACATGATGATGCGCAGGCTTATCAGAAATGTCTTCAGAAATGAGAGATTTGATATTATGGAGGCAAAGAACGGAATGGAGGGCCTTCATCTTGCCAACCAGAACTCCTTTGACGTTGTAATAACCGATATAGTTATGCCTGAAATGGAAGGTATTCAGTTCATAATTGAACTGAGAAAGATTGCACCCCGAATAAAAATAGTGGCAATATCAGGAGGCAGGCCCTACTATCTTTATGTGGCTAAAAAGCTCGGAATAGAAGCCATATTTACGAAACCCCTGAATCATCTTGAATTCGTAAATACAGTGAAAAAGATTGCATACAACCACCAGTCATAATTCCACAAAAAATCATATTGTTAATACAAGCTTCCAAGGTTTAATAAAAAACCGCAGCTTGTTCAATAAAGTTTTATTAAAAATATTATTTTAAAGAAATATTAATTATTTTTAGATATAGTCTTTCTGTATTTAAAAGTTATTTAATATTGTCCTCATGGAAAATAAAAAAGAGTCCATTGTCCAATTAACAATTCTGGCTATTATTATTTCTTTGCTTTTTCCTGTTGCAGCGATATTTATTGATATAATACTCCACGAGAGTTTTTCCTATACTTTGAGTGACTTTATGCGCCTTTATGCTGAAAATCCCATACAGTACATTATTTTATCGCTTGTAATTATTATTCCCGTGGTCACCTTCTTTTCCATAAGGTATTTTTCAAAAATCATGGATAAGAAGCAGAAAATTATCGATTCCGAAAAACACAAGACAAAAAGAATAGAAGAGTTTACAAAAAAACTGATACAGGAAGATTTTTCGCATGATTTCGAAAGTGATAAGGACGATAGTCTTGGAAAATCATTACTGAATCTAAGGGACAAGTTAAAGGGAAATAAAGAGACCGACCTAAAGAGAAGAAAGGAAGATGAACAAAGGAACTGGACTGCAGAGGGACTGGCAAAGTTTGGAGATATACTCAGAAATGAGATAGACAACGTTGAATCACTGTCATTCAGTATTATCAAGGAGCTTACAAATTATATCGATGCAACGCAGGGAGGGTTTTATCTGCTTAAAAACAGCGACGGCAAGGAGAAGTTTTTTGACATGACAGCGTTCTTTGCCTATGACCGCAAAAAGTTCGCCAATAAACAAATCGCCTGGGGTGACGGATTGATAGGTACAAGTGCGGCAGAGAAAAAGTCAATATATGTAACCGATGTTCCCGAGGACTATGTTAGTGTAACATCCGGATTGGGATACACAAATCCCAAGTCAATACTGGTTGTTCCATTGATAAAAGATGACAATATTTTCGGAGTTATTGAATTCGCTTCTTTGAATAAAATTGAATCCTACCAGCTTGATTTTGTTGAAAAGGTAGCGGAGAATATCGCCTCGACATTATCAATGGCTGAAATAAGCATAAAAACAACCAGGCTGCTTGAGGAAACAAAAGCCCAAGCCCAGGCCCTTACCTCACAGGAAGAAGAGATGAGACAGAACATGGAAGAATTACAGGCCACCCAGGAAGAAGCGACAAGACAGGCAGAAAAGTTTGTGCTTATGGAAAACACGGTAAATCATACCATGATTCGCGCCGAATATGATAAGGAAGGCTACCTTTTGTATGCAAATACCAAGTTTCTCAATAAGCTGGGGTATTCAATGACAGAAGAAGTGGAAGGAAAACATATAACTGAATTCATCGGCAAAAAAGACAGGGAATGGTTTAAGGAAATATGGGATAACCTTGCCAAGGGAGGCAGGCACTTTGAAGGATATATGAAACATATAACAAAGGCAGGAAAGGACCTCTGGACGATGGCGACATATACCTGCATAAGACTTGATAATGGTCAGGTGGACAAGATCCTTTTTCTAGCCCTTGATACTACAGAACATAAAAATCTCAGCCTTAAGATGGAAGGTATAATTGAATCGGTGAACCGCTCAGGTATTAAGATCGAATTTGATATAAACGGTAATATTGCTGATTACAATGAATCATTTCAACATCTGTTCAAATATACTAACACAGATATTACATCCCTTTCTGTGTTTGATCTTATAAATCCGCTTGAGCTTGAGAGTTTTAACAAAAAGTGGGAAACTGTAATCAAGGGGGTCGGATTCCAGGGACAGTTCAAGGTTAAAACCAAAAATGACGAGGAAAGATGGATAAGGGGAGCTTTCAGCGTAATATACGACATGTACGGCGATGTAGATAAGATCTTCTTTATCGGCCAGGATATTACAAATGAAAAGAAGATGGAATTAAACCTTAGAGAACAGACTGAAATACTTAGAAACCAGGAAAAGCTGTTGCGTGAATCCAAAAAGGAACTGACAAGGAAACTGAGGGAAGAAAAGCTTGAAATGAAAAACCAGTATAGTGCAATCGAGAAAGTTAAAAACAGGAATGAAAAGACCCTTGAGGAATTACCGGATGCAGTAGTGACTATTGGAAGCGATAATAAAATAGTATTCTTTAATAAAGCTGCAGAGAAATTGTGGGGTTATGGCAGAAGTGAGGTCCTCAACCAGGATGTTGGCATTTTATTCTCAGAAAAGACAATTGACGTGGATGAATTTGTGGCAGCTATTGTTGGACCCGGTGATAATAAGATTATTAATAAAAGGAAAAAAACAAAGGTACTAACCAAAGACAGGAAAGAAAGGGAAGTAACGATTCTGCTGGCAAGAGCCAGGCTTGAAGACGAGACAACATACACAGCCTTCATAAATTATATTTAAAAAGGATTTTCTGCAGAATGCATAGGCCCGGAAAAAAAAGCGGATAATGCAAAAGAAAGATGATTATTGTTACCAGCTATTAAAAGTCCTTGAACTTGAGAATATTGGATACTGGACAAAAGAAAAGGACAGTGATATAATGCATTTTTCTGAAATGGCGGCGCAAATAATAGGTCTTATGACCGGTGATTTATCCATGAAGTTGAATGATTTCCTTGGCAATGTCTATTCAGAAGACAGGCACACCCTTGAGCATTACATTAATGAGCTGCCCGGGGGAAAAGATTTCACCGAGTGCATCTTTAAGATGATGAGGTTTAATTCGGAAACCAAAGAAGTTATAAATTTATCAACGCGCATAACGAATATCTATGGTTATGACAGCAAGAACCTCCTTATATTAGGTACTATATCAGACATTACGAAACAGGAAAAACTCAAAAGGGAAGCCCTGAGGATAAAAGAGAAAGCTGAAGAGCTTTACATGCAAAAGAACATATTCCTTGCTAATATCTCACATGAGATAAGGACCCCTATGAACTCGATTGTAGGTTTCTCGGAACTGCTGAATATAGGTAATCTTGATGCCCGCACCCGCAATGAATACTTTAGAATAATTAAACATCAGGGCCTTCAATTGCAAAAGCTGGTAGATGATATTTCCGAACTGGCAAAATATGAAACAGGCGAGCTGAAAATCAATAAATCACCATGCAACTTCAATTTATTAATTAACGAGTTATTAATCAGTTTTAACCATCATAAATCCAAACTTAACAAGGATAATGTCACAATAAAGATTAGTCTGCCGCACAGCGAGGAAATAATAGGGTACACAGATTCGGGAAGGATAACCCAGATATTGTCAAATCTGATAAATACCTCCTTGTATTTCACTGACAGGGGAATAATAGAAATAGGTTATTACAAGGCTGATGATAAAAAGTTAATATTCTATGTTAAGGACACGGGAGCCGGTTTTACGGCAGATGAACAGAAGTATATATTTGACAGACTCTCACAGGTTGAGGAAACGATTATAAAAAAATTTGAGGGACTGGGATTAAGCCTTACCATTTCCAAAGGTCTCGTTAAACTGATGGGTGGCAAAATATGGCTGGAATCAGAGCCAGGTTCTGGTACAACATACTACTTTCAGATACCTTATGAGGAACTCCCTCACGATGATACGCCGGAAGAAATTGAAGAAGCTCCTGTCCTGTCGCAATACAGCTGGAAAGACAGAATAATTATTATAGTTGAGGATGATGAGATAAATTACAGGTTTCTTGAAGCTGTGCTCCATAACACTGATGCGCGGATCATACATGCCGATAACGGATACCAGGCCATTGACCTTTGCAAATCGATAAATAAGATCGATTTGATACTTATGGATCTTAAACTGCCTGATATTAGCGGCTTTGATGCAACACTCGAGATCAGGAAGATAAATAAGGACATACCTGTCATAGCACAGACAGCCCTTGTGCTTAAGGAGGAAAAAGAGAAATGCCTCAAGGCAGGTTGCAATGACATCATTACCAAGCCCATTGAAATAGGTAAGCTTCTCAGACTTATAAACAAATATCTTAGTGAATAGCCCTTTGCCGCACCTTTGCTCTTCTTATGTAGTCCCTGATATTTAAATATATTGAAATTGCAAATGCTGCGAGGAATGAAACAAGAGTGACAGTATTTATAAAACGGGGGTCAAAGTCCAGTCCGCTTAGCCTGTCTGCCAGATATTTTACGTATGAATCAGGCAGTCCGGTATGACCCATCTTTACAAGTATCTTGAAATGCCAGTCAGTGAGAGGGCAGTAACCCATTCCGCAGAAAATGCCCAGAATAAACCAGGATGCACAGGTCAGGGAAAGGGTTATTAGATTAAGCTTCCTGGTTTTTCTGAAAATCCAGCCGAACAAATTAAAGAATATTAAAAGTGTATGAAATGTTATAAAGAAAAAATCAACTAATTTTAGCATGGTAATATGCAGGTTTTAATGATACATAAAGATATTCAAATATTCGGAATGGTTCAGGGTGTCGGATTCAGATATTCGGCCAGGCATGCCGCAATAAATTACGGCATTAAAGGCTATGTGAGGAATATGCCTGACGGCAGTGTTTATATTGAAGCTGAGGGACAGGAACAGAATATGGCCGAATTTATTAAATGGTGCAGGAAAGGACCCGGCTCAGCATATATCGAAAACATAAATGTCGAAGAGGGCGCAATGAAGAATTTTGAACTCTTTGATATCAGGTTTTAACATTCTTCATAAATAATGACCTCACTCCGCTCACAAGCATCCACAGCGTAAGCAGAAGCACAAGAACGGCAATAACAAGAAGTATCGCAGATCCTTTTTTTTCTATGACACCGGGTTTCAGTAAACCAAGCACATTATTTATCATGGCCCACACGGTAGTTATAAGCACAAACAACATGGGAATAAAGGCAACAAGGTAATTTTTCCCTTTATGATAAAGGTAGATGCTTATTATTCCGAGTCCGAGTGCGGCAAGAAGCTGGTTCAGTGCGCCAAAGATAAGCCAAAGCCTGAGTGCCTCTTTGGCTGTAATCTGAAAGTATATTATAATGGCTGCAAGCAAAACAACAATAAATGTCGCAAAGTACCTGCTTCTTATGGGCCTGATCACTGTTCCCGCCTTAGTCTTGAAAATTTCCTGGAGGGAGAGCCTTTGTATCCTTGTAGCCGAGTCAAGGGTAGTATTGGCAAAGCTCACAACAAATACAACTATTAGTACGGTGCCAAACTCTTTATGAATACCTATACTTGATAACAGATTAGAAGCACCATCAACGAAAGCTGCAATTTTGGGACTTATGTCTATTCCACTGGCAATTCTGCTCCAGGTCGAATAATGGTCGTAGAATGCCCCTTTCCCCAATCCCCCGACAACAGCAATGATAACAAGGACGGCAAGAAATCCTTCAAGTATCATCCCCCCGTAACCGATCAATACGGAGTCTTTTTCTTTATCTACCTGCTTTACAGTAGTACCGGAGCTGGCCAGGGAATGAAAACCGGAAATGGCGCCACAGGCAATGGTAATGAATAACATGGGCATCAGTCCGGGTAAATTCGGGTCAGTATCATGTACAACACGATTAATTGCAGGTGCATCAATAGCAGGATGGGCAATTATTGTTCCTGCCACCAGCAGTATCATAGCTATTATCAGCTGGTGGGAATTTATATAATCTCTTGGCTGCAAAAGTTTATTTACGGGCACCGTTGAAGCAAAGAACACATATATAAGTATAATCAAGCCCCATAACAGCTTCCTGTTCACCGGGTTACCAATAAATGCAAATTCGATCTCAATATAAGGACCTGCAATAATGGATAAATACATTAGTGCCACTGCTATTATTGAATACAATAACTCATTCCCTCCCCTTCTTATCTGCCATCCCAGCCATACGGCCACAGGTATCTGAAACCAGACGGGAAATACCGATGCAGGGTATTCAACAAAAAGTGTAGCCACAATAATAGCAAAAAGTGCCAGGACCATCCACAATAAAAACTGGATGAGAAACTGGAATGCATAGCGGGTTGAATTATTGACAATATTTCCTGTAAGGTCGCCTATCGACTTACCCTGGTTTCTTGCAGATATTACAAGAGTGGCAAAATCATGTACTCCTCCCATAAATATTGAGCCGAAGAAAACCCAGAGAAAAGCCGGCAACCAGCCCCAGATCACTCCTATTGCCGGACCGACAATAGGACCTATTCCGGCAATTGTTGTAAAATGATGCCCGAAGACTATACTTCTTTTAGTCGGCATAAAATCAACACCATCCCTGAACTGGTGTGCAGGCATTTTGTTTTTATCTGAAACACCCAGTATTTTTCCGGCTATGTATCTTCCATATGTTCTGTAAGCAACTATATAGCCTGCAAAGGCCAGAACCATAAGCACAACAGTGTTCATTTCACCAGTATTTGAAATACAACTTTGTTAGTAATAAATTATTAATAGAAAATTAAAAATAGTAACTTTAATTAATATTTAATTAATTACATTATATAATTAACAGTATAAATAAAAACAATAATAAAAAAAATATTGTTTAAACTATTGAATATTAACACCATAACTATTATATTTACATCAGTATTATAAGCTGGGCACAACAATCTTCTTTTAATAATTCCGGACATGAAAGAAACAAAAAGAACCATACTCATCCCCTATGATTTCACCATGCTTTCAGATTGCGCGCTTGAACATGGTGTACAAATTGGCAGACTGCTGGACAGCGACATAACTCTGCTCAATATAATTGACAATCTGAAAGATGAAGTACATGTAAAGGATAGGCTCACTGAGAAGGCCAAAGAAGCACAGAAAGAGTTTCATATACTGCCCAAGGTAATGGTCAGGCCGGGAAAGGTGTCGCAGGCAATAAAAGACGTGGCAACAAACATTAACGCGGACCTTGTGATAATGAAAACAAGCGGGCCAAAAGGCATTCAGAGGTTTACCGGAAGCAGGGCAATAAAAGTGATGTATGGTTCAAAGATTCCCTTTATAGTTATACAGGCACCGCCAAAACGGGAGATTATCAAACAGGTTATTGTCCCTATTGATTTCAGGTTCGAGAACAAGGAAAAACTAAAATGGATTAATTTCCTGACAAAGATCTATACTCCCAGTGTTTATCTTTTCCGCCCTAATGTTTCTGATTACAGGATAAGGAACAACCTGAAATTTGCCACCAATTTTCTTGAAGGAAGAAATATAGGATTTGAGCTTGTTCACGCCCGGGGCAAGAAATCCTTTGTGGAAGAAGCTATTGACTTTTCAAACTTCATAGATGCGGATCTGTTAATTATCATGCTAAGCCGCTCTATTACGCTGGGTAAGATCCTTTTTGGCCTGAATGACCAGAAATATATAACCAATAAATACAAAGTACCTGTAATGTGCCTCAATCCGCGGACAGATTTAAGGAAGTTTGCAGGATTCAGATAATCTCCATGTCTTCTTTCCTGATCCATCCTACTGTACCGTCACCTATCCTTATCCTGTTCCATATGTCAAGGCTATCCTCTATTATTATCTTTGTACCCTCATGGATTATAAACAAATCGACCCCTGACTCTGCAGGAGAGCTCTTTGCCGTCACGGTAGGAGAAATGATTATAGCAGAGTCTTTTGCTGTCAGTAGTTCTTTGCGCTTCCATGCAGAATAGAATGCAGACACAGAAATAAACAGTATTATTATCCCCAGCCAAAAAGTTAACTTCTTCAATGCAATCCTTGCAGAAAACAAATAAACCAGAAATAATACGAGGAACAGCAAAAAGGCAGAGATGCTTATCACAGCCCATCTGTCCGGACCAGTCAAACTGACTATATTCCTTATCCAGGTTTTTATAAAAAACTCAGGTATTATATCTATCTTATCAATAACATGGGCATTAGCCAGGGCAAGATTGTGACTGACATCATCATCATAGGGATCAAGCTTTTTTGCCCTCTCATAATTCAGAATTGCCATTGGAATATTATTAATCTTATAATAGGCATTGCCAAGATTATAGTATAATTCCGGAGCTTTATACCCTGAATCAACGGCTTGCTCATACGCTTCAATTGCATAATAATATAATCCCTTCGCATATGAGTCATTACCGAATTTTATTACCGAGTCAGCTTCAAAAGCGAACAGGGACGACATAAGTAAGTTTATTACAACAATAGTAACTGCCTTTCTCATTATCGTAATTTTTGCTGAAGTTTTATAATTGTATTGATTGCATCGGCATAAAGCTTATGCATTCCTTCCGATTCAGAAACCGGACTGTACCTGGAGTACTCGCAGGTATCAATTATATCCAGGAACCTGTTTATAAGTTCATCATCAACCTTATGTTCAACCAGGGCCTGCCTTGAAGAGTCTTTTGACAGGCGGGCACCAGGAATGCTCAACTTGTCACTGAGGTAGCCCCACATTGCCTTTAGTACTTCCTCGTAAAATGCCTCATGGTTATTATGTTTCATCAATACGAGAGCTTTTCTCAGCCTTCTGCGAGCATATTTGTTTGCCTGCCTGTTCTTAACCAGGCTTATGTTTGAATTGCGTTTTATTCTTTCCCTTCTGATGATTATGAAGGCAATAAATAATAAAAACGATACAAGGTATGCAGCATAGAAGGCCGGGGATTCAAATATATAGCCGCCTTTCTTTGATACTTTAAAAGGCTTGCTTTTGATATAAAATATATCACTACCCAGCAATTTAATATCTTCCTTTGATAATCCTGTTATAACTATATCGGTAGTATCCTCCCTGCCTTTTATAACTGATATATTAAATTCCTGGGTTTTCAGTGTTTTATATAATTTTGATGAAGGATCAAAATATGTGAATTCCACAGGTTCTATTTTATAGTCTCCGGCATATCTCGGTATAATTGTATATTCAAATGTCTGGCGACCGGACAAGGCATTGTCCTGAACAGTATTTACGAGAGGTTCAAATGTTTCAAGCGAGGGCGGAAATTTTATCTTCAGGTCGTCAATGAGTTTGACATTACCTTTACCTGAAATATTTATCTTAAGAGTGATCGCATCATTTGTAGTAACCTCAGTTTTATTGATTGATGCATCCAGATGGAAACTGCCCACAGCACCAGTATAGGAAGCAGGCCTGTTCAGGGGCAACGGCTTGATGTTCAACCTGACTTTTTGGCTTTTCAGTGTGACCGGCACATTCTGAACCGAGGGGCCGAAGAAATCGTCGAATATGCTTTTCGATCTCCTCTGTATTTGTTTCTGGTAGGCAACATCAACTTCAAACGGCTGAATAATAATTTCACCTGCCCTCTGGGGATAGAGCACAACTTTTCTAAGTATTCCCGTGCCGTATATTTCACCATTAACATTTTCCCTTTCCAGGGACCTTAAAGCAGGTATGTCAACTGATTGCTGAAAGAATCCCTTAAAGTCAGGTCCCTTGAAATTAGGATCAACCTGTGAAAGGTTAAGCCTGGAATATATTTTTATCCATGCTACTATCTGTTCTCCCACGTAAGCACTTGTTTTATCCACATGTAATCTGACAAAGAGGTTTTCGCTGGCCGGAACATCAATTTCACCCGCCGGTTTTTCTTCAGTCTCATCTGCCTGTGTTGCTGATGGAGGTGATGGCGCACTTCCTTTAACCACTTCTATTTTTACGGGATTGGACTGGTAAGTGTCTCTTTTTATTTTTGCTGTTGCCGGCGGTATCGTATAGGTTCCCTCGCTGACTGCCTGCAGGTAATATGTATATGAATAATTTACCGACCTGGTTGTCTTACCGTTAACTATCTGGATGCTCGAGCTTGAGCTTGTGCTGGGTCCCCCGAGGAGCCGGAAATCACTGAACTCGGGTATCTCCAGTTCCGAGGGATTGGCATTAAGCTCATAAACAAGCTGAAACTGTTCCCCTGTCCTTAGCACATCAGGTGCTGCATAGGCCTTAAAACTAATATCCTGGCTATGCAGGCCTGATAGTATGCTAAAAACTGACAATATAAAAAAACAGTGCCTCATTGGCTATTCTTATTTAATTACCAGTTTTTGTCAACCGGTACTTTTTTAACCTGTTTCTGCAGCTTCTTAAGTACATCATCTTCTTCCCTTTCCAGGGCATCCAGTATTCTTTCAGCATCTTCCCTGGAAATATCGTCCTTTTTTGCAGGCTGCTGTTGTGCCTGTTGCTGCTGTTGCTGTTCCTGTTCCTGTTGTTGCTGTTGCTGTTGCTGCTGTTGCCGGTCTTCCCCGCCCTGTTGTTGCTGCTGCTGTTGTTGCTGCTGCTGCTGTTGCTGCTGCTGCTGTTGCTGCTGCAACTTAAGCATTTTCATGGCAAGCTGAAGATTATGCTTGGCATCCATATCAGCAGGACTGTTTTTAAGGGAGTTTTTGTAGGCCTCTATACTTCTTTCAAAGTCATTTCCCTTGAAAAAAGAATTACCCAGGTTATAATAATACCTGGCAAGTTCTTCCCTGTCCTTTTCATTTCCTGTAAGATTCATATACTTGGTCCCGGCCGCTTCATATTTCTCCTGTTTGTAAAGGGTATTTGCCAGGTTATAATCTGCTTTTTTTGAATCAGGTGTTTTCTCCAGGGCTTTACGGTATTGCACCTCAGCGGCATCATATTTTTCTTTATTGTATTGCCTGTTCCCCTGTCTTATAAATTTCCTCTCACTCTGTGAAAATACCTGGAGACTGATAAAAGCCAACATTGTATAAAATATAACTCTCATAATTGCCTATATTTTCACCTTAAATATTTTAATATTCTTAAGCCATTTGTTTTTTCTTTCCAGTATCAAAAAGTCCACTACCAGCAATCCGATTGCCAGCCATATCAGCACCGGGAATTGCTCTTCATATTCAGAATATACCTTGGATTCTATTTCTGCCTTTTCAAGCTTGTTAAGATCATTAAATAGCTTGTTCAGACCTGCATTTGTACTTGTCGCATGGTAGTATTTTCCGCCGCCGGCGGCTGCGATCTGGCTCAGTACCTTTGCATTCAGCCTGCTTGTCACAACGTCACCCTGGCGGTCTTTCAGGAATTCCTGTTTATTGTAGGCTCCCCTGATGGGTATGGGTGCCCCGTCATGTGAACCCATGCCTATTGTGTACACTTTTATACCTTTCTCATTTGCTTCTTCCGCTGCCTGTACCGCGTCTCCTTCATGATTCTCACCGTCAGAGATTATTATTATTGCCTTGTTTGTTTCGGTATCCTGTGTAAAGGAGTTGCCGGCAAGCCTTATTGCTTTATCAATGGCAGTCCCCTGGCGTGATACTATATCGGTATTAATATTATTTAAAAACATTCTCGTTCCGGCATAGTCAGTTGTAATAGGCACCTGTATATATGCATCGCCTGCAAAAACTATGAGTCCGATCCTGTCATTTTCCATCTGGTCAAGTAATCTCAGTATTGCCTGTCTAGACCTTTCGAGCCTGTCAGGTTTAATATCTTCCGCCAGCATGCTGTTTGAAATATCGAGGGCAATAATTATCTCAATCCCTTTTCTTTTTATCTCTTTGAGCCTGGAGCCAAACTGGGGACCTGCCAGTGCAAATATTACGGTGATTAATGCCAGGGTGAGAATAATAAACTTCAGATGTGATCTGAAATTTGACACATCAGGCATCAACTGCTCAACCACTGCAGGATTCCCGAATTTCCTTATCGACTTCTTTTTAATCTGATATGCAATTATATAAATTATTATAAGGACCGGTATCCCGGCCAGCATATATAGAAACTCGCTATTACCAAATCTGAACATACTAGACAAGCTTAAGGTATATTTTTAAGTATAGTATTTTTAAGCAGTATTTCACCTGATAATACCAGGGCTGCAGCAAAGGCAAACCACATGTATCTCTCCTGTCTTTTGCTGTATTCCCTGATATCTATCTTTGATTTCTCAAGTTTATCAATCATACCATATATTTCTCTCAGTTTCTCATTATCTGTTGCACGGAAGTATTTACCGCCGGTGATATCTGCAATTTCCTGCAGCATCTCTTCATCAATTTCCACAGGCATATCCTGAAAAATAACAGCGCCGGTAAAAGGATTCTGCACCGGATAGGGCGCGGTACCCATACTGCCGACACCGATAGTGTATACCCTGATCCCGAATGTCCTTGCTATCTCGGCTGCTGTCAGCGGGTCAACAGAGCCCATGTTGTTAACACCGTCGGTTAAAAGTATTATCACCTTACTTATGGCATTACTGTCCTTCAGCCTTTTCACAGCATTCGCCAGTCCGACCCCTATAGCCGTCCCGTCCTCAATCATACCGCTTTTTATGTTGCCGAAAAGGTTAACCAGCACTTTATGATCAGTGGTCAGGGGGCACTGTGTAAAGCTTTCCCCGCTGAACACAACAAGGCCCATCCTGTCATTTCTTCTTCCCGAAATAAACTCGATAGCTATTTCCTTTGAAGCGCCAAGCCTGTCAGGCTTGAAATCGCGCGCAAGCATGCTCCCTGATATATCAAGAGCCAGCATGATATCAATACCTTCAGTAAAGCTTTTTTCCCAGCTACGCGTGGACTGGGGCCTTGCAAGCACTATGATAAGGAGGACCAGTGCCAGCAACCTGAACACAAACAGGATATGTCTTAAATAAGCTTTAAAGGATCTCCCGGCGTTGAGTACCGGCTTAATGGTAGATACGAGGATTGTAGCATTGAACTTCCTTTCTTTCCATATATACCATGCAACAGCTGGTACTAATAATAACAGCAGGTAGAAATACTCAGGATGTGCAAATTCAAACCGACCCATACTCTATGCAGTTAATTCTCTTTGTTTATTTTTTACTCTTTTATCTCCCGTGCCGTTCTGCTGTGCAGGCACAAATTTTGTGTTCCTCACAAACTCATAGGCGTTCTCCATAAGAGTTATATTTTCTTCGGGCAGTGGCTCACCCCTGGCAAACTTCACCAGATCCGCAAGATTCAGTAGTTGCTCCAGTATATTATAGTTTACATTCTCAATTTCCCTGTCCCTGAATTCATATAGTATTTCGCTTGTTGTCTGCTCCATTGCCATTATATCAAATCTTCTCTCAATATATGTGCGTATAATCTCCGTTAACCTTGTATAGTATAACTTGACCTTGTTTTGCTGCCACAGTTTTTCGGCCTTAAGCTTGTCAAGCTCACGCAAGGCAACGATGTGAGGTATCTCAGGGGGCCTTATCCTTCTTAATATTGGTTTATCTTTCTTTTTCCTGTCGATGTAATAAAAAATAAACCATATTAGCAGTCCGGTAAAAATCAGCGATAAAACTAAAGGGTATAATTCGCTGAAACTGTAGGGAGCTTTATATATTCCTTTTATATCTCTTATTGTTCCTGTTGTATCGATTTTCACGGGAAGGACTTCAAGGTATTCTGCCGGTGAGCTTATAGAATCGGTAAATCCACCGGAGCGGTATACGAAGTTTACCGGCGGAATATACAGGAGTCCGCTATCAAAAGCTGTAACCGTTAGATTCTGGTACAGGGCTACCTTGTTATCATCCAGCTTTGAAGAATCAATTTCTGACTTATTAACTATTTCTATCTCGTCAGTAAGTTTGGCATCAAATTGCGGAAATAATACAGTTGCGCTTTCAGGCTTTATAACCTCTATTGACAAATTTACCTGGTCACCTATGAGTATCCTGTTAGTATCAAGCTCCATGCTTATAGTAAGCAGCTGACTATAAGCTGCCCGGGAAAAAAATGCCAGTGCAATTATTATATATAAACCAGTCTTTCTTTTTTTATATCTTATCATGCTTTCAAACAATAAACCTTAATTTCTAATATTTTACCGGGCTCTCCTTTTAAAAAGATTTATTAATGGTTTAACATAGTCCTCGCCAGTTGATATTGAGGCATAGTCCACCCCAAACCTTGATAACATTTCATCCATATCTTCGTTGCGCTTTCTCCATGAATGCCTGTATGTGTCCCTTATATAGCTTTCTGAGGTATCTATCCATATATCCCGGCCGCTCTCGGCATCCAGCAGCTTTACCAGTCCGATTGGCGGCAGTTCTGTCTCTCTCAGATCATAGATTTTCAGTCCCACCAGGTCATGTTTTTTTGAAGCTATTTTGAGGGCATCTTCAAAATTGTCATCCATGAAGTCGGATATCAGGAAAGCCGTACTTCTTTTCTTTATAGCATTTATAAGAAACCTCAGGGCGCCGGTAATATTTGTTCCTGTGCTCACCGGTTCAAAATTCAGCAGTTCCCTGATAATTCTTAATATATGCTGTTTCCCTTTCTTGGGTGGAATAAATTTCTCTATCCTGTCGCTGAACATAATGACACCGACCTTATCATTATTCTGGATGGCAGAGAATGAGAGTACTGCCGATATCTCTGTAATAAGATTTTTTTTGAGCATCACTTGTGTGCCAAAGTTGCGCGAGCCGCTGACATCTAATATCAGCATCACTGTCAGTTCCCTTTCCTCTTCGTATATTTTGATGTAGGGATGATTGAACCTTGCTGTGACATTCCAGTCAATATTCCTGATATCATCCCCGAACTGGTATTCCCTGACCTCACTGAAGGCCATGCCTTTTCCTTTAAATGCGGAATGGTATTCGCCTGCAAATATATGTTTTGACAGTCCCCTGCTTTTTATTTCTATTTTTCTGACACGTTTAAGTAATTCAGTTGCTTCCACAATTATTATCAACTACTTAATATTATTTCTCTTCTTTCTTTGTACTAACAGTAAAAAACCATTCTTCTTTCTTCAGGCTTACCGTATATGTCTTGCCCTGATCCCTGTATGTCCATTTATCCTCGCTGTGCCTGCTGTAGTTACTATTCAGTGAATCCAGTACATCGCGCAGGTTGGCGTAGTCCGACATGAGCCTGACATAGGTACAGCAATCATCTTCATCAAGAAAGAACAGTAATGTCTGTTCATTTACCTTATCTTCATATTTGAGATAATTATATGCTTTATTAATAACTCCTGCATTAAGCCTGAAGTCTCTTTGAGTCTCGTCCATCAGACTTATGATCTCATCCTTATAAAGGCCAATGTAATTCTGGGCATTAACCCTTAATGCCAGGACAAATGCAATTAACGCTATATAAATAGTTACTTTCATTAATTCTATGCCTGTCAGTTTATTAAGGAACCTCAATATTATTGAGTATATCAGTAATAATATGCTCGGTAGTGATATTCTCGGCTTCGGCCTCATAGGTCAGTCCGATTCTGTGCCTGAGCACATCATGGCAAACAGCCCTGACATCCTCCGGAATAACATAGCCTCTCCTCTTAATAAAGGCATAAGCTTTAGATGCTGCGGCAAGGTATATGCTGGCCCTGGGCGAACCTCCGTAATTTATCATGCTTGTATACTGTGGCAGGTTATATTCACCGGGATATCTTGTAGCAAAGACTATATTTAATATATACTGTTCTATTTTCTCATCCATATATACTTCTTTAACAACCTCCCTGGCCCTAAGTATATCAGCAGGTTTCATGACTGTTGAAGGAGAAGGAAATACTTTTCCCAGGTTTTCTCTCATTATAAGACGTTCATCATCCTGATTAGGATAATCTATAACAACTTTCAGCATAAAACGGTCGACCTGTGCTTCAGGTAAGGGGTAAGTACCTTCCTGCTCTATAGGGTTCTGTGTTGCCAGAACCAGGAAGGGCATCGGTAGTGGATAGGACTCTGAGCCTATTGTAACCTGTTTCTCCTGCATAGCTTCCAGGAGAGCACTCTGCACTTTTGCAGGTGACCTGTTAACTTCATCAGCAAGGATAAAATTGGCAAAAACAGGGCCCTTCTTTACAAGGAAGTCCTCTTTCTTCTGGCTGTATATCATGGTACCTATTAAGTCAGCAGGCAGTAAATCAGGGGTAAATTGTATCCTGCTGAATTTTGCATCAATAGTCTGCGCCAGCGTCTTTATGGCCAGCGTCTTTGCCAGTCCGGGCACTCCCTCAATAAGTATATGTCCGTCCGATAAAAGACCTGTCAACAAGCTGTCTATCAAATGCTTCTGTCCGATAATTACCTTTTTTATTTCAATATTAATAATATCCACAAAAGAGCTCTCCTTTTGTATTTTCTCATTTAATTCTTTTACGTTTACTGCTATTTCAGACATACCATTATTAATTTTAACTTTATTAATAAATTTTTTTAAAAACGTGTCGAAGGTAACAAAATTTATTCCAAATGATTTGTTATTTTTTCTTAAATGGACATAATTTATTGAAATGTAATTAATTAACTTGTGTTAAAAAATGTTAAATGTCAGTTAGTTACAAATTATTTATAATTTAGGGCTGCCAATATAAATATAAAGCATGGCTACAAAACAAAGATATTTTATCCATTTTGCGTTTAAAGGTACAAGTTACCATGGCTGGCAGATTCAGCCCAATGCTGTTACAGTGCAGGGCATTCTGAATAAAGCCATGTCGACAGTTATCAGGGAAAATATACTGACAACAGGAGCGGGACGGACCGATACAGGTGTCCATGCAAAATTTTTTGTGGCCCATTTTGACAGTAATAACAAGGGACTGGACAATGATCCGGGATTAATTTACAGCCTCAACAGTGTTCTACCCTCCGATATCTCGGTATATAAGATATTTAAGGTCAGGCAGAATGCAAATGCCAGGTTTGATGCCATATCCAGAACTTATGAATACCGCATTTCAAGAACAAATGACCCTTTTGAAAAGGAATATAGCTGGTACATTTATTACAGCCTGAACATTGAAAAAATGAATGAAGCGGCTGCCTGGCTTAAAAAAGTAAAGGATTTTACAAGTTTCGGCAAGTACCACACCAATGTTAAGACAAATATCTGCCGGATATCTTATTCAAAGTGGAGTGAGGATGGGGATATGCTTGTTTTTACCATTAAGGGCGATCGATTCCTGAGGAATATGGTCAGGGCAGTAGCAGGGACTATGGTATTGATCGGACGCGGTAAGCTGGATGTTTCCGAATTTAAGAATATTATAGAGCAAAAAGTTAAAGTCAGCTACACGGTTCCTCCACAGGGACTTTTTTTAACAAAAATAGAATACCATGTTAATATAATTTAATATTTGCTATTGTTATTAATATTTAAAATGACTTTCTTTACTATCCATAATGGATTATATGGATTATATTTGTATAACTTTTTTTATTTTATAACGTAAAAAATTGCGAAAACATTAGTAAGGGTTATGAAAAGATCTGCCATAATTACAGTATTGTTCCTGATATTTCTTCCTGCTTTGATATTTGCGCAGACGGGCATACCACGGGCACAGGCAATGTTTATTTACAATTTCTCAAGGTTAATTGAGTGGCCGGCCAATTACAAAACTGGTCCGTTTGTTATCGGCACATTCGGCCCTTCTCCTGTTGCAGATGAATTAACAAGTTATACAACAGGCAAAAAAGTGGGAACACAGGATATTTCCGTACAGGAAATAAAATCAGTAGATGAAATTAATAAGTGCCACATACTCTTTATTCCTTTCAGCCGCACAAAACAAATCGGACAAATAGTAGCGAAGATTGACAACATGAGTACCCTGCTAATCACTGAAAAGGGCGGTGCCATTGATCTGGGATCAGCTATAAATTTTTTAATTGTAGGGGATAAGCTTAAGTTCGAGATGAAGCAGGCAAATGCCTCAAAATACGGGATTAAGGTAAGTGCCAAACTCCAGGAGATGGCTATTCAAAGCTATTAGCTGTAACTGTCACTGTTCCATATCTCCCATGCTTTCTCTGCCTGAAGATGCAGCATTAACAGACCGTTTATCACCTTGGCTCCTCTCACCGATGCTTTCTCAAGCAACTTGCTTATTTCAGGATTATATATAAGATCATAAACCAGGTGTTTGCCGGTAATATGTTCATAAGGTATATCCGGACATCTGTCAACATCGGGATAGGTTCCCAAAGGTGAAGTATTGACTATTATCCTGCACTCATCCATAAGCCGCCTGTTAAGAGAGGGATAGGATATATGGTTGTCCATCCTGGGATTTCTTGATACGAAAATATATTTTATTTGCAGGCGGTCAAATACATATGCAATTGCCTTTGAAGCGCCCCCTGTACCCAGTATTATGGCTTTTTTATGTATGTCTTTCAAATGCGGCAGAATGGATTGCTCAAAGCCATATGCATCGGTATTATAACCTGTCAGTTTAATGCTGTCATTAATCCGGTTTATCTTTATTGTGTTTACAGCTCCGATTGATCTTGCCGTATCATCAATTTTGTCGAGGTATTTAATAACTTTCTCCTTATAGGGAATTGTGACATTTAGTCCTTTTAAATCATTGTATTCTGATAACAGCTGAGTCAGTTCTTCAATTGTCTCAATAGGAAAGTTCAGGTAGAGGCAATCTCCGATTTTCTCACTCTGGAATTTATCATTGAAGTATTTTGCTGAAAAGGAATGGCTTAAGGGATACCCTATAAGTCCGTATATCTTCATAAACCCCTCTTTTAATGGTTATTTTGTTTCGCCAGTTTTTCAGTGAAAAATATAGTTATTAATCCTGCAATTACACATATAATAACTATTACCACTTCCCGGTTGAATACTTCCGGCACATACTTTGTGAAGCCGCTGATTACCTCCTCCCCGTCCTTAAGCACCGGAATACCGGCCGCATCAGTCAGGATAACAGCCTTCTGCCAGGGCCACAGGACGCTTAATGATCCCAGTATAAAGCCGGTCAGCAGTGCAATGGTCTGGTTCCTGAATTTCCTGTAAATCCATGAAAGGAAATGCGAAAAAGCTATTAGTCCAACTACTGCGCCCAGCACTACAGGCACTAATATCTTAGCCCATATTTCCAGGTTGAAGCTGGAAACGGTATCTATCCATACCAGCTTGTAATTTCCCATTAGTATCAGCACAAACGAACCGGACAGTCCGGGTAGTATCATACTGCACATTGCAACAATACCGCACAGGAACAGATACACAAAGCTATCATTCTCGACAGCAGGATTTAAAAACGATATAACAATTGCAATTGCTGTTCCTGCAATTAATGATATTATAACGCTGAGATGCCAGCGCGATATCCTCCTGCTGACAAAATATACTGAAGCGATTATTAATCCGAAGAAATATGCCCATACATAAACAGGATAATTACTGAAAAGGTAATCAAGCAATTTTGCCAGGGATAAAATGCTCACAGCCACACCACCAAATACGGCAATAAGGAAGTCGAGGCTTACATGCCTGGCAAAGGATTTAAACTTCCCGGTAAATATGTACCCCAGTGCTTTTAAGTCGAATGATTTGATTGAATTAATCAGCTTTTCAAATATACCTGTAATAAGTGCTATGGTGCCGCCTGACACGCCCGGAATAACATTGGCTGCGCCAACGCCCATACCCTTGAAAAATAATCCTATGTATTCTTTCATCTTATTGTTATGAAAATATTCTGATCTATTGTTTTCCTGTCTGCAGAAAATTTAAGAATATATAAACCTGAATTTACACCGGACTGATCCAGATAAATATTTTGTGAGTAAAAACCGGGAAGTTGCCGGTTTTCATATAATGATTTAATAATCCTGCCATCAATGTCAACAAGTTCAATCTTAATATTAGAGGCTTCAGTAAGCCTATATTCAACAGTAATATGATCTTCGACCGGATTTGGATAAATTTTTAATCTGTAAAACTCATCGGCCAAGCTTAGTGAAGGAGTATATACCTTCACATTTATTGCTGCAGTATCAGTACAGCCATTACTATCGGTTATTGTTAAGGAATAGGTTTTATCAGCAAATAATGTATCGGTAATGGTCTGCGTGTGCTCGCCGGTGTTCCAATGATAGCTACAGGGTTGCATCCCCCCGCTAATCAGGGGAGAAATTAATAATTCCTGTCCCTTATTAACGCTGTCACTGTTTGTAAATACAATTGATACAGGTTCAGGTTCCGTTAATGTTTCATAAATATCTCCGACACATCCCTTACTATTTGTGTGGGATAATCTATAATCTCCTGCACACAGACTGTCAAAAGTGATAGTAAATGCATTGCTCTGAAATGAGGTGTCTATAACAGCGGTATCCAGTGACATGAATCTGTAAGTCAGCATAACCTCATACGGATTAAAAATCAGAATCTGACCGTTATTCTCGCCATTACACCTGATATTATAATCACCATAATATTCTGTTGCATGATATACATTTGCAGCCGGAGGGTACACATTATAAATATCTTCTTCGACTGTGCAACCTCCCTCATCAGTAAGCTCCACCGTGTACCTTCCCTGTGTCATATTAAAAATTGTATCTGCTACATAGGGAGCGGTAAGATGATAATATGCAGGGAATTTCGTCCATGTGACAGTATAACCTGGTGTGCCTCCGACAGGAATAATGCTTATTGTGCCATCTGCGCCATAACATGTAAAAGTATCAATAACATTAACAATCAATGACAGCTGGCCATATATTTCAATTGTATCTGACGCCTGGTTATATTCGTTATCAGTAACCGTAACAAAATAGGTCCCGTCATAAAGTCCGCTTATATTCTGGCTGTCAGAAGAAAAATCATCCGGACCATACCACTTAAAAGTATACGGTTCAATACCTCCCGTAACTTCTGCCCTGAGTTCACCATCTATGCCTGCACAGGACAAAGTATCAACTATTTCTATTGATACTGAAAGCTGGCAAAGTGATTTAACAGCAGCAGGAAAAAGAACAAATATGATTGCCAGTAATCTTAAGAGTAAATATCTCATTTCTTGTGCTCCTGTTGTTTGCTTTTCAGGCTATCGGGAAGGAAATTAAAAAAAGTATCGCCACGAAGCCCCAACCTCAATGTCTCCAGCGGAATAACCTCATTGGGAGCTATATTTCCAAGGTTGACATTGCATCCAAAAAGTTTTATAAACCATACCTGCTGCGATTTAAGGGGTGCCTCCCATATTATATCATTAGAATTAACATGGTGTGATATGTCGTCAATTAATTCCTTGTCAGCCGTCCCGTTGCTATGATAAATACCTATTGTACCGCTCTCCCTTGCTTCGGCAATAACTTTCCATGAGCCTGCCTGAAGCTCACTTTTCATCATGCTTATCCAGCTGTCATGCGGTATAACGACACCTTTCTGCTTTGAACCTACTTCGGAAACAACGGTAACCTTTTCGGAGAGCTTTTTAATATACTCAAGTTTCTCACTGTGAGGCATATACATCGAACCATCTGATACTTCAGCACAACCGAGTCCGTACTTATCCAGAAACTTAAGGTATTCATCAAACATATTCCGAATAATAAAAGCTTCAAACAAGGTCCCCCCGAGATATACCTTTATTTCAGCCTTCTGGTATAGCCTGATTTTATCACGCAGCCTGGCTGTAATAAGAGAGGTGCCAAAACCTAATTTAACAATGTCCAAAAACTCGTTTGCCGATTCAACAAGGTTTTCGGCTTCCTGAATGCTTAATCCTTTATCCATCACCATTGTTATCCCTGATTCGCGGGGTCTCTTTGCCCTGCCGGGTATATGAGGTAAAGTTAAATTCATCTTGTATTTATTTTAAATTCTGATACTTAGTAATAAGCCTGTTTATCCTGTCATCTTGCCCTGTTCTCGGAAAATCACATAAGACCTCACTATGCTCTTTAAAATTTAATAGCAGTCCTTTTTCAAAATACTTATATGACAGGGAAGGCTGGCCACTATATATGTAATACACAGCAAGCCTGTAATTTACAGCTGAGATATCATTATTGTAGCGGTATGCTTTTTTCAGGATATTAATTGCACTGGCTATCTTTTTGTTATTAAAATATACGCCCGCATATGCAAGCCAGGCCTCATAGTTTTCAGGATCAAGTTCCACGGTGGCATTATAAGCCTTGATTGCCTTATTTACATTGTTCATTTCCGAGTATACGTCGCCAAGTATGAACCAGTATTCCGGAATACCTGATTCAATCCTTATCGCTTTCTTGATATTATAAACACTCTTGTTGAATTTCTTCAGCTGACAATATACTACCCCTTTTCTAAACCAGGCATTGGAGCAATCATTTTCTATATCCAGTGCTTTGTTATAATGCTCCAGCGCCTTATCATGCCTGAAAAGTTTCTCATAGCAGTCTCCGATCAGACAATATACATGTGCATTATTGCCATCAATGCCCAGCAAATCGTTATATACCTTGATGGCGCTGTAGTAATTACCGTAGTTAGCGTGTGCATCAGCTTTGCTAAGGTATACGGAAACAAAATCCGGACTTATAGCTATGGCAAAATCAAAGGCACTTACAGCTTTTTTGTATTTGTCCGCTGCCAGGTACCATAACCCCAAATTATGCCAGATATTCTCAGAAAAAGGATCAATATCCAGGTACTTTTCCAGGTAAAAAATACTTTTCTCAATATCATCCAAACGTTCGTAGCATATAGCAAGGTCGTAAATAACAAGGAGATTTGTACTGTTTACTTCATAAGCAAGCAGCAGGTAGTTAACTGCTGCTTTAATATCATCAATTTGTATAAATGATAACGCTATTTCATAAATAACATCATCCTTATCGTCCTGTGAGAGTCTTATTGCCTCGCCAAAGGCTTTTACGGCAGCTTCCTGTTTTCTGAGCGAATTTAAAGCTTTACCCTTGATGAGGTGAAACTCGAAATTATAGGAATCGACCTTTTCAATATCTGCGAGAATATCCAGAGCTATTTTTGCTTTCCTGTCTTCAACGAGAACCTGTGCATATTTGAGCTTAAGTGATGAGGAATAGGGATGCTGGCTAAGGCCTATCCTCACTGACTGGAGTGCGGATTTATAATCATTGTTACTAATATAATAATCAATAATATTCTCAAACTCATATAAATCAAAGTAACAGGACCTGTTTTTCCTTAACATGTCCTTGAATCTGTTTATAATGTCTGAGTATTCTTCCTCTTCAAAAAAACTATTTTGATTCTGATTCATGTCAAGTGCACCTGAGCTTATATTAAAGTTAGTGTTAATAATTTAAAAAAAACAAATCTAATCGATATTTTCCATACTTTGAGTCTTTCCTGAATCAAAATTCAATTGACTTTTTAGTTTATTATACTGTTCAATTATTTTATCGAACTTATATATTAATTCTTCGGTCAAAGGATGGGACTCCCCGAGAATCACATTTAACCTGTCTATGCCTGCGTTCAATTCCTCTATTGAAATCTCTCCCCTTTTAAAACTCTTGCCCGCCTGTCCCTCGGATTGTAATTTTGCAATTGTTTCCGCAAGACTTAGATATTCATCGTTAAGCAAAATAAGAACTCTGGCTGATTCAATTCCGTATCGTGATAAAAGCACCTTCCATAGGGACAAATCGGGATCATATCTTCCGGTGTTCCATGAAAAATCTGCTATAGTAGCAAATTTTACAATGTCGAGTTCTGATTCGGGGGTACTGCAAAAGAATATTTGTTCCATGTTTATTTTTCCCAGGATAAAACTGACATTTTCATCGTCATAGGGACCAAAGAGGTTTAGAAGCCTGATTTTTCCCGGATAATAACCGCAGTATTCTGAAAGGGTGGCATCAATATCTGTTGTCTGTACTGAATTATCCCAGTAAACAGGTGTATTATCCAGATATGAAGCTATACGTGCAAGGTCAGCATTGTCATTTCTCAGGGAGTAGAAGGAATTGCCTGTCCAGAACCATGAAATGTCATTTCCTTGTTCTGAAAAACTTTTTGCCAGCAAAACCTCAGCCTTGCCCCGGCTGTCATCAATCAACCGGTTATTAAACCAGGGCAGCAGTATTTCCACGTCCTTTCCCGGGTATTCCCTTTTTATAAGGTCATTTATGGCTGCTACATTAATGGTCATTCTCCCGGGGTCATCCAGATAGTTTACCGGTTGTATGGTCCTGCATGTGTTAAATTCATAGGGAGTCATAAAATATGGTACATATGCAATACCCCGGGCCCCTGCTTTAAATCCATTCCTGCAAATGCTTCGGAGTACATCCCGCTTAACACTGGCAATGCTGGTCTTCTCATCATCGACAGCCCCTCTGCTATGTCCGATATAGCTGAAGTAAGCCGGAGGGGCCAGCATGATTTTAAAATTGAAAGCATCATTGTTAATATATTTTACGCCAGTGCTTTCAATTACAGTCTTACATTGACCCGTGTCTTCTGCCACGTTACATGAGAGATATGCCCCGTTGATCTTATATCCGGTTAAGTCGTCAATAAAGGATATGCTCTTTGCTAAAGCTGACTTCTCCATGGATGCCGGAATGTTATAATACCTGTTTTCAAAATCAGGATAGTCGATAACCCTGGCATTATGAAAAATATACTTTTTGTTATCAAACAGCTGTACAGCGGTTGTTGCTGCATAATAATCGCCTACAGGTTTATCGCCTGCAAGAAATACCAGGTTATTAATATCGCTGTTTGTATAGATAAAATATGATTGTGGTATGTTTTTTATATCACCTGCAGGCAGTATTTCCCTGAAACGCTTGTAAAGCCCTGTTTTACCCACACTGAATATAAGGCTGGACTTATTCAATTCGTCAGCTGATATTCTTGTGGTAACCTGTATTTTATAATCGGAATCATCACCTGAGAGACGCTTGAAAAGGTTCTCCATCCTTTGCTTTACAAGCAGTGCGGCCTGCCGTGTTTCAAGAGACATGTTTTCGGGAACCACTATTTTTGGCAGGTTCTCCTTGCCGGCACCTGCATCAAAATATATTATAGATTCCAGTTTTTTAACTTCCTTTGGTTGCGGTATAATAACATTGTGTTTGGAGAAAACCGTATCTGTAAGAAATTTCATTCTTTCTGCTGCTGTGAAATTTGATTTTGTGTAGCGGAAGTCAACATTATCGAGCCACATCGTTCCAATTCCTTTCATTCCAAGAAATATTTTAACGTAACGCGCTTCATCAGGTATATCGCCTTCAGGACAGTTATAATTATGTGATTTACCTTTAATCCTGCCCCAGTCAAATCTGTCTACCTGCCAGAAGTTTGAAAATGATATTCCTTTGAATGAGTTGTCTATGTATATTTCGTTCGTTGGCAGGTATAGTCTTGAGCTTACAGCTATTTTATTCTTATCATAAAAGTACAGCCTTATATTAACTGCATCGTAGAGCCTGGTGCCCAGCCTTTCCCTGTTTGAGCATACATCTTCGAGCCTTAAATAACAGGATAGTGAGTAATTGCCCGGAATAACCTTAATGAAATCACTAATTACGCCCTCTCCCCTGTCATCGGTCTCGTCAGTATATATCCTTTTAATCTTTATTGAATGCAGGGAGTCAGCAGCCTCGTCGGCACTATATATTGAATCATATTCAATATTTACCCACTCGACGTTATCACCTACTTTCTGCCACCCTTCAATTCTGAAAGTTGTACCCGTAGTGTCAACGATCAGGGCCTTGCCTGACTCAAAGGAAGCGTTCCTGACAAGATTGGCACGCTGGTATTTCTGCAGTCTTATCCTTAAAGGTATTGACAGGGGATCGCTGCTTGACCAGTTTACTGCTGCAGGAACATTCTTGCCCGATTCCCTGCACGAGAATAAGCTGAAGCACAGCAACGCGGAGGCTAATATTAGCAGATTCAGATATTTCATGCAAAATCTAAAATTAATACTTGTCGATAAAATTTTAGGCAAGGTATAAAAAAAGTATTAAGATTTCTAATTAAGAAACTTTTAAAGGCTGTATATCTTTTTTGTTGAAGCAAGGAGTGTATTCCTGAGCAATGATACTATGGTCATGGGACCTACACCGCCTGGCACAGGTGTTATATAGCTGCATTTAGGTGCCACCTCATCAAATTTGACATCTCCGATAAGCTTCCATCCCGATTTTGTTTTATCGGATTTTATTCTGGATGTGCCGACATCAATAACTATTGCCCCTTCTTTCACCATGTCTCCTTTCAGGAACTCGGGGGAGCCCAGTGCAACTATAATAATATCTGCTTTCAGACATATATCTTTAAGATCCCGTGTTCTTGTATGACAGACAGTAACCGTGGCGTTTCCCATATTGCGTTTCTGCGATAACAATATGCTCATGGGCCTGCCCACAATGTTACTGCGGCCGATGATTACGCAGTTCTTTCCGGAAGGATCGATATTGTATCTTCTCATAAGTTCAAGTATGCCTGCCGGTGTTGCTGAGACAAATGAAGGCAATCCGAGTACCATGCGCCCCACATTAACAGGGTGGAACCCGTCCACGTCTTTTTTCGGATCCACCGCCTCTATTACCTGATGTTCGGATATGTGGTCAGGAAGAGGCAGCTGGACTATAAACCCGTCAATATCATCATCATTATTCAATTCCTCAACTTTCTTAAGAAGCTCTTCCTGTGTGACAGTATCCTCCAGCCTCACAAGGCTAGACTTTACCCCTACCAGTTCACAGGTTTTAATCTTGTTTGCCACATATGTTTCACTTGCCCCGTCGTGTCCAACGAGAACAGCAGCAAGATGCGGGATTTTACCGCCACCCTGCTGTATTTTTTCAACCTCAGCGGCAATCTCCTGCTTAATGTCACCGGCTATTTTTTTCCCATCAATGATTTGCATAATATTATAGTTAGATAAATTATTTGTTCCGTTATCCGGGCATCCTGTTCCTCGTGGCTGACATGTTACCCATCATACGCATAAGGTTCTTTCCTCCTGACATCATTTTCATCATTTTACGCGTATCATCAAACTGCTTAATAAGCCTGTTTACATCCTGGACACTGACACCACTGCCGGCCGATATTCTCTTTCTCCTTGAACCATTTAAAATCGAGGGGTCTTCACGCTCCTGCGGTGTCATGGAATATATTATTGCTTCAATACTTTTAAATGCATCATCATCTATATCAAGGTCTTTAATAGCCTTTCCCACTCCCGGGATCATGCCGGCAAGATCTTTCACATTACCCATTTTCTTTATCTGCTGTATTTGCTGTACAAAGTCGTTAAGATTAAACTGATTCCTGGCAATTTTTTTCTTAAGCTTTCGTGCCTGGTCAACATCGAATTGTTCCTGGGCCTTTTCGACCAGTGATACTATATCGCCCATGCCAAGTATCCTGTCTGCCATTCTTTGCGGGTGGAATAATTCTATTGCGTCAAGCTTCTCTCCCGCACTTATGAACTTAATAGGTTTATTTACCACTTCTCTAATCGACAAGGCAGCCCCCCCTCTTGTATCGCCGTCGAGCTTGGTAAGCACTACACCTTCAAAATCAAGCCGGTCATTAAATTCCTTTGCTGTATTCACTGCATCCTGTCCGGTCATGGAGTCAACTACAAAAAGTGTTTCGCCGGGAGTTACTGCTTTTTTAATTGACTCTATTTCATTCATCATCTCCTCATCAATGGCCAGGCGTCCTGCAGTATCTATAATTACCGTATCATGGCCCGTCCTTTTGGCTTCCTTTATTGCGGACTTTGCAATCTTCACAGGATCCTTGTTACCTTCTTCAGTGTAAACAGGAATATCTATCTGCTCACCCAGCACTTTAAGCTGCTCAATAGCTGCGGGCCTGTATATGTCACCGGCAACAAGCAACGGTGTTTTACCCCGCTTATTTTTAAGCTGGTTTGCCAGCTTACCCGCAAATGTTGTTTTTCCCGATCCCTGCAGTCCTGCTATTAATATTACGGCCGGATTACCTTTGATATTAATATCTTCATTTGCCCCTCCCATGAGCCTGGCAAGCTCATCATGGACAATCTTAACCATCATCTGTCCGGGCTTTACGGCAGTCATGATTTTTTGTCCTATTGCATCTTCCTTAACCCTGTCCGTGAAGTTCTTTGCTATTTTATAGTTGACATCAGCATCAAGCAGAGCACGGCGCACCTCCTTGAGCGTCTCTGCAACGTTTATTTCGGTAATCCTGCCCTGCCCCTTCAGAATCCTGAATGAGTTCTCCAGCCTTTCTGTTAAATTATCAAACATGACGGTTAGTTTAAAAATGCGAAAGTACAAAAATAAGTAAAAACATACTAAATCGTTACATCCTCTCCGGCAGCTCAATTCCCAGGAGTCCGAATGCCGACTCTATAACTTTGGCAGCTACATATGACAGAAGCAGCCTGAAATCACGCACATCCTCATTTTCGGCCCTAAGGATAGAGAAATCATGGTAAAACTGGTTATATTCCTTTACCAGTTCATAAGTAAAATTGGCAATTATTGCAGGGTTGTAAGTCTCACCCGCATCTATGACAATACCGGGAAAATCGTAAATATACTTTAATATGGCTTTCTCCTTGTCTTTAATTCCGGTTGACGTATTAATGCTTTGGGGAACACTAATGCGGCTTTCTGCAGCTTTCCTCAATACCGATTTAATCCTGGCATATGTATATTGTATAAAGGGACCGGTATTCCCGTTAAAATCAATGGATTCTGCAGGGTCAAAGGTCATATTCTTAACAGGGTCCACTTTAAGTATAAAGTATTTCAATGCCCCCAGTCCGATTACTCTGAATACGTTTCCTTTCTCCTCACTTGTCAGTCCCTCCAGTTTGCCCAGTTCTTTTGACATATGACGTGCAATATTAATCATCTCATCAATAAGATCATCAGCATCGACAACAGTACCTTCACGGGATTTCATTTTCCCTTCGGGCAGCTCAACCATCCCATAGGACAGATGGTAAAGATCCCGGGCCCAGGGGAATCCAAGCTTGTCAAGAATAAGGGAAAGCACCTGGAAATGATAGTTCTGTTCATTGCCAACAACATAAATATGATTATCAAACTTATAGTCATGCTGCCTCATCTGTGCTGTTCCAATATCCTGCGTGATGTAAACGGATGTGCCGTCGGAGCGCAGAAGAATCTTTTCATCAAGTCCGTCCCCCGATAAATCAACCCAAACCGAGCCGTCATCCTTCTTGAAGAAGACACCTTTCTTCAGTCCCCCCATGACAGTATCCCTTCCTACAAGATATGTCTCCGACTCATAGTATATCCTGTCAAAATCCACTCCAAGCCTTTTATATGTCGTATTGAATCCGTCATAAACCCACCCGTTCATTTTTGTCCATAATTCAATGACCGCGGGGTCTTTTGATTCCCACTTCCTTAACATTTCCTGTGCCTCGAGTATCAGGGGAGCATTCTTTTCAGCATAATCCTGTGAATGGCCGCTGTCTTTTAACTCTTTTACCTGCTTTTTATATTCGATATCAAACCTGACATAATAATCGCCCACCAGGTGATCTCCTTTTTTCCCTGATGTTTCGGGTTTCTCTCCCCTGCCCCATTTCTGCCATGCAAGCATTGATTTGCAGATGTGTATGCCCCTGTCATTAACAAGGTTTGTCTTTATCACTTTCAGTCCGTTTGCCTTAAGTATATTTGCTATCGAATAACCTATGAGGTTATTCCGTATATGCCCCAGGTGCAACGGTTTGTTTGTGTTAGGTGACGAATACTCTATAATATATGTTTTAGGGCTTCTCTCTTTCCTGAATCCGTAATTTTCCTGTGTATTGCAGTAGTTAAGATAATGAAGATAGAAGCTGTCACTTATGGTCAGGTTCAGGAATCCTTTAATAACATTATATTTTTCAATTTCTGAAAGCTGCGACAGTAAAAACTCACCCAGCTCCTTTCCTGTGGTCTCGGGGGTCTTTTTTGATATTTTCTGCAACGGAAAAACTACAAGGGTAATGTCCCCTTCAAACTCCCTCCTTGTGTTCTGCAGCTGTATAAGTTCCGCACCGGCTTTCTGTCCGTATAAAGACCTTATACCCTTAACTATGGTTTCTGTGATAATACCGTGAATATTCATTTTATGGTTTTCTAATGCAATTAAGCCGAGACAAAAATAATATTTGCAAAATGAAATCTAAAAGAAAAATGATAATCTATTTAATTTATGGAAAGACTAGTTGATAGAACACAAATAGCCAAGTTTGTAAAAATCAAAGAATAGCAGGCGGGGTTTATTATTCACAAGGTACCTGTACAGTTTCTTTTCGGACTTTCTGAAGATGAATCTTAAAAACCTGTCAATACCAAGCCTCTGAAGCAGCTTAAACCAGTGAAGCAGTGTTATATCCCTTATGAACACTTTCTCATAGCCATTCTGTGCCATGATCTGTTTCAGGTTCTCCACCCCCTCTTTTGTTTTCCTTATAAACTCTTTATTTGTTTCAAGTCCCATATGGATAAGGGGATTATCGATATGACTGATAATTATATTATTTTTCTTCAGTTCATAGCCAAAAAGCGTATCCTCATGGCCATAGCTGGTAATTGTCTCGTCAAATCTTATCCTGTTGAATATTGTCCTGGAGATAAGGAAGTTATTGGTCATAAAAGACTTGTTGGGCTCCGCATTTCTTTCTTCAGCTGAAAACTGCTCACGCTTTATCCCGTGCAACCAGCGTAAATAGTAACTGTTGTTGGCAGGTATTTCAGGTACATATGACCTGCCACCGCAAATGACAACATCGTTCCTGCAATATCCAAGGTATTTGCTGATATAATCATTGTTCTTCACCTTTGAATCACAATCCACAAAAAGCAGGTACCGGTACCTGGAGATTTCGGCAAGCTTATTCCTGATCCTCGACCGGCCAAGGTTTATCTTTTCTTCAAGATACCTGACATGCTTTAATTTTGCAACCTGCCTGTTAATTTTTTTATACTTCTCCCGGGAAGCATCATCAATGACTATGATTTCAAAATCGATTTTTGCCTGCTGTGCCTGAGAATCCAGGCTCTTTACCAGTTCAAGAACATTAAAATTGTATACCGGGATTAGTATTGAAAGCATTTGTTAAAAAGTGGGTTTGCGATTAGTCAAATGTGTTTAACGATAGAAAGTGAAATTTATTGCATAATATGTTGTGAAAAGCAAAAATATTTAGATTCCTAAACATAATTACTTCTGATTAATAATATGTAAGGGATAATTACGGATTAATAAATACTATTTTTGCGGACCGTCATCTTTTACCAGTACTGTAAATATAAACAGGACAACTGCCGAGGCTGCAAAGATTATCAGCAAAGAGGACATTATCTTGCGGATAACATCTTCAAATTCAATGAATCCCCATACTCCCAGTATAGCTATAACAGTGAAAAAAAGAACCAGTCCTATCAGGATATAGGAGACTATTTTTTTTACAGACTTATCCATAACATTTAAATTAGATTAGCATTAACTGTTAATATTTCTAAGGTGCAAAGATAAATTATATATTGAATTACATTTAATTTCAATTCCCTTTTTCATTACAATCCATTCTGCCGTTTTATTTTTATCATTTATAAGCACACTGGTACCTTCATCAGGCTCATCACAAATTTCGTAGCCTAATCTTTCCAGGGCCCTCTGTGTCCAGTATTTTAAGGGCCCTTCTCCTTTCAGGGTGATTTTTCCGACTTTTCTTCGTGCTAACCTGAAATCGCCGCTTTCGAAGTTAAAGCTAATTCTGGAATCTTTAAAAAGGCTGTAAATATCCTTATTTATTATTAAATCCTCGGGTGCTCCCTCGGTAATTTTGTTATTATGCATAAGCCATATCTTGTCAGTCTCCTGCAAGGTTATATTCAGGTCGTGTGATGAGAATATTATTGTCTTTCCTTTATTAGCGGTCAGTTCATTAAGCAACCTGATAATCTCATACTTACCCGGCAGGTCGAGAAAAGCTGTGGGTTCGTCAAGTATTATAATTTCAGTATCCTGGGCCAGGGCCCTGGCTATCATTGCGCGCTGCCTCTCCCCGTCACTCACCTCGTTAATCGGTTTGCATTTCAGATCATCTATTCCTGCCAGATGAACAGCCTCATTGACAATCGTGTAATCATCATCTCCCAGTTTCCCTGTCCATCCCGTATAGGGATATCTGCCCATTGATACGAGATGAAAGACACTCATGTTGCTTACATGTATTGTCTCAGTTGAAACAAAACTTATAAGCCTGGCAAATGCATTCCTTTTATAATGCATAATGTCCGAGCCCTTAACATGTATCTTACCACCCAGCGGTTTCTGGAGCCTGCCGATGGTTCTCAGAAGAGTACTCTTGCCCACACCGTTTTTGCCGATGACGGCAATGCTCTCCCCTTTTCCTGCCCTGAGGCTTATACCTGAAAAAACCGGTTTACCTGCCGCTCCGGGTTCTCCGTAACCCACGCTGAGACCTTCAATAACCAATATATTATTGTTGATATCCATTACTGGCTGATGCTTGTTATTTTCTTATTCTGAAGGATTATCCATATTACTACGGGAATACCGAGCAGGGCTGTAACTGAGTTTACGGGCAGCATGGCATCAAAGCCCGGCAGGATAGAAACTATATCGCTTACCAGAAGCATTATTGCGCCTGTTATCATGGACCCGGGTATTAGCCAGTAATGGTTGGCGCATTTCATCAATATTCTTACAATATGTGGTACGGCTATCCCGACAAAGCCTATGGGTCCGCAAAATGCCGTAATGCTTCCGGCCAGTATGCTTGTTGATATAAAAAGCATAATCCGTGCAAATTTTATATTCACTCCCAGGCTCCTTGCGTATGTCTCTCCCAATAAAAGGGCATTGAGTATCTTTGAAAAGATAAATGAAAAAAAAAGTCCGGTTATTATGCAGGGGATAAGTATATTCAGCTGCTGTGCGGACAGGTTGCCCAGGCTCCCCATGGACCACACAACAAAAGCCTTAAGCATCGACTGATGGCTGAAATACTGAATTATGCTGACTATTGCCGATGTTGCACTTCCGAACAGGATACCGAGGATAAGGATTGTCATAATATCCTGCACTCTTGCTGACACCGCCAGTATAAGGAAGAGCACCAGTCCGGCTCCCATACATGCTGCAATTATCTGCGCCCAGTTGCCAAAATAATTTACTGACTGGCTTGTAAGATATGAAGAAAAACCCATCACCAGGAGGGCAACGCCAAGGCTGGCTCCCGCGCTTATCCCGAGAACGTATGGCCCTGCAAGCGGATTACGAAAAATGGTCTGCATCTGCAGTCCGGCTACTGACAGTGCCGCACCGGCCATCACTGCAGTCACTGCTTTGGGTATCCTGAAGTCAAAAAATATTGTTGCCCATATCTGGTTTTCACTATTGCCTGTTAGCAGCATACTGAAAATATCCCTAACCGGTATTTTAACCGGACCGGCACAAAGATCCGCAACAAACAGAATTATCAGAAGGCCTGTAAGAATAACCAGGATTAATACTATTCTGTTATTGATCCTTTTATCCAATTTAGTCTTTGCCTCCCAGCTTATCAAGGACAGGTATTAGCTTTTCGTTGATTTCCTTTATAATATCCCTGTAATATTTTTTAGGATTAACATCCTTTTTACTCCTTATGTGGTTAATTTTATTAATGATATCACTGCTCTTATTTATGATATCCCTGAGTACCGAATTCACCTTTTCAGGCTTAATATCAGGATGAAAATGCTGGTATGTGAGGCATTCATTTACCAGATCCTGAGTTATCTGCTTGACCTCTTTTTTGAGTCTTTTTATATTTGCCATTTTCAGTGTTATTTAGTTCATTTGCCGGTAATATTTCAGTTTATGATCAGGTAATATTTCAGGATGCAAAATACGAATAATATCTGAAAGGATAATGTCAGGTTCAACAACACCCTTCTCAAAATAGTCATTTGCCCCGAAGCTGTTCATTATATTATTATTATTAAACACTTTGCCGTTACTTATCGGGGGCAGCTCCCTGAAGCGGGCATCGGCTTTTATGATATCACTTATGCTGTTGACTTCTCCGGTGTTTAACCAGAAGTCAGCCGTAAATGCCTTTTCAAATACCGACTCGAGGCCCAGGGGCTGGCTGTCCCTGTAATCCAGTTCACTCCACAGATAATCGCCCCCGGCGTCCTTTATAATCCGTGCAGTATAACTCCTGCTTCCTGAAATATACCATGTTCCATGCCAGGGAAGCCCCAGCAACACTTTTGGCCTCCCGGGAACATTTGCAGCCAGTGACACAAGCCTGTTATAATTTTGAGATACTGAATCAAACCTGCTTATTGCTTTTTGCTCAGCATTATAAAATGCGGCAATGAATTTAACCCACTCCATTTTTGCAAGCGGTGTTTCTTCAAGGTATTCTCCAACCATCACAGTTTTTATATTCAGTTCCTTAAGTTTATTTATATATGATGCAACGGCTCCTGTCACACCATATAAAAAAACTATGTCGGGATTCAGCTCAACTATAAGCTCATAGTTCAGGCTTTCATCAAATCCGATATCTTTGATTTGTCCCGATTCGATATGCCTGTTAATATATTCATCATTAATATAATTCTTACCTGAAATGCCGACTACAGACTCTTCCTGTCCGAGGAAGCCGATAAAACCGATATGGGTAGTTGACAGGCATATCACACGTTTAACAGGGATCTCAATTAATTCATATCCTGCAGGGCAACCGGTATCGCCACTCATTGTAAGTGCATATTTAAACTCGATATTATCAGCCTGTTGCCAGGGATCTCTCACTGTCAGCAGCGTGTACCCTCCGTAGTATTTAATATCAAATCCGGTAGCATAGCTGACAGGTACTTTTTTAATATCCGGGGAAGCAATATTGTTGTATCGGTCGGGGGCAGTTTTGTTTTTGCATCCGGAGATTACAAGGAGAAGGAGGATCAGATAGACATTCCTGCACATTAAAACTCAAATTCTTTGTAATACTCACCTGACCTTGGTGCAACCTGTGAGTCAAAATACTGGCCCGTAATGGGTTTCCCGTCAACCGAGTATTCTTTTCCGCCCCAGTTTGTAAAGTGGACCATACGAAATTCGTGTGCCATGCCCTGCCTTATCACAACATATCTTTTTATCACTTGAAATTTCTCCGTATACGTCTCGAGGGTAATTCCTTCAGGGTATCTTGTCTTAAGCTCAGCCAGGTAATTATCCCTTTCATTATCATCTTTAAAATTCAATTCGGCAAGTTTGGGTTTTGAAGTTGTCCCTGCCGATGTTTGGGCATGTGCCTGGGACTGGTAGGATTTGTCTGATTTTGCCTCTTTGGCCAGCAATTCCAGTATCTCGTCAATGCGGGCTATTTTCTGCTTCGGATAGAGCTCATTTGGCTTGACATTAAGTGCCTTTTCATATGATGTTTTCGCATTTCTGTAATCTGCTGCATCAAAAGCCCTGTCCGCTTGAGCTATAAAGGACTGGTACTCCCTGTCCCTTGCAAGCTCCGCCTGCCTCATACTTTCCTGCTGTGCCATGATATCGTCTATCCTGGAAATCTGTTCTTTCGCATACGTGGCGTCGGGTTTATAATTCAAAGCCGCCGTATAGGCTGACCTGGCCTCTGTATATTTTTTCTGTGCAAACAGGTTATCTGCCTGGCCCACAGAACTGTTATATGCATCTTCTCTTGCTTTGGCGTCGGACCTGGCCTTCAGCTGAGCCTGAAGTATCCTGTCTATTTCCCCTATCCTTTGCTTAGGGTAGATCTCGTCAGGCATAATTAACAGGGCATTATTATATTCGGCTTTTGCCTTTTCGTATTCCTCCAGCCTGAAAAATCCGTCAGCCCTGCTTATGGCCATGTTATAATTATTTTCTTTCGCCTTCCTGTCAGCAAGGGCCTGCTCCTGCTCTTTAATTATCCTGTCTATCTCTGCGATCTGCTGCTTAGGATACAGTTCTTCAGGATATATCTGCAATGCCCTGTTATATTCAAGCCTGGCATTGGCATAATCCTTTGAACTTTTCAATCCGTCAGCCCTTGCAATAGATTCATCATACTGCTTCTTTTTGGCCTGCTCCGCTGCTGCCTTTTGTTCGGCTTCAGACAAAAGGCTGTTTATTTCAGTTATCCTGTTCCTGGCAAAGAGGTCGTCGGGTTTATAGGCAAGGGCTTTCTCATATTCACCCTTTGCCAGGGCATACTGGTTGCTGGCAAAAAACCTGTTTCCTGAAATGATGGAACTTTTATAGCCTGCCTCAGCCTCCCTTTCCTTTTCTGCCTTCTGTATTGCCATTAGCCTGTCTATCTCCTTTATTTGTGCCCTCGGGTATTGTTCGGCCGCATTTATGTTAACTGCATCCTGGTAAGCTGCCCTGGCAGCATCAAATTCTTTCATCTGGAAGAGTCCGTCTGCCTTTGCTATGGCCGCCCTGTATTGCTCGTTCTTTGCTTTGTCCGCTTCAAGCTGCTGCCTCTGTATTTCGGCCAGCCTGTCAATTTCAGACAGCCTGTTTTTAACATAGTAATCATCAGGCTTATATGAAAGTGCCTTGTTAAACTCCTGCCTTGCCAGGTCATACTGTTTTAAGTTCATATAATTCTCCGCTGCCGCAACTGCCTCGCTATAGCCCTTGTTTATTGCCTGCTGCTTGCTTGCCTGTTCTGCAGCAATAAGGCTGTTGATCTTTTCTATTCTCTGCTTCGGGTAAACCTCCTCCGGCTTTATATTCAGGGCCCTGTTATATGCTGTCTTTGCAGCATCGTACTCCCTGAGGTTATAAAAATTATCTCCTTCGGCCAGTGCAGCCTGGTACTCCTTGTTCAGGGCATCTCTCTTGGCCTGTATCTGGGCATCCTGCCTTTCTTTTATAAGGTTGTCTATCTCTGCGATTTTCTGCCTCGGGTATAATGCCTGCGGACTGACAACCAGGGCATTCTGGTATGCTGCCTTTGCCGCTTCATAGTTCTTTTCCTGCAATAACCTGTCGGCCTGGCCCACCTTGCTGTTATAGTCCCTTGCCTGCTCCTGCTGCTGCGTTTCTTGCTGTGCTTTCTGGGATACCAGTACGTCAATCTCCCTTATTTTGTTTTCCGGATAATAGTTGTCCGGTTTTATCTCCTGGGCCTCGGTATACAGCTGCTTTGCCAGCGCATAATTCTTTTCTGCCATGGCTGTGTTACCTCTTATTATCAGGTTGTTATACCTGGTATCTGTTTCACTTTTGGCTTGCTGCTGTGCCTCCTGCTTTGCGACCTGTGATTCAATCTCGTTTATTTTCTCCTTTGCATATGTTTCCTGGGGCTTAAGCATCATTGCCCCCTTATATTTCAGGAGGGCCTCATCGTACCTGCCCTGGGCAGTCAGAGCATCAGCCTCGCTTATGGTATTATTATATAAATTATCTATATTCTTATCCTTATTAATCATATCAGCTATCTTGCCGATCTGTTCTTCAGGATACTCCTCATTGGGGTATATCTCCTGTGCCTGTTCGTATTTACTTTTTGCCTCTTCATACTTTTTCTGCTCCAGCAGCTTGTCTGCCTCATCAAGTGTACTGTTGTACTTGTCTATTATGCACTGGTCAACATCCATATAAAGATTTTCAAGCCTGGGCTTAACCTTATAGACAAAGGTCTTGTCAGAGTCAAAATCTTTTCTTTTAACACTGTACTTAATAACATCCACAGGCTCATCAAGCACCGTATAATTAATCCCCTCGCAATACTTTACCAGTCCCACAGCAAATTCCCTCACCCATATGCCTGTCTCTTCGTCAGGTATCTTTGTTATAAACCTGATCCTTTTAGATACATATCCTTTTTTCGATACCTCAACGATATAATCTTTATTCATTTCAAGCTTAAATGAAAATTGTCCGCCGGAACCTGTTTTCACTGAATTAATCTCTTTATTGTCTTCATAAAGGGTAACAATAGCGTTTGAAACAGGTTTCATATCCAGTTCGGCGGTCCCGTTTATCTGAAGATACCTTTCAGGACTCTGTGCATATGTATTGCCAGCCACGAACAGGTTGAGATAGAAAACTGACGCAATAATAATGCCCGTGTTCTTTATTTTATATAAGCTCATAGTTTAATTATTTTCTTCTAACTAATTTACGTAATTTCATTGTCTTATAATAGAAAATTTATATCCAAGTTAATACTATCTTATCAACGGCACCTTTTCCGAATTAACAAAGCGCTTGTATAGCACCTGAACAAGATAGATACCATTCTTAAGATTGCGTATATCGTGCCTGATTATTTTATCAGCATACTTGTATGATTTAATATCAACCAGCTGTCCGCTTAATGAATAAATATTGACAATTACCTCCTCTTCAGGCCATTCATATAATTCTATTCTAACGATATTTTCTGATACCACCGGTATAATCTTAATATCACCTGCTGACAGCGTAGTATCATATTTATTTGGTGCATCAATCGAGTCAAATATCAGGGGCCGTATATCAAATGATTCCGATACGGTACCCGAAGTATAGACATACAAAGAGGTCCATTGATTATCCGCAAATATGAAGCTGGGACCGTTTTCTTTGCTTTCACTCATGTAAAGTGCAAAAGTGTCATAGGGACTGTCGTAGCTGAGCCGGTATCCGGCATAGAAGCTGTTATAGATCCCGGCCACCGAATCAAATTCAATAAAATTCAGTTCATCCGCTACCAAATCAACCATAAGCACTTCTTTTTCAGCAATTATCCGGTTAGGTTCATCTGTACCGTTCCATACTAATATGCCGATACTTGAATTCGCGTCTGAATATTGCAGTTTTGCCACATTCAGGAACACGCCGAACAGGTACTTTTCTCCCGTAATGTTAAACTTCTCCGCAAAAAGCTCTATTGAATCGGAGCTATGTCCTGACAAATATCCCCAGTCCGTCTCACCTTTTATAAGTACCGGCAATTCACCCGACTTAAGATTGGATATTGTGTCTCCGCTTTGCCATAATGATTCATAGGGATCATATCCCTCAATATCCACTGCGCCGGTATTGGATGGGTCAAGCCAGAACTTCAGCTGCCTGTTATTTCCCGGGTAGTCATCCCATGAATTATAAATTTTCTGGTAATAATCATTAATCGATAATTCACAATTGGCATCGCCTCCTGTAAGTGTTCCTATAAGTCTCCCATTATGATTAAACAGGGGGGCTCCTGATGATCCTTTTTCGGTGGTCCCTTCTTCCCAGTCAGCTATAAGCCAGTGAGTATAAAGATCATACCCCTCACCATAATCACCTGTTGTCGCCTGGTCATCATCTATGGCTATCTTTTTAACATCTCCTTTAGGATGATGGATGGAGTATGAGTTTTCAGGAGGCACATCCGAATTATTCCATCCTGCATAATAAGGCCTGTAGTTGAAGGGCGGCTCTGCCGACAGCTCGACCAGCGAAAAATCAAGATTATTGTCAGTTGTTGCCAGAAGGCTGCTCCCTGATACTGACTTTAGTGCATTTCCATCAGGTCCGTTACAATAGGGACTTTCATATCCGAAATAAAATATGGCGGTGCCTGCCACGTAGTCAGTGCTCAGGCAGTGCTGTGCCGTAAGGACAAGCGGGCGCCCGTTACTGCTGCTATTGTTAACCAGCGTTCCTGTGCATCTTTCATTTCCAAGGTAAATAATGCGCACCACAGAATATTTGTTCTTCTGTATTTGTGCGTTTTCAACACAATTAATATCTATATTGCACAATCCCGAGGTGCCGTACCATTCATCTTTAAGCCTTGTATCCGGTGTTATTTCTTTATATCCTATCCCTATACGCCCGATTTTCAGGTGACCCGGATTATCAACAAATGAAGGCACCTGCATCTCGATGTACACAATATCGCCCGGCACAGGTGTTGTTGCCAGTATGCCTCCCGGCTTGTTATTCCTGCTTGTAAGCGCACCAACAACATACTGCTGGCTGCTGTCGTAAATAAAGACCTTAACTCCGCCTGCAAGTTTATATTCACTGAATATTATATTTATAGAATGCGCCACTTTGGAATAAATTCCCAGCCTCCACAGTTTTATACCATTGCCAAGGGTATCCCATACCCCGTGGCTCCTGTAATCATAGTCCGTTTCAATAACATGCGCAAATTCATCCGGTTTTAACCTTGAAGGTTTGCCCTCAATACCCTGTTCTTCCTTTCCATGTAAATTCTGCGATGTGAGATCAATAACCGGAATATCTTTATATCCCGGGTATATTAATTTATGAGGTTTTCCGTGATATTGAATTTGGGCATTAAGACAGGTGACAAATAAAAGCAGCAAAAAGTTAAAACAAAATCTGTACATCAGTTTGTCAATAATCATGTAATTTCTTATCCTGTGTAAGCAAAGATAAATCTTTATATCAGTTTTACCAGAAGATTTTATTACCGTTACATAAACAGGCCTGCATATTTTTCCGACACCGCTTTCCATCTGTATTTTTTAATTGCCGCCTCTTTCAGACTTTTCCCTTTTTCTTCCAGTTGCCGGACAGTCATGTTGTTAAGGAGGAGCACCAGGTCATCCTTGCTTTTAAAATAGAACGCCCGATTCATTGTTGTCACCCTGTTAAAAACGGCATCGTATGCTATTACAGGCCTTCCGGCATACATAGCTTCAACGAGAGATGGATTGGTGCCGCCCGCGCTGTATCCGTGTATATATATCTCACATCCTGCACGAAGCGTATTAATTGTATCCGGATCATAAACAGGATCATACATTAGTATATTTTTATAGCACGCGAATTTTTTACGCAGACTTCTTCCGTATCCGCTGTTTTTCCAGTTACCGACAATAACAACATTCCTGGATAGTATTTCCGAAAATGCGCTCAATATTACATGTATATTATTCTCAGGCTCAATCCTCGAAACGGCCAGGGCATATTTTGTTGAGTCAGCGATATACCTTTTTATTATATCGTCTGCGGCTGGCAGCACAATAGCATGCTCTCCCCCGTATTCAATTAACCTCGGTTCTATATTATATTTATTTATGATATATGACCTGATGGCCTCGTTATCGGCAACTATCTCATCTGAGTATTTTATTGCCAGTGCTTCAGATAACTTAAGAAAAAGCTTCACAAGGGGATTCCATTTTGTCCTCTTCCACTCCAGTCCGTCAATATGGGCTATAATTTTCCCGGATGACAATAATTTTACAAGGGGCAGGAAAAGGCAGCCCGACACTCCGAGGATCAATAAAACATCAACTTTTCGTGCGGCATGAATAAGAGCCATCAAATCATAAATGATGCTTTGCGGTCCGTTAGGATTAACTGGAAGGTATATAAGTCTGGCATTGTATCGGTGAGCTGACCGTTCCCTTTTATTATACAGTCTCCTGCTGCAGTAAACAACAAATCTGAATTCCTTTTGCAAAGCGGTAACAAGATTCTGGACCAGTGTTTCAAATCCTCCGTAGCGTGGCGGTATGCCTGCCGAGCCTATGATGGCAACCTTTTTCAAAATAGTGCAATATTTTTTTCAGAATTTAGAAACAATAAATTTACTGTTTTATTGCCAGACTATTAAACAATATAAACTGATCCATATTATTATAAAGGCGACATGAATTTAATATTTCAATTTGTATATTTGTACGTGTTACAAATTAATGGATATGACTCTTGAAATAGGCGAGCAAAACCTTGACAAGTTCATCCTCATAGGAGACAGGATCCTAATAAAGCCCAAGTCACCGCAGGACCGGACCAAAACGGGGCTGTATCTGCCGCCGGGAGTGCAGGAGAATGAAAAGATATACAGCGGCTTTGTGCTCAAGGTCGGACCGGGCTATCCTATACCTGCCATAAATGAAATTGATGAGCCATGGAAGAATAAAAGCGATGAGGTAAAATATGTCCCGTTGCAGCCTAAAGAAGGTGATCTGGCAATTTATCTCCAAAAAAGCGGCTGGGAGATTGAATTCAATAAGGAAAAGTATGTTGTTGTTCCCCATTCTGCAATACTGATGTTAATAAGAGATGAAGAATTATTCAAATAATTTTAAGTATATGAAAAAGTTCCTGTTTTTAATTATCCCCATGTTTATTTTTTTAGCCTGCAAGACTGAGAATGATGAAGACCTTAATCCCGAATACTCCGGAGACAGCACTACTGTGGGTGATATTATTGCGTACTATATGCTTGATGGCAACGCCCTTGATTCAAGTAACAATGGCATTGACGGCATACTTTACGGCAATCCGCTTATTACGGAGGACAGGTTTGGCAATCCTGGCGCTGCACTTTATTTTAACGGCAGTGATGATTATATGCTTGCTGAGGTTGGAAGCCATGATCCGATAGCAGTGTCATTATGGTTTGCCCATAAGAACAATGAAATGGGCAAAGCTTACGTGATCTTTGATTACGGTGACAATGCTTTCCGCGGAGAAGTTGATATGACATCAGGGGCTACAAAAACATTCGGTTATTATAATGACACTGCCGTAATTGAAATGTACAGTCCGAAAATGATTTGGGATAATGATATAATCTGGCACCACCTTTATATTGATTCAGGAAGTGATACGACAAATCCCCGGTTATACATAGACGGGATGCTTGAGGGCATGCTTGATGAAAGGCAGGTTTTAAATATTGTATCTGATCTGATATATTTCGGACGATCATTTGCAGGCGATTATACCAGTGCCACTTATTTTGACGGTAAGTTTGACGATATAAGAATCTATAAACGTGTTCTCAGAGAGGAGGAAATCCTTTCTTTGTTTGACAATTATAGTGCGGGGTATTGAATCACTAAAAATAGCAGCGGATAATAAAGAGAACTTGCACCTGTTAAAAAAGCAGTAACCATGAAAAAATATTAATCACTTAAAACTGAAATTATGATACGATATGCTTTGCTTTTTATTATTGTGCTTCCTGCCGGTATATTCTTTATGTCATGTTCAAACAGACAGAAGGAAGCTTTCAGGGAGGTGGAAACCAAGGTTCACTCTGCAGTTGTACCTGACATCCAGACAGCGGAATGGGCTGTGGAATGGTGGATGCCTCGCCACGATTCTATTAACAAGCGACTGAAAGAAGGAAACGTTGATCTCCTTTTTATCGGTAATTCAATAACACACGGATGGGAAAATATAGGGATAGAATACTGGAACAAGTATTACGAGCCGCGTAATGCCGTAAATATGGGATTCGGGGGAGACAGAACACAGCATGTACTCTGGAGGCTTGAGCACTCAGACTTTACAAATATATCACCCAAACTTGCGGTACTCATGGTTGGCACCAACAACTCCAATGGCGATGATAATACGGCTGAAGAAATTGCCGACGGGATAATAAAGATCTGCAAGATGCTGCGCACCGAGCTTCCTTCAACAAAAATACTCCTTCTTGCGATCTTCCCTAGGGATTCCATACCAACAGCACAGCGCCAGAAGAATGCCACTGCCAGCAAGCTGGCATCAGTAATTGCTGACAACAGAACAATATATTATCTCGATATAAACAGCCATTTTCTGACAAAAGACAGTATTCTGACAAGGGATATAATGTACGATTACCTGCATCCTACTGAGAAAGGTTACCGCATCTGGGCAGAAGCAATGGAACCAAAAATTACAAAGCTTATGAAAAAGATGTAAAATAGCATAATATTTACTAAATTAGTAATACTGAAAAGGCTTCGTTTAAGTGATTGCTTTCCGATACGATAACCCTGTCAAATGTATTGAAAAGGAGAGCCATATAGAGAATGAAACGATTGGTTTTCATATTGATACTCATATCTATATTCCAGGGATTATTCTGCCAGGGAAGAAACTATCTTTTTACAAACATTGACAAATCCCAGGGTCTTTCACATAACCACATCCAGACCTTTATGCGCGACAATAAAGGATTTATCTGGATAGGCACATGGGAGGGACTGTGCAGGTTTGACGGATACTCCTTCAAGATCTTTAAGAAGAATATAAATGACAGCAACTCAATAAGGGACAATATTATTAATGATCTCTTTGAAGATAATAGAGGCAACATCTGGATAGCGGCAGGCGACTATATGGAAGTTTTCGATCCGGAGACTGAAGTGTTTTCCCACCGCCAGACCCTCTTTAACAATCGCGTTACTGTGCCTGTAAGAAGCCGCTGGTATTGCGCTTATGATCAGAATAAAAACATTATATATGCAAATGACAGGGATGGCATATATAAATATATTGTATCGTCAGATTCATTATTTAAGATTCATTTCCCGCATATAGACTCTTTAAAGACAGTATCTTATATTAATGTCGACAATAACGGAAGCCTGTGGATTGCCTGCACAAATTCGTACCTCTACAAATTACACAGGGATAATTATCTTATTATTGACAGTGTGAAACTGATAAAGAAGTTTCATAACCTGTACCGGTTTTTCATCGACAGGGATAATGATATCTGGATATTTGACAAGGATAATGCTTCCGGCATTATTTACTATGATACTGACAAAGATAAAGTCAGCTATTTTAATACGGAGTCAGAAAAATGCAGGCTTAATAATAATTCGATTACCGGTGTGATACAGGATGAAAGCGGATTAATATGGATATCTACCGACCATGGGGGAATAAACATTATAGATAAAAGTGATTTCAGTATCAGGTATGTATTGAATAATCCGTTTAATGAAAGAAGCCTTGTTGACAATGCTATTACATGCATTTACAAGGATTACCAGAATTTTATCTGGGTAGGTTCATTTAAAAAAGGCATAAGTTATTATCACGAAAACCTGTTCAATTTTAATTTATATAAAATAAAGCTGGATAATGCCACAACATACGGGTATAATGATATAGACAATTTCGCCGAGGACAGCAAGGGTAACCTGTGGATCGGCACAAACGGAGGAGGTTTAATATATTTCGACAGGAGTAACAACAGTTTCAGGCAGTACGTTCACGATCCTGAAAATTCTAACAGCCTAAGCGCCAATATAATAGTAGGAATGCTGATGGATAAGAACAACAGGTTATGGGCAGGCACCTATTTCGGAGGATTGAATATATATGAGAATGGAAGGTTCCAGCATCTCATGAATGTACCGGGCGATCCGACAACCATATCAGATGACAGGATATGGGATATATGCCAGGACAGCGACGGGAAAATATGGATTGGTACCCTGCTGGGAGGAGTTAATGTTATTGATCCGGTATCAAAAAAGGTCACCAAGCAATTCCTGGAGGAAGGTGATTCATCAATAAGGTCCGACCATGTATTTTCCGTTATCGAAGACAGGGACAGCCTGATGTGGTTTGCCACAATATACGGACTAAGGTCATATGATAAAAAAACAAAAAAATTCAGGTATTTCGAGCATGATGAGAAGAATCCCAACAGCCTTAGCAATAACTTCGTTTACGACGTTTACGAAGATTCAAGGGGATTTATCTGGGCCGGCACTACTGACGGTTTAAATATGTATGATAAAAAAACCAATAGCTTTAAAATTTTCAGGCAGGAAGAGGGACTGCCTTCAAACGTCATACTCACAATTATTGAAGATAATAACCGCAACTTATGGATGAGCACTACAAACGGACTGTCAAATCTGGTTGTAACAGAGGACAGGACATCCGGAACATATAACTTCAGATTCAAGAACTACGATGTCAATGACGGCCTGCAGAGCAATGAGTTCAATGAAAAAGCGGTATTTAAGACAAGCAGGGGTGAGTTGCTTTTCGGGGGGCCCAATGGTTTCAACCTGTTCGATCCTGATGATATTAAAGCCATAAACATCAATTCGGATATAGTATTCACGGATTTCCAGATATTCAATAAAAGCATAACCAGCAAGGATATTATAAACGGCAAAAAGATACTGACCAGATCAATAACCTATACAGATGAAATAACGCTCAGCTATAAAGAAAATGTCTTTGCAATTGAATTTGCCGATTTGAACTTCCTGCACCCCGAAAGGCGATTATATATTTACAAGCTCGAAAACTTCAACAAGGAATGGCTACTAACTGACGGCAGAAACCGAAAAGCAACTTATACCAATCTTGATCCGGGTACCTATATTTTCAGGGTAAAAACAACAAATACCGACGAAACATGGGTTAACAGGGAAGCCCTGCTTACAGTTAGCATTATGCCCCCCTGGTGGCAGACCCTCGCCTTTAAAGTACTTATTGTTGTTGCGGTTATATCGCTTTCCGTACTATTCTATTATAACCTTAAAATGCGATGGAAGAAACAACAGAAAATTCTTGAAAATGAAGTAACCAAGAGGACCTATGAATTATCGGAAGCATACACATTGCTTGAAAAAAGGCAAAAAGAAATAAGTGCACAGAACAAGGAACTGGAAACACACAGGAACAGGCTTGAGGAACTTGTCACAGAGCGTACTGGAGAGCTTGAAAAAGCACTGCTTAAAGCAGAAGAGTCAGACAGGCTCAAGTCAGCATTCCTGGCAAATATGTCGCATGAGATACGCACACCTCTTAATGCCATTGTCGGCTTCTCATCATTGCTTAAAAATGAGAATATCACAAAAAAACAAATACAGAATTATATTGATACAATTAATACAAACAGTGATTCATTGCTTATTTTAATAAATGATATTCTTGACCTCTCAAGAATAGAGGCGGACCAGCTTAAAATAAACAAGTCGGCTTTTAATGTTAACCAGATTCTTGAGGAACTGGAAAATTACTATAACCTGAGCAACGATAATGCAATATCTATAACTTTCGTCAATAAGGATCATAAACAGAAATTATTAATATATAACGATCCGGTCAGGTTTAAGCAGGTGCTTTCAAATCTGCTTGACAATGCCAAAAAATATACTGAGAAAGGATTTATAAGGTTCGGTTACAACTTAAAACCCGGCAATATCGAATTTTTTGTGTCTGACACAGGAATAGGGATAAAAAAGTCAGATTTTGACAAGGTATTCAACCACTTTTACAAAATTGAAAACAACGGAAGAAAGATATACAGGGGAACCGGACTGGGACTGGCCATATGCAAAAGGCTGGTTAACCTTATGGGAGGAGAAATATGGCTGGAGTCTGAAGAGGGGAAAGGTAGTACGTTTTACTTTGGCCTGCCGCTGGCAACACTGGAGCAAGATAAGCGGAAGATTACAACATCGGGAAAACCCCACAAGCCGCTTGAAAGTTACAAAAAACTGGAGATCATAGTAGCTGAAGACGAACCCGACAATTTCAGCCTGATAAAAAGCATCCTGAAAAAATATCACGCCTCGGTGCTATGGGCCAAAAATGGTAAAGAAGCTGTCGAATACGTACGCTCATCAAGGAACAAAGGTAAAATGCTTGTCATTATGGACATCAAAATGCCTGTAATGAATGGCATTGACGCATTAAATGAAATAAGAAAACTTGACAGCAACATACCTGTCATCGCTGTCACTGCCTATGCCCACCAGGATGAGAAGTATGAGATACTCAAAAACTCTTTCAATGATTATATAATTAAACCTTTAAGACCTGAAATGCTTATTAACAGCATCGAAAAAGTAATACATGGTAATGGCAAATCTCTTTACAACTAGTAAAATATCCCGTGCCACATCAATCGCCGATCCCTGCTTTTATTTACTGAATTTGTGTAAAATTATTCTTAAATTGTGAATGATAAAACCAGCACTTCAAATTCAATATTATGAAAAAAATAATAATTGCAGTTATACTGGCATTCACTTTTAACATGCTGCCGGCTGATGATAATATATGGGGAAGGATTGCCAATGAGGGATTTGAAAATGAACCTGTTAAAAGTGCCTATTTTTTTGCAGGCAACTGGAAGAACGGTGTTAAGTTCTATGAATTTGATGCCGTACCCAACACATCCCTCTATACAATTTACCCTTTGGATCCGACACATCTCGGGTGGTCGGAGAGTGAGGCCAACCGTGAATTTGCTGTCAACTCACTTATTTTAACCGGATTCAATGTTATTAATATGTCATACTGGGGTCCGGAAGGAACTGATAACTGGGCATACTGGGCGCCTATGCAAACCTCTTCCCTCTCCCATGATGAGCTTTTTGACATAGCTGTGGATAAAAATATTCTTATCACTCCCTATATTGAATCCTATGCCGCAACAGACAGTTCGCCGGGCTTTTCGTTTATGGATGATTTTCCCGGGTCTGCCATTAATCCGGCACCCGGACTTGTAGCACATATCGAATACCTGATAGACAGGTATCTTATTAATCCTGAAAATGAGGCATGGCCTGCAAAGTGGGCACAGATGTTCGATCAGGACGGTAAAAAAAGATATGTAATATCATTAATACACGTTGCCTCCAACCAGGAGGAAATGAGCGATCAGATTTTTGCAGAGGGTTTTGATAATGTGGCGGAAAAAGTGCATGATGATACCGGTATTCTTGTAGGATTCACCATTGATGCGTTGCCACGTTCAGAAAGCAATGCTCCCGGACTATTTAAGCCGTCAGCAGCAGCCACAGGACCATGGCTTTTTACCCGGTCATCGATACTTGCTGTTTCATGCTTTATCCCCGAGATATGGACGGGAAAGAGTGATGAAGATTTTCTTCTTCAATGGAAAATGCAGTTTTCAGCCGGCTGGATAAATACAGGAATACCTTTTATCCAGGATGTGTCCCCGGGCTATGATGCCCATATCGTTTTTCCCGGCTCAGTTATATATGGTAATAACAATGAGTGGAGAGAAGGACAGAGCATGATAGTAGACGAACTTAACAGCGAAGCCATAACTTTCAACACATGGAACGGCTACACCGAAGGTTTTGCAGGAATGCCCACAGCCGAATACGGAGACACAACCTATTACTGGATATGCGGATTACTGGGAGGTATCTGTGATGATACTGTCACAGGCATAAACAAACCTGTGAAGAATGGAGAGCCTTTTCTTTTCCAGGTCTTTCCCAATCCTTTTGGCAGCGATGTGTCAGTCCGTTATCATCTTAATGCCGCTTCACATATTTGCCTAAAAGTGTATGACTCACGTGGGAGTGAAGCTGGTGTTATTGAAGACTTGTTCAGACCGGCAGGGACATATATAACTCACTGGAATCCGCGGGGACTGCCGGACGGCATGTATTTCATACGCCTGGATACGGAAAAACAATATTATGTCATGAAAGTATTACTTTTAAATAATAAATTGACTGCTTATTAGTTTGTTATTTACATTAAGGTTTAATGGTAAGAGTCGCTATATCAATCCTTTTCTCGTTAGCTGTAATATCCGGGATATATAGCCAAAAAAAAATATACACTACAAAAAGGATAACTTCTGATCCACCCCGTATAGACGGCATCATTGATGAAGGTTCATGGGACGCGGTTGAGTGGGGCGGGGATTTTATACAGCGAAAACCCTATGAAAAGAGACCTCCCTCACAGCAGACCGTCTTTAAAATAATATATGATGATGAAAACCTGTACATAGCCATCCGGTGCTTTGATACGTCGCCCGATAGTATCGTAAGGCGCATGTCAAGGCGCGACGGGTATGAAGGTGATTATGTGGGAATTTATATTGACAGTTACCATGACCTGCGCACTGCTTACGAATTCAGTGTAACCGTTTCAGGAGTGAAGGGAGATGCCTCAGTCACCAATGATAACAATTGGGACTATAGCTGGGATCCGATATGGTATGTCAAGACAGGTACGGACAGCCTGGGGTGGACGGCAGAGATGTGTATTCCGCTGACACAGCTGCGCTTCAGTCTTCAGGATGAATATTTATGGGGACTGCAGGTTAACAGAAGGCTGTACAGAAAAGAGGAAATGTCGAGCTGGCAGTTTATTTCGCCCAACGCTCCCGGATGGGTGCATAACTTCGGAGAACTGCATGGAATCAGAAATATAAGGCCACGGAAGCAAAAAGACATTGTTCCCTATGTTGTTGGCCGCTATGAGCATTATGAAAAAGAGGAAGGCAATCCTTTTGCCGACGGCCGCGACATGATGGCAACAGCAGGTATTGACGGGAAAATAGGAGTCACAAATAACCTGACCCTGGATTTTACTGTTAATCCGGATTTCGGACAGGTGGAAGCCGACCCTTCGGAGGTCAACCTTACGACCTTTGAAACAAAATTTGAGGACAAGCGCCCTTTTTTCATTGAAGGCAGCGATATACTGAGCTATGATTTTCTGCCTGAAGGAAGCCACCTGTCAAATGATAACCTGTTTTATTCAAGGAGAATAGGGAACCCACCCTCACGTGAGCTCGACCTGCCTGACAGTGCATATGAAGAGACAATTAAAAGCACAACAATACTGGGAGCCCTAAAGCTCACGGGCAAGACCCGCAGCGGATGGTCAATAGGTGTACTCGAAAGTCTTACGCAAAAGGAAGTGGCTGAAGTCCAGGAATACGGGCAGATAAGGAAAGAAGAAATGGAACCTTTCACCAGCTATTTTGCTGCAAGGGTGCAGAAGGAAATGAACAATTCAAATACAAGGCTGGGTGCGATGGTTACTGCAGCAAACCGTGATCTGTCCGACCCTGAACTTGACAAAATTATGAACCGTGCTGGATATACCGGGGGTATCAACTTTAATCACCAATGGAAAGACAAAACATACTATTTTGATGTAATGGCAGGATTCAGCCGTCTTAAAGGCAGTGAAAATGCTATTTACGAGATACAGACCTCGGCTCCCCATTTCTTCCAGCGCACCGATGCCCCCCATTTAAAGGCCGATTCCACATTAACCTCTCTTAACGGAATCGGCGGAACAATGCAGTACGGGCGTGCAGGCAACAGTAAACTGCAGTATGTAGTATTGCTAACCTGGCGCAGCCCCGGGTTTGAACTCAATGATATAGGTTACCTCCATAATGATGACGAGATACAGGAGGTGGTATGGATGGGTTATTTTCAAAACGAACCTTTCAGCATATTCAGAAATCTTAACCTTAACATTGCCCAATGGTACGGACTGACATTCGGTGGAGAAAGAAAGTACCTGGGAGGTTCTTTTGACGCATACTGTGATTTTAAAAACTTCTGGGAGCTGGGAGCCGGAGTGGCACGGGGCGGAAAATTTATTCAGACAGAGGCACTCAGAGGAGGTCCGTCACTGCTAAATGACGGCGACACACAAATATTTTCATACCTTGAGACAGACCACAGGAAGAAAATCAGGTTCAGTATTAATAATATCTTATATATCCTTGATCATAATACAGCGTTCGGTGAGTATTATAGTATAGGTATGACAGTTCAAATATCGGATGCACTTAATTTTTCGGTCGCCCCTACCTGGCAGAAATCAGACAATAAAATTGCCTATGTTGACAATGTCGACTACATGGAGGGACAAAGATATGTAAGGGGTAATCTTGACCGCACAGAGGCGAGTATGGTTTTAAGGCTTAACTATAACATATCTCCGGACTTCACCGTTCAGTATTACGGGATGCCCTTTATATCGGCAGGCAGATACTGCGAACTTAAATATATAAGCGATTCAAAAGCCGAAGATATAAATGACCGCTATGTCATGTACACAGAAGGCCAGATGACGCTGGACGGGATAAACAATATTTATAACATTGATGAAGATAGTGACGGGGTCGTTGACTATTCGTTTGATAATCCGGACTTCAATCATTTTGATTTTAACTCCAATCTTGTCATAAGGTGGGAGTATTTGCCGGGATCAATACTTTACCTCGTATGGTCGCAAAACAGGTTTGATGAAAGTACCGACGGCCGCTTTTCTCTTATGAATGACATGAAGGAGCTTTTCAGGATCTATCCCCACGATATTTTTCTGATCAAGCTGTCGTACCGTTTTGCTTTATAGGAAAAAAGTTATATTTGTTTTTATAATCTAATCCGGACATATATGAAGAAATTTTTCCTTGTTCTAATGGTGACCGGACTTTGTTTCAGTAGCCACGCTAAAATGCAACAAACAAACGGGCATTTCAAATATAACGGTGTCACACCGCCGGTCGTTAATATTGATCCGGATACAATTGACGGAGAAGGTATTGTAGCAATTGAGCTTACAATCACCGGTAACATTGAAGATTTTGACTTTGGGTATATTATAATTAATAATCCAGATGATGAGACAGCCTATGAGTATTACTTTTATGATTGGGATTTAATGGGAAATATGGTTAGCACTGACTATGAAATCTCGAAGTATGACCTGTCCGGTTACTGGTATGTTGATCATATAACACTGTATTATTACACAGCCGATTACCAGTCTTTTTACAAGGACGATATTAACAGTGGATTTGAGGTAATAAACACAACACCCGATACCGTTCCTCCGCAAATAACGTATTTTTCGTTATCAAGGGATACTGTATATCCCGGTGATACAGCATTGATTACAATGGAGATTGAAGACACACTGTCCGGTCTCTATTACTGCTATGAAGCAATTTATGATACCCTTTATAATATATATTATTATGATTATGAGGACTTGGAGGGAGAAAAAACAAAAACAATAAATATCGAGTATATCCCAGGCAAATTTGAAAATTCCGGACCAAGAAGAATAAATATTGAAATATATGATATTATTGGTAATTCAAAGTTGTATAATGAAGATAGCCTTGGATTCGGACTTGTTGTGAGCGGCACAGTTACAGATGTATTACCACCTGTTTTAAAAAGCGCAGATATTGTCAACAATTCACCGAATGACACAATACTCCTTGATCTGGTTATGGTTGACGATATAGCAGGCATCAGCAGTTTTTATGTATATATATACGATTTTGCGGATAACAATTATTATTTTCAGTATGATGACTTTACACGCGTGAATGATTCTTTGTACAGGTTCAATATTATTGACAAATATCCTTATATGCAGTCAGGTAATTATTTATTAAATGTGGACCTCGAAGATTCGGTGTATAATTACAGTTATTATGAGTCATTCACCATACTTTCAATTATAAATGTCAATTCAGATAGCGAGCCCCCGTCCCTCGTATCGGCAGAATTCGATAAAGACACGCTGATTTCAGGTGATGTCATCACCCTGCAGATAACGGTGTCGGATAATAAATCGGGCATAAATTATATTGAAGGAGAGATCACCAATACTGAAGACGGGAGAAACGGTATCTGGTTTGATGAATATATAGACGAACATGGTATTACAGAATATACATATAAAAAATCATTTACCCTGTCGGAATTTGGTCCGGGAGGAGAGTGGAAGCTGAGTTACCTTCATTTCAATGACCATGCATACCTGAACTATGAGCAATACGGTAACCTGCCTTCATTCTACTATTACCCTAAATATATAGATGATGAGCCCCCTGTATTTTACGGTATCTCCTTTAATCCGTCTACGGTCAATGCCGGTGATACGGTAGTCGCAACAATCCTTGCTTCAGATAACCTGTCCGGTGTAGACAAATTTGACTATTACGACGCGCTGAGCGACCGCAATTATTTTATTGGTGGCAGGGAATGGACTATGACCGGATCAAACACCTACCAGTCAGTTATACCTATAAACGAGTATGCTCCTGCAGAAAACGTATGGTATGAGCTATACAGCATAAGCGATAAAGCCGGGAACAAACTTTATCTTGACGAAGAAGGACTTGCCTTTAAAATCATAAATGAAGGTCTGGCAGATGATACACCCCCGGTTTTCGACTCACTGCATATATCAAAGATTGTCCTCGGACAGGAGGATACGCTTGAACTTGTCTTTTATTACCATGATGATTTATCAGGCATTGATCCAACATTTTTGTATGCTGTTTTTAATATAGCAGAAAAAGAAAGCGAATACGATGATTATTTTGATCTTATACTTATTCCTGACTCAGCAGGGGAAAACTCATGTGAGATCAGACTTCTTGCCCGAGACCTCGGTCCGGGCCATTACCAGTTATACTCAATGTTTATAGTTGACAGGACAGGCAATCTGCTTGATCCCGAGGAAACGGACTATACCGATATGAACTATACCTTTGAGATCACGGGTGAATATAAACCTGATAATGATGCTCCGGTTTTAAATGGTATATCAGTATATCCTGAAATTGCAGAACCCGGTGATACCGTGAGCATTGAGCTGGAAGTGTTTGAAGAAGGATCGGCCCTGCTGACCGTTTTTGCCTATATAAGAAACTCAAATGGCATAGAGGAAGGAAATATTTTCTTTGGAGACTGGAATATAACAACTGTCCATGATTCAACTTTTGCATGCCAGTCCGAATATGTTGTTTCTGAAAATGCAACCAACGGAAAGTATATAATCGAAGAAATTGAACTGTACGATTATTATCTTAACTATGCAATGCTCGAATACGGGACAGACTATACAGATGCCCATTTCATGGTAACGGGCGGACAGTCATACCCGAACAGGCCTCCAACATGGATAATCCCCGATATTTATCTTACAATAGATTTTAATGAGCTTACCGGGTATTATATACCCGAATTTTTAGTATCAGATATTGACGGCGATGAACTTACATTTTCGGCAGTACGTAGCGGAGGGACACTGCCGGTCTGGATAGGTTTTACAGCCGGAGAACTGAAGCTTAGCCTTACACCCGGCAGTGGTGACGGGGGACACTATACAATTTATATTGTGGCTTCTGATCCGGGGGGCCTCAAGGACTCTCTTGAGGTTAACATAGAGGTCATTGGACCTGACGGAACGGACACTCACTACCGGGAATCCGAGTTTAAGATTTATCCTGTCCCTGCCGGCAAGTACCTGTATATTGACTGCGATTACGATATCAGGAACATAATGATATATGATTTCAGGGGCAACCTTGTTTACAGCTGTTCAGAAAATTGTAAAAAAATAAGTATTGCCGATACTGAAAAAGGAGTATATTTAATAAAGGTAACTACCGACAGGCTCACATATATTGAAAAACTGGTAATTCAATAAATAATCAAACTATAAAAGCCGGTATCATGAAAAAGAAAAAGAAACATAAAAAAGATACAAAGGCTGAAAAAGAGGCAGCCGGCAGCAGCAAGCTTAAGCATATAGAACCAAGGGAGAAGGATGAGCGGACCATTGATAATAAATTCTATAATAAGGAACTTGTAAATCTGCAGATCGAGCTCGTTAAGCTCCAGGAGTGGATAAAAAGCAGGGGCCTGAAAGTTGTTGTTGTCTTTGAGGGCCGTGATGCTGCAGGCAAGGGAGGTGTTATCAAACGCATAACACAGAGGCTGAATCCCCGAATCTGCCGTGTTGTAGCTCTGGGCACACCTACTGAAAAGGAGAAGACACAGTGGTATTTTCAGCGTTATGTCCCCCACCTTCCTGCTGCCGGGGAGATGGTACTTTTTGATCGCAGCTGGTACAACCGTGCAGGCGTCGAGCGGGTTATGGGATTTTGTACCGAAGAGGAGTACAGGGAATTCATGCGCTCATGTCCTGAATTTGAACGTATGCTTATCCGCTCGGGAATTATACTTATAAAATACTGGTTCTCGGTATCTGACGAAGAGCAGGAACGCAGGTTCCGGGCAAGGATTGACGACCAGACAAAAAGGTGGAAGTTGAGTCCCATGGATCTGGCATCACGTGAAAAGTGGGTAGAATATTCAATGGCAAAAGATGAGATGTTCAGGTATACAGATATAAAACAGGCACCCTGGTACGTGGTGCCTGCAGACAACAAGAAAAGGGCACGGCTGAACTGTATCCACCACCTGCTGAGCCTTATCCCTTACGAAGACCTGACTCCCAATCCGGTTAAACTTCCGCCGCGCCAGGAAAGGGAGGGATATATCAGGCCTCCTATAACAGACCAGACGTTCATCCCGGAAATTTATTAAACAT
>CAZHQW010000005.1:0-7291 GCA_964534745.1 uncultured Bacteroidales bacterium
AATTTCTGTTCAGGCAGTTCAGATCCTCATAAGCTATTTTTAATCTTTCAATTATTGCTTTTTCCCCTTCACGCAGCCATGCCCTCGGGTCATACTTTTTCTTGTTCGGCTTATCACTTCCTTCAGGATTTCCAATCTGGCTCTGAAGATAGTCATGGTTTGCAGCCTCATACAGTCTTACACCATTCCAGAAAGCCCATTGTGTATCCGTATCAATATTCATCTTTATCACCCCATAACTTACGGCTTCCCTTATTTCTTCATGGCCTGATCCCGAACCGCCATGAAAAACAAAGTTTACCGGCTTCTTTCCTGTATTGAATTTCTTTTCAATATACTCTTGTGAATTATGTAGTATCACCGGTGTTAGCTTTACATTTCCCGGCTTGTATACACCGTGGACATTCCCGAATGAAGCAGCAATTGTAAACTTATCACTTACCTTGCCCAGTTCCTCATAAGCATATGCCACATCTTCGGGCTGTGTATATAATCTTGAATTATCAATACCTGAATGATCAACACCGTCTTCTTCTCCCCCTGTTACTCCGAGCTCAATTTCAAGGGTCATGCCCATTTTGTCCATCCTTTCAAGATACTTTTTGCATATACTTATATTTTCTTTAATCGGCTCCACGGAAAGATCAAGCATATGTGAGCTGTATAAAGGTTTACCGTAACGTTTATAATGCTTTTCACCATGGTCCAGTAAACCGTCAATCCATGGCAACAGCTTTTTGGCTGCATGATCGGTATGTACAATAACAGGAACACCGTATAGTTCAGCTATATGATGTATGTGTTTAGCACCTGATACAGCTCCTATGATGGCAGCCTGGTTAGCGTCCGGCATACCCTTGCCTGCATAAAATATCGACCCCCCGTGAGAAAATTGTATAATAACCGGAGAATTAACCACCATGGCAGCTTCCAGAACAGCATTTACCGAGCCGGTACTTACTGCATTTACAGCTGGTATTGCGAATTCATTATCTTTCGCTATCTTAAATAACAACTGAACATCATTGCCGGTTACAACTCCCGGCTTAATTTTTTCTGATACTTTCATTTTTTATGTTTTTTTGTTTTACAAATTTTCAAATAAAAATTAAACGCAAATTTATAAAATTATGCTGAACTAGAAAGGATATCCTATTCCAAACTGAACATTCCATATCCTGTATTTATATTCATCTTTCCTGAGAGCATATTCATCCGAATTTAAAAACTCGCTGTCCGGGATCCACTTTTCCCGGGAGAATGAAGGATCCCTTAGTTTGAAACCGAAATCAAGCCTTATTATGAAAAATGAAAAATCAAACCGTGTTCCGAAACCAGTTCCGACAGCCAGGTCTTTATAGAATTTATTAAAATCAAACAAAGAATTGGGCCTTTCATCATCAGGATTTATTGCCCAAATGTTACCAATATCAAGGAATAATGCCCCCTCTACTTTCCAGAATAACTTGAACCTATACTCTATATTGGCCTCCAGCTTAATGTCAGCCATTGTATTGGGAATTTTTGATTTAGTAGTATCCAGGTATGATCCCGGTCCCAGCTCCCTCGTCCTCCATGCCCTGATACTATTGGGGCCCCCGGAAAAGTATTTCTTCTCAAAGGGTAATGCACTGGAATTCCCGTAAGGATAAGCACACCCTACAAATAACCTGTATACAAGGCTGTTTGACTGATTAATAAAATTGTAATAACGCAAGTCAATATCCGTTTTTAAATACTGGGAATAGGGAACATTAAAGATCTTGTATCTTGAGCTTACAGAATCACGGTCAGCATTTGTAAGGCTGCTGGATGCATTCAGGAGGTTCCCTGCCGATTCAACATTTACCTTAAGAAATACGAAATCCCTTGTTTTGCCGATTTTCTGGTTGTTGTATTCAAAACCAAGCCTGCCGTCGCCAACAAAGTGATCCTCATAGCTGAATTGCAGGTATGAGCCTGATATTGATTCACTGAACGTACTGTCGACTATTGGCAGCTGCACAAAATTAATCTCCACGGGATACACATAAAATTTAATATTTTCATTGCCCCTCCAGTTATATCCGAATGATGCAGTGGCAATTGTGCGGATATAATCGGGACGAGCCTGGTAGTTGTATGAGAGTGATATTGAAGTCTTGGGAGCATATCTTTTTATAAACCGCTCGGTTTTAATTGGCAGCAGGAACTTGGGGAAGTCCAGTTTTAACTCGGTACCGAGCTCCAGGGTATGAGATAATCCCAATGCCGCAGTTCCCTGTATTGCTTCATAGGCACCGGTAAATTTAAGATTGAATATCTCTGCTCCCCTGAATAAGTTCCAGTTATTATACAATAAGTTGCCACGTGCACCGAAGTCACCGGAAGAGTTGGTACCTACAATCTCAAACTGGTAGGACTGCACTTTTCTTTTTGTCAGCTCAATGCTGCAATTGAGCAAATAATCCTTTTCAGGGTTATCGTCAGAATTTCTGACTTCAGTGAATCCTATATTAATAAACTTAAATAATCCCAGGGATGACAGCCTGTTATAGGTTCTGTTGACATTATTCTGGTTGTAATACTGGCCGGGCAAAACAAAAATTGAAGCATTTATTATAGAAGGCTTAACACGGGGATCTTCATTAAATACGTAATTAATCTTATTAAAAGGTATAGTATCATATTTTACCAGGCTCTGTGTTTTCTGTGATACAGGCGATGCAGCTTTAAAATTGGGATACACATAGACATTGTTTATTCTGTATTTATTATGTGGCATGTAAGCTATTACCTGGCCTCTCTCTGTCACCTCATATTTTTTTATTTTCAAGGTTATATCCACATAATTGGTACCGACTACAGGCTGGGCTTCGAAATATGAATATTCTTTCGAGAATTTATAATAGCCGTTGCGCCTTAAAAGATTTTCTATTCTTACCCTCTCATTTTGCAGGACCTCCTTGTCAAAAAGCATTCCTTTCTTTATCAGCGAATTAGAGGTATCACTGATAATAATCGAATACAGGTTTGTATCTATGATATCAATCCTGATACTGTTAACGTAATAAGGCTCGTTGGGAGCAATATTATAGGTGACCACTGCATGGTGCTTTTTAAGCCTTACCGTATCTATCACTCCGGAGTGGTAGAAGCCCTTATTCTCAAGATACTGCCTGAATTGTGAGATTGTTGCCCTTGTCATATATTCATCCCAGATCACGGGCTTCTCTCCTATCTTTCTCAGCCACCCGTGCGGCCATTTCTCTTTCCTGATATTCGATAAATTATATAGAAAAAGATGGAATCTTACACCCAGGATTTTTTTATTCGGGCGCTGTTTTAAATAGTTTTTTATTTCATTTTTGTCAACAAGGTGTCCCTCAATATTTAAACGGTTCCTGGTTAAAAGGTATTCGCCCTCAGGTACGTATCTTGTCGAGGAACAGGAAGTTATAATAAAAAGAAGAAAAATCAGAATAAAACATAAACTATGGCTCCCTTTTTCCATGTCCTTTCCAACACTCTTTAATACATTTAATTATTAAATTATTACATTCGCGCAAATATAACCTTTTTATCTTATAAGAATGCTGACAAAAAACAGAATTAAGTATCTGAGATCACTTGCATTAAAAAAATACCGTGACAGGTATAAAGAATATATGGTCGAAGGAGAAAAAATTGTCAGGGAGCTGATAAAAATGCAATACCCGCTTGTAAGACAGTTGATAGCGTCGGAACAGTGGTTACAGGAAAATTATACGGGAACCGTGCCTGCCAGTGAAAATATCTGCATCGCAAATGATAATGAACTGGCTAAAATAAGCTCTTTAAAAACACCGGGAAAGGCTATAGCTGTGCTTGGCATGCCTGAGCATGTCATAGACAGGAATAATGTAGTAAACGGACTGTCACTTGTACTTGATACTATACAGGATCCAGGTAACCTGGGGAACATTATAAGGATTGCCGACTGGTTTGGAATAAGGAATGTTTTCTGTTCCGGCGAATGTGCCGACTGCTATAATCCCAAGGTTGTGCAGGCTACAATGGGCTCAATATTAAGGGTTGGTATACACTATGTTGATTTAAAAGATTTGCTGGAAGATTATTCATCAATTCCCGGATTTGCAATATACGGTGCCTTTCTGAAAGGCAAGCCTGTTTATGGCGAGAACCTGGCAAAAAAAGCATTTGTTGTTCTGGGAAATGAATCCCGGGGCATTTCGAAACGCTATTTGCCATACATTAAATCCCGGTTATTCATTCCGCAATACGGTAGCAAGTCCGGTTATGCCGAATCACTGAATGTTGCTGCAGCAGCTGCAATAATATGTTCTGAATTCAGGAGGAGATAAAATAATGATTGTTACTCAAAATGAAATGATAATAAAACCATCCTGGAATACATCTTATCAATGACATCTGTGTATATTGCTATGTCGGGATAGGGCCTTTCGCCCTTTTTATTTTCAGTTTTTAAAATATTCCTTACACCCCAGCTGGATTTCAGTTCAACGCCCAGCTTAAAGTACTGCAGATAAAAATCCATTCCAAATCCTACCTCATAATAACCGTCAAGTAATTTCAATAATACTATATTCTTCTTTTTTGGATCTTCTTCCTTTTTACCCCAGTCCAGTTTAGCCCCTGCAAGGTCAACCCTTGTATTAATCCCCGCTATAAGATAGGGCCTGAAATTGTTTAACCTTACCGATTTGTATTTTAAAAGCAACGGAAACTCGAGGAAATTGGACTCGATCTTTACCGGCACATCATCAGGATCAATGGTCTGGCTGTCTTGCTGGTCCTGTACCAGCAGGTCACGGTACTCAATATGCCTTTCCCCTCCAAAGGATATCCCGGGAAGGAACCTTAGATCAAAATATTCCCCGAGCCTCAGGTTTGATAGCGCATGGACATGAAATCCCGGCTGCAGCCTGGCCACTTCTGCCACAATGGAATAATTAAGTGCGTCCTGAGAATGCCTGATATTAAAATCCATTGCATTAAATCCCAGCGAAAAACCAAAATGCAAAGGCTTGTCATCATGGGTAGGGTCATTCTGTACTTTGGGTTTCTGGGCGACAGAGACCAGCGAGCCTGCTATAAATATTAATGCCAGGATATATCTCAAAACAATTTTTTTTATTGTCAATACAGTTACTATAACGTGGACGCCCTGAAAATAGTATATTAATCTCAACATTGCAAAATTTTTATTCTTTCAGATATTATTAGTTAATAATTATGACTTTTTAGATTAAGGTTATATATCTCTTTATGCTGGTTAACTGAGCCATATGAAATATCATCTATCCTTAATTCTTCTTTAGTAACATGGCCAAGTGCTGAGAAAGGGAAATCCTGCAGAAGCATAAAATCAATAAACTCAGTTTCTCTTGCAGGAGAAACCGTAACAATAACCCGCCCCTGTGATTCGCTGAACAAAAAGCTGTCAAGCCTTACTTCGGCAGGAGATGTTATATCAAACCCATACCCTTCGACCATTGCAGACTCAAGCAATGAAAAAAACAATCCTCCTTCGGAAATATTATGCGCAGATATAATCAGGTGGTCTTTTATCAATCCCCTGACTGTGTCGTGGAGCCTGCCTTCAAAACCAACATCAATCAAAGGTGCTGGTGAACGGTCAATTCCATATATGACTTTAATATACTGCGAAGATGAAAAATCATTTACCGAGCGGCCTATAAGGTAAATCATAAGTCCCTTGTCCCTGAAAGCAATATCTTTTCTGTCTTTGGCACTTTTCAGCTCCCCTGTTATTCCTATCGCCGGCTTTAATACAAGGTTACCGGAATTCTTATCACTCCCGTCTCCCGAATCCATACTTACCATGAAGCTGGCGAGGGGTATCTTAAACTGCCTGATCGCTTCCTCCAGTCCGTCATATAAAAGTTCAAACTGTTCCCTGAAAGTATTAAAGTCCGATTGGCATATATTCAGTGCCAGGCTCATAGCAAGGGGTTTGCTGCCACTGCATATGGTGTCCCTCATTGCCTTTGCTATCATAATAATAATACCTGTCTTGATATCTGCTGGTAAATACTGGCTGTTAGCATTGATAACGGCAGTAAGTGCCCTGTTTAAGGATTCTAATCTTACAATTCCCGAATCAGAGGGGAACTCTGTGTTCATATTCACTGATCCCCTTATCAAATCAGAATATCCGGGATAAGCTGACTTGGTAAAAATCACGGGTTGTTTAACCAGCTCCAAAATAATTTCTTTATAGTCTTCGGGTTCACTGATATCATCAGCTGATAACACGGTAAGGTCATATTCATTTTCACTTTTTTTACTTGTTGCGCTACCATGAGCCGGTTTTTTACCCGATAATATTTTTAGCGGTATGTCGGCCACTGACTTATTGTTAAGAAAGCACTTAATATTATTCTGCCTTATCGATTCCCCGATAACGCAGAAATCGATGTACCATTTATTTAAAATCTTCTCCGCCAGGCTCTTTTTTGTCTTTTCAACGCTTATTAGTATGGCTCCCGCGAGCGAGGCTGACATTATTATATCTTGCGCGCTTTTTAAATTATCAGCGGTTATTTTGTCAAGATCCAGCCTTACTCCCAGGTTATACGACCATATCAAATCAACTGCCGCGCCAATAATGCCGCTTTTATTTATGCATGAAGCGCCGGAGATGACCTTTTTACCGGACAATTCAAGTATTCCTTCTATCAGAAGTCTGTCAGGCAGGCTTTTAACCTCTTCAGGTAAGTCCTTACTGTACCTGCCCGCAAATCCAAGGAGGAAAAGGGATTGTCCGCATTCAGCCGGTGACACCGATTGCAGCCTGTCCTTGTTGATTATGCCCAGTGTCATCACCCTGGTTAGTGGACCAGACCCTGAATCGCTACCAAAGCATGTATTGTTTTTAATAACCGGGATACCTGTATTAAAGGCATATTTACATATCTTATCTGCCTGATCACATGAGGCCGAAGGCTTGTACCCCAAAGAACAGGCGCAGGCAACAGGCCTGGCTCCGGTTTTAGCAATCTCCCTGACCGACCGTGCCATCAATGATAACCCTTCACCCCGGTTTGTTTGCTCATAACCGTGGTCTGATGTAATTTTCATTATGCAAACATGTTTCTTATTTAACAGTACCGCCCCATAATCATTGCCTGTGCTCTTTAAAAGGGGAACCTTGTATGCAATTAATGCGGAAAGCCTTTCCCGGCCGTACAAAACCTCAGGTTCCTCATTTAATAATGCTTTTATTATTTTTAATTCAGTATCGGTAGAATTCCTTTTCATTAGTATT
>CAZHQW010000005.1:7391-68458 GCA_964534745.1 uncultured Bacteroidales bacterium
TAATGCTTTTATTATTTTTAATTCAGTATCGGTAGAATTCCTTTTCATTAGTATTACTATAAGTTTAAGCGATAAAGAAGCAATACCTGCTTTTAATCAGGCAATAAATTACAAAGTAAATAATTATTCGCTGATATTTAGCAAGTTATCTCTTATAAATATTATTTATTTTTTTCCCTTTAAGCATTCTATATTTATACAGCTATGTTCTTATATTTACAGTGTTAATTAAAACTTATAAAATGTATACCCACGACTACTTATTTGACTTCACTGCGAATATTTTCAGGAAAATGGGCTGTTGTGTTGATCACGCATCAATGATAGCAAAGGTTTTTCTTGCTGCTGAGCTGCGCGGATTGCCCTCACACGGCATGATCCGGATAAAAGATTATTACCAGCTCTGGGAAGCCGGACGCATCAATACCAGTCCGGACATCAAAATCAGTTACAAAACGTCCACTACGGCGGTTGTCGATGGCGACAGGGCTATAGGTATGGTTGCGGCCACAAGGTCCATGGAAACAGCTATTAATATGGCAAAAAAAACCGGTACAGGATGGGTGTCGACAAGAAATTCAAATCATTTCGGTATTGCAGGATACTACGCCATGATGGCACTGGATTATGATATGATTGGCATTACGATGACAAATGCCAACCCCCTTGTTGCACCTACATTTTCTGTGAGCCGCCTGCTTGGCACCAATCCGCTTGCCGTTGCCATACCTGCAAAAAAGCAACCTCCTTTTGTAGCCGACTTTTCAACTACGCCCATTGCCAGGGGTAAGCTTGCTGTCGCTGAAAAGAAAGGGGAAAAGACATTGCCCGGCTATGTGCAGGACAGCGATGGCAACCCTTCCGATGATCCCTCAATACTTAAGAGGGGAGGCTCAATGCTCACCCTGGGAGGTGACTATGAACACGGCAGCCATAAAGGATACTGCATGAGTGCCATAATAGATATATTCTGCGCTGTACTGTCAAATGCCAATTTCGGACCCTTTGTGCCTCCTTCCGTTGCCTATTTGCCCGTACTGGAGAAAAAGGTGGGCGAAGGCACCGGACATTTCTTTGGAGCCATACGCATTGATGCCTTTCAGGATGCCGATGAATTTAAGAATAAAATGGACCTGTGGATTGAAACGTTCAGGAATGCAAAAAGTGCCCCCGGAAAACCCAAAGTAATGATACCCGGTGATCCTGAAAGGATAAATGAAGAAAGAATAAGGAAAGAGGGCATAAATGTGCTTCCTGCCATAGCCAGGGACCTTAAAGATATTGCCGGTAAGCTGGAAGTTAGTTTTGAAATAAAATAAGCCTGAAAAATTACCACTCATTATACATAAATCCCTGCTTTACAAGCACTTTAAGCAACTGCTGGGAAAAATAAACATTGTCTTTTTTAGTATAACGGTTATCGGTAAATACCTGGGCAAGCGTTTCCTTATTGTTCTCTTTCAGCAACTGCACAGTCAGTGCTGAGTTTTCCTTCTCCCTGTATATATTGTCAATATCAGGAGGTGAATAATCATGGTATTTTTCATTGTGAACGACAGCCTTCAGGGGCAAGCGGTCCGTCAGTCCGGGATTCTCCGCAGGATGTCCGATTACCAGGGCAGCAACAGGCACCACTCCCAGGGGCAGATTAAGTATATCAATTATTTTATCCGCCATATAGGTTGCTGTTCCAAGGTAACATATTCCCAGGTTATGCTCTTCAGCAGCAAGGGCAACATTCTGGGAAACCAGCAATGCATCAATGGCAGCAGTAAAAAAGGAAAGAAAATTATCATATCCCGGATTCGCCTTGCGCTGGCGGCACCACTTATTGAACCTGTTAAAATCGGCGCAAAACGTTATATGCACGGGTGCCTGCAATACCATGTCCTGTTTGAAGTGCGCTTCCCACAACCGTTTTCTTATTTCTTTATCCCTGGTTACAACCATACTGTAGACCTGCATATTACCCGTTGTCGATGCCCTTGTCCCTGCCCTCAGAATTTGCTCGAGTACCCCTTCATCAACAGGATCGTCTTTATATCTTCTTATTGACCGGTGTTTTAGTATTGTTTCCAGCATTTGTCATATATTTTATTATTAACAGACAAAAGTATTAAAGTTTGAAGGACTAAAATATTTAAACCAGGAAATAAATTAAAAGTTCAAAAAAAAGAGGAAGAAGCACCTGCACCACCGGCTCCTTAAAAAGAAGAACAGCTTCTGGCTGAAATCAGGGACTTGCTGAAAAAATAATTTCTCTGTGACAGGCAAAATATTTTGCTTATAAAAGTACTTTTTCTTAGGTTTGTGGTATCCTAATATGAATCTTAAAAACTGACTTATTATGAAAAAAAGCAAATTGTCCGGGAAAAGTATAAGAATAATGCTCACGTCTCTTGCGCTGACTTTAATTTTAAGCACGCTTTGTCTTAATCTGAATGCACAAAGTATAAGTTTTGAGGTGCTGGCAACAGAAGTCGTAACTGAAGTAACCGGAGTCAATGGTTATGCCCAGACATGGGAAAATGCTGAGAACGCAAAGGGAATCGTTCTTAAAGTAAAGGCTACCTTCCCCAAAGAAGTGATATTATGGGCCTGCGATTTTAATATAGCATATAAGCACAGTGATGACAGCGATGACCGTACAAAATGCAAGGGAATCACAACTGTTGTTTCTTCTCCCGAAGATGAAGGTGTCTGGTTGATCGGCGAATATATTGATGTAACAGCCTCATCAGGGACCAAGTACTTCAGGCTCCTGTTTGGTGTCGAAAATGATATAAATACTATAGCTCTGAATTATGCGCGTACAGTTGTAGAGAATATCCGGATAAACAGAGATTAAACAGGGAAATCCTGTCAGGGCTCTCAGGTATGAGTAGGCAATTAATAATACTCATACTCATATTTGGTAAGTATCTTGAAATCCGTACTCGGATAGTATGTAAGTACCTGGGTACATAATCCCTTCCCATCGTAGGTATAATTTCTTCTGTTAAATTCCTCATCAGGCTTTCTTCTCCAGTTCATTTCGATAAGATAGCCATTATCGTTATATTTGAAATTCTTTTTTATATACCTGCTGTTTTCAAGGTTCTCTTCGTCAATATTAATAAGCTCACCCTTTAAATCATAAAGATAGGTCAGCTTATAATTGAAGTTACTCTGCAAGTATTTCACTTCGCTGACAACCTTTGATTCGTTATTGTACACAAATATCCTTGTCTCCAGGGGATTTTTATTTGCATCATAAATCGTTTCCTTAAGCATATTCCCATTATCATCGTATTTTAAAGACATATAGGATGTAACAATACCGGATGAATTGAAAATAGTAACCTGGGTTGTATCGCCATCGTACTGAAAAATCCTCTTTTCACTCAGTGTGTTTTCAATATAATAATTTATTTCAGAGAGCTTACCCTGGTCGTTATAGTGATAAATGTTCCTGAACTTCTCTGTGCCATCAAACCCGTTCTCTGATATTAAATTCCCTTTATCATCATATTTTGAAATTTTCTGGTAGGAAATATTTTTCCTTCCTCCTTTATGTTTTGTATAGTCAATCCGTTTCCCCTGCTGGTCATAATCATATGTTTCATAGGTAAGGGTATCTTTCATTTTATATGTTAAGTACTCCTCTATGTCGCCTCTTGAGTTATACCTTGTATAAGAAGTAAGCACACCTTTTGGCGAGGGTTTGCCTTTAATGAAATTGTAATCCCAGTTTGTCTGGGATTCAACTTTTTGTTTTACAATAACTTCTTTATTCTTTGTTTCAAATATGGGCTGGGACAACAGCTGTTGGCACAAAAAAAGCACCAGAATAATACCGCCAATGAATCTCATTATGCTATATCTTTATAATAACAATATTTAATACTTTGCATTTTCAAAAATAATAGAAATTGACAACTTGTTTAAGAAGTCATATAAAAATATTTATTTCCTTACTATTCATCTTCTTCTCCCTCTTCATCTTCTTCACTTTCCACCTCCCACTCCGGTTTCTTCGTTTGCGGCCCTTCTTTCCTATACGTGAAAGAAAGTATAAATCCGGTTAATGCTCCAAAGAAATGGGCTTCCCATGATACGTTGACATTATGAGGGAAGATACCCCAGACCATACTGCCATAAAGAAAAACCACCAGTAAAGATATTGCAAGTAAATTTATATTCTGTCTGATAACACCGCTAAAAAACAGGAATGAACCCAATCCGTATATCAGTCCGCTTGCACCTATATGATAGGAAGACCTGGCAAAAATCCAGACTGCCAGGCCCGTAAAGAAATAAATCATAAAAAAAACCCTGTATGCAACCTTATTATAGAAATAGAATACTGCGAGGGATAGGAAGAACAATGGTATTGAGTTATCAATAATATGATTAAGGTTTTCGTTTCCGTGTACAAGGGGAGAAGTCAATATTCCTATCAGTCCTTTTACCTTGCGAGGATAAATCCCGTAATACACCAGGTCAAGATTATCTGTTATCTCTATAATCTTAATTACCCACAACAGTATAATAAAAAACAACGGAAAAACCAAACTAAGCAAAAATCTCTTTCTTTCTATATTTTCTTCATTCAGGATCACTTCTTTGGTCTCAGTTTTCTGACCTGTGCCCCTGCCTGCCACATTTCCGAATCACCCATTTTCTTGAGTTCCGCATCCAGCTCGGCTCTATAATTGGAATGTCCTGTTCTCTTAAGAACCACTTTTGTCTCTTCTCCTTTCTTTACTCTTTTATATAGCTTCCTGAAAACTGGCAGGGCAGCCTTTTTAAACACAGGCAGCCAGTCCAGTGCTCCTCTCTGAGCCGTGGTACTGCAGTTGGAATACATCCAGTCCATCCCGTTCTCATCTACGAGCCTAATCAGGCTCTGGGTAAGCTCCTCAACCGATTCGTTAAACGCTTCACTTGGAGTATGTCCGTTTTCACGGAGCACATCATACTGTGCTTCCATAATTCCTGCAAGTGCCCCCATGAGAACACCCCTTTCCCCTGTTAGATCACTGTACACTTCTTTTTCAAATGTTGTCGGGAACAAATATCCCGAACCTATGGCTATGCCGAGGGCAATTGTCCTTTCCCGGGCCCTGCCGGTATAATCATGGTATATAGCAAAGCTCGAATTTATCCCCGAGCCGGCCAGGAAGTTCCTTCTTACACTTGTGCCTGACCCTTTGGGAGCAACCATTATTACATCTATGTTATCGGGCGTGATAACGCCTGTCTGGTCTTTATAAGTTATTGAGAATCCATGAGAAAAATAAAGAGCATCTCCTTCCTTAAGACATGGTTTTAATTTCGGCCAAACAGCTCTTTGTGCCGCATCTGATACAAGATACTGGATAATTGTACCCTTTGTGGCAGCTTCTTCTATTGGAAACAGGTTTTTACCCGGTACCCATCCATCATTCACGGCCCTGTCCCAGTCATTTTTAAACTCAGGTGCCTGTCCGATAATTACATTTATGCCGTTATCTTTCATATTCAGTGATTGTGCCGGTCCCTGGACTCCATAGCCAATAACTGCAACCACTTCATTCTTTAATATTTCCTGTGCCTTTGATAAAGGAAACTCTTCGCGTGTTACTATATCTTCTTCAACTCCTCCGAAATTTATTTTTGCCATAATTTATTTGTTTAATTATTAATAGTATCGTTTATGTGAATGGACTGTGCTTTGTCCACTTCTTTCAGATAGGTGCTTAACAGTTCCTTGTTCGACCTTGTTATTGCCACCCTCCCTGAGCGGGTAAATTGCCTTACCCCGTATTTACTCAATATATCAAACAGTTCCTGTGTATCTTCCTTGTGGCCGGTCTTCTCAATTACTGCGAACTCAGGTGTAATTTCAAGAATACGGGCATTGTGATCCCTGATTGTCTTTTCCAGTGTATTGCTTTCCAGCAAAGCCTTTGTTGGCACCTTATAAAGGGCTATCTCCTGGTGTATTATTTCATTGTCAGTATGATAATATGCTTTAAGAACCTCAACAAGCTTTTCAATCTGGCTGACTACTTTTTCCACCATCTCTTTGGTATCATGCACAACTATTGTGAACTTATGTATTCCCTTGATGGCCGATGCAGAAACCGTAAGGCTTTCAATATTTACATGTCTTCTGGTAAATATTATAGTTATCCTGTTTAACAAGCCAACATGGTTTTCTGAGAAGGCTGTTATGGTATATGATCTTTTCATTTTCAGGAAATTTATATTTATTAATAATAAAATAAAAGCAAAAAAGCTTATTCTATATTTATAATAATATCAGACACCGATGCCCCTGAAGGCACCATAGGAAAAACATTTCCTTCCTTTTCAATGGGAACCTCAAGAAGAAACGGACCGTCATAGTTTAGCATTTCCTCTAATCCTTTCTCAAGTTCTTTTCTTTCAAGTATTCTCCTTCCTTTTATTCCAAAACCTTCTGCCACTTTTATGAAATCGGGATTTTTCAGATGTGTTTCCGAGTATCTTCTGTTAAAGAAAAGCTGCTGCCACTGGCGCACCATTCCAAGGTATGTATTATTCATAAGTACTATCTTTACTGCCGCCCCTGTCTGGTTTATTGTGGCAAGTTCCTGTATGGTCATCTGAAATCCCCCGTCGCCAATTATTCCTATTACGGTCCTGTCAGGGGCTCCTATTTTGGCACCATGCGCTGCCGGCAGTCCGAATCCCATAGTACCCAGACCTCCTGAAGTGACGAAGCTACGCGTATAATTCATCTTTGCATATCTTGATGCAAACATCTGATGCTGACCGACATCAGTAACAATAATAGCTTCTCCCCGGGTCTTTTCCGTTATAAGGTGCATGACTTCGCCCATTGATATGCCGGGTTTTGAAGGGTAAAAATCCTTACTGATGACCTTTTCATATTCTATCTTGTCACAGTCTTTAAATTCTTTTATCCATGAATCATAGGATTTCCTTTCAACGAGATCCGTAAGCAAGGGCAGGGTTTCTTTAACGCTTCCGAGAATGGCAACATCTGCCTTGACATTCTTATTGATTTCTGTCGGATCCAGTTCCATATGAATAATTTTGGCTTGTTTTGCATACCTGTTAAGATCCCCGGTTACCCTGTCATCAAATCTCATTCCTATTGCAACCAGCACATCGCATTCATTGGTTTTGATGTTTGTTCCGTAGTTGCCGTGCATACCCAGCATTCCCACATTCAGAGGATGGTCAGTGGGAAGGGCTGATTTGCCAAGAATAGTCCATGCAGCAGGTATTCCTGACTTTTCAACAAAGGCACGGAATTCTTTTTCTGCTCCTCCCAGTATTATGCCCTGTCCGAATAATACAAAGGGTTTCTTTGCCTTATTGATTATCCTGGCAGCCTCCCCTATTTTATTTTTATCAATCGCTGGTCCCGGAATATAACTCCTGATAGAAGTACATCTTTTATATCTGAAGTAAAGTTTGCCAAACTGTGCATTTTTTGAAATATCAATAACAACTGGTCCCGGCCTGCCGGTACTTGCTATATAGAATGCCTGTGCAATAACCTCAGGTATTTCCTCGGCCTTGGTTATCAAATAATTCCACTTTGTTATAGGCATTGATATACCTACAACGTCTGTTTCCTGGAAGGCATCCGAGCCCAGGAGTGATGACACTACCTGTCCCGTTATGCACACAATTGGGGTTGAGTCAATCATTGCATTTGCAATGCCTGTAATAAGGTTTGTAGCACCGGGCCCTGATGTAGCCATGCAGACACCAACTTTGCCTGTTACCCTTGCATAACCCTCTGCTGCATGGATAGCACCCTGTTCATGGCGCGTTAAAATATGCCTGATCTTTTTATTATAGTCCATTAAGGAATCGTACACAGGCATTATGGCTCCCCCGGGATAGCCAAATATAGTATCGACATTCTCTTTTATAAGTGATAATATTAATGCTTCTGATCCTGTTATCTTAACTTTTTTAGCTTTTTCTTCTATTTCTGACAGTGTTATCTGTTCTTTCATTTTTTTAATATTTTGATTATTGCTGTAATTAAATTTGTCTTATTGCTCCTGCATCAGCTGATGATACAAGCCTTGCATAGGCCTTAAGAGCCTTTGATATTTTCCTTTTTCTTTTAAAAGGAGTATAAGCATTTTCTCCTCTTCTTTCCTCCTCTTTCCTTCTTTTTTCCAGTTCCTCGTCAGAGAGGAAAACATCTATTTTTCTTGCAGGAATATTTATCTCTATTATATCCCCGTCTTTAAGCAGGGCTATTTCACCTCCTGAGGCAGCTTCAGGGGAAACATGGCCAACTGATAATCCGGATGTGCCTCCTGAGAATCTGCCGTCAGTTATTAAGGCACAGTCCTTGCCCAGTCCTTTTGATTTGATATATGATGTGGGATAGAGCATCTCCTGCATCCCGGGACCACCTTTGGGTCCCTCATACCTGATAATTATCACATCCCCGGGCACCAATTTGTCCCCAAGGATATCGTTGCACGCCGATTCCTGGGATTCATATATTTTGGCAGGTCCTTTAAAAATAAAAATAGACTCATCCACCCCGGCTGTTTTGACAACACAGCCCTTGCGGGCGATATTGCCGAAGAGTACAGCCAGTCCGCCTTCCCTGCTGTAACAGTTTTCAATATTCCTTATACATCCCTTTTCCCTGTCACGGTCCAGTGCATACCTGACATCATGGGAGCCCAGTTTAAGATTCTTCCTGCCTGATGGTGCACTTGTAAACAGATCTTCTGCTTCTTTGTCAATATTATCTTTTGTTATATCATATTTTTTCAGAGCCTCACCAAGTGTTAATCCGTCCACCCTCCTCACCGATGTATCCAGGAGCTTGCCCTTCTCCAGTTCACGCATTATACCCGGTATACCTCCTGCACGGTTTACATCTTCAACATGATAGTGTGAGCTTGGTGCCACTTTACATAATACAGGCACTTTGCGCGACAGCTTGTCAATATCTTTCATAGTAAAGCTCACTCCCGCTTCATTCGCAATAGCAAGTATATGAAGGACAGTATTTGTCGAACCACCCATGGCAATATCGAGTGCCATGGCATTTATAAAGGCTGACCGGGTGGCAATGTTCAGAGGCAGTACTGACTTATCTCCCTTCTCATAATACTTTCTTGTGTTTTCAACTATTTGTCCGGCAGCCTTTTCAAAAAGCTTAAGTCGTGTTTTATGGGTTGCTACAACCGTCCCGTTCCCCGGTAAAGCCAGTCCGATTGCCTCATTAAGGCAGTTCATCGAGTTGGCGGTAAACATTCCTGAACATGAGCCACAAGTCGGACAAGCCATTTGTTCAATCTCAGATAATTCGCTGTCAGATATGTTATTGTCGGCAGCCATTACCATAGCATCAACAAGATCGTACTTCCTGTTTCCAACAACACCTGCTTCCATCGGACCTCCCGATACAAATACAGCCGGTATATTCAACCGCATCGCCGCCATTTGCATCCCCGGGGTTATTTTATCGCAGTTGCTTATGCAAATCATGGCATCTACTTTATGTGCATTGCACATATACTCGACACTGTCTGCAATCAGATCCCGGGAAGGAAGTGAATAAAGCATCCCGTCGTGGCCCATTGCTATACCGTCATCTATGGCAATAGTATTAAATTCGGCAGCATAAAAACCCTCTTTTTCAATGATAGATTTAATATGCTGGCCTATATCATGCAGATGGGTATGGCCCGGCACAAACTGGGTGAATGAGTTGACAATTGCAATAACAGGTTTTCCAAAGTGCTCTTCTTTCATGCCTGTTGCTCTCCAGAGACTTCTTGCCCCCGCCATCAAGCGGCCTTCAGTGGTAGCTGAACTTCTGAGTTTAATTTGCATATGACTGCTATTTTTTACTGCATTATAACAATTATATAAAATCGAAAAAGCCATTCTTAGTGGTAAGAATGGCTTTATATCCTTAATCATAGCACGTTCCATCCTTACCTCAGCATCCTGAGAATGCTAAGCACGAGGACAGCCACGACGACTATGAAGTTTTTCATTAAATTACAGTTTGAGTGACAAATATAGATAATTATTTGTATTTATTAAAAAAAAAATAAAAAAACTCTTATTTCCTGTAGGCGTACATATATTCGTTGCTTAATATTCCGAATCTTTTGATTGTCTCCTCATCGAGTTCATCCGTATAATTGCTGTCAGCAATAATAAACCCTGCCTTTTTCAGCCTTTCCGTAAAATCCATTCCGTACAGCCTGTAATGGTCTTTTTGCCTGAAGTGTTTCTCCCTGTCTTTTGGCGAGCTTATTGTACTGTCCTCATATGTTTCTTTCATAGAATAATCTATTGGTACATGCATCAGGGCAAAGCCTCCCTTCTTAAGCACCCTCAGAATTTCTGACATAGCTTTTCTGTCATCTTTAACATGTTCAAGGACATGATTGCATATTACTACATCGAATTGACCATCACTGAAAGGCATTTCCTGAATATCAAGTTTTATATCAGCAATAGGCGATTCCATATCAGCGGTGATATAATCGATATTACTTAATTTCCTGAATCTTGAACGGAAGCATTGCTCGGGAGCAATATGCAGAACTCTGAGGTTTTCTCTGAAAAAACTTGTTTTTTCCTTCAGGAACAGCCACATTAACCTGTGGCGCTCAAGAGACAGGCATTTCGGACATAAGGCATTTTCCCTGATTGTGGTATGCCCGTAAGGCAGAAATTTTCTGAATCTGCCACCACAAATCGGGCACTCGACATTATTCCCCCTGTAAAAAAGCGCGCTTATCCGCATAAAAATATAGCTTATCCTTATCAGGTGTTTTCTGGGTACAGCCCGCAAAATGAAAGGAATAAGCCTTTTCATAGGTTATATAAAGTAACCGGATTAATTTAAAGTTAAAAATATCGTAAAATTTTAAAATTAATACCCATTATCGCAATTAATAATATTAATAAGTGCTATTTTTAAGTGGTTTAATGAACTTACAACTTGCACTTAACCCCTAAAAGCTAAAAACAAAATGACAAATACGCGTCCTTTTAAAGTGCTTGGCATTCAGCATATTGCTATAGGAGGCAAAGACAAAACCGGACTTGAAAAATTATGGATAGATATTCTAGGTCTGGAAAAGACAGGCAGCTTCAAAAGTGAAAAAGAAAATGTGGACGAAGATATTTTAAAGGCAGGATTTGGCGCTACCCCTGTGGAAATTGACATTATGCAGCCCGTGGATATTGAAAGGAAACCAAATGTGCATGAGCCGGCGCTTAATCATATCGGAATATGGATTGATAATCTCGGGAAGGCTGTGGAATGGATGCAGAAACAGGGTGTCCGTTTTACTCCGGGAGGTATACGAAAAGGAGCAGGGGGTTATAATATCTGTTTTATTCATCCCAAAGGGAATGAGGATTTTCCTTTAAGCGGTGAAGGGGTATTAATTGAGCTGGTGCAGGCTCCTGAAGAGCTTATCAAAGCTGCCCGTGTTCAATAAGTATGACAATCTCGTCTATTAACTTGTCTTCTCCCTCTGCATCAAATTCACTTTTGAGATTGGAGCCGAACAAGCGTGCCAGTGCCTGCCAGAAAAACGCAGAGAGAGAACCTCTTAATTCCTTAACCAGTTCATAGGAGGTATCTCCTGTTTCCCTGTCAATTAACTTTATCAGTATGCGGCCCTGGGTCAGTGTAAGCTTCTTCAGTTCCTCTTCATATTGATCCTTTAAATCCTTTTCAACCTGTTTAACATATTCTTTCTGTTCTTTTTCCGATTTTATTTTTGCCAGATTTGCCTCAATCTCGTCCAGTTTCTCCTTTGCCAGCTTTGCATAGGGATAAGCTTTCTTAACGTTCCTGATAAGCCTCCTGTACCTCCTGTAGTCTCTGCGGGAATCAAATTTACGCCGGGGGAAAATAAATACTTCATCTATGCTTGAAAGCAATAATGTATCTCCGTCTATTATTATTCCGTAAAGTACAAATTTTGCCCCGTCCTTGTGAAGCTGTATAGTATCCTGTGCCCCGAGTGTAACAGACAGGAATAACAAAAGTGTTATTATTAAGGTTTTACGGATCATACGGGGAATTTCTATAGACTTTACAATAAATATGCCAATATCCGGATTAATTAAACGAAAAAAACCTTTATATGTTTAGTCAAATATGGTTTAAAAACGGACAAAGATATTAAAAGCATATTGTTTGCGCAATGCAAAATATACCTATATGGAGTCTGGAAGCTACAAATTTTATTATTGCCAGTGCTTTATAACTGTTTAGGGGGTCATAAAACTAATCCTTATTGAAGGATCGATGCAATTGCAACTAGTAGCTGTCATTTCATAACACGGCCATCTGTGTCCGCTTTCAATCCATTTTATCATCTCGAAATATTCACAGCTGGTTGTCTCAAAAGTCCTTGAGTAATAGTCATCCTCACTATATTCACCTGTTTTTTCCAGATGGCCTGCTATGCATTCATATTCGTCATGTATAGGCATTGTTTCTTCGGGGACATCATATGTTTCCTCATAATGAAAGCTGTTTATAAAATCATAATTAGTATCACTAAAAGTAATAGTGATATAACAATTATCAGTACCATATCCGTCGTCCACATGCTTTTCCGCCATTACCTCTGTACCCGATATAGATGTTATGCTTAATGAACTCTCAATATAAAAGGATTCACCAGTAAAGGTTCTGCCCTTACACCAGTCTTCATTGGTCCATTTTGTGAAATCACCGTCAACATTAATACCTGATATTACAAGGTATACAACTTTACATGCCAGAAAATCGTTTGTCTGAATCTTTGCCGTAACTTCAAGTTGACTTTTGCCAGGGAGCAGATAATTCGTATTAATTACTGCAAGAAGAATATCCTTGTTTTCATTGATTAACGTTTTAATATCACTGACAGAAAAACTGGTTCCTTCGCCCAGAAATTCAATTGTGTTATTATTTCTGTTTAAGCTAAATGCCAGGGTCTTTTCCTGTGATGTTATATTCATTACGGCATTATTCTCAACATTCAGATTTTCCGTTCTAATCCGGAACAGCTTGCAGGAAGCTTTATTGTATGTTTTGCTAAAGCTTACTTCCATACCATAATCACTTTCATCAATAGATGAAGTTTTATCAAAATCACCTGTTGTTCCATATATTTTACCAAGAATAAGGTCCTTATAAAATTCAGGTATCCATTCCTCAGATTCAGTATATGCAATATATTCCACAGCCTCTATCAAATTTGTATTTCTGTTAATCATATCATATATAATATCTTTTGCATAATCAAAACTCCATCTATCCGCAATATATTTAACAAAAGCAACTAACTCTCTTGCATATTCCGCATTCTGTTCACTGCTTTCCGCAGTAGTAAAATCGGGAGATAATCCCATTTCAAATAAATTTCCTTTAAATTGATATTCCGTTGGTATGTAATAACTTCTTTGGCCCGGATCTACAAATAGTTCCTCGGCATAGGAACTGATAGCTATCATGTAAGCTACCAATATCATATGATTGGCATTTGATACTATATCCTTATTCTTTTCATCATATATGAATTTTTTATATATATCATATGATAATACAACCTCCAGGAATTCCCTGCCCAATGCAACAGACAATTTTGGAAAATCATTATTATTTAAATTGTCCGGATTAACTACTATCGAGACAGCTCTAAGTGCATTTAATTCTCTTTTGCAGCAGTTATCATTCTTATTGGTTGAGAATGACACTGGTATCTTAATATCATGCTGTGTCAGATACGTATAGTTAAATCCTAATTGTGAATATTTATTATATATAGACTCCAGCGTATCTACTAATCTATCCAGCATTGGAGGTTGATTTCCTTCCTGGTATTCCAGTTTAAAATGGTTTCTTTTATCTTTTGTATGGTTTTCTGCAGCAAGGAACTTAACTATTGTTTCCAGATCTTCATCATCAGTATTTTTTAGGCTTGATGATAATGGTACAGTCATATTATATATCAAGTAGCCTGATGAATCTGTCGCTTCTTCAATGCTATAAAAGAAATCTTCACCGTCAATCTGCAGACCTCCTATCGCAATATATTTATTTCCTGAGGTACTGCCCGAATATTTCAGCTTTATCTGTATGGAATCTTCAAAATACTTAGGGAAGTTTTCTATCTGGTATACATATGATATTCTTGTTCCTGTAAATGCTTCTTCTTCATCATATACTTTAATACTTAAATCATAATCCTCTGTAAAGCAATCTTCCGGTACTGTTATTTCCAGCTCATCAATTTGAACAGTCCCTCCTCCAGCCCCAATTATTGCTTCAGTCTGGTTCAGTACTTTTGGCCCAATATCATCTTTGTCTTTATTGCAACTTATAATAAGACCCGGGACACAAATTATAAGAATCATACTTAACTTATAAATTTTCATGGTATATAGCTTTAGTTAGTATTAATACAAATTAAAATTTTAAAACATGCAAAGTCAAATAAATTGAATTAACTAGTAGACTTCTGTGTTGTTATAACATTATGATTGTAAATAGAATTAATTTTTAATTTACTATTTTTACCAAAACTGACAATATGTATGGCAAACCGCGCAAATATACAAATGGTGAAATAACTGTTTACTGGAAGCCATCTGAATGCATTCATGCGACTTATTGTTACAGTGAATTAATAGAGGTTTTCAATCCGAGAAAAAGACCCTGGATTAATATGCAGGGTGCATCAACCGAAGAGATTATAAAGATAGTCAACAAGTGTCCGACTGATGCACTGACTTATAAATGGAACAAAGATATTGATAAAGAGAAGTGTATGCCTGTGGGTAAAAAGGAACCCGAAATTATTACTGAAATTAAAATTATGGAAAACGGACCCATTATAATAAAAGGCAGCTTCAAAATTATAGGAACCGACGGAAAAGAGCTGAGGCAAATGAAGGTAGCAACACTTTGCGGGTGCGGCAATTCTGGTAACAAACCCTTTTGTGACGGGACACATAATAAGAGAGGGGTCAAAAATTAATTATACATTAAATATAACAGCGAAATGCCAGTAATCAACAAGATAGAAGCAGAGATAAATTCGGAAATCGGTAAAATAGAAACAGTCATCATTCACAGTCCGGGACCTGAAGTTGAAAAGATGACTCCTTCCACTGCTGAAAGAGCTTTGTATAGTGATATACTGAATCTCCCCGTTGCTTCCAGGGAGTACGGCCAGTTCAAAGGAATACTCGGGAAATTTGCACAAATTCTTGAGGTCAGAGAACTGCTGTCCGACGTCCTGAAAAGCGAACAGCCAAAAAAAGAGCTTTTGCATAAAATAAGCAATGCCTGTGAATCTCATGATATGTTTAATAAGTTAATCGGACTTCCTGATAATATTCTTGTTACCCAGCTAATTGAGGGAGTACTTCTGGAAAAGAACAATCTAACCAGCTACCTTAGTAAAAACAATTATGCACTCAATCCGTTGCATAATTTCTTTTTCACAAGAGATTCTTCATTTGTTATAAATAACAGCGTATTTATAGGAAAGATGGCCAAGAAAGTTAGGATGCGCGAAAGCCTTATAATGGAGTCTATTTTCAGCTATCACCCCCGGTTTCTGATAAAAGCATATAATCCTGATACACCGGCACCGGGCGTCAGCAGCAATGATATTACCATTGAAGGAGGCGATATTATTGTTTTCAGAAAAGATATATTATTTGCAGGTATTGGTACCCGCACTTCCTCGCAAGGAGTTGATTATATAATTGGCAAATTATGCAAGGATCAGGAGGAAGTCAAACACGTTATTGTTCAGGAACTGCCTCATTCTCCCGAATCATTCATACATCTTGACATGGTCCTTACGTTCATCGATGAAGGGACATGCATAGTATATGAGCCCGTTATTTTTAACCGGATAGACTATCAGACAGTACTTATCACAATTGATAAAGGCAAAGTAATAAAAATCGAGACCCTCGATGATATTATAAGGGCATTAAAGAAGCTAAAAATTGATGTAAAGGCCATTCCCTGCGGAGGTAAAAATAATACCCTGGTACAGGAACGTGAGCAGTGGCATAGCGGGGCCAATTTTTTTACCCTTGCCCCGGGAAAGATTATAGGATATGAAAGAAACATATATACGAATGAAGAATTGAACAGGCAAGGTTTTGAGATTATTCAGGCCCGTGATGTATTAACCGGGGAAAAAGACCTTGACAAATATAATAAATACCTTGTCACAATCCAGGGCGGGGAGCTGGCAAGAGGAGGCGGGGGACCAAGATGTATGACCCTGCCTGTCAGAAGGAAGAACTTATGATTTCAGACGCTTCCTGCAATGTTGACACACTTAATATATTAATCCCTGATGCATCCAGGATCTCTTTGCCTTCAGAAGCATTGGTTCCCTTTAAACGGACGATAACAGGTATATCATTATCCGGCATTAATTTGTATGCCCTGGTAATACCATGGGCAATCCTGTCACACCTTACTATACCTCCAAAGATATTGACCATTACAAACTTCACATCCTTATCTTCAAGTATAATCCTGAATCCGCTCTCTACTGACCGGGGACTTGCCGAACCGCCAACATCAAGGAAGTTGGCCGGACTTCCACCGGACAGCTTTATCAAATCCATCGTTGCCATTGCCAGTCCGGCCCCATTTACCATACAGCCTATATTGCCGTCAAGCTTTATATAGCTTAAATTATATTTTGATGCTTCAGCTTCCGCAGCGACTTCCTCAGCCGGATCTTTCATCTCCAGGTATTCGGGATGCCTGAAAAGAGCGTTATCATCCAGATTGATTTTAGCATCTGCTGCATATAATTTGCCACCTGAAATCTTTATTAAAGGATTAATTTCGATAAGCAGGGCATCACTGTTAATATATGCATTATATATTGAGTTTAAAAAGCTGATCATCTCTTTGTAGGCCCTGCCTGTCAATCCCATATTAAAGGCAATATTATCAGTCTGTGAGGCCTCCAGTCCCTTTACCGGATCAATTTCCTCATAATGTATCATTTCAGGTGATTTTGATGCTATTTCTTCAATATCCGTACCCCCTTCCGGAGAATACATAAAGAGGTTACATCCCTTATTTCTGTCAGTTAATATGCTTAAATAAAACTCTTCAGCGGACTTATTATCACCATAATAAAGGTCCTGTTCAACAAGCACCTTGTTTACAATTTTACCGTCTCTTCCTGTCTGTTCAGTAATGAGCCTCATACCAATTATTTCATCTGCGTACTTTCTCACCTCATCAATACTTCCTGCGATCTTTATGCCTCCGCTCTTTCCCCTTCCGCCGGAATGTACCTGGGCTTTGACAGCAAAAGAACATATACCTGTATCCTCGAGTATCCTTCTTGCTGCATTAACTGCATCACGGCTCGTGGCCGCTACATTTCCCAGCGGAACGGCAATCCCGAACTTGCCCAGCAGTTCCTTAGCCTGGTACTCATGTATTTTCATACCTCTATATTCCTCTTAATTAAATTTTCAGGATACTAAAATATTTATTTTTTTTATCTTTCATCAACTTTATGGTTCTTATTAAAAAGCATATAAAACCCTGCAAAATGAGAAAACTTAAAAATTCTGAACTTAACAGAAAATCACTGGAAGAATTTAAAAAGGCTGATAAAAATCCTTTTATAGTTGTACTGGATAATGTAAGAAGCCTTTACAATGTAGGATCTGTTTTCAGGACAGCAGACGGATTCCTGATAAACGGGGTTTACCTGTGCGGAATTACTGCCATCCCCCCTCATAAAGATATTCGTAAGACCGCACTGGGTGCGACTGATTCAGTACCATGGAAGTATTTTAAAAAGACTGCCGATGCCATAAAAGAGCTGCACAAAGAAGGGTACAAAATAATATCTATCGAGCAGACGGATGAGAGTATTATGCTGAATGATTTCTCTGTTGAAAAAGGTGTAAGATATGCCCTGGTGTTCGGACATGAGATGAGAGGAGTCGATCAGTCAGTTGTTGATGAGAGTGATATTTGTATAGAAATTCCCCAGTATGGCACAAAACACTCATTTAACATTTCTGTAAGTGCCGGTATTGTTCTGTGGGATCTTGTAAACAAACTAAAAAAAAAGCGATCCTGAATTAACGGGATCGCTTTTAGCAGTTATTATTGGTCTTTTTATTCTACGATAGCTTTAAATGCCTCGTTTTCAAAATATTTAGCAAACTCGAGGTCTTTCTTTGCATGGTCTTTAAGCTCGCTCTTCTTGCCAACTGCTGTACGCAGATTATTCAATACTCCTTCTTCCCTTCCGCTTCTTGCACTGCCAACAGCCTTCAGGTAATAAACCAGTCCGCATTCAACATCACCCATCTGGTTAAGGGTGTTTAACGATTTTTCGGTATCACCGTCCAGCAGCTGTGCGAGTGCTGCATTGAATGAAGGTTCGTTGCCAAAGTAGCTGACTGCTGCATCATAATCACCCTGCTTGATTTTTATTATACCAAGGTTGTAATTTACAACATTACCGGCACCCATAGCTGATGTGAAGAGTTCTTCGGCATTTGCAATGTCTCCTTCCAGTAAGGCAACAGCACCCAGGTTATTCTTAATAGCATCGTTTTCTTTAAGTGCCTTGGCAGCGAGGAAGGCTTCCTTGGCCTCTGCCACTTTGCCTAATTTAATATATACATGTCCCACATTATTTATAGCCCTGAAGCATTCCGGAAAATTTTCAGCAGCTTTCTGGTATATTGCCAGTTTCTCGTTAAGATCATCGGTTAATGTGGCAGCATATAGAATTTCTTCAAGCTTAAGTGTATCCGGATTTGTTTTAACCAGCTCTGCAAGCTCTTCGTCTGAATACCCTATATTATCAACATTCACGTTAATCATCGACCTGCGGAGCTTGGGCAGTACCTTTTCAGCTATTTCTTCGAATGCAGCGGCAATGTTTTTGATTTCCTTTTCCCTGACTACAGGATCGGAATACATTGACAGAACTCTGAGTATCAACTCTTTATCCTGAATGTCTGATTCTTCCATAAGCTTCTTAAATCCTTCCCAGTCCTCTGCAGTGTATTTGAGACTCAGGAACTGTTCAGCATCGGCTTCACTTACTTTTGCTTTCTTCAATACTCTTTCCAGGTATCTTTCAGCTGAACCCTCCCTTTCTTGTGCTAATTTGTCATTAAAATCCTCAGGACCATCCGGTGATGCATAGGCTGAAATACCGGCTCCCTTGAATTCTTTTCTTTCTGCTGCGCTTGCTTCTTTGATATTATTCTGCAGGGCAACAATATCTTCAGCTGAAAGCTCGGAATCCCTTACATTATACTTATTAATCACATAGTGAATGTCAGCATTATATGTTTCGGGTATAATCCTCTGAAACTTGTCTCCAACAAGAATGGTTTTTGGATTAACCATAACCAGTGCAGGTGTGGCAATAACACCTTCGGCAATTTTAATTCCGGGTATTTCTATCGGAGTTTTTTCTTTTATCTGTGCAGACATTTCAACATACAGTCCTGAACGAAGCATCTCATCAGTATAGGCAACCTTGCCTGTATAGGAATATTCACCGCCGTCATACGGGATAACCTTATTATTAGCTTCGACTTTTTCTCCCTGAAGAGTAGTTGATTCAAATTCAGCCTGGCCCCCCTCATATTTTAAAACAGGTGTGGCAACAACCACAGCCTTTTTGTTGAAATACTTTTCAGGAAATTTAGTATTAATAGTAACCTGTACCTCACCGGCATGCATTTCAAGTGGATTAGGCTGTACTTGATAGGATACGTCGCTCGATTTATCGACCATCTTATTTAAACCGCCGCAGCTGCTTAGTAAAAAAGCTGCAACAATAATAGATGTTAAGTAGTTTCGCTTAATTTTCTTCATAATTAATTAATTATTTGTTTTACAATCTCAATAAATATGTTTATTATTCTTATTATTTATAACAGTTGCAAACTTACTAATGTTTTCAATAAAAAAAAATTATCTTAATGTTAACGACTCCATTCAGGGAATAAATATAAAAAAAATTATAGAACCTTCTTTAAATCAGTAAAATAAAATTTACAACAAATTTTCCCAAATCCCTTCATTATATTGAATTAACAATTCAATAATTATAGTTTAACAAGCTAATTTTTAATATATTATAAATTCGCTTCAAAAAGATCCGTTTTAAAAAATTTAAATCTTCTTTTCTTTGCCGGGCTTTTCCGGTGGCTTGCTAATTGAATCCCTCATGTGAGTATCGGCTTCAATATTTTTCATACGGTAATAATCCATTATACCCAGATTTCCAGACTTGAATGCTTCGGCCATAGCCAGCGGTATTTGTACTTCTGCTTCAATAACTTTTGCACGTGCTGCCTGTGCTTTGGCTTTCATCTCCTGTTCAAGGGCAACAGCCATAGCTCTTCTCTCCTCTGCTTTTGCCTGGGCTATATTCTTATCTGCATTTGCCTGATCCATCTGCAATACAGCACCTATATTTTTGCCAACATCTATATCGGCAATATCGATTGACAAAATTTCAAATGCTGTTCCTGCATCCAGACCTTTATCAAGTACCACCTTGGAAATGAAATCAGGATTCTCAAGAACCTGTTTATGTGAATTGGAAGAACCTATTGAAGATACAATACCTTCACCCACCCTTGCAAGGACAGTTTCTTCACCGGCCCCGCCTACCAGCTGCTTGATGTTGGCCCTTACGGTGACCCTTGCCTTGGCTACAAGCTGAATGCCATCCTTTGCAACTGCTGATACAGGGGGTGTATTAATAACTTTCGGGTTGACTGACATTTTAACTGCCTCAAATACGTCCCTGCCTGCCAGATCTATAGCTGTGGCCATGTTAAACTGCAAATCTATATTTGCCTTCTCGGCAGAGACCAGTGCATGTACCACCTGTTCAACATGCCCTCCTGCAAGGTAGTGAGCTTCCAGATCATTCCTGATTAGCTTCAGTCCGGCTTTAGTCCCTTCGATCATAGCCCTTACAATTACTGAAGGGGGCACTTTTCTCCATCTCATGAAAATAAGCTGAATTAATGATATTCTCACGCCCGAAACAAGTGCCTGAAACCATAAACCGAGCGGGACAAAATAAAGCACAATAATTAATAAAACTATAACTCCAATAATGTAAAGGATATATGTTCCTATTCCTGTTCCCATAATTAATACTTATTTTAATGGTTTAACAATAACGTTTGTATTTTGGATTTTTATTATCTCAACCTCCGTATTCTCATTAATATAACCTGATAGTGATTTTGCCTCGATAATTTTATCATTAAACATTGCCTTGCCTATTGGCGCCAGCCTTGTAATTGTCTTACCCTTTTCGCCGACTGCGAACCTGCCTTCCTTTTTTATATTATCAACCGAACTGTCGCTTTTTGTATCAAGGGCAATCTTCTTCCATGTTCTTGACCTGAGAGCGACAATAAATATAATTATCAATATCAGTATTGTGCCGGCCAAAGTCATATTACCGTATTTTACACCGTGCTTGATATAGGCTGCAAGTACTCCGCCCGCGATTAAAAGCACACCTCCTATCCCGGCCACGGTAACTCCGGGTATAATAAGGAATTCAATAAGCAAAAGTATTATTCCAAGTATTATCAGAAGTGCAATAGCAATAGGTGACATAAGGATAGCAGAAATTGAGGTGAAATATTATTCAATAGTCGCATTTAAACCTCGTTCTATTAATCCGTCCTTAAGCGGCTTTAGAATTCCGGCAGTTCCTTTCTTAACATCACATTTACCCTTATAATGCACTAAAAAGGTACACTGCTCAGCCTGGATTGTATCCATTTTACATATGCGGATCAGGGATTCAATTACATAATCAAAAGTGTGGATGTCATCATTGTGCAAAACCAGGAACTTGCTTTTACTCAAATCTTTTTCAATATATTCTTTAAGTTTTGGACGGTTATCCGGGTAATCCTTTTTGCCCATCATGAGGTTATTTAATTGGTTATTACAAGTAAAGCAATTTGAGCAATTACAAGGCTCTCCCAAAAGTATAAAATTTTCTTCATATGTAAGAATTATTTATAACTTTATTTGTGTGTATTCAATCTCTTTGGCCTTTTCAATCGTAATTTTCCTGCCATTATAAAAAGGTACAATAAAGGAATCTGAAAATCCGTATTCCCTGACTATTTCCAAAGCTCTGTTTGCCTTTTCAGATAAACCGAAAATTCCTGTATAATATTTTATTAATCCTTTTGTTTCCTCAGAAGATACAGGATATAGGCCGCCAAAAGCATTAAATGAAACCGGTTTACTATAAACTCCCAGCTGGATCCTGAAAATCAGACCGTCAGGTAAGTTTATGCCTGCAGGTATCGGATTTGATTCGTTGTATGGAGAAGAACTTAAAATTTCAAATTCATCATACTTTTTATTACTGGCGGCAGCAGTTAATGATGAGTCATTTGATGATCCTGCAGACCCCGGGTATACATACTGATATACCTTTATGCCGTTGATTTCTCTGACCAGTTTGATTTTACCTTTCAGTGTATCTGCCCTGTAATTTTCAGAGTTTAATGTATCACCGGAGTGGAGCCTGTAAGGATTTGCGGTATATATACACTGCATGTTCAGTGTAACAGCAAATAAGAGAATGATTCTATAATATTCAGGATACAAATATTTCATGCCAAAAGACTATGAATTAGCAAGCCAATTTAATAAATTAAAATTTAGCATATTAAAATAATTAAAAAATATATACATGGCAAGATATTTATTTCTCAAAAAGCATATTGATATGTTAACTCATTTTGAAATATCAATACATAGATATATATTCGCATATTAATAATCATCATCATATAAAAAATTAATTATGAAAAATTTTAAGAGCATTGTACTGGTAATTATTATAATAGTGCTTACAATTTCTTGCAGCGATCAGTCAAAGCGCGGTTCAAAGATTGCTCTAAACAACGAACTTGATTCGGCAAGTTTTGCTTTCGGACTTTCATTTGCCAACAGCCTTAAATATTCAAATTATGTTGACAGGTTAAATATTGACGCTGTTGCTGCTGCTATAAGGAGTGTTTATGGCAACGAAAAGGATACCGTTTTCACAAGAGAAGAAATTACATATATCTTAAATAACTATTTCAGAAAAACAAGAGAAGAGCGCATGAGGCGTAACCTGGATGAAGGTGAGCTATTCCTGAGTAAAAACAAAAAGGATAAGGGTGTTATAGTTACAGAGTCAGGATTACAATATAAAATAATAAAGGAAGGCACAGGCAGAACACCTACATTAAATGATAAAGTTAGATGCAATTACAGGGGAATGTTAATTGACGGCAAGGAATTTGACAGTTCATATAAAAGAGGTGAGCCGGCGGAATTTAGTGTAAAAGGAGTAATTAAAGGATGGCAGGAAGCATTGCAATTAATGAAGGAAGGGGCAAAATGGGAATTATACATACCCACGAATCTTGCTTACGGACCTAGAGTAAGGCCGGGAACCTTGCTTGAGCCTAACATGGCCCTTATTTTTGAAATTGAGTTGCTGGAGATTGTTGAACCAGAGGAAAAAAAGGAGTAATCATATCTGAATCCTGAGGATTCTCCTGAAATATCCGGCATAATCAACTATAATCATTGTAAACAGCAATATAATGCCCGAAACAGATATGATCATAACTGTCGGAGTTATGTAATAGCCCTTTATTAAATCTGTTATTGAAATAAAAAACTCATTTACAAAGCTAAAATCAATACTACTGGCTCTGAAATAAAGATTATTTATAAAATCAGTCAAACGGTTACTGAACGGGATAGCAAGCACTGTTGCTATTAACAGCACTGCTGTCAGATAATAAGGCAATCCCCTCAATATCCTGCTTTTAACCATTTCAGGCTCAGCCAGGATCTTTCCCATGACACTGGCTGTGAAATCCTCTGATGTCCTTTCCAGTCCGATTTTATCAAAGAATTCCTTTGCTTTTTTATGATATGTATTTCCCTGTTTCATAATAAATCTGCTAATTCTGCTCCGTATAATGTTTTAAGTCTGTGAAACAGCTTTTGCCGGCTGCGATGTAACCTCACCTTAACATTTGATTCAGTTAAACCCGTTATCTCTGCCAGCTCCTTAACGGATTTATCATCCTGGTAAAACAACGTTAATAAAGATTTATCAACCGGGTCAAGCTCATCAAGTGCCTGTCTTAAAATCTCAACAGGTACTTTGTCAAAATTATAAAAATCTTCATGCGCATTATCGGCAATATCATGATAAATATCTTCTTTATCATCAATCGAAACACTATTCAGGCGTTTCCTTCTTATTTTTGAAATTGCCGTATTATAAGCTATGCTGTAAAGCCATGTGGAAAATTTTGATTTACCCTTAAAATCCTTTAATGATGCATAGGCCTTTACAAACACATCCTGTGCCAGTTCTTCCGCATCCTCACGGTTTCCTACTATCCGATATGCCACAGTATAGACCATATCCTTATATTTATTGATAATTACTGTATAATCTGATACATTACCAGACAGGATACTATTTATATAAATATTATCTTCTTTCAATTGCATCCGTTACTTTGACGCTAAATAAATAAAACCGGTTACAAAAAAACTTATTCAACTGTTTTCAGCACAAAGTTGTAACCGAACCTGAAATACCTCGTCATATTATTCAAAATTATTATTTATTAACCTAAAAATTAATGATCATGGCACAAATTAATGGAGTAATTATTGTCTTTATAATCTTTGCATCAATTACCGGTGTGATTCTTGGAATCATATACCTGAGGGACAGGAGCCGGGAACGGTTAAAGATAATTGAAAAAGGCGCCGATCCTTCTGTTTTTGATACAAAAACAAAAACGGACAGTAAGGTAACTTTGAAAATAGGTATATTTCTTGTTGCTCTGGCAATAGGTATAATCACAGGCAGTCTCATTGCCAACTATACCTATATTTTCGCAGAAAGTGAAGTTGCTTATTTCTCGTCGATCTTTCTCTTCGGGGGACTGGGTTTATTGGGTACACAGCTGATTGGCAAAAAAAACAAAAAATAACAGGTATTAAGCTGTATAATTAAAATCAATTAACTATGAAAAAAGCACTTATTTATACAACAATCATAATCTTGTTCATTTCATGTGAATACGATGAAGGTAAAATAAGAAATCTTAAGGGATCGTGGAGATTTACCATTGGCGATGACAAGGAATGGGCAGATCCCGGATTCAATGACGGTAAATGGGACAGGATATATGCGCCGGCACGATGGGAAAGGAATAATTATTATAATTATAACGGATTTGCCTGGTACAGGAAAAGCTTCAGGATAGCTCCCAAGTACAAGAATTCCAACCTTTATTTGATACTGGGTATTATCGACGATGTTGACGAGGTTTATGTAAATGGCAGGCTTGTGGGGGCAAGCGGAAGCTTCCCTCCCGACTATGAATCGGCAGTTAACAGTTTCAGAAAATACTATCTGCCTGCTGATATCCTGAATTTTAACAAGGATAATGTAATCGCGGTTAGGGTATATGATAATTACGGCGACGGGGGAATAGTGAGAGGCGATCTCGGGATATATGCCTCCAGTTTAGTCACCCTGGATATAAATCTCAGGGGTGAATGGAAATTCAACATTAAAGACAGCCTTATCTGGAAGGATTCTGCATATAGCGACAATGACTGGCTGTCAATAACTGTACCCGGAATATGGGAAGACCAGGGATTTGCTGATTATGACGGATTCGCATGGTACAGAAAGAGCTTTGATCTGCCTCCTGAATTAAAATCAGAAAAGCTTGTCCTGCTCATGGGCAAAATTGATGATATAGACCAGGTATATTTAAACGGCACCCTGGTAGGATCCACGGGAGAGTTCAATCCGGTTTTCGGCGAAATAAGGACAAACGGTGAGTACAGGGAATTGAGGGGCTACTATATTCTCAATAATGACATATTAAAAGACAAGGATAATCTTGTTGCCGTAAGAGTATACGATTCGCATGGGGCAGGCGGCATATATGAAGGTCCGGTCGGACTTATAACCCAGGAGAATTATACGAAGTACTGGTTATATAAGATGAAAAAGAAAAGGATTTTCCCTTTTGATGATTAGATATTTTATAGCCTGAAAGAGTAAAAGGCTGTCTTATGAGCCAGAAGTATGACAGCCTTTTTTCTAATAAAGGTTATGGTTATCAGATTGCCTTACCTCCTCTTTCACCTGTACGTATTCTTATACATTCCTCAAGGGGAGTGATAAATATCTTTCCGTCACCCACCTCTCCTTTCTTATTTGTCCTTGCAGTATTTATGATAGTATTAACGGTAATATCGACAAATGCGTCGTTGACTGCAATTTCTAATTTCACTTTTGGTATAAGGCCGGGGATTACTTTTTTACCTCTGTATATCTGTTCACCTGTCTGCTGTCCGTGTCCCGATACCCTGATGACGGTTATGCGGGTAATTTCATTCTCGATAAGGGCTTCCCTTACTTCGTCGAGTTTAGTATCTCTTATGATAGCTGTTATTAATTTCATGATTAAAATTTTAGTTGATGATTTTATTAGCTTGCATTCAGCATACCATATCCATACTCACCATGATATGAAGCGTCGAGACCCCTCATTTCGCTTTTTGCCTCTGACTTAAATCCTATTATCTTGTCAACAAGCATGAGTATTAACAGGGTGAAAACAGCAGCATATGCTATTGATATGAGTACGGCAACAGCCTGCACACCGAGCTGCTGCATGACTGTCCATTTACCACCCCCGGCAAGGGAAGCAGCCTCATTCATCCAGCTTTTTCTTATAAAAAAGGATAGCATTATTGCACCTGTTATTCCTCCTATACCATGAACACCAAAAGCATCCAGACTATCATCGTAGCCGAGTTTGTTTTTCAGCGATATAGCTATATAACAAAATGTTGAAGCAATGGCACCTAAAGCTAATGCTCCGTATGGCTGTACAACACCGGCAGCAGGTGTCACAGCTACGAGTCCGGCCAGTATACCGCTGGCAAAGCCCAGTGCAGTGGTCTTACCATGATGAATACTTTCGATTATCATCCAGGTTATAGCCCCAGACGCTGCAGCAGCCTGCGTTGCTGTGAGTGCCTGTGCAGTATCCAGACCGCTGTTTACACTGCTGCCTGCATTGAATCCAAACCACCCAACCCATAGCAATCCGGCTCCGATCATTGTAAGTACAAGGTTATTAGGAGGCATAGAGGTCGCAGGATATCCACGCCTTGCTCCCAGGTACAATACAGCTACCAGTCCGCTTACACCTGCGGAGATATGCACTACCGTGCCTCCTGCAAAATCAATTGCCCCGTTGGCACCCATATTGAACAGAAACCCGTCTTTGGCCCATACCCAGTGGCAAATGGGATTATAGACCAGTATTCCCCACAGTGCAATAAAAACAACATATCCCTTAAACGTTACCCTCTCAGCAAAAGCACCTGCAATAAGGGCTGGAGTAATAATTGCAAACTTACCCTGGAACATCGAAAATACATAGTCCGGTACCCCATTATTTACTTCCGTATCAATTCCCTTAAGAAATAACAGGTCTTTGCTCCATCCGAACCATCCGCCCAGGGCATTCGGACCAAAACACATGCCATAACCAAAAAAAATCCAAAGCACGGTCATAATACCCATAGCTGAAAAACTGTGCATCATAGTACCCAGGACGTTTTTTGTTCTCACCAGTCCCCCGTAAAACATCGCCAGTCCGGGCACCATTAGCAACACCAGGGCAGTTGAAGTAAGCATCCATGCAGTAATCCCGGTATCAACACCGTTACCGTCCGAAGCAACGGAATTACCTGCAAAAAATAACAGTAATACTACTGTAAAAAGTAAAGTTCTTTTCTTAAATATTTCCATTTCCTTGATTTTAGTATATATAATTCCTGTAATAAATATTTTACATTAATTATGATCACAAAGGTATATTTTTTATGGGTATATACAAATATTTTTATTTTTATTTTAATATATACCCTCTTATATATATAGTTTAAATTATATTTTATATATATTTAAATTTAATAACCCTTTTTTTCATAGGGTTTATATAAAACAAAATCACCTGTCCGGGTGGGACAGGTGATCAACAAACTGAAATAATATTGTGGTTATGATTTTAGAATAGAAGGATATTGTTTTTCTTGCATTCATCAACGATTTCATCCGGCCATATGCTTGCCTGAATCTCACCTATATGCGCCTTTCTCAGGTAGAACATGCATATTCTTGACTGCCCCAGTCCGCCCCCCACGCACAGCGGCAATTCACCTGAAAGCAGCCGTTTATGGAACATAAGGTCTTTTCTTTCCATGGTACCGGTAATTTCAAGCTGCCTGAGCAGGGACTCCCTGTTTACCCTGATTCCCATAGACGAAATTTCGAATGCCGATTCAAGAACAGGATTCCAGAGAATAATATCCCCGTTGAGCCCCTTATAGTCTTTAATTGTAGGGGTGATCCAGTCATCGTAATCAGGAGCTCTTCCGTCATGAGGTTTTCCGTCTTCCAGTTCAGCACCTATGCCAATTACGAATATTGCCCCGTATTTCCTTGATGCTTCAATTTCCCTCTCCCTGGGAGTAAGTCCGGGATATTCTGCCAGTAATTCCTCGGAGTGAACAAAGGTTATTTTATCAGGTAATATTGGCTCTATACGATTATAGTGTTCATATATAACAAATTCTGTTCTTTTTATTACCTCATATAATTTATGTACAATAAATTTCAGGAAATCCAGGTTTCTTTCATCTTCACTGATAACCCTTTCCCAGTCCCATTGGTCAACATAAAGAGAGTGAATATTGTCCAGTACCTCATCAGGACGTACGGCATTCATATCCGTGTAGATACCATAACCGTGTTTAACGTTATAATCTGCGAGTGCCAGCCTTTTCCATTTGGCAAGTGAATTGACAACCTCTGCCACCGCACCTTTCATATGCCTTATTTCAAATGATACCTTGCGCTCAACGCCATTCAGGTCATCATTGACCCCTGTACCCTTAAGTACAAAAAGCGGGGCTGTAACCCTTCTGAGCCTTAATTCAGAAGAAAGATTCTGCTGGAAAACATCCTTGACAAGCAATATTGCTTTCTCGGTTTGTTTTAAATCAAGCAGCGATTTATAGTTTTCAGGAATATAAAGATCTTTTCTCATTTATATGCCGTTTTGAATATTTCAATTTGTAAACCGGTAAATATAGTCATTTGCTTAAAATATAATGGTATCATAGGGTTTCCTGCTAAAAGGTGATACTTCGTTTATATCTTTCCTTCTGGTAATAAACCTGGTGAGCCTCTCGATACCTATTCCGGCACCTGCTGTTTTTGGAATTGCTCCGGCTTCTGCAACATCAAGGTACTGTCCGTATTTCTCAGGATCAGTTCCTGATCTTTTCATCCTGTAAACAATCTGTTTATATTCATCTTCTCTTTCCGCTCCTGATAAGCCCTCCATATATCCTTCCGGCCACATAATATCATAGTTCAGGAAATGGCCCTTATTCCTTTCATCTTCCCTGTCATAGAATTCCCTGTCATGATCAATAACCCAGAAGGGACCCTCAGCGGCAAGCGATGATTTTTTTTCCCAGCTATCCCCGTATTTTTTTATTAATTCATGGGTTGAATATCTTGGCCATCCCGTTTCAGGTACTTTCAGTAATTCATCCCGGAAAAGTATAACCAGGTCACTGTATTTGGCATTTAGCCGGGAAAATATATAAGCTACCATTTCCTCGGTAAACGTGATTACGAAATCCATTGTTTTTTCCTTGAATTCATAATCAACCTGGGTAAATTCAAATAAATGCCTGCCTGTATCTTTTCTTTCCGGACCTTCCAGTCTGACATTTGGAGATACTATATATATCGAATCGATATACGGATGCGAAAGCAGGAGCTGCTTATGCAAAATCATGCTTTTCATCAATGAAAATTTTTGATCTGCATAAATAAAATCTGCCTCTGTAACATCATGGCTTAACGGATCAGTTATTGGTGATGTTATCAGGGGATTTACATGAATTACCCCTTTTGACTCCATAAACTCATGTATTAACCTTATAATGCCGCCCTGGATTCTGAGTATGGCAGGCAGTTCATCTCTTTGCAAATGCATTAATGCCTTGCTGACTGAAGCAGAAATCTGTCTTGTTGTTTCCATATTTAAAAATATATTTTAATTTGTTACTATATTATTACTATTTGTTGCTATTTATAATTAACCGGACTACAAATATACTTATTTGATATTTTTGTGCAAATATTATTTTATAATTATTATATAAAAATGATTTTTATTTATAAATTATCAATAATTATGCTATATTTGTAACATATTATTATATATAACTATATAAAATGAGTTTTAACTTACAAATTGATAGTCTTGATAAAAAAATTTTATCAATTCTTACAAAAGATGCACGGACTCCCTTTCTTGAGGTTGCCCGTGAATGCAAAGTCTCAGGCGCAGCTATACACCAGAGAGTCCAGCGACTCATAAGATTAGGTGTGATTTCAGGATCACAATTTATCGTGGAACCAAAAAAGCTGGGTTACAATACCTGTGCTTATATAGGCATTTTTCTTGAAAATGCAGCCCTTTTTAATGATGTATCTGAAAAATTGGTAAAGATACCTGAGATAACCCAGTGCCATTATACAACCGGACAATATTCAATGTTTATTAAGGTTTATACCAGGGATAATGAACATCTCAGGGATATCCTGACAGGTAAGATACAGTCAATAAACGGGGTTTCAAGAACCGAAACCTTTATTTCACTTGATGTACTTGTAAGCAGGCAGCTTCCGGTCATTGAAGAAACCGTCTAAATATTTGCCCTCTGACGCACAACCTCATATATAACTACCGCCGCAGCCACACTCACATTGAGCGAACCTATTGATCCGAACATCGGTATCTTAACGGATTTATCAGCCAGCCTTAGTATGTCATCACTGATACCTTTGTCCTCGGCTCCCAGTATCAATGCCGCAGGAGATGTGAAATCGGCCCCGTAGTATAAATCACCTGCCTTTTCAGTAACAGCTATAACTAATAACCCGCTGTCCTTTAAAAAGTGAATAGTGCCAGCCAGGCTGGCAGTCCGGCATACCGCAATGGAATGCAGTGCCCCGGATGATGTCTTTATTGCATCGGGACTGATCTGGGCTGTTCCCTTGTTTGGAATTACTATTGCATTAACACCTGCACATTCGGCTGTTCTGGCAATGGCCCCGAGATTCCTGGTGTCGGTTATTCTGTCCAGTATCAGCACAAAAGGCACTTCGCCTTTCTCATATAATAGAGGTATAAGTCTTTCGATATTAATATATTCTATTTCAGACACAAGGGCAATGATACCCTGATGATTCATCCTTGTGAGCCTGTTCAGCTTCTCAACCGGCACATACTGGAAAGGGATGGAATTATTCCTGACAAATCCCGTAAGCTCGACCAGCAGCTCACTTTTAAATCCTTTTTTTATGAATATCTTTTCAATATGCTTTCCGGCACGTGTTGCCTCAACTATTGAATGTATTCCGTATATAAACTGACTTTTTTTCTTAGACATCCGGTAACTTAAAAAAGTAATGCCTGTTTAAAATACACCTAATCCAGCAAAAAGACCTTACCCCTTCTCCATGATTCTATAGCTTCCCTCCAGTGCCATTCATTACTTTCTGAGCGCTGCAGGACATAATTATTCACTGTATAGGGAGAAGGATAATAATCGAAAGTAAATGTTATTGATGTTGTAATACTCTTCCTGTAATATACCCATTTTTCCTGGCTATTGGTCCTGTATATAGCCTGGGGAGGACCATAAATAATATACACCATACCCCTGTCCGTCTTCCATCCAGCCTTATATGATGTAAAATAATAATTTGCAAAATAAACCCTGTTAAAATAAATTCTGATTAGTTCTCTTGCCTTCTCAATATTATCAGTCTTATTTAACCAGAAATTATCGAATGCCAGTTTCTGATTGGTAGAGTTCCTGAGCTGCTCATATTCTGATGATGAAGTGAGATAGGCCAGTGGCCCCACAAGTTGTTCCGGTCTGGTAATTTTTGGAAAACTCTCCCCGAAATTAAAAATTGTAAGACCTTCCTTAAATACAGTATCCAGGCGGAAGTGATATAAACCCTTATAATTAAGCATATATTTCAGATCCTTATTAAATGGCAATACCCATACACTGTCAGGTTTTTCAAAAAATCCGGCATCACTGGCAGATGAAAAGGTCGGCTTTGGCAAGGGACTATCATCTCCGTAATATGAGACATACACCTGTGAATAGCCATTATCTCTGTATCTTATTGTAAATGTATTATTCCCTATAACGTAAGGAGCAAAATACAGCGTATTCTGGTCACCATTCAATACCATGAAATTCTGCTGCGAAAATCTGGACCTTTTATCAACAATCAGGAATCTCTGATTTTCATTTTTTCTTACCATATCCGTCGCTTTCACCTTTAATTCATAAATCTTGCCTGTATCGGTTTTTATGGGTATGCGGCCAATAAAACGCTTACCCGCTTCTTCACGGCTGAAATTATATATATACATACCGCTATCAGCAACCTGGTTCCTGTCTCCCCCATCAAATTCGCTGAGCATATAGTCAATCTTCACCTTTCCTGTATACTTACCTGCCTTGCTGTCCTGATAGTAAAGCAATTCAACCGGAAATATCTTTATCAGCAGTTCAGAGGAGTCATCGGTACTATGATAAATATTGTAATCGGGATGCAATTTTGAAGCCCCGGGATTATACATATCAGCAAAATTTCTGTCAATGGTGACTTTTAGTGATCCCCTGCATGATATTGCTGCAAATAATATAACAAACAGGTATTGTTTTAATAACTTGCTGACCTGCATATATTTATACTGCATTTGCATATTCCAAACTTCAAATAAAGGTACTTATTTTCTGAAAGGTATTAAAAAATAAAATATTTAATAATTTTATATCTTCCAACAAAAATATATTATCCTGAAACAGAAAAAAAAATATCCTGTACTTGAAAAACTCGAAGTTACGGATATAGCATCCGAAGGGAAAGCTATAGCCAGAACGGGCGGCCTTGTTGTCTTTGTAACAAATTTGGTGCCAGGTGATATTGCCGATATTCAAATAAAAAACAAGCACAGGAATTTCATGACTGGTTATCCGGTCAGGATTCACAGGTTATCTCCAAAGCGTGTAAATCCCTTTTGTGAATATTTTGGAATATGCGGCGGCTGCAACTGGCAGCAACTGTCATATGAAGAACAGCTCAAATATAAACAACGGCAGGTCGCGGATAACCTTGAACGAATAGGCAGAACAGGCCCGCAGGATATAAGCGATATCATACCGTCCGCTACACTTACAGAATACAGGAACAAACTTGAATTCGCCTTTTCCGAGAACCGCTGGTTCATGAAAAATGAGATACCTCCGGCAGATAAAAAGCCTTCCAGAAAAGCACTGGGATTCCATATTCCGGAGATGTATAACAGGGTGCTCGACATTAAGAAATGTTATTTGCAGGAGGAACCATCGAATAAAATCAGGAATGCAGTCAGGGATTACGCACTGAAAAAGAACCTTGATTTCTTTAATCACAAAAAACAACAGGGATTCCTGAGAAATCTTATAATAAGAAATACATCAGCAGGGGAATGGATGGTTATCTTTTCGTTTTATCATGATGATAAAAAAGCCATAAATGGATTACTGGCTCATGTTGCAGAACAATTCCCTGAATTAACCTCACTGATGTATGTTATAAATCAAAAAGGTAACGATACTATTAGTGACCTCCCTGTTTATCTGTATAAAGGCAGAAACTATATTACTGAAATAATTAACGGACTGAAATTTAAAATCGGGCCCAGATCATTTTTCCAGCCTAATATTCATCTGTCCGGCACTCTATACAAAACAGTCGCAGACATGGCTAACCTTAAAGGAAATGAAACAGTATATGATCTTTATACAGGTATAGGGACAATTGCGGTATATCTTTCGGGAAAGTGCCTGAAGGTAATCGGGATAGAAAATATAGACGAGGCAGTAGAAAATGCAGGGGAAAATGCTAGTATCAACAATATAAAAAATACCGAGTTTATAGCAGGAGATGTTAAAGATATACTAAGCGGACAGTTTCCTGATGCAAAAGGGAAACCTGATATAGTTGTTGCCGATCCCCCAAGATCGGGCCTCCATAAAACAGTCGTCGGCTGCTTAATGGCTCTGAAGCCCGCAAAAATTATCTATGTTAGCTGCAACACGGCTACGCAGGCAAGAGACATAGGTTTGATGTCAGGAAAATATAAAATAAAAAAGGTTCAGCCGGTTGATATGTTTCCCCATACTCATCACATTGAGAATATCATACTGCTGGAAGCTATATGAATAAAAAGTAACATATAAGTCAAATATTTTTACTAATTTGGTTTAACATAATACCATCAGAAATATCAGAATAACAATGAGTAATTTCTTTCAGAGTGCTTTTCAATTTTTTTTTCTGGTCGGATATATTATCCTGTATATAGTATCAATTATCATTTTACGTCCTTTCCGCCTTCACAGGAAAAGAAAAAAATCCACGATATCACTTAAAATAAGTTATCTTCTGTATCTTGCGCTTTTTCTGGCCTTCACCTATCTTCTCCTGTTCGGGAACAAGGAACCTTCTGAAGAAGATGTTCCCTATGATACGCTATTTAATTTCCATTTTCTTATATTTCTTACTGCTACAATCATACCGAATATTGGTATAATGGTAAGGAAAAAAATTAAAAAGAACAGGATTGAATACAATATTATGTTCACTATAATTAATGTCCTCTACTTTCTTTATCTTCTCTATCTTTGTATTTCAAAAGAATGGGCCCTTCTCTGACCGTTAAAAAACCATCGGATGATTACAAGAATACCATTAAAAATATTAAGAATAGAAAAAGATGGTCACCATATAATCGTAAGGGGAAAAATAAACGGGAAAGATTCTTCTTTAATAGTAGACACAGGTGCTTCCAAATCAGTATTTAATGCCGGACTCCCTGATATCAGACCTGAAAATGATATTGAAGATAAAAGCAATTATCCCAATGCAGTAACACTTGCTACTGATGAAATACCTTCAACAACAGGAATAATTGATGAGCTTCAGCTGGGCGGACTCCTAATTAAAAATTATGAGGCTACGCTTATAGATATGAAACATATTAATGAACTGTACCGGAGTATCCCGGGAAAGGTAATCAAAGGACTAATAGGAAACGACCTGCTGATAAAATATAAAGCTGTAATTGACTATCATAATAAGGTTTTGATTCTTGATTATTAGCCGCCCCCTGCCGGGTTTTTAGATTATGCTTAAATATCGAATAATATTTGCCCTGCTTCCGATATATAACCTGTTATTACCTGCTGCCGGTAATGAAGGCGACTCACTTGTAAAATACAGCGACATTAAATATGCAACTGACTTCGAAAGAAATGTGATCAGCGATTATCTTAATAACAGGATGCCCGGCTATTTTAAACTCTTTCTGGCAACATCCCCGGATATTGATTCCGGTAAAGCAGCAAATTGTGAAGAACTTTATAATCTTTTTTTTAAGAATTCATTCCGGGGCAGGTTCGCAAAGTATAATCACAGAAAAAAAATAAAAAATATTTACAGCCATCTGCACAGCGCTTTTCTCAGTAGGTATGAATTCAATACATCCTTTGATAAAATATTCCATAACGGCGACTATAACTGTGTTACCGCTACAGCATTGTTCGGAATAATACTTGACCGCCTGGAAATACCCTTTTATATTATAGAAACCCCAATACATGTATATATCGTTTCATATCCCGACAGGAACCATATTAAAATTGAATCAACCGGACCCTATAGTGGCTATTTTGTCTATAATCAGACAATGAAAAGGACTTTTATCGAATTTTTTAAAACAAACAGGATCATAAATGAAAATGAGTTCTATGACTCATCGGTTGATGAGCTGTTTGATAAGTATTATTTCCATGGAAACAAAATCTCGCTTGATGAACTTGTTGGCATACAGTATCTGAATAATGCAGCTTTTGATATTATGGAAGACAAACTTATTGACAGTTACATAAACATGGAAAAATCATATCTGTTTTATCCTTCTGAAAACACTGAAAACTTATTATACAACTACCTGCTTAAAATAATACCTGCCCTGAATTATGAGGAAAAAGGAGAACTTGATTATCTGGTAAAATTAACAAGGTACTCATATGTAGATTTTATCACAGAGATAATCAATTCCGAGTTCCTTAAGATCACGGAAACATATCTTATAAATAAAGGCGATTCGGAATACTATGATGAAATATTTAAATGCCTTTCTGAGAATATAGTTAATGACAGCTATCTGAAACGAATAAAATATACCTATTATTTTGAAAAAGGCAAATTCCTGATAAGCAATGACGAGCAAAATGAAGGACATAAATTATTCATCAAAGCCATGGAACTGTTTCCGGATGACAGAATTCTGCAGGCAGCCTTTATTCAGTCACTCAAAGCGACACTTGAACAGACGGATATATACGAGGCTGTTAAAAAAATTGAAGCCTGTGCTGATAAGTTCAGGGAATTGTCAGCCAACAGTAAATTTATTGAATACAGGATGACCAGCTATTTAACAGCTGCTTCGGAGAGCATAAAAACAAAAGATATAAGGCAGGCAGAGCAGTACCTGGAAAATTTTGAGATACTCGGCAGGAATACGCCCGGTATAATGGTGGAAAAGCATCTGGTTGGCGAGGTATACTCAGGCCTGAGCGTGCTTTATTTTAAAAGGGGACTTTACAATAAAGCCAGGGAATGCCTGCAAAGGGGTCTCCGGTTTGCCCCTGAGAACAGCCACCTTAAAATGGGTATAAGCTCTTTCTGACCTTAATGTTGTATGGCAAGATTATAAGTCCTTTGTGTTATATATATATTCCCCATTCTCGTTCTTGCCCTGGCTATAATATTTATCTTCTGGAATTTAACATAGCCCTGCGGCATATCATAAGTCCTTGTTGCAACACCTTTTTCAGAAGGTATCTCGTACATATATTTCTTAAGGTATTTTCCCGAATCCAGATCATCAAGGTAAAAACGTACATCGCTCAATCGACTGGACAAGTAAATATTCAAAATAAACTTATCCTCAGTCTCAATGCGGTTAATTTCCCTGACAACAATCACAGGATAGTCGCCAATCAATTTGCCTTCTTCTGTATATTCTTTCAGTCCGGTCCCCGGCTGGCCGTCTTTATATGGTATCTCGGACTGCAAATTTCCATTTCTATAATACTTTTTCTGAATACCATTCAACTTATTACCAATATATTGATTCACTGTATAAGGATTCCCGTTTTCATAATACCAGACAGCTTCACCTTCTTTCAGTCCGTTCTCATACACCATTGTAGAATGAACCTTGCCGGAAGAGTAATAATTTGTTGCTTTCCCTTCTTTCCTGCCATTGGCATAGTTAACAACTGAAAGCAACCTGCCTTTATTGCTGTAGTTCTTCGTAATGCCATGACGCTTATTGTCTTTTAAGGAAATTTCAGCTTTAACTTTTCCATTTGGAAAAAACTCCCTTACAATCCTTATATCATCATCCCTGTTCTTATTATTTTTTAAGGTCCCCGCGTCATGGCATGAAAAAAACACAGCTCCAAGCATGACTGCAATTATTAATATTCTTTTCATACCGTATCTAATTATAAAACCTGGGTTCTGAATGCAGATGATACTGCCAATTATCTAAATATCAAAATTAATCAAATATTAAGTGCAATAAATTATCATTAAGGATAATCATTTATTTTCTTATGAAAATTTTAATATATTTGCGCCACTATTTGACAAGACAGCATTAAAATTATAAAATCAAACTAAAATGCGAACTAAAGGAGCTATATGGACATTAGCTATCGTGCTTACTCTTGCTTGTATTTACCAGCTATCTTTTACCGCTAAGACCTTTATTGTGAGAGAACGTGCACAAAAATATGCACATGAAAAATATGATCCATCAACGAAAAATAATTCTGTGGATTCACTCACAAACCATTATGTTGATTCAATTGCCAGAAAAAAATTTATATATAATTTTTTCGGACTGAAAAAGTATTCTTACAGGGAATGCCAGGAAAGGGAAATAAACCTCGGCCTGGACCTGCGCGGGGGTATGAATGTTATTTTAGAGGTTTCCATTGCTGACGTAATAAAATCCCTGGCTAATTACAGCAAAGATACGACCTTTAATAAAGCAATTGCCCTTGCCAAAAAATTGCAGCTACAAACAAATGAGGATTTTGTCACTCTCTTTGGCAAAGCATTTGAAGAAATAAATCCGGATGGCAAACTGGCAGCACTTTTTCTGTATAAACTCAAAGACAGGATAGACTATAATTCCGATAACGATGAGGTACTGGAAGCCATAAGGGCAGAAACCGACGATGCCATTGAGAATTCCTATAATATCATCCGCACAAGAATTGACCATTTCGGTGTGGTACAGCCCAATGTCCAGAAGCTTGAAGGAGGGGAAAGGATACTTGTTGAGCTGCCCGGAGTGGAGGAAAAAGAAAGGGTGAGGAAGTTGCTGAACCGCACCGCCAACCTGGAGTTCTGGGCAACATATGAGAACAGTGAAGTATATGAGAGTCTGCTCAATGCAAATAAAGTTGTTAAGGCATACCTGGCCGAACAAGAAAGGATAGCTAAAGAGACTGCTGCCACGAAACCCGAAGTTGCTGAAGAAAAAACACCACAGCTGCTGGATGCAGGAAGCACCGAAGAAGAAAAACTGCCATCATTGGTCGCTGACCTGGACAGCACTGAAGGCAAAGGAACTGAAGCAATACTTTCACAGATGGAAGTTGACTCAATGGCAATTGATTCACTGCGGCAGAAATCTATGTTTGAAGAATTCCCTCTTTTCAGTAAACTGAGGCCATATGTTATTAATGAAGAGCAGCTGATGCCCGGCTGCCGTATTGGTTGGTCTTTTGAATACGATACCGCTGAGGTTGGCAGGTATATGAGGGTGGCCATGGAAAAAGGTGTGTTCCCGCAGGATTTCAGATACTTCTGGTCAGCTGAACCTATGGATGATCCTGATAATAAGTATGACTCCGAAATATTTATTATGCACGCCATAAAAGCAAATACAAGGGATGGCCGTGCACCCCTCAATGGAGACGTTATTACCGGGGCCAGGGAGAGCTTTGATCAGGTAAGGGGAACAGCCGAAGTGCTTATGACTATGAACAGTGAGGGTACAAAGGAATGGGCAAAAATTACAAGGGAAAACGTGGGCAGGGTGATAGCCATATCAATGGACAATCTTGTATTTTCCGATCCCAGGGTTTCTGAAGAAATAAATACCGGCAGCTCCAGGATTACGGGAGTCTCCGTAAGTGAAGCCCAGGATCTGGCCAACCTGCTAAAGTCAGGTACTCTTCCCGCTCCATGCAGAATAGTACAGGAAGAAGTAATAGGACCCTCCCTGGGGAAGGCTTCCATTCGCTCGGGCCTTATTTCATTTATCATAGCATTTATAGTTATACTATCGTACATGATTTTTTACTATAGCCATAGGGCCGGACTGATTGCCGATATAGCCCTGCTGGCCAACATGTTCTTTATTATCGGGGTGCTTGCCTCGCTGCAGGCAGCACTGACACTGCCCGGAATAGCAGGTATAGTTCTTACTATAGGTATGTCAGTTGACGCCAATGTACTTATATATGAAAGAATAAGGGAAGAAGTGGCGGCAGGCAAAGGTATTAAGCTGGCAATAGCAGATGGTTATAAAAATGCCTATTCGGCAATTATAGACTCAAACCTCACTACAGGCATAACCGGAGTAATACTGTTGCTGGTGGGAACAGGTCCGATAAAAGGATTTGCTACTACTCTTGTAATAGGTATTTGTACATCTCTTTTTTCAGCAATATTCATTACACGACTTATATTCGAAATGTACCTGAAAACCACCAACAGGATTACATTCGCAACAACCTTTACCCAGGGTGCATTTAAAAATATAAATATAAATTTTCTGGGAAACAGAAAGCCCTATTATATTATTTCCCTTACACTGATAGTAGTAAGTATAGGATCCCTCATATTCAGGGGTCTTGACCAGGGCGTGGACTTTACGGGAGGAAGAAACTATATAATTGAATTCGATAAACCTGTCAGGAATGTTGATGTTGCCGCAGCACTTGAAAATGAGATGGGAGAGAGGCCTAAGGTAATAATGTTCGGCTCCCAGAACAAGGTGAGGATTTCTACCCAGTATAAGATTAATGACGATGATCCTGATGTAGATGATGAAATTCAGAGGAAACTATACGCAGGACTTGGACCCATGCTGGGTGATAGTGTGTCGTTCGAGGACTTTAATACCAAGAACTGGCAGGGCACCCAGAAAGTAGGACCAACAATTGCTGATGATATTAAAAGACAGGCAGTTATAGCTATATTTTTCGCCCTTGTATTTATGTTTCTATACATCCTGTTCAGGTTCAGGAACTGGCAATTCGGACTGGGTGCGGTGGCTGCATTGATTCATGATTCATTGCTTATACTTGGATTGTTTTCACTCTTTTACGGAGTGATGCCCTTCTCCCTCGAGATTGACCAGACATTTATAGCAGCTATACTCACGGTTGTGGGATACTCTGTTAACGATACGGTTGTCGTCTTTGACAGGATAAGGGAATATTTGAGGGAATACAGGAAAAGAGAAACCCCGGAAATTATGAATATGGCCCTTAACAGTACTTTAAGCCGCACATTTAATACCTCTATGAGTACATTTATTGTTTTGCTGACGATTTTTGTCTTTGGCGGCGAAAGTATTAAAGGATTCACTTTTGCACTGCTCGTAGGTATTGTTGTAGGTACATACTCCTCCCTTTTTATCGCAACCCCGCTGGTTTATGATACCATTGGAGGTGATGAATCAAAAAGGGTCCTCAGTGCAAAAAGAAAAACATAATTTTTAAAAATTTATACCCGGCCCTGTCTCATAGAGATAGGGCTTTTTTATTATCTTTACTTAATATTTGTCAAGGTATATGAACTTAATCCTTTTATTTATAAGCGGACAAGAGATTATTGTTATTTTGCTTGTTGTTTTATTATTGTTCGGCTCAAAAAAGATTCCTGAATTTGCAAGAGGTATAGGCAAAGGAATGCGTGAATTCAGAAAGGCCACCGAAGACATCAAGAGAGAAATAAATGAAGAGACAAGCGAAATAGAAAAGGATATAAATAAAATGAAAGATAATATAACAGGTGACTGATACCTCCTTAACAATACATGGAATATTATTTTTATTTAATTGCAGGTTTTATTATACTTCTATACAGCGGAAATTATTTAATCAAGGGAAGTGTTTCACTGGCAAACAGATATAAGGTTTCAAGGCTGGTAATCGGAGTGACTCTCGTATCTTTCGGAACATCGGCACCAGAACTTTTTGTCAGTAGCATTGCCTCAATTGCAGACAAGGGTTCTATTTCAGTCGGTAACATTATCGGTTCAAATATCGCAAATATTGCACTGGTTCTCGGGATAACATCAATAATATTCCCTATACCTGTCAAAGCCAGCGCCACCAAATTCAACTGGCCTGTCATGATGGCGGCAAGCATAATATTTTATGTTTTTATCATGAACGGGAATCTGGAATTCTGGGAGGGACTGGTATTTTTAATTCTTCTGAGTATATATTTATTCTTCACCCTGTCCAGTTCCGGTAAAGATTATGAATTCGGAGAAAAAAGAAAAATGCAGGTCCGCTTGTCGCCTGCCCTGTCTGTACTTATAATTATACTATCATCAGCCGGACTGGGAATAGGGTCGTACTTACTGGTTGAAGGCGCTACAAATATTGCCAGAGTCCTTGGCATTGAAGAAAGAGTAATATCCATCTCACTGATAGCATTCGGCACCAGTGTCCCCGAACTGGCAACCTCTATAATTGCTGCCTTTAAAAAAGAAATGGATATCTCAATTGGCAATATCATAGGTTCAAATATTTTTAATATCCTGGGTGTCCTTGGCATAGCAAGCATAATAAACCCGATAAGTATTGCGCAGGATATGAAACTCAAAACTGATATCTTCTGGATGCTTGGCATTTCCCTTATTCTATTCCTGTTTATGCTGCCTTTGAAAAGGGGTAAATTAACACACCTGAAAGGAATTGTTTTATTTGCAATATATTGTATATATATTTATTGGTTATTTATGACAAATTCTCCGGTAAAGTGATTCTGGTTGAAAACATAACAAAATATTTTGGTACCCTTCAGGTACTGAAAGGCATAAACCTGAAAATGGACAAAGGTGAGATAGTGGCTATTATGGGTGCCAGCGGTGCCGGTAAAACAACCCTGCTGCAAATAATAGGTACATTGCTCAAACCTAACTGCGGTTCGGTAAAACTTAATGACACAGATGTTATTAATATGAAAGATAAGCAGCTGGCCAGATTCAGGAATAAGCATATCGGATTTGTTTTCCAGTTTCATCATTTACTGCCTGAATTTACTGCCCTTGAGAATGTATGCATACCGGCATTTATAGGAAAAATGAACAGACAGGCAGCAGAAGCCAGGGCAGAGGAAATATTGGGATTTTTAAATCTGAAGGACAGGCTCAGTCATAAACCCGGCGAGCTTTCGGGCGGCGAGCAACAAAGGGTTGCTGTTGCCCGTGCCCTGATTAACAATCCGGATGTTATACTGGCAGATGAACCATCAGGAAATCTTGACACAAAAAATAAAAAGGAACTCCATAATCTTTTCTTTTCTCTGCGGGATAAATATAACCAGACAATACTTATTGCAACGCATGATAAAGAACTGGCACATATGTCTGACAGGATGTTAATAATTCATGATGGTAAAATATCGGACTGAAATAAAAGAATTCCTGGACGAGAAATACGAACAATACAACAGGCCTGACTTTATCGAAACCGACCCCATAAAGATTCCACATATATTTTCCGAACACAGGGACATTGAAATAGCCGGTTTTTTTGCTGCAACCATTGCCTGGGGAAACAGGAATACAATAGTAAAAAACGGACTGCAGCTGATGCAGCTCATGGATAACAGCCCTTATGATTTCATAATAAATTCTGATGAGAGTGATTATAAATATTTCAGGGATTTCAAGCACAGGACATTTAATAATGATGACACTGTCTATTTCATAAAATCACTGAAAAATATCTATAATAAATATGGCAGCATTAAATCGGTATTTGAGAATAGCTACAAAAAATCCGAAGACCTGAAAGATGCTATAATTGATTTCAGGAAGGTTTTTTTTGAAATTCCGCCTCCTCAGCGGACTCTGAGGCATGTTTCCGATGTTGCCAAAAGGGCTGCGGCAAAGCGGATAAACATGTTCCTGAGATGGATGGTAAGAAAAGACATGTGTGGCGTCGATTTTGGCATATGGGATAATATCCCGTCATCAGCCCTGTATATACCCCTGGACGTACATACAGGATCTGTATCGAGGAAGCTGGGACTTCTTAAAAGGAAACAGAACGACTGGCTGGCCGTGGATGAGCTGACCTCAATCCTCCGCACCTTTGACAGAGATGACCCTGTTAAATATGACTTTGCGCTATTCGGACTCGGCATCAGGGATGTTTTATTTTAGTATTTTTGACTTACTTATTAGTATATTCTGATTATTATGAGCCTCGGTTTTATAGACTGGCTGGCAATATCACTTTTCGTACCGGTAATTTTACTGATTTCTATAAGGTACAGCAGAAGCAGCAGCAGAAGCATAAGTGATTTCTTTCTTGGCGGCAGAAAGCTGCCATGGTATGTGGCCGGTATTTCTATGCTGGCATCAACCTTTGCCATTAGCGGACCTCCCCTGATAACTGAATATGTTTACCGGCATGGTGTATCGGGAAACTGGATATGGTGGAGCATGCTGATAGGCGGGACATTCACTGCTATTTTCCTGGCCGGTTTATGGAGAAGGGCCGGGATACTTACCGAAGTTGAGTTTACAGAACTGAGGTACAGCGGCAGGTCAGCCCGTTTCCTGCGTATTTTTAAATCGCTGTATTTTGGATTATTCCTGAATATTATGATTATAGCATGGATAAGTATTGCAATGAAAAGTATTCTGGGTACAGTCTTCGGCATACCCGATTCGCAGCAATATATTTTTATCATCGCAGCCATGACAATTGCAGCGGCATGCTCGGTGCTGGGAGGTTTAAGAGGCATAGCCTGGATTAACCTGTTGCAGTTTGTCATAACACTTGCCGGCTCCATTGTATTATCGGCCGCCATTATCTCATCTTATAAAATATCAGGAATAACAGGCCTCAAAATGCAGCTTAATGACATTTCTGCCGACTACCTGCATTTTTTTCCAAAACTGCGTTCATCAGCGCAATTGTCAGCCAAAATATTGCCATTCAGCATAACTACACTGCTTGCACTTGTAGGGATTCAATGGTGGGCAAGCTGGTCACCATCCTATGACCCGGGGGGCGGAGGATCTATGGCACAGCGCATGATGAGTGTGAAAAACGAAAAAGAGTCAATCATGGCTGCTTTGCTCAGCCAGGTAATAAATTATGCTATAAGGCCGTGGCCATGGATAATAATCTCACTTTGTACTGTTGTCCTTCTGCCCCGAACACATGGAACAGAACAGGGAGCCGCCTGCTATAATGTCATTAGGGATTATATGCCTTACGGGACAACAGGATTCTTGCTGGTATCTTTTCTTGGCATCTATATAAGTATATTATCTGTCCATTTAAACACGGGAGCCAGCTTCCTGATAAATGACCTGTATAAAAGATTTGTCGCCCGGGAAGAGAAGTTTAAAAATACGGGAATTAAAGAAAGGCATTATGTGCTCATGGGCAAACTTATGACAATAATTCTCATGTGTATCTCATTGTATATAACTACATTTTTCAGGTCATTAGGCAGGTTATGGGAATTCATGCTGGCATGTTTCAGCGGATACGGACTGGTTTTGATTCTCAGGTGGTTCTGGTGGCGCATCAATGCGTGGAGCGAAATTACTGCAGCCACGGTGCCTTTTATAATTGTATATATCACCAATGTATATTTTAAAACTGAATTCCCTGCTGGCTTGTACCTGATTGCCGGCGTAACAACTGCTGCATGGGTAATAGTTACACTTCTCACCAGTCCGGTTAATAGCGATGTTTTAAAAGAATTCTGCAGGAAAGTAAATCCGGCCGGATTCTGGGGAAGGTTCTCACAGTATATAAAGAAGTATCCTGACAGGTATATACTGGCATTATTCATGAGCTGGCTAAGCTCTGTTATTATGATTTATTCACTGCTTTTCTTTACAGGCAAACTGCTATTCAAAGAATATATATCAGCTTTCGGATGGCTGCTTTCAGCAATAATTTATTTTGCGTTCCTCAGAGGGGCCATGAAAGTTATCATCAAGGGTAATAATAGTATTCACAGGTATAAACAAACCATTGGTGATTAATTGTTTAAATCATATTGGCGGTATTTTTTGCCTTTATTTTTTATTGCGTTAATTTTAACGGGTACAAAAACTAATATGCCTCATATTGGCTAACACTGAAAAAACGGTCGAAACCCCCTTAATGAAACAGTATTTCAATATTAAGGGAAAACATCCTGACGCTATGTTATTGTTCAGGGTTGGTGATTTTTATGAAACATTCGGGGATGATGCCAGGAAAGCATCAGAGATACTGGGAATAACACTGACCAAGAGAGCAAATGGAGCGGCATCTTTTGTAGACCTGGCTGGCTTTCCGCATCATGCCATAGACACCTATCTGCCCAAGCTGGTAAGGGCGGGACAGCGTGTGGCAATATGCGAACAGCTTGAAGACCCGAAGCTTGCCAAAAAAATTGTAAAGCGCGGAATTACGGAACTGGTAACTCCGGGTGTATCATTAAATGATAATGTGCTAAGTCATAAGGAAAACAATTTCCTTGCCTGTATCCATCTTATCCAGGGAGCAGCAGGTATAGCCTTCCTTGATATTTCAACCGGCGAGTTCCTTACAGCTGAAGGTAATTACGATTATGTTGACAAGCTCCTGAGCAGCTTCTCACCAAAAGAGATTCTCTTTGAGAGGGGTAAATATAAAATATTCATTGAGCACTTCGGGGACAAATATTATACGTACAAGCTCGATGACTGGGTCTTCACCGAGGAGGCTGCCTATGGCAGGCTGCTGAAACAGTTTGAAACATCATCACTGAAAGGTTTTGGAGTGAGTAACCTTAAACTCGGCATTATCGCTGCCGGCGCAATTTTGCAGTACCTGGAAATTACACAGCACAACAAGATAAAGCATATATCGTCATTATCAAGAATAGAAGAAGACCATTATGTGTGGCTCGATAAGTTTACCATGCGAAACCTGGAATTGTTCCAGTCCATCAATGAAGGTGGAAAGACCCTGCTTGAGGTTCTTGACAAAACAGTCTCACCCATGGGTTCAAGGCTCCTTAAAAGATGGATTGCCCTGCCCTTAAAAGATATAAAACCGATAAACGAGAGGCTCGACATTATTGAATACTTTCTGAAGAATCCCGACCTGAAAGAAGAAATCGACGACCAGATATTACAGATTGGCGATCTTGAAAGGCTGGTTTCCAAAGTTGCAGCCGGCAGAATAAACCCGAGGGAAGTGGTGCAGCTCAAAAATGCACTTACCTCAATTAAGCCTGTCAAAGAGCTGTGCAATAAATCAAAGGAACCGGGATTGCGAAAAATAGCAGAACAGCTTAATCCCTGTAAATTAATTCGTGACCGCATTGAAAAGGAAGTGCAGCCAGACCCCCCATACCTGCTCAATAAGGGGAATGTTATTGCCCGCGGTGTATCAAAAGAACTGGATGAATTACGTGACATACTCCACTCTGGCAAGGATTTCCTTGTCGGACTTCAGCAGAGGGAAAGCAAGCGTACGGGAATACCTTCGCTAAAAGTGGCCTATAACAATGTCTTCGGCTATTATATTGAGGTCAGAAATACACATAAGGATAAGGTGCCGGATGATTGGATCCGCAAGCAGACCCTTGTCAGTGCCGAAAGGTATGTTACTGCGGAATTAAAAGAATACGAAGATAAGATCCTGGGTGCCGAAGAAAAAATCCTGGAGCTTGAAACAACCCTGTTCAACGAGCTGGTTATGAGCATTGTGGACTTTGTTGCTCCAATTCAATTAAATGCCTCACAGGTAGCCAGGCTCGACTGCCTTCTGTCATTTTCGAAATGTGCTGTCGAAAACAAGTATTACAGGCCCGAAATTAACGACACCGAAATAATAGAGATAACCCAGGGCAGGCATCCTGTAATTGAAAAACAGCTGCCCCCGGATGAAAGTTATATTGCCAATGACGTATATCTTGACAATAAAAAACAACAGATCATTATAATTACAGGTCCCAATATGTCAGGCAAATCCGCATTGCTGAGACAGACAGCTTTAATTATCCTTATGGCCCAGATTGGAAGTTTTGTTCCTGCCCAGGCATCAAAAATAGGATATGTTGACAAGATATTCACCCGTGTGGGAGCATCGGATAATATTTCACTCGGAGAATCCACGTTTATGGTTGAGATGAACGAGACGGCAAGCATATTAAACAATATGTCGGAAAGAAGCCTTATACTGCTTGATGAGATAGGACGGGGCACAAGTACCTATGACGGCATTTCCATTGCCTGGGCCATGGTCGAATATATCCACGAACACCCGCGGGCCCATGCAAAAACCCTGTTTGCTACACATTACCATGAATTGAATGAAATGGAAAACTCCTTTGAAAGGGTTAAAAACTATAATGTGTCGGTAAAGGAGCTTGATGATAAAGTAATATTCCTGAGGAAACTGAAAAGGGGAGGCAGTGAGCACAGCTTTGGAATACATGTAGCACGCATGGCAGGTATACCGAAAAGCGTTGTCAGCAGGGCAAACGAAATTCTGGCCGAGCTCGAAAAATCACACCAGAAACAATCGCTGACAAAACCTGTAAGCGGACTGGCAGAAAAAAGGGAAGGCTACCAGCTGAGCTTCTTCCAGCTCGATGACCCTGTGCTGAAGCAGATAAGAGATGAAATAGCCAATGCCGATATCGATAACCTCACTCCGGTTGAAGCCCTCAACAAGCTGAATGAGATTAAGAAACTTAGCGGTTTGTAAATAGCCTTTTTTTATTAAAAATATTCTTATATTTTTATTGTCACATTATTTATATCCCGGTAATTCATTAATGAAGGAAGAACTGAAATACTCCGGGAATGAAGCATATATAAATAATTGTCCGAACAGTAAATATTTTAGTACTAATCTTTAATACCTAATAATTATGGAAAAAAATATATCTGGAACGAATGCAAATAAGATTTCATCAGAAAAAGAAACAACAAGAAGAGTCCTGAGCGGGATATCTGTTAGTGTTTTGGGCCCGACATGCCTGTATAATATAATACTGAAAGATAATTTTCTAATTATAGCTCAGACTGCCGGTAGTATTTTTTTATCATACTTATTTAGTGAATTGATTTATTTTAAAATCTTAATAAAAAGGCATAAAAAAACATCACAGATATTAGGGAATCTAAATCCGAAAGAAATACTGGAATATTCAAATAAAAATTTTCAAATTAACTATAGTGACATTACAAAAGTTGAATTAAAGAAAAAATATACTCTTAAAATTCTCGCAGCCGGATTGACAATATATACCGACAGCAAAAAATACAATTACGGCCTAATAAATCATGAAAAAATGCGGTTGACAGAAGAAGTATATGAACAGTATAAAAAAATCCTGACGGATGTATTCCCGGATTTAATATTACTATAGAACAATCTTTAACCTAATATTATATAGGGAGGATAATATAGAGGAAGAATTTCTTGACTATTCTAATCAGCAAGAGTAAACTCATAAAAGCAATAAATCTGAATAAATAAAGGCAGTCTTTACCTTGTCAAAATATTATGATTAAAGATTATGGACAAATACCTGAGATCTTTCATAGATAGTGGCATAAAATCACTGAACATTTCATCCCTGTATTCGGGCGGACTGATAACCAATTACTACTGCTCCTCACAATGCAGGCACTGCCTTTACGGATGTTCACCCCTGTGGCCCAAAAAATACATTACTGCAGAGCGGGCAAAAAAGAATTTCAGGTTAATAAAATCCCTTGACTGCCACTCTATACATATTGGCGGTGGAGAACCGTTTCTGAATGCTGACGGACTTGAAAAGGTGCTTATAGCAGCGCGCGAGGAAAAAATGGAGATTGAATATGTGGAAACCAATTCTTCATGGTTTAAAGACAAAGAATCAGCAGTGGCACTCCTGCGCAGACTCAGTAAGTCCGGTCTCCGCACCCTTCTCATTTCGATGAGCCCCTTTCATAATGAACATATACCTTTTAGCAAAGTCAAAGGAGTCCTGTCCGCATGCAGGGAGTCCGGTTTACGCGTATTCCCGTGGGTTCAGGAGTTCTACCCTGAACTGGGTTCGTTTGATGAAAATAAAAAACACAGCCTGAGCGAGTATAAAGAAAAATTCGGAGACGAGTATATTAAAAGGATACCGGCAAGGTACTGGGTTCATTACGGAGGCAGGGCAATACAGACATACAAGGAAATATATCCCCTTAAACCAACAAAAGAGATAATAAGCACAAGCATCGGATGCAATGAGCTTGAAGATACTTCACACTTTCATGCCGATCTCTTTGGAAATTATATCCCCGGGCTATGCAGCGGATTATCAATAAAACTTGAAGATCTTGGAAAACCGTTAAATCCTTATGAGTACCCCCTTATCACAAAACTTTATAATAAGGGGATCAAGGCCCTGGCAGAGTATGTTACAACAGAATTCAGATTCAGGCTTAAGGAAGAATATTTGAACAAATGTCATTTGTGTTTTGATATAAGAAAATACCTTGTAAAGGAAAAGGGCATAAAATCAAAAGAACTGCAACCTTCAGAATTTTACGATAATGTTTGAAATGTCTTTATATGCAACAGATAAATAATTTCTTTTTATTTATTGACAGGTATTTAGCCAGTTCGGACTGGTTTGCGCTTTTTCTGCTGGGAACCGGATTATTCTTTACCTTTTATCTTATATTTCCCCAGATCCGCTATTTCAGGCATGCCATCAGGGTGGTCCGTGGAAGATATGACCGCAAAGGTGACAAAGGTGACACCTCCCATTTTCAGGCACTTTCAACAGCACTGTCCGGAACAGTGGGAACAGGCAATATAGCAGGTGTAGCACTGGCCATACATATAGGAGGGCCCGGTGCATTATTCTGGATGCTTATAACTGCCATGCTGGGAATGACAACAAAGTTTGTAGAGGTGACCCTGTCGCACAAATACAGAAAAATAACAGAAGACGGCACAGTGGCCGGGGGTCCCATGTACTATATGAAGGAGAGGCTTAATATAAGGCTGAAGAACGGGAAGCTCATAAGAACAGGTTTAATACTTGGTGGATTCTTTGCTTTTGCCGCCATATTCTCATCCTTTGGAACAGGTAATATGCCCCAGATTAATAGCATTTCCAATTCATTGTTTACAACATTCGGCGTCAACCATATTATTACCGGTGCTGTGCTTGCGGTCCTGCTCGGACTGGTAATAATAGGAGGTATCAAAAGAATTGCAAAAGTTACTTCGCGCCTGGTGCCGGCCATGGCATTTATTTACTTTTTCGGTGCCCTGTCGGTTCTTATTTATAATTATGATAAAATTTTGCCTGCCCTGGCTGAAGTATTCACCAATGTGTTTACAGGATCGGCAGCCACCGGCGGCTTTCTGGGTGCGGGATTCATATATGCATTTAAAAGAGGAGTGGCAAGAGGACTTTTCTCAAATGAGGCCGGACAGGGTTCGGCTCCCATAGCCCATGCGTCGGCACGAGCCCACGAACCTGTATCTGAGGGACTGGTAGCCATACTTGAGCCGTTTATTGATACTGTAATAATATGTATGCTGACCGGACTGACAATAATCTCTTCCGGGGTATGGAAGGAGAAAATCCAGAACCGCTTTCAATTTACTGATCTGGAAATATTATCCGGAAAATATAATGATAGCAATACAGGTGACAGGAAAGCAATATTCAGGCATATTCATTCTTCTGAAAAATTGCCGGTATTTGAAGGTTCACTGAACGTGAAAAACGGAAATATTACAGGTAATATCACTGTCCTGCATTCCGAGTCCGTTGCCTCTGATATTAAAGTTTATGATAATAGCGGCAAATTATTTGAAGGCACTATTCCTGTAAAAAACGGAAGAATAGAAGAATCAAAGAACTTTTACATTGAAGGTAAATCGCTTATTCACAGTGCACCCCTTACTGCCGAAGCATTTAAGCGGGGAATCCTGGGAGATCTCGGACAATATATTGTTTCCATAGGTCTGCTGCTGTTTGCCTTTTCAACGGCCATATCATGGTCATATTACGGTGACCGCGCAGTAACCTTTCTATGGGGCGCCAGGTATGTAATGGTCTACAGGATAACTTATGTTATAGGCTTCTTTGTAGCTTCCTTTATAGATACGACCATCATATGGTCATTCTCATATATTACCGTTGCACTTATGACTATACCAAACCTTTTCGGCATATTGATATTGAGCAGGGAAGTGAAGTCTACAGTGAGAGATTACTGGAAACTGTTCAGAAATGAGTATCCGGGTGAGAAATCACCCAAATACTGACAATCTGTTGCTGACTGCCATATTATTCTATTAAATAGCTCTTGAAAATAAAAGGGATATTTATCAGCTCGGAATACTCCTGTCCGGTCTCTCTCATCTCATCATCATCTTCAACAAAGTACCATTCAACCTCAACTTCCTTTCCTGTGATTTTGATCTTTTCTATCGTGGTAAGAACTTCATGTATAGCTCTCTGGGATGCGGAATTAATATAATCAAGTTTCAGTTTGAATACAGTTTTGTCATTAGGATTTGCCACATACATGTCCAGCCACTTCATGACAGGCAAATAAAAACTTATTACTTCCTCAGGCAATGATCTGCCTGAAATCTCAAAGTTATTCCCATAGCTGTCAAGTATTATGGCAGGTGTATCATCTGTACCCTTAATAATCAATGGTTCCATTTCTTTACCTTTTAATATCTATCCAAGGAACTTCTTAAGCTTATCCATAAAGCTATTCAGGTCTATCGGCTTTGATATAAAATCATCAGCCCCTGAACTCAGGCTTAGTTCTTCTTCATTCTCAAAACCTACTGCTGTCTGCACAATAATCGGTATACTATTCTTGTAGCTCTTAATGGTGCGTGTGGCATCATATCCGTTCATCCGCGGCATATTAATATCCATTAATATCAGATCAACATTATTTGACTTGCAGTATTCCACCGCCTCCTTCCCGTTGCTTACCCTTATCAGCTGGGCATTTGTCGGTTTCAATACTTCTGCAAGAAAGAAATAGTTTACATCTGTGTCTTCAGCTATTAATATATTTTTATCCACCCAGTTATACTTTTGCTCTTTAGGAGTAATTTTACGTGCTCCCGTATACTTTAATCCGATTATCAGGATATCATCAAGCTGGCTTCTATCCCCTTTCCATTCTTCATGTTTGCTTATCAGAATCTGTTCCTGTTCCTTCATTGGTTTGTCGTGTATACTTAAAAGCAACTCTTTGAGGCTGGCAGTGCCATACTTTATATTCATGTCGCTGCCAAACTGGTCACAATAGCCGTCACTAAAAATATATAAAGCATCATCCGGTTCCATCCTGATTTCGTGCTTTTCAAATGGCTGGTTTACATTGTGACTGTAACTCACTGACATCCTGTTAGCCCCGTACTGAATCAGCTCACCCTTCCTGATTATATACAGGGGATTCCGGGCCCCGGCAAACTGGAGCATGTCCCTGTCAAAATCTATTATACATAATGCTATATCCATGCCATCCTTAGGCTCGTCTCTTCTTCCCGTCTGATGAAGGGAACGTATGACATTTGTCCGCAATTCATTCAGTATATGGTCTGCCTGCAATGATGAAATGTGTCTGTTAATTACAATTTTATTTACAATTTCATTGAGAAAGGCAACACCCATCATGCTCATAAAACCTCCCGGCACTCCGTGGCCCGTACAGTCAGCTGCAGCAAAAATCAGGATATCGTCCTTCTCTGTAATCCAGTAAAAATCACCGCTGACAATATCCTTTGGCTTATAGAGGATAAAGTAATCCCTTAACAGGCTGTCCAGAAAATCTTTTGGCGGAAGTATGGCGTTTTGTATACGCTGGGCATACTGGATACTATCTGTTATTTTCTGCTTCTGCCTGTTTGCCAGGTCCCTCTGTTTTTCAATTTCAATATTCTGATCATGAAGAAGCCTGTTGGCTTTCTTATTGTTGTTATACTGAATAAATATAAGAACAAGAATTAATGTCAGCATTATAAGAAGCAATGCCGCAAAACGTAATGTTGTTTTTCTTACCTTCTCCCTTGCCTCCAGTGCATTAATCCTTGCCTTCTCCTCCTTCAGCGCGAGATCCTTAATCGCCTTCTCCTTATTTAACAGCTCGTTCTTTAATTGTATGTCGCGGTTTATTTTAACCACTTCGTTAAGAGTATCCTTGGTATTTATCAATTGTGTCTCTTTTGCAAATGCCTTTGCTTCAGCTTCCTTTGTCCTTGCTTCCATCGTCTCCAGCTCTTTCTTCTGCAAATGTCTCTGGAGCGACAGGTAGAGGTCAAAGTACTCCTTTGACTTATCGCTATTCCCGAGCTTTTCATAGTTCTTATACAGCAATTCGTAGCAGTTTTTAATTATCTGGAAATCATTAATCTCCTTACCCAGCTCCAGCGCCTCCGCCAGTCCGTTATTGGATTTATTATAATCCTTCAGCTCATATAAAGCCTGGGAAATATTGATAATCCCTGTAGCAATATCCCATAGTTTATTTTGTTTTCTTGATATCTCGAGGCTCTTTTTAAAATTATTAATAGCACTGTGATAATCACCATATTCAGAATATATGAAGCCTATATTGTTATAAATAGTCTTTTCTGCATTGGTATTGCCCAGTTCCTTGTTTATAGCAAGTGATCTGTTGAAATTATCAATTGATTTCATACCCATCCCGCTCTGCCAGTATAAATAGGCAAGTTTATTTAAATAATTTGCGGTCTCTATTTTATTATTCTCTTTATCATACTTTTCAATAAGGGACAGGTAATCATTTATAAGTGCATTGTTATCAGGGACTTGAGGGTAACTGTGAACTGCAGATAAAAGAATAATAATTAACCAGCAAAAAATAACGGGGAATACTAAGCAGTATCTTTTTATCTTTCTCATAACCAACTATATATACTCCAGCATTACAGTCTAAGAAGTTACAAAAAATTTTTCATTTTTTCAGGGTGACATATATCACTATCAAAAGGTGATTTATATCACTACAATTTGATGGATAGCCTGGATAAAAATAAATTCTTCTCTTCATCAAAATTAAGTGCCGGATAATTATCCTCGAGTGTTTTGATATATTCAAGCTGGGTTTTCAGGAAAGACTGATAGGACTTGGAATTAATATTAAAAGGTCTGTGTCCGGTTGCTTTTTTCAGCCTGGCTATTTCGCTTATAACTGTCCTTGAACCCTCTTCAATATAGGCTGAAACAAACCTGCTCCATATATACTCAACAGCCACTTCTGATAAATGGAGCATATCACTGGCATAAAACCTGTAATCCCTCAGCTCATCAATCAGTATTTCATAGGCAGGGAAATACTCAATTTCAGGCAGGGTCTTTCTGAGCTCATAGACTGCCAGGAGCAGTGTGGATTTGCTAACCTGGTTCATTTCGGCGCCGTCCTTCCAGTGGCGGATGGGACTAACAGTAAAAACAATCTTTATCTGCGGGTTAAACTCTTTCAACTCCCTGTAAATAGTCATAAACTCATTTACTATCTCATGATGGTTCAATAAGTACCTCTCAAACTCACTGGCAGGAAGCTTATGGCAGTTAGCCACAACTCTTCCTGTTTCCTTAAATCTGTAAACCCATGCCGTACCGTATGTTATAAACAGAAAAGAAGATTTTTTCAGGAATTCTGAAGCGGTTTTTATTCTCTCATTGATATTACTCAGGCACTCCTTTTTATCGGGATTTGAAAATGCACTGTGATGGTCAAAGCTAAGCCATTGATTGTCATAATAATAAAGGTCGGAATCGGTCACAAGTCTTGTATGTAAAAGTATATCAAGGCATTTTCTTATTGATGCCGGATTGTAGAGTACACCGAACGGATTGTGTTCAACAGGAAACTTGTAATCTTTCAGTCTTAATCCCACATTGTCAGCAAAGCATGAACCCAAAAATATAGACTTTGTATTATGGGTCAGACTGTATTTTGATTCGGGTATATCAACCCTTGTTCTGAACTGGCTCATCAGTTAATTGTTTACGGACGCCATGGCTTACTGTCCAGCCATTCGATAATGAACCTGCAGACCTCATCCGCACCTTCGTCAGCAAGTATATCATGATAATAGCCGTTCCATTCCTTGAATACAGTTTTTTTGCTGGCATTGAGTACAAAATTCCTGCTTGCTTTAAACGAAGCTATCTTATCATCTGTGCCATGCATTACAAGCACAGGCATATTTATCTTGTAAATGCTTCTTGAAGAACGCTGTCCGGCAATGATTATCTCATAGAATAACCTCATGGATATTTTACTGTGTATAAAAGGATCTTGTTTGAATTTTTCAATCCCTTCCTGTCCCCTTCTTCTATCCACTGCAGTATAACCTGTTTCCAGCATACAACCCGGACAGATGTGCCTTATAATATTCCCGGCAAACATTTTGCCTTTTGAGAATTTCTGTTCAAGGACGAGCCATGGAGATATTACAATAAGTCCGGAAATATTTGTTATGTATGTTGACAGATAATAAATGCCAATATTACCCCCTAATCCCTGTCCCATTAATATTTTGGGATATCCGGGAAACAGTTCTTCGGATCTGTCAATCAGGGTCTGGACATCCTTTACAATTTTCCTGTAAGAGGAAGAATAACCTCTTTTCCCCTCCGACCTGCCGTGTCCTCTTAAATCAAGACTTGCAACACAATAATTGTTATCAGCCAGAACTTTGGCAAAATCTTTATAAATCCCGCTATGTTCTCCATGATTATGTATCAGGTTTATTACTGCCTTTGGCTTCCCCGCGGCAGTCCATGTCTGTCCGAATAATGAAAGACCATCGTATGATCTCCACCGATACTCATTATGCTTCATTTCTGCCAGTGTCTATTTAGCCCAAAAATAAATATTTTAATATAAAATGAACTACTTTTTATAATCAATAATTTTAAATTTGAAACTGATTTCAGATAACGTAATTGTACCCGTATTAATTTGTGAATAATTATTTTTACATGAGTTAAAATTATAAAAATGCAGGAAGTTATACAAATAAGCACGCATAAACATAATGGCCTCTATGATATTACCGATAAGGTAAGCCAGATTGTCAGCAAAAGTGGTATAAAATCAGGAATAGTCAATGTTTATGTCCAGGGTGCCACAGCAGCATTAATGATACAGGAGAACTGGGATGATTCGGTGCAGGAAGATGTTATAAACCTTCTCAAAAAACTTATTCCGCCAGGTATCTGGCTGCACGACCAGCAGGATAGCAACGGTGATGCCCACCTGAAGGCAGGCATTGTCGGTCCGGCTGAATCTATACCTATAATAGACGGAAAACTCGGACTATCAACCTGGCAGAACATTTTTGTGTGCGAATTTGACGGGCCAAGGCAAAGGCGAAATGTCATAGTCACACTATATAATTGCGGCTGATTAATAATAAATATTGCAGTCAGATTTGCTTATTCTAAAAAGGCATAATTATGAAATTATTGAAATATCCACCCTGGATAATAATAACAGCACTTTCGTTCACTGCTGCGGCTTTTTTAAAATCCTGTACAGACAACAACGGAATAAAGATTACTGCGCGTTCAGAAAACGAATTTCCCGTGATCAGGATCAAAAATGCTGCAGGCAAAGAAATAGTAATTTGTCCGGCCTCACCATCCGTGGGAAGCATAGGTTATAAAAAAAACGGGACTGTGACATGGGTAAGAGGTGAACCGGCAAGGTCGCGCCAGGACGGTGACGTTTTTCTCTGGGATGCAGGTGCGGGATCACAGGTAAAAATGTATATTACCAGGGTAAACGATGATTTGGACTTCCGCTTATCGCTGGTGAGCGGCAAGGATACTGCAGACAAGTGGTATATTAATATTAAAGCTGAAAATGATGCATACTTTACCGGACTCATGGAAAGGGTTGTTGACGGTCATCAGGACCTTTCATGGCAGGAGGGTATAAATACCGCACTGAACCTTCGCGGCAAGTTTATCGAAATGAAAATTAAACCTACGGTTTCAGCATATGCCCCTTTTTACATATCTTCTGAAAATTACGGCTTCTTTGTAAAGGGAACATGGCCCGGCACATTTGACATGTGCAGGGAGCTGTCCGGATTGGTGCAGGTTGCGTTTGAAGGCCCCGATTTTAGCTTCAGGCTTTACCGCGGTTCTTCTCCGGGAGATATTGTGCAAAGACATGCCCTGGAAACGGGGCCCTCCTTTCTCCCCCCTGTCTGGGCATTCGGACCGTGGCGCTGGCGCGACGACCACGTGAACAGGACCAGCTATTATGACAGCACAAAGGTTATGGCACCCTTTAACAGTGAGCTGGTAGAGGATATACTATTAATGGGTGCCTATGATATACCTTTCACGGCCTACTGGATCGACAGGCCTTGGTGTACGGGCATCAGGGGCTTTGATGATTATGAATTTGACATGGTACGCTTCCCCCGGCCCGGAGATATGATAAAATGGATCAATGGCAAGGGTATTAAACTAATGATATGGATAGCCCCCTTTGTGATGGGCGATATGGCGGACTATGCCGAACAGGAGGGTTATCATCTTGTTAGCAGGACAAGGGACAATTACCGGCAGGTACTGATAGACTTTACAAATCCCGGTGCCTGCAGGTGGTGGTCAGAAAACGGTCCGGGAAAACTTGCAGGTATGGGTATCAGCGGATTTAAACTCGACAGGGGGGATGGCGAAAAACTGGTTGACTCACTTCACCTCATAACACACAACGGCACCTCCTACCGCGAAAATTATAATGATTATGTGCATCAGTATGTAAAGACCACCTATGAGGCGGTGCAGCCTGTACTGGACAGCAACTTTATACTTTTTCCCCGCGGCCAGTATACAGGAAGTGCCCGCTACGGCGGGATGTGGGCCGGTGATACCGATGGTAAGCCCGAGGGACTGCGTTCCGCTATAATAGGGATGCAAAGGTGCGCCATCATGGGCTACCCCCTGTGGGGTTCAGACATAGGCGGCTACTGGGGCAGCTTTTCGCGCGAGACATGTATGAGATGGCTCGGCTTCGGCTGCTTCTGCCCCTTAATGGAAACGGGGCCCACTACTAACAGGGGATTCTGGGATAGTCCCGGGGAGCCTCATTATGACACCGAACTTATAGCTGTATGGAGACTCTACTCAAAAATAAGGAACATGCTTGTTCCCTACCTTCATGCCCTGGCCAGGGAAGCATCGGAAACAGGCAAGCCCATCATAAGACCACTGTTTATAGCATATCCCGGACAGGAGGAGGCATGGTCTGACTGGCAGACTTACATGCTGGGGCCCGACATACTGGTCTCCGCCATATGGGAAAAGGGGAAAGTAAAACATATTCTTTACCTGCCCTCGGGTGAGGAATGGACAGATGCATGGGATACCACCCATACATACAAAGGAGGACAATATATTGAGGTAGATGCACCTTTATATAAAATACCGGTATTTATACGTAAAGGTTCGGGCATAAGCCTTGGCAACCTGAACGAACTTTACCGGGAATCACTTGAAATTGCATCACAGAGGCCTGACCTGAGCGGACTTGAAGCAAAAGAGGGATGGAGATGAACAATTACTAACTAAAATAAAAATCATGAAATCATTACCAGTTATCTGCCTTTTTACATTTTTTGCATACACTGTATGTCCGCAGAGTGCGGACAATGATGAAGCTCTTGTCAGAAAAGTTGCCGACTACATTATCAGCCATACCGGTTTCAGCTTTGTCGGTACCGAAAACGGAGAAACATATAACTCAACGGCTGAAATCCCTGACGATGTGGAAGTCAGGATTGAAAGTCCTTTTAATGAGTGGCACTACGCTAATGGCGTGCTTAACATGGCCATGATAGACCTGTCAGAGTATCTTGGTGACGAAAAGTACTTTGACTTTGTCGTAAGCCGGATAGATTTCGCTATGAATAACTATAAGTTCTTCCAGAAACGGTTTAAGGACGACCGCCCCTATTATTTCTATCCATTCGGACAGCTATGGACGATGAGTGACCTTGATGACTGCGGAGCAATGGGAGCCAGTATAATTGATGTATATGGCAAAGTCAGTAAAAACTCCTATAAAGAATACATTGAAAAAGCGGCATATCATATTTCCAATGTGCAGGAGAGGCTGGATGACGGCACTCTTGTCAGGACACACCCTCATGCCATGACACTATGGGGTGACGACCTTTATATGAGTGTCCCCTTCCTGGCAAGGATGGGTACGTTCTCCGGTGAAAGCAAGTATTATGACGATGCAATAAACCAGGTATATAACTTTACCAGGTACCTCTGGGATAAGGATAAAGAGCTTTATTTCCACTGCTATTATGATGACCTCGCCAGGAACGGCGTAGCATACTGGGGAAGATGCAACGGCTGGATAATGATGGCCCAGGTACATCTTCTGGATCACCTGCCACCGGATCATCCGAAAAGGGAAGACCTTATACGTATCCTCGAACAGCAGATCCTGGGTGTTGCCAGATACCAGGGTGGCAACGGACTGTGGCACCAGCTGCTGGATAAAACGGACTCGTACTTCGAGTCTTCCTGCAGTGCCATGTTTGTATATTGTACAGCCAGGGCCGTAAACGAGGGATGGATAGACGAACGTTATGCATCCATAGCTTTAAGAGGATGGGAAGGACTGGTAGCGCATAAGATCACACCTGAAGGACAGCTGAAAGATATTTGTGTCGGCACTGGCATTGAAAATGACCTGGTGCATTATTATAACCGGCCGGCACACCTTAACGAGTTGCACGGAATGGGACCGCTGATCGAAGCAGGCATAGAAATCATCAGATTAAAGAATACCCTGGAATAAAGTCTCATTTTGATTTCCTGAACTGTTTCCTGAGCTCTTTATCCACTGTCTTTCCACCTGAAGAGGTACCATTCTATGGCGTCGGGATGTCTTTTTCTGTTAATCCACTATCAGTCTCTCAGTATAAGTACTGTCTTTAAATCCTATTTTTATTATGTATAGACCTGGTTGAAGTGTTTCAACATTTACAATATCGTCGCTATTAATCCTCTTATTTAACACTACCCTGCCTGTAACGTCAAAAATATCAAGCTCGGCCGCACTTTCAGTGTTTTTATAGCTTATATAAAGGGAATCACTGGCCGGATTGGGAAAGGCTGTTAGCAGTACCGGCAATTTTATAATTCTCATTAGAAAAAACTTTAATCATTCGACTTTAAGCAAGGGCAGAAGAGCCGGTTTTTTATTTATGTTTATTACCAGGTAGTATTCGCCGGGATGCAGCTCCGATATATCGAGCTCAAGCTGGTTCTCTCCGGCGGACTGCCTGCCGCTGTAAAAATATTTTATTGTCTGTCCGTATACATTCACAA
>CAZHQW010000005.1:68558-80818 GCA_964534745.1 uncultured Bacteroidales bacterium
GCGGACTGCCTGCCGCTGTAAAAATATTTTATTGTCTGTCCGTATACATTCACAAGCGAAATATCCACGTTACCGCTCTCGGGTAGAGAGTAACTGACTGTTACACAGTCCGATCCCGGATTAGGGTAAAGCTGTATATCATCTCCCCAGTAAGAGACAGGATAAATACCCATGGTAATATCCGGCTTACTTAGCCTTTCCGATGTATAAATGCGGTATTCGCCCGGCTGCAGGCTGATGGTATCGTTAACTCCGGTAGCAGACAGGCTGTCTCCGCTAAAATACTCGTACCACCATCCTGTGCCCTGGAACTGCGGATCTATATCACGGGCTGTCACCGCGAAATTTCCCAGTATAACGGCGTTCATTGTGGCATGATTAAGGTTAATACGCTTGGCAGCATTGTTCAGGCTCCAGCTGAAATCATCGGTGCTGAACACCTCGTTCTCCCTGCGAAGGTGAATGAGCGCAACGATTACATCGTAAAGATGACGGCGGTTCACCTCTTCGAAGTAGTTCCATAGTATGGGCTTATTGCAGACCCTGCAGTCATATTCGATAGAAACATCATAGCCAATCTCACCGAACTGGAATATCATTTTCGGACCGGGAATAGTATACAAAAAGGCAGCTGTCAGCTCAATACGCCTCAGTGCCGTTATAAGATCCAGTACGGAATAGGAGCCGTCACCGTTGCCATATTGTAAGTTCTTGTACATCAGCCGCTCCTCATCATGACTTTCCATATAGGTTACAAGGTGCTGATCATCCCAGCCCCTCTGCTTGTATATTCCCTGCTGAAAATTGGAGTTTGTAATCCAGCCCATTGATGCCTCCTGGTAATTATAAGTAACGTTACCCCAGAGCATCATCCCATAATCCGACAGTATCGTCTCTTCGCTGTTATCTGCCCAGTGCTCCAGTATGACATAGGCATCCGGATTGACTGTCCATATCTTGTCGGCCATCCTTTTCAGAAGGTTTATCCGCGTAAGGTCATACCCGACATTGCCGGCATTTGTAAATCCCTTTGTAAAATCAAAGCGGAACCCGTCAATATTGTATTCGGTGAGCCAGTATGTTGTCACCCTGTCAACAAAATCCTGTGTTGCCTTTCTTTCGTGGTTAAAATCATAGCCCCAGCAATAAGGTTCATGGGGACATATGGAGTTCAGCCACGGATTGCCTGCTGCCGGACTGCCCTTAGGTGCATCCCAGTATAATTGCACAAGTGGACTCTGTCCGTAAGCATGGTTGAGCACAATGTCAATGATAACAGCTATGCCCCGCGCATGGCACTCGTCGATAAATGCCTTGAACGCGTCGGGCGTCCCGTAGTACTTGTCCAGAGCCATATGATAAGAGGGATTATAGCCCCAGCTTTCGTTACCCTCGAATTCACCCGGCGGCATAAGCTCAATGGCATTTATGCCGAGGTTTTCAAGGTAGTCCATTGTATCTTTTAATGTCCGGTAGTTATGTGCCGCAAGGAAATCACGTACCAGCAATTCATAAATCACCAGTCCCGTCTTTTCCGGTGCCTGGAAATCTGTTACCTGCCAGGTATAAGATAACTTACCAGGTTGAATTAGCGTTGCACGGCCCGATGTTTTGCCTGTAGGATAAGGATGCGGATCGGGGTATGTTTCTGAATCAATAGCAGGATCATTATCCGGATCAAGGACCAGTTCACTAAAGGGATCGGCAATCCTTATTTCACCGTCAACCCAGTACTGAAAGGCATAACTTTCTCCGGGAGTCATATGTGATATTTCCAGCCACCAGGCTGAATCATTATTCGCAAGATTCATCGAATAGGCGGTATCAGGAAGCCAGTTGTTAAAATCCCCTAATATATATACAAATTCCTTGTTTGGGGCCAACAATTGCAGCAGTACCGTTGAATCATTCACATAATTAATGCCGTTAAGCATCCCAGTGGGAGGATCCTGGTGTTTGACAACCGGCCTCCCGGTATAATAGAAGGTATCCCTGACTTCGTCCACTCCGTCATCAGCCACCAGTTCAACAAAGTGAAGGCCCGCTGTATCCACCTTGTGATCGTAATAAAGCTCCGTCGTACCGGATTGTGATGTAAGCAGATCGCCATTATAATAGAGTGAAAGTACAGCACTGGAATTTGATGCCGCATAAATTGAAATAGTATCCCCCACGTCAGCAATGATCTGTTTATCCACAGGCAATAAAAAAGCAGCCAGGAAGCCGGCATCCGCCGGATAAACGGGATAATAAATATCCGAACCGTAAGTGCTGCGACCCACAACAGAGCCGCTGGCATTGCGAAACACAAAAGCGAGCTCCAGCACATTAGTGCCCGGCGGGAGGCCGTAAAAGTCCTGTATATCAAACTCCAGCATGTGCTTATTATCACCAAGGTCGGTCATCAGGACACTGGGATCATTAACACCCCAGTCAAACTTCACAAACTTCCAGTCCGTCGGAGAGCTGCTCTCATCGGTTATCACGCCTGTATGGGCGTAAACGGGACTGACACCTGTGAGGGCGCCGTTGCCCTGTGTTGCATCATAAATGATCGTGACATAATCGTCAGCCGTTGGAAAGGCAGGGCTAACCTGTAGAATCTGTGAGTTTGAGATTGCAATGTTGAGAATCACAAACAGTAATAGCAACTTTATATGTTTCATTGTATTTGCTTTTATTATTTAATTTGTTTGCTTTCAGTACCGCTTTCAATGCGCTTCCTGCTAACAACCTTCTTTATAAATAACGGGTCTTTGCTCAGGATAATTACAAGGACCGAGCATATGACAATGCTTAATAATACTATAGAGTACCCGAGATCCATAATTTTATCGCCATATGCAAGACCCTGCTGCATGGGTATGGAAGCGAGCACTGCGGCGACAAGACCCTTGGGTGTCATTATAGACATAATAGCCAGCTCATTGCCCGGAATGTTTTTCCCCGCAAAAAGCTTTATGCTCAAAGGCCTCGATATTATAACAATAATTACTATTAGAAGTCCGATTCCATATATGAAGACAGAGCCGAATTGTAAGTTTATGCCGACATAAACAAAAAAATATGTCTGCATAACAAATACTATTTCTGCAAAGAAGTTCCTTTCATTCTCATTAAAACCCGAAGTGCTGAATTTAAAAACCTTTCTGAAGAATATGCTGCTGTTTATCGATTCACTGTTACCAAGTATAATACCAAATGTTAGTGCGCTTATGCCCCCGTTAAATCCCATCAATTCAACAACCCCGTAAAGAATAAAAACAAAGGCGAGCGTTGTGAACATTGAATTCTTTATGCTGCGAATTAGCTGTATAACAACCGACCATATGAGTCCGCCCCCCAGACCAAGCAGGGCTGCAAAGAGGAAGGCTTTCCACATCTTTGAAAATACACTACCTACGTCGAGAGCACCCATCTTTATCCCTTCCAGCACCGCCAGTCCCACTATCAGGCATAAAACATCGCTCAGCGCTGACTCGAGGAACAGTATGGCAGAGCTCTTCTCACCCATCTTTAGCTGCTTCACAATGGGGATGACCACTGCAGACGATGTACCACCTATTATAGCCCCTACAAATACGGAGCTTATCCAGTCAAGCTTTGTAAATATGCTTGCTATAAATGCTGTGACAACAACTGTTATAATAAAATTAAAAACAGTCACCAGTGCTGCCGGTCCGATTGATTTCTTTATTTCACTGAACCTCAATCCTGCACCGCTTTCAAATAATATTACTATCAGTGTGATTGTTGTAAAAACATTGCCCAGCTCACCGAAAAAATCTCTGCTTACTATCCTTCCTATGGGACCAATAATTATGCCTATGAGAAGGAGCAGCAACACATTCGGAATCTTTATACGGTCAAAAAGCTCATTAAAGAGATGGGAAAAGAAGATCAGCAGTCCCAGTCCGATTACAATAGTAAAGATATTCATAGCTATAATTTTTTATCGGATTAATTTACGATATTTTCCCCGTAATATAGCTGTGGGCACCCTATTTATTTTGATACCGGGTGCGTTGCCTCTATCTTTGCTTCGGAAGTTACAAGCGAACCTGACCTGGCAGCTAAAGTTATCTCTCCGCTCTGTCCGTCCGATTGCACTATTACCTGTGCCAGTCCGTTAAATACTTTTCGCTTCCATGGCGCTGCCGGTATAAACACCTGCACCGTGCCGGGATCTGTATTTAATATCTCATATTGGTGTGTTTTTATAAAAGGACTGCCTTTCACAGCATACACATTTCTGCCTTCTCTTAATATGTTATGATCAAGCAGGAATCCCCTGCTAATGCTGTCCGGACCAAGGTCTTTTGCTACAAGGTGGCCGTTTATGTAAACGGACGGTGTATCGCAGATGCTCTTGTTAAACAAGGTGACCCTGGTATCATCTGTAATAACAGGCAACTGAAATGATCCCCTGATGATAATCAAAATGTCAGTCATGGGACTATTGACTTTTTCTGTCTGGACAAAGTCATGCCACAGCGAATCATCGAAATCAACACTCACCTCTGGGAATTCCTCCCTGGCAGGTGCAAAGAACATTTTTAATCCGCCGATCTTTTCAATTTTTGTGGCATCTGTGAACTGGTCTGCTTCATGGCTTGAGGGATTGCCGTTGCCGACACCAATGATTTTACCCGGCCCCTTTATGTCGAATATTATTTCATCATCGGCATATGGCACTACCCTTCCTTTTTTATCTTCAACCTGCACAGTAACAACTGAAACATCGCGTCCGTCTGCTCTTATTACTGTCCGGTCAGGTATTAACCTGAGGGCTGCCGGCTTACCAGCTGTTTCTATATTGCAGGAAATAACTTCAGCTTCACCATTATACCCACGGGCAAGGAGTGTTCCCGGTTTAAAGGGTACTGACCAATCAAGGTGGGAAAGGGGCGGCATATTTTGGCGCCCCAGGCTCCTGCCGTTAAGGAACAGCTCAACCTCATCACAATTGCTGTATACCCTGACATCTATATTCTGTTTCTCTTTACCTTTCCAATTCCAGTGGGTGGCTGTATGTATCACAGGCTCATCCGTCCACCAGCTCTTAATATAATAATAAGTGTCCTTGGGAAAGCCGCAAAGGTCGAGGATCCCGTATTGTGCAATAACCTGGGGCCATCCGTAGGGATTTGCCTCTCCCCTGTAATCAAAGCCTGTCCAGAAAAACAGTCCTGCCATAAAGGGACGTGCGTCACAGAAGTGAATGCCATTTTCAATATCCCTCTCCGCTGAGTAAAGATAGGAAGGGGCCATATATGCCTTTGCCGGGTCCTCTTCATATATGCCTCGTGTGCTGCGCGTCGTTCGTTCCTCGGTAAGCATCATGGGCTGCCCGGGATACTTAATATGGTGCTCATCTATGTCACCCATCTCAAGGTAATTATATCCCATGACGTCTATGACCGTTGATATGCCCTCTATGCGGCCGCCGCTTACTGCAGCCGTTATGCGCCTTGTAGAATCAAGCCGCTGCACGTACTGCTGCATGGTGGAAGCTATGCGGGATCCCTTTATATTACCCTCTATAGCCCATTCCTCATTACCTATAGACCACGCAATAATGCAGGGATGGTTGCGGTCGCGCAGTATCATCCTCTCAAGCTGCATGAAATGCTCGGGCGAGACGCCCATCAGGCGGTTCTCGTCAAGAACCATCATGCCCAGCCTGTCACAGGCATCAAGCAGCTCAGGGGTGGGTGGATTATGAGAACACCTGTAGGCATTGCTGCCCATGGACTTTAACCTGGCAATCCTGAATTCCTGCAGTGCATCGGGTATGGCCGCGCCCACCCCGGCATGATCCTGGTGGTTATTTGTGCCTCTCAACAGAACATGCCGGCCATTGAGAAAAAAGCCGCCGTCAGCGTCAAAACGAACAGAGCGTATACCAAAAGGAGTCTCATATTCATCTTTTATATCACTACCGGAGCTAACCGTAGTAAAAAGCCTGTAAAGATAAGGAGAGTCAGGAGACCACAGTCCGGGATTCCTGACTTCCATTAAGCACCTGTACTCTTCTGTTTCAGAGGGCTTAAGGCAGAGGTCTCTTAATTCACATGATGCCACCTGTTTACCTGTGGCGTCTTTTATTACCTGCTTAACATCAAAGGCCGCCTGCTTCCCTGTCTCATTAATTATCGATACCCGCGCTGTCACGGTAGCCAGACTCTCGCCTATACCGGAAGTAACAAATGTACCGTGCTGCATAACATGGAGGGGCGATGTCTTTATAAGCCACACATGGCGGTAAATGCCAGCTCCCTCATAAAACCAGCCTTCTTCCATCGTAACATCCACGCGCACTGCAACAACATTTTCATCCCCATAATTAAGATAATCAGTGATATCATAATGAAAGCTGCTGTAGCCGCTGTGCTCCTCACCTATATAAAATCCGTTGATCCAGAGTATTGAGTTTCGGTGTACACCATCAAATTCAATAACAATGCGCCGCCCAAGGTCCGATTCAGGAATATAAAACCTCTTCCTGTACCACCCCACGCTGTTTCCGGGAAAATTCCTTCCTGCAGCCTTATAACCATGACTGTGGCTTGCTGTGCTGTCAAAAGGAAGCTCCAGTGCCCAGTCATGAGGCAGATCGATGATACGCCATGCACGGTCATCGAAATCTGTTGCTGCCGGTCCGTCTCCATAGCCCGTCTTTGTAAAATACGAGAAATAACCCGTACCATGACCGAAATCTTTTTCCGCATCACAGGCATTGCCCCGGGCAAACCTCCAACCGTCATCCATGAGGAGTCGTTCACGGACCTTTGATGGCTGACTTTCTGCTTCTTCCTGGCAAAAAGCTGATGCAACCAGTAATAAACAAATTGTGAACAATAGGGTCTTTTTCATAATTAAAAATATTATGTTCCGGGCATGCTGCTCTCCAAATTATTTATCCTGTGCCCGGCACAGTGCTCATAATAATCCTTTATATGCCACATAGGCAGGCTTCTTTTGTATTCCAGTGAGTCCATCTTTTCACCGAACTGGGACTTCAGATTGCTGACAAGCTCAGCGGACGCATGGACAACAAATATTTCGGAATATTCCCTTTCTCCTGTCAATTCCCTCACATCCCTGATGTCGGGCGATGCATACAGGATATCAATACTGTCTGATGTGCATTCCGCCAGGACAACTATAAAATCCCCCATACCGCAGTAATATGAAAAATCGGTAATTACCAGGGGCCTGCTCGCACCTGAGATTAATTGCGCATCCTCCACGGCTATGTTGCAATCGTAACGCGTATACCAGCATTTCTCCCGTGATATTTTCAATATTGAAGTAATACCAATAAAAACCAGTGCGGCAAAAATAAAAACAAACAGAAGCTTGCCCATGCTTATCTTTCTGTATATCAAATAAACCACAACCGCTAATACCCCTACATTTATAAATATAATGTACCTCCACCATATTGAGGCCAATCCGTTCCTGGCAACATCAGAGGCATAAAAAAATACTATTCCCGGCACTATGATAAGGAGCAGGAAATAAATAATTTCCTTTTTAGCCTTCCTGATAAGATATACAAATGCGCCAATAATCATTGTAATAACCAATATGGTTAGCCACATGTCATTGAACAAATCCAAGGTAAAGTATTCTGTCTGGGGAACGGACTGGTATATGCCAAAGTCGAAATAGAACAGAAATATACGTGTAAATCCGAATACCTGCCCAAGAAATGGCCCCCAGAAAGGAACATGAAATTCCATAACCTGCCAAGACATAGCAGAAATTATTTCCTGCCTGTTTATGTACATTGAATATATCCACGGCAGGTAACCCAGAAATATAATCAACAGGTACAGGACAAAAGAGCGAAGCAGGTTTCTTCTTAAAATGATTAGATAAATCAGGTGCCCGAATATTATAAGGCCTGTAAATAACGATGTGTATAAGGCCAGTATGGCTGTTATTATATAAAAAATCCACCATTTTGTTTTATCAAGTGTGCCAGCTTTTAAAAACACATAGTTGAGGATAACAAGAAAGAAAGCCCACAAAATATAATACCTTGCTTCCTGTGTGAATAAATGAAAATAGGGTGATACCGAGTAAAGGCTTAAGGCTATCCAGCCTGACAGGTTCGAGCTGAAGAGTGTCCTGGCAAACATGAAGAGGAAAGGAAGAGTAATGATAAAAATGAAGACCCCGAATAACCTGTAGTGAATAAAATCATCCCCAACTATGCGCTGCCAGAATATCAGGAAGGCATAATGCAGGGGTGTGAGATATGTGCCTGAAAATAAACCTTTTAGTTGCGACCATGCCGTATAATTCTGCGTACTATGATGATAAAGGTCATGGTAAAAACCTATATTTTTTATTTCGTTTACAGGTACCAGCGACTTATACTCGCCATCTGGTATGCCTGATGTGTGCTGGACCGTGCAAATCTCATCAAACCAGTATAACTTATAATCCAGGCGGTAAAACTTCAGTGCTGCCCCTGCTACTATTACTAACAAGTATATATAGGGCTTAAGAAAAAACTTTCTTATTATTTCCATCAACGCATATTTATTTGTATTTGTATTTCCTGTCAAGGAATTCATAAAGGTATTTCGGCGGCTTCAGATTAAGCAGGTTCACCCTGTCTCTCTCAAGAAAAGAGTAGTCAGCCAGCCTGATGTCCTGCACAGTACAACTTTTTAATCCGTTTTCCTTCCCCCTGCTTATGATGCCAAGTCCAAAGTCAAGGTCCAGTGTAAAAACTTCAAGGTCATCATGGGCTATCCTTGTATGAACAAGGGTCTTCCACACATCGCCGTTCCATGTGTCGTTCCAGCCCGCGAGCTCCCCTTTCTCTGCCAGCTCAAGCACCTCTCTGATAGATTCTTTCACAGGATACGCCGATGCATGGTTCAGGGGACTGCAGTCATGCATAACAATCACCCCATCTTCATTCAGATACTTAAGGCAGTTCTCCACATCCTTCAATGACTGGTCATAGGTATGCAATCCGTCCACAAAAGCAACATCTATACCTTTGCCAAGTACCTCACGGGCTTTTTTGAGAAAAAACTCATCGCTTGTCATCATGTAGGTTCTAAAGTTCATTATCCCTACAAGATTCTTAAACCTCTTGCCGCCTGAAAGCTTAAGGTACGGATCTATCCCTATCTTTGTTTTGCATTTGAGCCTGGCAAGAATTCCGCCATGCCTGACGCCAATCTCAAGGTATGTCTGTGCGCCGCTACTGTCAATTATGCTCTGAATTACTGCTAATCTATTCATTAAAATTTGTATTTACCATGCAAAACGGTATTACTGACCTGTCTGATCAAGAATATATTTTACTGCATCATATCCCACGGCTTCGAACATTATCTCAATATTTTGTGTATATGTTGAATTATGGCTCATTATTGCATTTTTAAGCATAAACACATTATAATCCAGGTCCCTGGCAGAAAAATAAGTGGAGATAACGCATGCGACGGCACTCAGTCCGCAAAGAAAGACAGTATTGCAGTTCATCTCCTTGAGCATTTTATCAAGATCAGTCTTCTTGAAGCTGCTGGGGTAATTTTTTATTACCATAGGATCATCGGGCTTTATCCTTATACTTTCAGGATATTGGAAACCAAGTGAATCGGGGTGAGTCTCCCAGTCCGGATTGCTATGGTATACACGTATAACCGGAAGGCCCTTCTCTCTGAAAAGTGATATATACTCATTTATAAAATACAGTGCCATGCCCTTTTCCTGTTCAGGAACCATAGATAAAAACTGGTTCTGGATATCAATAATAACCAGGGCCGGCCTGTCGGAACCGGGATCATTTGCGTTCTTATCCTGTGACAGGACCGCAACCTGTAGAGATACAAGAATAACCAGTACTGAAATTAATTTTCGTTTCATTGCTTTTATTTTTAGTATGATGCCAATATACAAAGATTTATATATTTATCAAATCGTGATTTTATTTAAGTATTTGTCAATACCGGCTCAAGGGTATTGCTTTTAATCTGCCTGATTTATAAATTTGTATACTTTGCAATCCGCCTTATTCAATCTTAAATTAAAATAAAGAAAGGTACAAAGCCATGAATAATAAAAGAAAAATATTCGAAATATCCATTCTTCTGGTAGTAGTTTCACTCTTCAACAGCGGCCTCTGCCAGGATACTGTCAGTAACAGGAAACCGGTTAATCCTGATATTTCCGCGGAGGCTGAAGCATTGCTTGATCTGCTTTACAACATCAGCGGCAAATATATTCTTGCAGGACACCATAACGGCATTAATATGCCCGACAGATTCAACGAGGAAGTAAAGCAGGTGACGGGCAAGTATCCCGTAGTGTGGGGTTGTGATTTCAGCTTTCACTTCATGGGAAATGATCCTGATGTTGTGCGTCAGCAAATGATTGACAAGGCAATAGAGCTGCATCGTAAAGGCCATATTATCACGCTTATGTGGCATAGCTGTTTCCCTACAGAAGGTGATTCCTGCAGCCCTAAAACTATATGGATATGGGATGATATTATTCCCCGGGAGCAGTGGGCCGAGCTCACGACCGAAGGAACCGAACTGAACAACAAGTGGCGTGCGCAGGCAGATAATGTGGCAAAGTACCTCAGGCAGCTGCAGGAAGCGCATGTTCCCGTGCTGTGGCGGCCGTATCATGAGATGAACGGCGTCTGGTTCTGGTGGTGCCAGCATCCGGGAGAAGAAGGCTTTGCCAGGCTTTGGAAAATGATGTATGACTACTTTACAAACCATCACCAGCTTAATAATTTATTATGGGTATGGAATGCAAATGCGCCGCGTGATAGGAAAAATGACGAAGCATATGCTTATATAGATTATTTTCCGGGCATCGACTATGTTGATGTTCTTGCTTCAGATGCTTACCATAATGACTTCAGGCAGAGCCACCACGATGAGCTGCTGGAGGTGGCAGCCGGCAAACCTGTATCCCTGGGTGAGGTGGGCCAGATGCCTACTCCGGAACTGCTGGATCAGCAGCCCCGGTGGACATGGTTCATGGGATGGGCTGAATGGCTTCATAAGGCAAATACTCCGGAAGCCGTCAGGGCCCTGTATAATTCGCCCCGCACCATCACCCTTGATGAAATATCAATCGATGATAGCGGCCGTTATGTTATTCAGCCCGAATGATGCTGATTCTGAACTCCAGACAGCTTGTTAATTTCTTTCAACGACTTTATTATAAATACTATAGGTGCCCTGTAGCAGTTAACTTTATGAAAATTGCCGATAAAGTAAACATCCATTGATGGGTTATAATACATGAATGCCCCAATGGAACCTGAGTTTCCCCATATCTCATACTTTGCCGGCATAGTGAAAAAGCGGAATTTCATTATCCCGTATCCGTATTTTATTCCTGGTCCGAATTGTTGCCAGTCTTTCATTTTATCAAAAGTCTCCTTCTTTATAATTGTATGGTTTGCCAGGGCCTTAATGAATTTCAGCAAATCTTCGGTTGTTGATACAATACCACCGCCTGCCCAGTCAAGACTGATGCTTTTTGCTTCTGACAGGTTTAATCCTTCATGATAGATGTCAACCATGGGCAAGGGGCTTTCAATTTCAGGTTCGGAATAGAACATCTGCCAGGTGTTATACATTTCCAGAGGCCTGAAAATATTCTCATGCAGTGCCTCATGCATAGGTTTTCCCGTTATCTTTTCAATAATAAATCCGAGTAACTGGTAGTTGGTGTCTGAATAATGAAATCCTTCTCCTGGTGCAAAGTGTGGCTTAAGTCTCTCTTTTGTCCAGTTTACAGTTTCAAGAGGAGTCCAGAAGCGATCCGGCTCCTTTAACATCATATCCATAAGACATGTTCCTGAATCGTCCCTGTCGAGATAATAGTCAGCAATACCTGAAGTATGGTTAAGCAGGTGCCTCACAAGGATCTCGCCTGAGTAATCCTTACCCTTGTAAATGTGTATTCCTTCAAGTATATCATCATCGAGGTAATCGGCAATATAATCATCAAAATCAATAAAGCCCTTTTCATATAGTATGGCTATCATGACCGACGTAATTGTCTTGCCGACACTGGCAAAATGAGTTGGCTGATCCTCTCTGATCTGTTTTGCAGAATCCTTGCTTACCGCTGCCTTCCAGTGTATGTTCAAAGAATCAGAGTGTATTAGCAATAACGCACTGCCCATCTTCCTGTCACTATTAACCTTCTTTGCAAATCTTTCTAAAACCTTCTGTTTTGTTTTCCCGTGATCGGCCTTT
>CAZHQW010000005.1:80918-82272 GCA_964534745.1 uncultured Bacteroidales bacterium
GGTGCATGGCGGGACGGACTCGTAGTGCCGTCATCCAGTTCTTCTTCTCCCTTCTGGTAATTAAACTGTGAAGATATACTTAATCCTACCGGCAGCTTTACTTCAATACCTGCCTGCAAACCATATACTCTTGCAACAGCTGCATTCTGAATAGCCTGTACTTTACTCAGCTCACCGTCATATATTATACTGTCAAGTCCGTTTAAAGTAAAATCTCTCCTTACAAGAGCATTCTGTAAAATTGTATAATAAGCAGTAATATCAGTTTTTACTGATTCACCAAACAGCTTTGCAACACCCAGTTCTGCATTGTAAGCATATTCTGCCTTAAGGTCAGGATTTGGTACTACAACAGAACCGGGTTCGGAGTCAAACACTTTTCCTATATCGTCAACATTGGGGGAACGGAATCCCGTTGAGAATCCGGCACTTAGCACCCACTCCTGAGCAGGTCTGTATACAAAGCCCAGGCTTCCTGTCAGGGCGCTGTTGTTCATTCCCGCATTAGCATAAGGGAAAGGATAAAAAGTTGTATCAAACTCGGCATCCAAAACATACTGGTTGTATCTCAGTCCGGCTCTCAGGATCAATTTTTCCGATAACTTAAACTGGTCTGTTACATAAGCAGCATAAGATGCCCATGTTGCCTGCGGATAACGGGAGGGTCCTGGCACACTGATCCCGGTTAATACATCCTCATTTGTCCCCTCAGACTCCACATCATTGGTGACAGCTTCGACCCCATAATAGAAAGTGTGTGTTTTCCCTGCGGATTTATTAAAATCAATATTGGCAGACAGGGCATCAACCTGTTCAACTCTAATTTCGCGAACCGGACCGTTAATATCGCGGCTTATGCGGCTTTCTTCAAAGAACTGTTGTGCTAAACGGACAGTCATCTGATCATAAAACATATTTTCAGCTTCATGCATAATGCAAATATTGTTCATCATCCATTTCTGGGGTCCGTAATACCATTCTCCATATCTTGGCAACCCGTTTTTATAGCGTATGAGCCTGTCATACCGGGAATAATCAGATGTTTCCGAATAATGAAATCCATATTGAAAGTCCCATTTCTCATTTGGCCGGAATCGCAGTTTCTGCATAATGTTTGTCTGGGAATAACCCGAGGGACGTTGTATCTGTGGATCATCATTTGTAACTATGACATCAACGCTATCCTGGCGCTGCACATAATAAGGACGTAAATATTCATCGGGGCCCTTGCTGCCCATTCGCAGGTCGTCAAAGCCATAATAGCTGATGCTCATAATATAAGCCCACATTTTCCATCCAAGGTTAATGTCAAAATGTGCTGTATTTTCATTATTGGCAGAAGAAAAACGTGTTA
>CAZHQW010000005.1:82372-86899 GCA_964534745.1 uncultured Bacteroidales bacterium
ATCTTCACTGGACAGTGTAGCTGTCTCAAGAGGTTGACCTGTTTGCCTGTCTGTAACGGTTATAATCTGCGAAAAGACTGAATAATATAATACTGAAAGTAAGAATAATACAAAAAATTTTCTCATTATTATCATGTAGAACTCTCCTTGTTAGTAATTTTTATTTTCAGGCATAAAAATATAACAAATGGAGCAAATGTGTGTTATAAGTAATATAATATAACATGCCTGCAAATTGATCTTTAAATAATTATTTAATAGTTTTATATAAAAATACCAGGCTAATTATGTTTCAGAAGATGTTTCAATTAATGGACAACAAGATACTTAAAGATCTGATTAATTATGCAACAGGAGTAGTAGTTGTCTTCCTGCTGTTTTCTATTGTTTACCTTATATTAAACAGAGTAATAAAAAACATAGAGAAAAGGACCTTTAATGAATTGTTGAATAAACTGAGGAAGAACCTTAAAGTCCCGGTAATTCTATTAATCATCGCACTGTCACTGGTCATTCCCTTTTCCTTTACCCAGGTATCTGATGTAATTGTCAGCAAGGCAAATAAAGTTCTCACAATACTTATAATTTTGATCCTTGCATGGATTTCCATACGCGCAGTCAGATTAATAAAAATACTGGTGCTGAAAAAATATGATATCGAACAGAAAGACAATTTACAGGCAAGGAAAGTATATACTCAATTCCGGATTATTGAGCGTGTACTTGTTTTTATAATTATTATAATAGCTATATCATTGTGCCTGATGACATTCAGTGAAATACGCAAAATAGGTATAAGCCTTATAGCATCTGCAGGTATTACGGGTTTGATTCTGGGAATTGCTGCCCAGAAGGTTCTGGGCGGTGTCTTGGCAGGCATACAGCTCGCTTTCGCCCAGCCTATAAGAATTGATGATGTGGTTATTGTGGAAAATGAATGGGGCCGTATAGAAGAAATAAATCTCACGTATGTAGTGGTTAAAATATGGGATCAAAGGAGGCTTGTTGTGCCAACAACCTATTTTATTGAAAATCCTTTCCAGAACTGGACCAAGACAAGTTCCGACATTCTCGGGACGGTCTATATTTACACAGATTATTCAGTGCCCTTTGATGAGTTAAGAAAAGAGTTAACCCGTCTCGTAAAAAAGAGTGAATATTGGGATGGCAAGGTAAATGTTTTACAGGTTACCAACTCGACCGAGAAAACTGTAGAGGTCAGGGCACTTGTCAGTGCCGCCGATGCATCATCGGCATGGAACCTGCGGGTTTTTGTCCGGGAAAACCTGATTAAATTTCTGCAGGAGAACTACCCTGGCAGCCTGCCAAAGTCAAGGGTTAGCATAAGTAAAGAAGGGGACGGATAAGACGCCGGCTGCTTAAATAAATTTCTTAATGGACTCGATAAGCCTCTGTGGCTTCAGTGGCTTGACTATATAGTCCTTGAAATCATGCTGCATTATTTCAGTTTTATCTTGCGCATAAGCATAAGCAGTAACAGCAATTATGGGTATATGTCTGTTTATCTTCTTTATTTCTTCATTTGCCTCAATACCATTCATAACAGGCATTTTTATATCCATAAGGATAAGGCAATTCCTGATTCTTGGATGCTTACTCACAAAATCAACCGCTTCCTTGCCGTTCCTGGCCCAGATTATTTCAGCCCCCGTGGGTTGCAGTATCTTTTCAATAAGCTTGTAATTATTAGGCTCATCTTCAGCTACCACTATCTTCATTTTTTCCAGCTTATACATGCTCCTTGTTTCTCTTTTACCCTTTGGCGATACCCCAACATTGTCCGGTGAATAAGGCAGTGTAAAATAAAAAGTTGATCCCTCTCCTTCCTCGGATTCAAGCCATATTTTCCCTCCCATAAGCTCAATGAGCTTGCTGGATAACGAAAGTCCGATTCCTGCTCCCGGATATAACTTTGAATCTTCCTTTTCAAGTTTATGGAAGTAGTTGAATATGTTTTTAAAGTCCGAACTGGCTATCCCTATACCGGTATCCGAAACAAAAAACTGCACCTGGTCATCCTGGATTTCATATCCGAACCAGATATTTCCTGACTCGGTATATTTGAATGCATTATTCAGCAGGTTGGAAAAAACCTGCCTGAATCTTGTAGGATCGTTGTTAAGTATTAATTTCAGATCATCTTTCTTGTTAACATAATTAAAATCTATATCCCGGTTGTTCTTCAACGAGAAATAGTTCTTAAGCTGAAGAAGAATAGCTGAAGCATTGAAATTAGATTTATTTATACGCAGCTGGTTAGCCTCGATGAGAGATATTTCAATAATATCATTTATTAAAACAAGCAAGGTATCGCTGTTATCTTTAATAATGTCAGAATATTCCTTTCTTTCACCAGTTGTTATATCTTCTTCACTAATCAGGGTTGAGAAACCCACTATCGCGTTCATGGGAGTCCTTATTTCGTGGGACATATTGGCCAGGAATGCCGATTTCAGACGGTCTGATTCCTCAGCCTTAACCTTGGCTGCTTGAAGTTCTGTTGTACGTTCCTTTACCAGTTGCTCCAGATGGTTACGGTGCCTTGAAAGCTCTTCGTTCTGGAGAGTAATCTCTTCCTTTCGTTCCTCAAGCAATGCATTTGCTTCGGACAGCTCCATGGTCCTCTCTTTAATCTTGCTTTCCAGTTCCTGCTGCTCCTTCTTTAATTTATTAAGCCTTAACCTGTAAAAGGCTACAGATCCCGCAAGCAGGAATACCACAAGGCTGATTCTAAACAGCGGCGTTTTCCACCAGGGGGGTAAAATCACTATATGTATGGATGTTCCTGTTTCATTCCATACACCATCATTATTTGATGCCTTTGCTCTGAATACGTACTCTCCAGGATCCAGGTTTGTGTAAGTGGCCCTGCGTTCAGTGCCTATATAATTCCAGTCCTTATCAAATCCTTCCATCATATACGCATACTGGCTGTTTTCACCATATATATAATTCAGTGCAACAAACCGGAAGGTAAAAAGGGACTGATCATAGTTTAATACCAATGTGTCGGTTTGTGAAATATGTTTTTTAAGGGGAGAATCTTTTGTCCCAATAGCTACGGGCTTATTAAAAATTAAAAAATCGGTTATTTCAACAGGAGGAACAGCACTATTATCTTTAATACTGTCGGGATGAAATACGTTGAATCCGTTAATGCCCCCAAAATACATTTCTCCCGTGTTGCTTTTAAAAAAGGCCCATCGATTAAATACTTTACTTTGCAGTCCGTCCTGAACGCCATATTTCCTGAATTTAAGCTGCAGGCTATCATTAACGGTATCTATACTTGCCTTGGCCAGTCCATCATTACTGCTTATCCATAGATTTCCATGATCATCTTCCAGTATGCCGACAATTGCATTACAAGGTAATCCCTGTTCAGTTGTATAATATATAAATGTATCCTTGCTCCTGTCATAAAGACATAATCCGTCTTCATCAGTACCTATCCACAGCCGCTTTTTAGTATCTTCATATATCACATTTATTGAGTTACTTATCATGCCGGTGTTGTCATCCGGATTACCTTCCATTATTTCCTTTTCCCCTGTTTTAAGGTTAATTTTTATCAGTCCGTTAAGTTGTGTGGCAAACCATAAATCATTATTACTGTCAAGCAGTATGTCCCTTATAATATAGTAGGCTGTCCTGCCTGTCAGATCTTCCAGAATAACAGGTTTAAAAGTGTCTTTCTGCCGATCAAACAAATATGCTCCTGCTAACGTGCCAACCCAGAGCTGATCATTCCTGTCGCAATAAATATTAAAAACCGAATGACTAATTGGGACAGACTCATTTATGTTACTGTATTTCTTTTTCAACGTAAGTTTATCACCGTCTATCTGAAAATAGTTTAATCCTCCCTGCCACATACCGGCCCATAAACCGCCCCTGTTGTCAATTTCAATAGCGAGTACCTTGTCATTTGTGAGTGTACTGTGATTCCTGCTGTCGCTCCTGTAAATAACGAATCTTCTTTCAGAAGGATCAAAAAAGCTTATACCTCCGCCATCTGTGGCTATCCATATATTGCCGTTTAGATCCTGTGAGAAACAGGTCACAGAGTTACCGGATAAAGAGTTAATATTATGCTTCTCATGCCTGTAATGGGTAAATTTATAAAAACGATTGTCATAAATACTTATACCCCCGGCCCTGCATCCCAGCCAGATCATTCCATCAGTGCCGACAAAAATTGTCTGGATAGCACTACTTAACAGAGAACCTTCCGATTCAGAAGTCCTGTAACAGCTGAAAAGTCCGGTACCCGGATCAAATATGTTAAGCCCGTCCCCGTTTGTACCAATAAGAATTCTGCCGTCATTATTCAGAGCCAGCGAAAAAATACTATTACTGGTTATAGAATTATTATCCGGTCTTTTATAATAACTGGTAATAGTGCCGGTATTTGCATTTATTACATCCAGCCCTTTTGAAACATAGCCTACCCAGATATTATTGTTATTATCAATCATCAGGCTGTAAATAGAGTTGTCCTTAAGC
>CAZHQW010000006.1:0-84779 GCA_964534745.1 uncultured Bacteroidales bacterium
TACTGTTTTGTTGCCCTTATTGCGGAACACTTCAGATGAGGTTCGCGATATTACTCTTAAATCGCTGATAGCAGAAAGCCTGTAAAGTAAATCCTCCACTATGCCATCGGCAAAAAACTGGTTTTCAGCATTGGTGCTAAGATTTTCAAAGGGTAGTATGGCAATTGACTTTTCAGAAGGTTTTTTCTGCCTGGATAAATAATAAATTCCTCCGCCTGCAATAATGATTGCCAGGATAATTGCCAATGCTATATTGCGTAAGCTAAAAACATTTTGTCCGCCTAAATTTTGAATCTTTGGTTTCTGGAAAGTATCAGGCTGGTAAGAATGAAGGATAGCACCTTTTCTAACATCTCCAGGTGATATTTTGAAGTGTTTTTTAAACAACTTGTTGAAATAACTCGGACTCTTAAAACCTACCCGGTAAGCGATTTCCGAGGCAGTGGCCACATCATTTTCCAACAGCTCCCTGGCCCGGGTTAACCGTATTTCTGTAATGAGGTCAGTGGCGGATTTACCGGTCAGTTTTATAAGTTTTCTATGCAGCATCGACCGGCTTAATCCTGCATTTTTTGCCAGATCCTCGACCGAAAAATTCTCATTATCCAGGTTATCTTCTATAATCCGGCTGACAATTGCCAAAAACTGATCTCCCATTGACGGAGGCTTTTCCATTGGTGATAATAATTAACGATAATCTCATTACAACTTGACTATCAAACCAATAAGCTATTATCAATACAAATATACAAAATTAGTGCCAGGACAGGACTTAAACTTTTTTGTAAATCGTCAAAGTGCTAAAATTTTTCAACCTAATCCATTACAGACTTTCTATTTGATTCGTTTGCACTTCGACCCTTGCCATTTATTATACTTAAGATTTTGCTATCCCTGTTCCCTCCGAGCCAAAAAATTACTTTATGGTGAATGTCTTTTTCTAAATATTGAGGCGCTTCAATCGCATTATCTTCAATAATAGGTGTATATCTGAAATAACTGTATATACCTAAACACCATGCTTCATGGCTTCTAACGCTATCGGCTACTTTATAGGAAGCATAGCCGTTTGTGCTGTCGTGTTTCCAGGAATCAACCGAAGGCGGATCATAAGGTAACTCACATTGATAAAAATACATTTTCCCGTTGTTACCATTCCATAAAGTCTGGTATTCCTGAAAATGTTCATTGAAGAGACCGTATATCGCAACGTTATCTCCATTAACAATCAAACCGTTTGCACATTTGTTTATATCCCAACCCACTCCATTTCCATGATCAGCCCTCCAAAGCCAGGTGTGATCTACATATACATTGTCGCTGTTTATGGTTAAACAACTGGTTGCAGAACCTTCCATTAAACCTCCGACCCTGAAAAATACATCAAATAAAAATGACGGTTTATCGGAATGATCTTTATTACAATACGGTTCACCAACCTGCAGGAGAGTTTCTGAGCGAGTTTCTCCCGCATTAAAAATAAGTCCGCAAACAGTTACATCATCAACATCGGCAATTTCCATTGCCGCATTGCCGTGGGAGGGTATCAGGGTTGGCATTCCTATCCCGATTAAAATTGTGCCTGGCCTGGTAACTTTAATGCTTTTTTCAAGATTATAAATACCGGGGGTAAACAGCAGGTTTTTTCCTTTTAGCAAAGCCGAGTTAATTGAATCTGCATTACAACCTTGCTTTACAATATAAAATTTTTCGAGCGGAACTGCTTTTTCGTTTTTACTTCCATTTAACCAGTCAGGACCGCTTGAATTTTCTTTAATATCAGGTATTTTAACATAATACTTACCTTCTTTAAAAATGAAATAGGGTTTTTCACGGACAAACGGTGTTTTCTCAAGTGTAGTGATGGGACCTTCAGGCCAGTTTGTCGGTGGAGCTCCGGAAACTCCTACGAACATTATGTTCCATTGGCCTCCATTCCATTTTTGCAATTGAGCATTTCTTGAAAACCATTGTTGCTGGGATCCGGCAAGTATAACACCATCAATTTTGCAATCTGCAAGGAATCCTCCGCTGGCAAATCCGTCATCATGCAGTTGCAAATCGCCTTTTACATAAACCCTCCTTAATGCAGCGGCCTGCGACACTCCCCATACATTGGCAGGTTCGATAGTTGGGATCACAGTTAAATTTTCGGCTTCACGCCAGAAATTCGACAATACATGATTCCTGCTATTTGTAGATTTTGACCGGACAGCACCGCTTATAACCACATCTTCCGGCGTTTCACCCAAACCTATGATGTGCATATAATAACCAACCCTGATGTCCAGATAATAGTTTCCGGGTTTAAAAAACAGGGCAAACCGGTTTTCATTAAATTCGCTGTTCCCGGAAGATTGTATTTTATAAATAGTATCAATGAGGTTCTGAACCTCTTTCATATCCATTTCCGGATCAAAGATAAATACATTATCTCCAAATGAATTTAAGTGATATATAATGGAATCGCCATATAATTCAGGCACATTACTATTAATATTTTGTGATGTAACATATTGAAAAGTCAGGATTAATAAACCAATGATCCTTAATGGATTGTAGAATTTATTCATATTTTTAATTGGTGCCCAGGACAGGACTTGAACCTGCACGTCCTTAATCGGACACATGGCCCTCAACCATGCACGTCTACCATTTCCGTCACCTGGGCTTAAAAGGTGCCGAAGGAGGGACTCGAACCCTCATGCCTTTGCAGGCACATGTCCCTGAAACATGCGCGTCTACCAATTTCGCCACTTCGGCAGTTTAAATCGGGGTATGTTTACCCGATCGGTCAGGATCGGAATGCAAATATAAAAATTTATAGATTATCAAGGCAAATAATTTGTGCTGATAAAAAAAAGCCGGAAAAAATTTTTCCGGCCTTTCAACATACAAAATAATCGCTACAAACCCACTACTTATGTATCGACGTATCCTGTAAAGGTTTGTTCTTAAACGTTCTTTTCGTCTTATTTATTTTGTAATTCATGTTATTTCTGTCACGTTTTATTGCCGTGCTTTTATTCTGTGGAGGAGGTTCAACCTCATCAACGTAAGCAATAAAAGTGTTATAGGCGTTTGCTACAAGGGGCAGGGTCTTTATCCAGTACTCATCTTCCTCGGCCAGCTTATAATTATTATAGTTGGTATGCCAAACGTCAATCCAGTAGGAAACTGGACTGAGTCCGGTAAAAACAACTTTCCCCTGTTCATCCGTGAATCCCTCAACCAATGCATTTGTCTCATTCTGCCAGTCATAAAGACTAGGATAAAGCAACACGCTTGCATCACTAACAGGATATTCATCATAATACTCAAGGACCGTAACTTCCAGCATGGTAGGCATAAGCACCTCTATAGTAGTGTAGGCCCTGTCATACAGCCTGTCATCCCTGAAAGCGGTAAGTGACACCGTATAGATACCCTCAACGCTGTAATGATGGCTGGGATTCCTTTGTGATGAAATCGTGCCGTCACCAAAATCCCATTCATAATAATTTGCGTTATGCGATAAATTAGTAAAATATACTATTTCTTCAATCTCCACTACAGATGCCGAAACGTGAAAATCGGCATAGGGTTCTTTCTCGCACCCTGAAAAAAGCAGTGGTATTATAGCTATTATGGGTAAAAACTTTTTCATGATTTCCGAGATTTAAGATCGTTTAGTTAACCAAAACCAAATACCGTGCCAAAAAAAATTATAACTTCCTTAATATAAAATCGGTAATCCTTTTATAAAGATCATAGCGGGTAGTGCCACCGCGAATATGGTGGTCCCTGTCGGGATAAAAAAACATTTCAAACTCTTTGTTATACATAACCAGTCTCTTTACAAGTTCGACAGAATGCTGCAGATGGACATTATCATCTGCCGTGCCGTGTATTAAGAACAAATCTCCCTCAAGCATGCCGGCATAGTTAAGTACTGAGCTTATTTCATAGCCCAGTGTGTTTTCCTGCGGTGTGCGCATATATCTTTCAGAATAAATATTATCATATAACCGCCAGTCAGTTACCGGCGCCACAGCAATGCCCGCACTGAAAACACCGGCTCCTCTTGTAAGGCATGAAAGGACAAGATAACCTCCATAACTCCACCCGAAAATCCCTATGCGTGAACTGTCAATATAAGGCAGTCCGCCCAGGTATTTGGCCGCTCCGGTCAGATCTTCCGTTTCCTTTGTTCCAAGGTTCATGTATGTGCATTTCCGAAATTCTTCTCCCCGTGCGCCGGTTCCCCTGTTGTCAACACCGGTCACAATATAGCCTTCACCGGACAGCACCTGGTACCATGGCAAGGTTGGGTCCCATGAGTCAGTTACTCTCTGTAAGCCAGGAGCTCCGTAAGCAATCATCAGCAGCGGATATTTTTTTGATTCATCAAAGTCCGCAGGCTTAATTATGTACCCGTTAAGCTCATCTCCTCCTCCAACAGGTATTTTAATAAATTCCTTCCTGGCAAATCCGTATGACTTTATCTTTTCTTCCAGCTGCGCATTATCTTCCATGACCCTCAGCAATTCGCCCGAAGAATCATGAACAGTAATCCTCAGGGGAGTGTTGGCCGTTGAATTATAATTTATAAAATATTTAAAGTTATTGTTAAATTCAGGTATGTTTGTTCCGGAGTCTCCTGTGATCCTTTTCTTTCCTTTGCCGTCGGATTTTATGCAATACAGGTTGCGCTGCAGCGGAGATGTTTCCGATGAGGTGTAATATATAAGCCCTGATTCAGGGTCAAACCCGATGAATCTCTCAACATCCCACTCCCCTCTTGTTATCTGTCCTATAAGTCCACCCTCCGTACTATACAAATATAAATGCATGTAACCGTCGCGTTCACTCATGATAATAAACCTGTTATTATTGTCTATGAATGTTATATAATCGTCAGTAATATCTGATATATAATACTTGTTTTCTTCCGTGAATATGGAATGGGTACTGCCGGTCCGCGCATCGGCCAGCAATACCTCAATACTGTTCTGCAGCCTGTTGAGCTTCAGTATACACAATACATCAGGATCATTTGTCCATTTTATTCTCGGTATATAATGGTCTCCATCAGAACCTGTATTCATGATTTTCGTTGTTCCGGTTGCCAAATCATAAACATGTATGCTAACCTTTGAGTTTTCTTCTCCTGCCTTGGGGTACTTGTAAGTAAATATATGCGGATAAAGTGAATCATATATCGTCATATTAAATTCCCGTACCCCTGACTCATTAAACTTATAATATGCTATTTTCTGTCCGTCAGGGGACCATGCATAGGCTTTTGTGAATTCAAACTCCTCCTCATATACCCAGTCCGGTTTCCCGTTGATTATTTCATTCTCCCTGCCGTCAAATGTCAGCTGTATTATAGTATCTGCTGAAAGGTCCTTACAGTAGAGGTTATTGTCTTTTACAAAAGCTATATTATTTCCCGGGGGGGAGAATGAGGCAAGCTGCTGTCTGCCCCTTTCATCCAAAGGAGTCAGACTCCGATCCGAGATATCATAAATATAATAATCGGCTGAAAACGAATGCCTGTATATTTTGCTCGTATTTGTTGCCAGCAGTAACCTGGAGGCATCATGACTTAATTCGTAATCATATATCCTGCCTTTTACCGGGCAATCCGGTATTCCTTCATTGAAAAGGGTATCAGCCTGCCTTCCGCTGATATAATCATATCTTATTATTAACCTGTTTCCCCCCAGTATGGTATAATGTTCTCCGTCATCAAGCGGCTTTGGTTTGTTTACTGTCTCCTGGTAAAAGGTACCTTCAAAAAATATCTTCTCAAGGGGAACTCTGTTATTTATCTGGGCATTGATGCCGGAGGTTACAACAAAAAATACGAATGCCAGTGATGTTAATGCATTAAAATTTGATTGAATAAATTTATATCTTTGCACTTCGCAATTAATTTTAATTTTCAAAGCTAATGATAAAAATTACATTTCCGGACAATTCTGTCAGGGAATATAAAGAAGGGATCAGGGGACTGGACCTGGCCAAAGATATAAGCAGCAGCCTTGCCAGTGAGGTTTTGGCGGTTAGTGTTAACGGTGAAGTATGGGATGTTACAAGGCCAATAATGACTGATGCCAAAATAAGGCTTCACAAATTTGATGATCCTGAAGGCAAGCATGCATTCTGGCATTCATCAGCCCATCTTATGGCTGAAGCACTGGAAGCTCTCTACCCGAAGATAAAGTTTGGCATAGGCCCTTCTATAGAGAATGGTTTTTATTATGATGTGGACCCCGGAAATGGTGTTGTTATAACCGAGTCTGCCCTTCCTAAAATAGAAAAAAAGATGTACGAGCTTGCCAGGCAGAATAGCAAGTTTGTACGAAAGGAAATAAGTAAGAACGAGGCTGAAAAGTATTATAAAGCAAAAGGGGATGAATATAAGCTCGAATTAATTAATGAGCTTGAGGACGGCACCATATCATTATATACCCATGGAAATTTCACCGACCTGTGCAGGGGTCCCCATTTGCCTGATACAAGTACGATAAAAGCCATAAAATTATTAAATATTGCCGGTGCATACTGGAGGGGAGATGAAAAAAGAAAACAGCTTACAAGGATCTATGGGATAACTTTTCCCAGGAAGAATATGCTTGACGAATATCTTGATTTGCTTGAGCAGGCAAAGGAAAGGGATCACCGGCGGCTGGGCAGGGAGCTTGAGCTCTTCACATTCTCAAGTAAGGTCGGACAGGGACTGCCTTTATGGTTGCCAAAAGGAACGGTTCTGAGGGAGATACTGGAGAACTTCCTTAAAAAAGTGCAGAAGGAGCACGGATATCTGCCGGTTATTACACCACATATCGGACAAAAAGAGCTGTATGTAACTTCAGGGCATTACGAAAAATACGGAAAAGATTCATTCAGGCCCATAACTACTCCTGCCGAGGGTGAAGAGTTCTTACTCAGGCCCATGAATTGTCCCCATCACTGCGAGATATATAAAAGCAAACCCAGATCATATAAAGATTTACCTGTCCGCCTTGCCGAATTCGGCGCCGTCTATCGTTATGAACAGAGTGGCGAATTGCACGGACTAACAAGGGTTAGAGGATTTACTATCGACGATTCACATATTTTCTGCAGGCCCGACCAGGTAAAGGAGGAATTCGTGAAGGTCATTGATATTATTTTATATATTTTCAGGACCCTTGATTTCAAAGATTTTACTACCCAGGTATCGCTGAGGGATCCTTATGACAGGGAAAAATATATAGGGTCGGATGAAAACTGGGAGAAGGCTGAAAAAGCCATAATTGAAGCTACGGAAGAAAAAGGCCTTGAGAAGGTTGTCGAATACGGAGAAGCAGCCTTTTACGGGCCGAAACTGGACTTTATAGTGAAGGATGCCATAGGACGCAAATGGCAGCTTGGGACAATACAGGTGGATTACAACCTTCCTGAAAGGTTTGAACTCGAGTATGTGGGCAGTGATGACCAGAAACACCGTCCTGTAATGATTCACAGGGCTCCCTTCGGTTCTATGGAGAGATTTGTCGCTGTACTTATTGAGCATACAGCAGGTAAATTTCCACTCTGGCTTGCACCTGACCAGGTAGTAATTTTACCGATTAGTGAAAAATTTAACGATTATGCAGAAAAAGTTTTAAATTTTCTAAATAATTACGATATTCGCACCCTGATTGATTACAGAAATGAAAAAATAGGTAAAAAAATCAGAGATAATGAAGTAAAAAAGATACCTTATCTCTTGATCGTTGGAGAAAAAGAAGCTACCAGTAATACAGTATCAATACGTAAGCGAGGTGAAGGTGACAAAGGTGCTATGAAATTAGAAGATTTTGTAATATCTTTAAATAAAGAATTGGAAAAAACATTTTAGTTTCATTAATTAATAAAATATAGGAGGACTTAAAGATAGCTGTACAGAATTTCAAAAAAGGCGGTAAATATTCAGATCTTCCGCAATTTGCAATAAACCAAGAAATTAAAGCAGCAAAAGTTAGAATAGTTGGTGATAATATAGATAATCCTGGTATTTATTCTATCAGGGAGGCACTGGAACTAGCTGACGATATGGATCTTGATCTCGTTGAAATTTCTCCGGGAGCAAGTCCCCCAGTTTGCAAAATCATAGATTATCAAAAGTTTCTTTATCAGCAGAAAAAAAAGCAAAAGGAGTTGAAAGCCAAAACCGTAAAAGTTGTTGTTAAAGAAATAAGGTTCGGCCCTCATACCGATAGTCATGATTACAATTTTAAGCTCAGGCACGCCAGAAAGTTCCTGGAGGATGGAGCAAAAGTTAAAGCGTATGTGTTTTTTAAAGGACGTACAATAGTGTACAGCGAAGATGGCGAAATTCTCCTGCTGCGTTTTGCACAGGATCTTGAAGAACTGGGCAAAGTGGAACAAATGCCGAAGCTTGAAGGAAAAAGGATGAATATGATTATATCACCAAAATCTGCAAAGAAGAAAACCTAATAATTAAAAACAAAGTAAGAATGCCAAAGATGAAAGTAAATCCCGGTGCAAAGAAAAGATACTCATTAACCGGGACAGGGAAACTAAAGAGGAAACATGCCTATAAAAGCCACCTGCTTACCAAGAAATCCAAAAAGAGAAAAAGAAATCTTGGATACTATACTATTATAAAAAAGGATAATGTGCAAAGTGCAAGGCATTTACTGGCTTTGAAATAAATAATATCAATTAACATTAAAATCATGCCACGATCAACAAAGGCAGTAGCATCAAGAAAAAGAAGAAAAAAGATCCTGAAACAGACCAAGGGCTACTTCCTTGGCCGGAGGAACGTTTTTACGGTCGCAAAAAATGCATATGAAAAAGCTCTTCAATATGCATACAGGGACAGAAGAAAGAAAAAAGCCGATTTCAGGGCTTTATGGATCCAGCGAATTAACGCAGGGGTCCGGCAGCACGGTATGTCATATTCTGAATTCATAGGAAAGCTAAGGAAGAAAGGAATAGAAATAAACAGAAAGGTACTGGCAGATCTGGCGATGAACGATTCAAAAGCATTTGAATCCATAGTAAAATCTGTAAAATAAAAACAATAAATTCAACACAGGGGAAGCACATTCTGCTTCCCCTTTTTTTTGGTAACCTCTAAATAATATTACTGTCATGAACCTTGCTATTATAGGATACGGCAAAATGGGTAAGGAAATTGAAAAAATAGCCCTGGAGAGGAATCATAAGGTTTGCCTTATAATTGATATAGACAACCAGGGTGACTTCACCACGGACAATTTGCTTACTGCAGATGTTGCTCTTGACTTTTCTGTGCCCGGCAATGCATATTCAAATATAAAAAAATGCCTCGATGCGGGTGTTCCCATTGTATCTGGCACTACGGGATGGCTTGACCGGTTTGACGAAGTATTATCAATATGCAGGGAAAAAGGTGGTGCATTTTTCTACGCATCAAATTTCAGTCCGGGCATGAACATATTCTTTCATCTTAACAGATATCTGGCCGGTATAATGAATTCATTCAAAGATTATGATATCAGTATTGAAGAAACACATCATGCCCAGAAACTTGATGCTCCGAGCGGGACTGCCATAAAACTTGCAGAAGATATTATTTCTGCAATCGACAGAAAAAACAAATGGGAAAAGGAACCCGGCAAAGGCAATGATTCAATTATTATCACATCTGTAAGAAAAGGTTATATTCCCGGAATTCATAAAATAACCTACGACTCACAAATAGATTTTATTGAAATAAAGCATTCCGCCAGGAGCAGAAGGGGATTTGCCCTCGGTGCCTTACTGGCAGCTGAATTTATCAAGGATAAGAAAGGATTCTTTACTATGAATGATCTTCTTAAACTTAGCTAAAAATAACTAAACCATTGACTGTCAAGGAATTAATCAGAAATCCGTATTTTAAGCTCCTCCTCTCATCAATGATATATACCATACTGGTATCGTGGTTTGGCAATTACTGGTTGTTCCTGGGAATTATTGTCCTGATTGATATTCATATAACAAAGTGGGTAAACTGGACATTCTGGAAGAAAAGAGTAAATAAAAATGAGAAACGTAAATTTAAAAATGAATTACTTGATGCTTTTATTATTGCCCTTATCCTGGTGCTGTTCCTGAGAATACTATTCATTGAACCTTTTACTGTTCTCACCTCTTCGATGGAAAGGACAATACTGGCAGGGGACTATATATTTGTGAATAAGCTTAAATACGGACCAAGGCTGCCACAGACATTGCTTTCCATGCCATTCTCACATAATACTATGCCCTTTACAAAGGCCGTGCGGTCCTACTTTACGTGGATAGAGCTGCCCTATAAAAGATTACCCGGACTGGGAAAGATAAAGAACAATGATATTGTTGTATTCAACTTTCCCGAGGGGGACTCGGTTATAACGGACTTCCCGGAAACTGATGAAACATATTATACACTAATAAGAAAGCATGGAAGAGAGCAGGTTCTGGCCAATTATGAGGTAAATACACATCCTGTGGATAAACGTGAAAACTACATCAAAAGATGTATAGGCATACCTGGTGACACTATACGTATAATCCACGGCAAAGCATATATTAACGGTAATAAAGAGATTGAACCCGAAAAGGTCCAGTATAACTACTTCGTGAAATCCGATAACAAGGAAATTGATAATTCCATTTTTGAAAAGCTGAATATATCCATATATGATATTAACTATAACTCTTTGAATTCAATTTATGAAATACCTCTTACAGCACAGAACTATTCAAGAATAAGAAAATATGAATGTGTAAAAGGGATACGAAAACATGAAAGTGTTGATCCGCTTGCGTCAAATCGCCAGATATTTCCTTTTAGCGACACATACTTATGGACCGAGGATAATTTTGGCCCGCTCATAGTGCCAAAAAAAAATGAGACGGTGGATATAAATATCGATAATCTCCCATTATACTGGAGGATAATCTCGGTTTATGAAAGAAATGAATTGCAGGTCGCCGGTGACTCAGTATTTATAAACGGAAAATATTCAAATAATTATAAGTTTAAAATGGATTATTTTTTTATGATGGGCGATAACAGGCACAATTCCAACGATTCGAGGTTCTGGGGTTTTGTTCCCGAAGATCATATTATTGGAAAAGCTATGTTTGTTTGGTTATCTTTGGATAAAAATAAAAGAGGTTTTGGAAAACTAAGATGGAAAAGAATATTTAAATCAATATAATAGTAAAATAATAATAATTTAAAATACCTGACATGTTTAAAATTCCTGAAATAAAATCCTTAAAGAAAGATCATGTAAAGTTCGTTATTGTATCGATAATATATATCCTATGGGTAATATGGCTTAAGAATTACTGGTTTCTGTTCGGATTAATAATAATTTTTGATATCTACATATCAAAAAAGGTACACTGGAGTTTCTGGAAAAAGAGAGAAGGAAAAAACAGTAAGTTTATTGAATGGCTTGATGCATTAATATTTGCAGTGATTGCTGTGACTATTATAAATATCTTCCTGTTCCAGAATTACAAAATTCCTACGGGGTCAATGGAGAAATCGCTGCTCGTGGGAGATCACCTTTACGTAAGCAAGGTTGCCTACGGGCCAAAGATACCAAACACACCCCTGTCATTCCCGTTTGCTCAAAACACCCTGCCCCTTACGACCAATACCAAATCCTACCTTACCTGGATAAAGCTGCCCTATAAGAGACTGAAAGGATTCGGCAAAGTTAAAAGAGACGACGTTGTTGTATTTAATTTTCCTGAAGGTGACACTGTGGCCATGCAGCAGAGAAATACAAGCTATTACCTGCTTATTCTCCAGGAAGCGGAAAAACTGAAACAGATGGATTTTTATTATAAACATAGCATTAAAAGCGACCATTTTTACTATCAGAAAGCACGCAGCAATATCTGGAGAAATATGGATATTGTCGTGCATCCCGTAGACAGGAGGGACAACTATATTAAAAGATGTGTTGCCATACCGGGAGATACCCTGAAAATTAAAGACGGAAAAGTATATGTCAACGGCATTCCACAGAAAGAATACAAGGGTATTCAATATAATTATGAAGTTATTACTGACGGCTCAAGCATGAACAGGAGAAAGCTGGAAAAGATGGGCATATACAGAACAGATATAAAGAGGATAATAAAGGCCAATAATGCATGGGAGATGCCATTAACCGCTGAAAATGTTAAAAATATCAGCAGCATGAGAAATGTTGTGGCTACTAATAAGATAACCCTCCCTGACGGATATTATGATTTTTCCATTTTCCCGCATGATGAAAGATATCCATGGAACCTGGATAATTTCGGACCCCTGTATATCCCGGAGAAAGGCAAGACAGTAAGTCTGGATACTGTCAACCTGCTCCTGTACAAACGTATTATTGACTGCTATGAGAATAATGAATTGAAAGTGGAAAACGGGAAAATTTATATAAACGGGGTTGAAACAGATAGCTACAAATTTAAAATGGATTACTACTGGATGATGGGTGATAACAGGCACAGCAGCCTTGACTCACGTTTCTGGGGATTTGTCCCTGAGGATCACATTGTCGGTAAACCGAAGTTTATATGGTTATCACTTGATAAAAACGGAAAGTTTATTAACAAGATACGGTTCAGGAGGATCTTTAAAGGAGTACATTAAATGGGTGACATAAAAAAGATAAAAGGCCTGCTTAAGGAAACATCAAGGAGAATTGTCATATTAACACATATAAATCCGGATGGTGACGCTATAGGATCATCACTGGGGCTTTATAATATACTGGTTAACGCCGGCCATGTTGCGGATGTTATAACACCCAATGCTTATCCTTCGTTTTTACACTGGTTGCCCGGAAATGACAATGTGATAATCTTCCAGGAAAATAAGGAAGCAGCTCTCAAAAAAATCATGGAAGCTGAAATTATCTTCAGCGTTGATTTTAATGAATTAAAGAGAATAAAACAATTCCATAAACCTGTTAAAGATTCGGGGGCTTATAAAGTCATGATAGACCATCACCCCGAGCCTGAATATTTTTCCGATTTCACAATGAATGATGTCAAAGTAAGCTCAACCGCAGAGCTGGTATATATTTTTATCACAAGCCTGGGGCTGAAAAAATATATTAACACTGAAGCTGCTATCTGTCTTTTCACAGGAATAATGGCTGACACAGGTTGCTTCAGCTACAATTCGTCGAATAAAGACACATATCTTATAATAGCTGAACTGTTGGACTATAAATTCAGCAAGGATGGAATATATTACAGGCTCTATGATAATTTCTCGGCAAACAGGATGCGTCTTCTTGGCTATGCCCTGAATGAAAAAATGGAAATACTGCCAGAGTATAATACTGCTATTATAAGTTTAACCAGGAAAGAGCTGGATAAATTTAAATTTCAGACAGGCGATACTGAGAGTTTTGTGAATTATCCACTTTCAATAAAGAACATTTGCTTTTCTGCTTTTTTTGTAGAAAGGGAAAACCATATCAAAATATCTTTCCGCTCAAAAGGTGATTTTGCGGCAAACGAGTTCTCAAAAAAGCATTTTAACGGAGGGGGACATTTAAACGCTGCCGGCGGGGAATCATATGTTGCTATGGAAAAGACAATAGAAAAGTTTAAAAGGCTCTTGCCGGAATATAAACAAAAACTGGAAAAATATGAAATTTAGGATCCCTGCAATATTGATGTTAGTATGCTTTATTTCATGTAATAGAGAATCCGGTCCCGCCTCTGAAAAAGATTACGCAAAAACAAGAAAAACTCTTATGGACGTGAACAGGATTCTTGTGAAAAAAGACTCCGGGAAAATAGCTGAATTTGTCAAAAAGATGGACTGGGAAATGGATGAAACAGGAACGGGCTTGTGGTATATGATATATGAGAACGGGTCGGGTGAGAAGTCAGAAGAGGGACTTAATGCTACAATCAATTACAGGGTCAGCCTGCTTGACGGAACGGAGTGCTATAGCTCCGACAGCCTGGGCCCGAAAACATTTAAAATTGGAAGAGGCTCTGTAGAAACGGGACTTGAAGAAGGTATACTATTATTAAGGGAAGGTGACAGGGCAAGGTTTATTTTGCCCCCGCACCTGGCTCACGGACTGGTAGGGGATGATAATAAAATACCTGCCCGTTCAATAATTTTATATGATGTGGAACTAATATCACTTAAGAATTAATATTAAAGAAATTAATTTATATACATGAAACAACTTTATATTTTACCGGGTGTTCTCATCTTATTGCTGGCATCATGTTATGATAAATCACGCTATCCCGGCTACAAACTTGCAAGGCATGGTATATACTACAAGCTGCACAAGATAGGTGAAGATACTAAAAAACCAAAGGCAGGGGATTTTGTTACGGTAGACCTTTCGTATAAGACACTGGATGATTCTGTTTTCTTCACAGGACGAAGAAAGTTCCAGATTACCAGGCCTGCATATAAAGGGGCTATTGATGAATGCTTTATGATGCTTGCAGCAAAGGAAAGCGCTACATTCATAATTTCAGCCAGTGACTTTTTTAATAAGACTCTTCAAACAAGACTGCCCCGTTTCTTTAATGAAAACAGCAGCATGAAAGTGACTATTGATGTAATTGAAATACAGACGGAAGAACAATACCAGAAGGAAAAGGAAGCATTCATGAGATGGATCCGGGATTTTGGTGATTATGAAAAAGTTATCCTGAAACAGTTTCTTGAAGAAAAGGAACTGCCCGTGAAGCCCATATTACCGGGAATTTATTATATAAACCTGCGCAAGGGAACAGGCAAAAGGATTGAAACGGGGGATACAATTACCATTAATTATGAAGGTAAATTCCTCAATGGCAAATTCTTTGACTCGACAATAAAACGTAACCAGCCCTTCCAGTTTGTATACGGCACCGAATGGCAGGTAATTAAAGGACTTGAGAAAGCACTGGGATTTATGCATGAAGGTGAGAAGGCCATAATCATTTTGTCTTCTGATCTGGCTTTCGGCAATGAAGGATCATCAACAGGTATTATTCCGCCTTTTACATCTTTAATTTTTGAAGTTGAAATTTTAAAAGTAAATTAGCAGAAAATATTAAAGCAACCTTTTTTATTGTTAGTCATCTATTAATATTACAATTACTAATTAATATGAAAATGAAAAAAATAGTCAACGGCCTTCTAATTACTCTGGCAGTTCTCATTAATATTACCCTTAACAGTTGCCTGAAAGATGAATGGGATGAATATGAGAAACAGGAAAAGTCCGACAGGGATGCTTATTTGCAGTCATTAAGAGATCAGGGCTACACAGTGATTGAAGAAGACGGCATCTACTACGTAAAAATTACTGAGGGTACAGGTATCTCACCTACAGCGACCGATTATGTTGCCATAGACTTTACAGGAAGAAAAACAGACAATACAATTATAGAAACCACTGACAGCAATCTTATAGATGAATGGACGAACTATCAGTATCTTGATCATTATATTTTCGGTCCGAAAAAAATATATCTGGGAAACAGTATTGAGGGATTTTACAGGGGTGTTTCAAAAATGCGCGAAGGGGCAAGATACATAATAGTAATTCCAGCGGATTTGGCTTTCAAGGACTATGTAACCCTGGTATATGATGTTGAACTGCTGAAAGTAATTCCCGACCCTGAAGCATATGATTCAATCCAGCTAAATACCGTGATTGAGGAGCAGAGCATGGACAATGGAACTATTATTGACAATGTGTACTACTATGAACTGGAATCTTCTATCCTGGATCATATGACTACGGTTGAAACAAATGATTCGGTATATGTTCTGTTCGACAGTTACTATATTATTGAAAATTCGCTGATATTATTTGAGTCTAACCGGACTGAAGGGAGTGCGCTGAAATTCAAATATTCCAATTCGGCATCTGCACCTGAAGGATACCTGCCTTTCACGGACGGATTTCTTGCAGCCATAGATACGATGAGCATAGGGACCCAGGCAAGGGTTATTGTACCCTATGATTACGGTTACGAGGAATCAGGATACAAGCACCCCTATTACGGTTATATAATAGTTCCTGCGTATACTTCCCTGGTTTATGATATAGAAATTGAAGATATAATAAATTAGTATATTTATTAGTGTTTATTGGTTCCGAGGCCCGCACTTTATTTTTTGGATAATAAATACCGCGGGTTTCCTGTTTATATCCACCTGCTTCTTTCTCCACTCGGAAATAGTGAGAGTCCTTACGGATTCATCAGCCAGCGTAAGGCTCGATGCAATACAAAGATATGTTTCAGGAGCACAGTAATTTATAAGATCATTAAAAACCTGGTTATTACGGTAAGGTGTCTCAATAAATATCTGTGCCTGGCCCTCCTCAAATGAGCGCTTCTCGGCCTGTTTTATTTTCATTATCCTCTCTTTTTTTTGTATTGGGAGGTAACCGATAAACGCAAAATTCTGTCCGTTTAATCCGGATGCCATCAATGCAAGCAGGAGCGATGAAGGTCCCACAAGCGGAATAATACTTATGTTCTTCATATGTGCCAGTCTCACAATCTCAGAGCCCGGATCCGCAACACAAGGAGCGCCGGCCTCGGAAATGATGCCGACATCGGCTTCTGACAGGGGATCAAGAAACCGGGGGATCTCATCCTGTGATGTATATTTGTTGAGAGTAAAAAAAACAATATCATCAAAAGGAGCCTTTATCCCGAGCTGGATCAGGAACCTCCTTGCTGTCCTTACATTCTCAACAATAAAATATTTGATAGTGCGCACGATTTCAACTGTTCCTGCCGGTATTACCGTGCCGGCTGTGTCGGGCCCCAGCGTTGAAGGGATCAAATATAGTCTGCCTTTCATTATTATTCTGTATATATTAAAACACAGCCACTAATTTAACGATGTTCCGGTTAAGTTAACATAAACTTAATATTAAAAAAATCACTGTTTAAAATGTGAAATGTAAATTTGCGTGATTTTTTAATTAATTAGCGGTGACTATTTATGTGATCATTGTAGTAGTATTATTTACACTGGCCGTATCAGACCTGATCGTTGGTGTAAGCAATGATGCCGTAAATTTTCTTAATTCAGCCATTGGCTCCAAAGCAGCTCCTTTCAGGGTAATTATGATTATCGCGGCGCTGGGTATCCTGTTGGGTGTTACTTTCTCAAGCGGCATGATGGAAGTTGCAAGAAAAGGCATCTTTCATCCCGACCAGTTTTATTTCTCGGAAATTATGATCATCTTTCTCGCCGTAATGATCACAGATGTAATCCTGCTTGATTTTTTCAATACATTCGGACTCCCGACGTCAACAACTGTTTCCATAGTATTCGAGCTGCTGGGCGGCGCCGTTGCCATTTCACTGATAAAAATCAGCAATTCTGCTGAAGGTATCACCAGTATGGGAACCTATATCAATTCGGGCAGGGCCCTGCTGATTATATCCGGAATATTGCTTTCGGTATTCGTAGCATTTACTGTTGGTGCTGTAGTGCAATATATTACAAGATTTATATTCTCTTTTAACTATAAAAAAACACTGAAGTACTTCGGTTCAGTCTGGGGAGGTTTTGCCGTCACAGCTATTGTATATTTCATCCTGATAAAGGGAGCAAAAGGCTCTTCATTTATAACAGGAGCAAGCCTGGACTGGATTATGGAGAATACTATGCTTATTCTTGTATTAAGCTTTGCCGGCTTTACGGTACTTATGCAGCTGCTTATATGGCTGTTCAGGCTTGATGTACTGAAGTTTATTGTCCTGATAGGCACTTTTGCCCTGGCAATGGCCTTTGCAGGGAATGACCTTGTTAATTTTATTGGAGTCCCCCTGGCAGGATTTGAGTCTTTTAAAACATTTGCAGCTCAAAATGCACAGGGTCCGGGTTCCTTCCTGATGAGCGCCCTTAAAGGCCAGGTATCCACCCCCACAATGTTTCTCCTTATCGCCGGATTAATAATGGTTATAACCTTATGGGTATCAAGGAAGGCGCGGACAGTTGTTAAAACGCAACTGAAGTTAAGTAACCAGGACAAGGTGAATGAAAGGTTCGGATCCACAATGCTTGCACGAGTGCTGGTAAGGCAATCGATACAATTTGGCAAATTCATTAAAGGAATAATACCAAAACCGGTTTTAAAAGCTATAAACCGCAGATTTAATGACAAGTATTTCAGGAAAACAGTAAAAAAAGATAAATCCATATCCTTTGATCTGTTAAGGGCTTCGGTAAACCTGGTCATAGCAAGTATACTTATAGCATTTGGAACATCCCAAAAACTGCCCCTGTCAACCACTTATGTAACATTTATGGTAGCTATGGGAACATCCCTGGCTGACGGTGCGTGGAACAGGGAAAGTGCAGTATATAGAATTACAGGGGTAATGACAGTGATTGGCGGCTGGTTCTTTACTGCCCTTAGTGCTTTCTCCGTTTCCTTTATTATTGCCCTGTTTATCAGCTGGCTGAACATATATGCTATCTTTATCATGATTGGAATAACGATTTTCTTTATTTATAAAACCCATATACTCTATTCTTCCAAAGAAAAAGCAGAAAAAAAGGCCGACACTATACTCAGCGAAAGCCTTTCTCTTAAAGGCGAAACGATTTTTGAAAAGTGTAATTCAAATATTATTTCCACCCTTCTTGCTGTTTCTGAATTGTACGACATGATAGTAACCGGACTGACAGGGGAGAAAAGGAAAAAACTTAAAAGAGCATTGAAAGAATCCCGTAAACTCAATAAAGAAATTAAGTTCATAAAAAGCAATATAAATGTTACTATCAATAAACTTGAAGATAAAACAGCTGAAAGCGGATATCATTATGTGCAGGTTCTCGATCAACTGAGTGATATCACTCATTGCTTGCTAAATATGGCCATACCTGTTTTTAAACATGTGGACAATAATCACGCTCCCCTTAAAAACAGGCAAATAAAAAACCTGGGCAGCTTTCAGAAAGGCACCGCCAGGTTCTTCAGGCAGGTAATAAAGATTATCACCGATAATTCATATAAAGACATAAGTAAGGTTGTTTTATACCAGAAAAAATTAGCGGACAAGGCGGTCAGGCTGCGTAAGGATCAGCTTAATATTTTTAAAAGCGATAATATTGGCACTCGAATAGGATTACTTTACCTTGACCTGCTGGCAGAAAGCAATAACCTCATGTCTTTTACAATAGACCTTCTAAAAACCTCAAAAGAATTTACACGCCATTTCAAACCCTGACCACTGGCTGGCACATTTTTTGAGAAATTTTACCTGTATATTTATTTTAATAGTATAAATTTGACAACCGTTAATAATGCGGCCATCATCAATGCCTGTTAATAAGCAACTCCTGAATATATTACTTTTTTTGCTCTGCATAAGAGGAATCGGACAGGATTCAGTAAAGGTTGATACCACCGTCATTGATACTTCGTTTTATGTCACAGGTAACATGGATTATAACCTCATCCTGGCTACAGATAAAGGCTATACAGATGAAGTACTGCGGCTCTTGAATAAAGGCGCCGATATTAACACAACAACATGGGACGGCATAACTCCCCTGATGTATGCTATTCAGAACCAGGACACAAACCTGGTAAAAATACTTGTACTGAACGGCGCGGATATAGATAAGAATCCTGATAACGGCATAACGGGCCTTATAAGTGCAGTTGTGGCTGACAACCTCGATATTGCTGAATACCTTATAAGAAAGGGCGCCTATATAGATATTACTGACAATTACGGAAATACCCCACTGATGTATGCTGCCGCATACGGATACCCGGTTATGGCGGATATGCTCCTGTATTATGAAGCCGGCATAAACAAAAAGAACGTATCCGGAACAGATGCATTAATGATAGCATCTTTTTACGGAGATTATGACCTGACAAACATACTTATCCGTGGAGGGGCAGCAGTAAATTCACAGGATAATAATGGCTATAGTGCACTGCATTGCGCCATACAGAATGGCTATGCCGATATTGCAGATTTGCTTATAGACCATGGTGCCGATATAAGCTGCAAAACAAATAATAACTTTTCTCCAATAGCTATCGCTGTGGCAAATAATGACATGGTATTGTCAAAACATCTCACTGAAAAGGGAGCCAACGTAAATGAAAGAATATCATTAGCTGAAAATCCCTTATCACTGGCCCGCAGCAACAGAAACAAGGCAATTAAAAAATACCTGCTGGAGAATGGAGGAAAAAGAAATCTATGGCCTTCATTCAGCCAGTACAACTTCGGACTCAATTTCAACTGGAATCTTGACGACTTAATGACAGGAATTGAAATGGGCGTGCTTGACACCAAATTCAATATTGCTTTAAAAGGCGGACTGGCATTCAGGCCCTGGTCGATGAGGGTCCTGGAAAAAGTAACTCCGGAATTATTATATCAATACCGCGAAAGGAGGACAGCCCTTTTCCTTGGCATATATAAAAGGATTAACCTCGTAAAGCTAAATAACAGGCTCAGCACCGGGATTATGCTTGGGGCTAAAGAAGTATATACCTCCGGCAGTTACAGGGGCTCCCTGGAAAAGCCCGATAATAAAATGATACTGGCTCCGGGAGGGGGTATTTACTGGAATAACAACTTTTTCGGAGTAAATCTGATGTATGAATACCTTGATTATGGCCTTTATAAAATAAGTCCCGGAAGAATAGATATATCATTCACCTTTAATATAGGCAGTAGAACAAAAAGATACCTGCCAAAGGATATTACAGATTTTAATTAAAAGTCATAGAAATGTACAGGTTAATATTAGCAGACTTCCTTATTTTGCTCGTATGTTCATGCAGCGAAAAGATATTTACAGCAGGTGTGGATTGTGAGGAGTGCTACCGGATAAAGCCTGACAGTGCCTATCTGACACTGGAACTTACAATAAATGACACCTATGAATCAATACCGCTTATTGTATACAGAAATGAGGTTGAGAAAAGGGATACGGAATATGTTGACACAGCATATGAGAGTACATATTACCTGCTTGTTCCTGTAAACAGTGAATACTCGGTTGAAGCTGAGTATATAAAGGGTAACAGTAAAATAATAGCTATTGACGGTACAAGGATCAAGACAAGACATTTAAGCAGCGAGTGTGATGAGGAATGCTGGATCATCGAAGGAGATGAACTGAATATGGAACTTAAGTACTGATAATGCCTATTGAACAAGTTTAATTTCTACAACAGAATTGCCAGGTTTATTATTCTTAAAACGGATAAGTATATCATAAAATCCGGTCTTGTTGCAGGCAAAACTAAAAGCATCAAAATATTTGTCTTCCACCACATTTGTCAGCACAAGCTTGTCTGCATCCAATAACTCAAAAACGGCTTCCCCTGCATAGTTATCAAGATGATTTGTGACTTTAAACTTATAGGTAGACCCTTTATTAAACTTAATTGTCATGAAATACTCATTCTCATAATCCTGTTCACTTATTTCATCAAGCCTGAACTCAATAAGTTTGATAAAGATCTCCTTTTGAGCAAATATGTTTTTAGCACAGAGATGTAATAATACCGTTAAAATTATTAAGATTTTTAACCTCATAATTTTTATTTATTTGTTTATAAAATCACATCTGTTTCATCTTTAACCAGTCATAATTTGTATCCAGCAAAATCAGCTTTGCATGCTCAGATACTCTTTTTGTCTGCACTTTTGATAATTCAACAACTATACTCTGAATGTTGGCTTCATAATATTCTTTTGTGAGTCCGGTGCAGCGTGTCTTACCATTACGCAAATAAAACAATGCCTTAACCTGTCTTTTCTCATCATCGCTTTTAAGTGCGCTGACAAGAGCGTCCAGCCTGTTCCAGCCGGCCGACTCACGGCTCCACCATTCCCTGGCTTCACTGATGCTAAGGTCTTTTATTAACTTGCGCTTTTCCGCAACCGAACATTTATCTACCTTTTTTCTGTTACTGTTGCTATCATAATAGTCAGGATAATTTACTTTAATAAAGTTAACAAGCCTGTCCTCCTGGATATGGATACCACTGAATCCGAAGTTCTGAAAAGTAAGTTCCTCAAGAAGCCATCCTGCGCGGATAATCACATCATCAATATCATATTCGATTATTTGTCCCCGCCCGTAAAACTTCTCAGCACCCGGGTAAATAAGATCCCCGGTATTGACGAGTTTAATACATGATTTAACACCCAGCATATCTATGAGGTAAGGAATAGATTTTTCCTCCATGTTTTCAAGCTTCTCCTTGGCATTCAGCACCGTTGGCCAATCATCAGACTTAAAATCCTTTAGAAGAGCATCAATTGACATCTCCTGAGTATACCCGGCCAGCATATACATCCAAATCATAATAAAAACCAATAATTTCTTTTTCATAGATATTTTATTATTTAAGTTTCCTGATTTCTATATAAAGTTACAATAATTTTCATATTTTCAAATTTCTAGTCAGACCATTAAATCAAATACATTAAGCGCGTAATAGCCAAGGTTAATAATCTCGCTGTACATATCCGAATATATAACTCCTGTTGAGCACTTGTACCTGCCCTTTCTCAGGTTCTTGAAATGCTCTTCTTTCAGAGCCTTTTCAATTTTTTGCAATTCTTTTCTATGAGCCCTGTTCCTGTCTGAGAATGCCAGGGATTCATCCCTGGCAAATCCTTCATTTATCTCCTTTAAAATCTGGTCAATAACTGTAAAAAGCTTTCCGATATTCTTATCCATCTCTTTTGTGAATCCTGCTTTGGCTGAATTCTTCCTTTCTATAGTATCTGCCAGCTTGTTATTTGAATCAGCCATGCTTTCGATGTTACTTACCATATTTAGCATGCTTGTAATATTCTCGGAGCTTAAACTGCTGAACGACTCCTCAGTTATCCTTGTCAGGTAAGAGGCAATCTCCACCTCCATCCTGTCAGAGATATCTTCATACTTCCTGATTTTCGACATGTACTTATCGTACTTTTTCCCTGTCTTTGTATAATAGGATTCCTTTGCCAGCTCAAACATCTTTGTGACACGCTGCAAATAAAGCTGTATTTCTTTTCTTGCCTGCAGTATTGATAACTCACCCGTTGACAGCAGGCCGGTGTTAATATACCTCAGGCTGAATTCCTCATCTTCATCCCTGCTGGGTACAATTACGCTGACAATCTTTATAATAAACGAAGCAAACCATATTAAAACCAACGTGTTTAATATATTAAACACCGAATGAAAAATTGACAATGCAACAGGCATGGCCTGTGCTGTCTCAGAAGCTGTTTGTCCTTCCACCATATAGGGCGAATTCAATCCGATTTTAAGTATAAACCAGTTTATGCCTTTCAGAAAAGGATGAAAAACAAGGAGCATAAGAAGGACTCCTGTAATATTAAAAACAAGATGTGCTCTTGCGGCACGCTTGGCTGATGTGTTGGCAATAATTGCCGCCAGGTTTGCAGTAATCGTCGTTCCTATGTTCTGTCCGAGGACCATTGCCGCTGCCAGATCAAAAGATATCCATCCGTTATAGCACATTACCAGCGTGAGCGCCATTGCTGCACTCGATGACTGGATAACCATCGTAACGACTGCGCCAATGATTATAAAAATCAATACCGATATAAATCTGGCATCCGAATACTTCTTCAGGAATTCAAGAAAGCCCGGATTGTTGTTAATGTCTGGTGTATATTCCTTCAGAAAATGCAACCCGAGGAATATCAACGAGAACCCTATTATCACTTCACCCCAGGAACTTCTCCTTTTATCTTTTGAGAACATAATCGGCAATCCCAGTCCGATTAATATAAAAGTAAAAGTAAATATGTCGAATTGAAAGCCAAGGATGGAAATCATCCATGCGGTAACTGTTGTACCAATATTTGCACCCATAATTACACCTATCGACTCTGCCAGCGACAAGAGTCCCGCATTTACAAAACTTACCACCATAACCGTTGTTGCAGATGAAGACTGGATAATCCCTGTAATAAGAAACCCTGTAAATACTCCCATAAACCTGTTTGAAGTCATTGCAGAAAGGATACTTCTTAATTTTGAACCCGCCACTTTTTGCAGGGACTCGCTCATAAGCTTCATCCCAAAAATAAAAAGTCCGAGAGCCCCGAGCAGCTTAAGGAAATCGAGGAATCCGTAATTCATAGTAACCTCTGTATAAAATAGTATGTTAGTTGCTAAAAAATTTTGTTATAAATATATTCAATAATTAATTAACAAACCATCCTGATTGCCTGTTTTGCATTGTTATTTAAAATCATTAAAAATAATTGCAAAACAATGTATAAACTGAAACTATAAGTAAACTTTTCCTTATATTTGGGCTTTTGAGAAAGCTAAATCCTCTGGTTATTAAAAGATTGCAAACAAAATAGTAGTTTGCTGAATTTCATTTTTTTATACTATTTTATATCTGAACAAAAATGCAAAATAAATTACAGAAACTTACTGATAAAATATTTAAGGAGGGTATTTCAAAGGGAAATGCTGAAGCTGAAAAAATAATAAGCAGCTCAAAAAAAGAAGCTGAAGATATTGTCAGCAAGGCAAAAAAAGATGCTGACAAAATCATTAAGGATGCTAAAAAGAAATCTGATGAGATAAAAAAGAGTTCGGAAGCCGAATTCAGGCTATCTTCAAGACAATCTATAAATGCACTGAAACAGCAAATTACAGAACTTATAAATGGAGAGATTGTGAAAGTGCCTGTAAAAAAGACTTTTGAAGATAAGGACTTTATCAAAAAGCTTATCGAAACAATAATTAAAAATTGGAATCCCCGGTCAGATCAGGGAGCCAACATTTCTATCCTCCTTCCTGAAAAAGAAGAAAAAGAAATGCAGCAGTATTTTACCAAAGCTTTGAAAGACCTGTTAAAAAAGGGAGTTGAAATGAGGTATGACGAAAATATAAAGTCAGGTTTTCAGATCGGACCAGGAAACGGAGGTTATAAAATAAGTTTTACTGATGAGGATTTTATTAACTTTTTCAAGCAATATTTAAGGCCAAGACTAATTAAATTACTATTTGCAGAAGAGTAAGATATGAGGCGTGAATACCATTGTTTTATTGCAGGACTTCCTGAGTTATTCCCGGATGCAAAAAAAATTGACTTTATTCTGATAAATTTCAGGGAGCAACTCAGGGAAGTGCTTCATTCTGATGATTTCAGGTTAATTGAGTCATTATTCTGGAAATATGATAATACAAATATTATCAGTCTTTTGAAAGACCCGAAATCAGAAGTAGACGGACTGGGAAATCTATCCGGGCAGGATATTGAAGAGATATTTTACCTTGTTAAAGACGATGCATTATCTGAATACAGAAGAAAGATCCCCCCATATTTAGGAAAATTTATTAATGCATATAAGAACGAGGCTCCTTTATTCAAAGGTAAAGGGTGGGAAAATCAAATCACGCAGCTTTATTATGAATTTGCGATAAATATTGATAATCATTTTGCCAGAAACTGGCTTGAATTTGAGATGAACCTGACCAACATTTTAACAGCCGCCAGCTGCAGAAAATATAAAATGGATATTGAAAGTGAACTTATTGGAAACAATGAAATAACAGAAAAACTTATAAAAAGCAGTGCACGCGACTTTGGCATAAGCAGCGAATTCCCGATGCTGGAATCAATCATAAGGGCAACCGAGGAAGATAATATCATTGAAAAGGAAAAGAAAATAGATATGGTAATATGGAATCTGCTGAATGAATGGACTTTCTTTCACTATTTTACTATAGAAAAGATATTTGCCTATACCATACAGGTTGGTATTATCGAAAGATGGATGAAAATGGACAAAGATAAGGGAAATGAATTGTTTAAAGATCTGCTGGGGAGGCTTGAGAATAGCTACGAGTTCCCAAAGGAGTATACAATATATTAAGTGATCAAAGATGGCAACAAAAGGAACAGTAAAAGGAATTATTTCAAACCTGGTAATTGTCGAGGTTGAAGGTCCGGTATCTCAGAATGAGATATGTTATATACTATTTAGACAGGTCCGTTTAATGGCCGAAGTAATAAAAGTCTACGGTAAAAATGCTTATGTGCAGGTATTTGAGAACACAAGGGGATTATTAACAGGTGACAAGGTTGAATTTTCAGGTCATATGCTCGAAGTTGTGATGGGGCCCGGACTGCTGTCAAAGAATTATGACGGGTTGCAAAATGACCTGAATAAGATGAAGGGTATATTCCTTAAAAAAGGACAGTACACAAATGCGCTGGACGAAGATAAAATGTGGCATTTCAAGCCGGCAGCATCAAAAGGCGATGCGGTAACAGCAGGGGACTGGCTGGGTGAAGTTGAAGAAAATGCAATGCCTCACAAGATAATGGTCCCTTTTAGCTTTAAAGGGACATATACGATAAAAAGCATACTGAAAGCCGGTGATTATAAGATAAACGATACAATAGCCGTCCTCACAGACAGCAATAAGAAAGATTTACCTGTAACAATGGTACAAAGATGGCCGGTGAAGGTTGCCATCAAGGCCTATAAAGATAAACCAAGGCCCTACAAGCTGCTCGAAACGGGAATAAGAATTATTGATACTCTTAATCCTATTGTAGAGGGAGGTACGGGATTTATTCCAGGACCTTTTGGATGCGGGAAGACCGTTCTGCAGCATGCCATCTCAAGGCAGGCAGAGGCCGATATTGTGATTATTGCAGCATGCGGTGAAAGGGCGAACGAAGTTGTTGAATTTTTTAAGGAGTTCCCTGAGCTTGAAGATTTCAGAACAGGAAGAAAGCTAATGGAAAGAACCATCATTGTGGCCAATACATCAAATATGCCTGTTGCGGCCAGGGAAGCATCGGTCTACACAGCCATGACTATCGCCGAGTATTACAGGGCTATGGGACTGCGCGTGCTGATGCTTGCCGATTCAACATCACGATGGGCACAGGCACTGAGAGAAATGTCAAACAGGCTTGAGGAACTGCCTGGACCGGACGCCTTCCCGATGGATTTACCGGCAGTAATATCAAATTTTTACTCACGCGCCGGCTATACTAACTTGAATAATGGCGAAACAGGTTCAATAACCTTTATAGGGACAGTTTCTCCTGCCGGTGGTAACCTGAAAGAGCCGGTAACGGAATCGACAAAAAAAGTCGCGAGGTGCTTCTATGCACTTGCCCAGCACAGGGCTGACAGCAAGCGCTATCCTGCCGTTGATCCTATAGACAGCTACTCAAAATATCTTGAATATCCTGAATTTGCAGAATATGTTGAAAGCAAAATATCAGATACATGGATAGACAATGTTAATGAGGCCAAAACCATTTTCCAGAGAGGCAAAGAGACCTATGAACAGATAAATATCCTTGGAGACGACGGCGTGCCCGTTAATTACCACGTCACCTATTGGAAATCAGAGATTATAGATTTTGTAATCCTGCAGCAGGATGCATTCGATAAAGTTGACCGGTCCACCCCTGTGGAAAGGCAGAAATACATGCTTGAACATGTTCTCAAGGTGTGCAATACAGAGTTTGATTTCGAGTCTTTTACTGAAGTGGACATCTATTTCAAAAGGATCATAAACCATTACAAACAGATGAATTACTCCGAATTTAAATCAGAGAAATTTCTCAACTATGAAAAGGAGTTATTGAAAATTATTGATGAACGAAAGGCATAATGATGGAGACCAGAGCATTTCAAAAAATATATACTAAAATAAACCAGATCACCAAGGCAACGTGTTCGTTGCAGGCTGCAGGCATAGGTTATGAAGAGCTGGCTATTGTTCACGGCAAGCTGGCCCAGATTGTAAAAGTTATTGAAGATAACGTTACCCTCCAGGTGTTTGGCGGCACTGAAGGGATACCGACAAATGCTGAAGTTACATTCCTTGGCAAGCCACCCACGCTGAAAGTAAGTGATGACCTTGCAGGAAGGTTCTTTAATGCCTATGGCATGCCTATTGACGGTGGTCCTGCTATCGAAGGCGAAGAACGTGAGATAGGAGGCCCCTCGGTGAACCCCGTAAGAAGAGAGCAGCCCTCCGAATTGATAGCAACGGGTATCGCAGGTATAGACCTGAATAACACACTGGTAAGCGGACAAAAAATACCGTTTTTTGCAGATCCTGACCAACCCTATAACCAGGTTATGGCCATGGTGGCATTAAGGGCAAAGGCTGACAAGATAATACTTGGTGGAATGGGACTTACCAACGACGATTACCTCTTTTATAAGAATGTCTTTGATAATGCCGGTGCCCTTGACCGCATAATAAGCTTTGTCAACACTACCGATAATCCTCCTGTGGAGAGGCTGCTGGTGCCGGAAATGGCACTTACTGCCGCTGAATATTTTGCCGTTGACAGAAACCAGAGCGTTGTCGTGCTTCTTACCGATATGACATTGTTTGCCGACGCACTAAGCATAGTATCAAACCGTATGGACCAGATTCCATCCAAGGATAGTATGCCCGGTTCACTTTACAGTGACCTGGCAAAAATATATGAAAAGGCAGTCCAGTTTCCAGACGGCGGTTCAATTACAATAATTGCCGTAACGACATTATCAGGCGGGGACATAACCCATGCCATACCCGACAATACAGGATATATCACCGAGGGACAGCTCTTCCTGAGAAAAGACTCGGATATAGGTAAGGTTATTGTCGATCCCTTCAGAAGCCTGTCAAGGCTAAAACAACTGGTTATAGGTAAAAAGACCAGGGAAGATCATCCCCAGGTTATGAATGCTGCAATAAGGCTTTATGCGGATGCAGCAAATGCAAAAACCAAGCTTGAAAACGGCTTTGACCTGACAGACTATGATGAGCGAAGCCTTAAGTTTGCCAGGGCGTATTCTGAAAAACTGCTGGCTATAGATGTTAATATCGACATTGATGAAATGCTGAACACAGGTTGGCAATTATTCAGTGAATATTTTAAGCCTGAAGAAGTCGGGGCAAAAAAGGAACTTGTGGATAAGTACTGGCCTAAAAAGTAACAATGGCAATAAAATTCCAATATAACAAAACGGCATTACAGCAGCTTTATAAGCAGCTCGAGATAAGGGTGAGAGCCCTGCCGACAATTAAAAACAAGGAGTCGGCACTCAGGGTTGAAGTGAAAAAAGCCAGGGACAGGATGCTCGAGCTGGAAAAAAAGCTGAAGGAAAAAATCAGTCAATACGACTATATGAGCAGGTTATGGGTTGAATTTGACGCAAGCATTGTGGGCATAGACAACGTGAGATTATCGGTAAAAAAAATTGCCGGAGTCAAGACCCCCGTGCTTGACGGAATAGACTTTTACACAGGGAAGTTCAGTATCTTCAACAAGCCCAAATGGTATCTTGATGGCGTTGCACTAATTAAGGAGATTGCTTCAATAGCTATCGAAAAAGAAATATTCAATAAAAGAACACAGCTTGTTGACCGTGCCAGAAAGAAAACTACCCAAAAGGTTAACCTGTATGAGAAAGTGCAGATTCCCGGATTTGAAGAGGCTATACTTAAAATAAAAAGATTTATGGAAGATGAGGAGAACCTTTCCAAATCTGCACAGAAGATAGTAAAAAACCGTCAGCAGCAACTTGAGCTTGTGCAATGATAATACCGATGAAGAAATACTCTTTCCTTATCTATCATAAGGAATATGCCGGGTTCCTGAACGAGCTTCAGAAGACAGGAATATTGCATGTCATTGAAAAGCAATCTGGTGAGCTGGCTGATGAGAAACTCAGGGAACAGTATTACCTTATTAATCAATACAACTCAGTCATTAAATTTCTCCAGAAAAGGGCTCCTGAAGATAAGTCAGAGTCTGTTGCACCAGCTGACGCACATAAAATCCTGCAGGAAATTCAAAATATGCAGTCCGAAGTTGAGAATAAAACCCAGCAACTCTCCTCATTGAAAAAAGATATTGAGCTGGTCAGACCATGGGGAGATTTTTCATTTGAAGATATCAACAAACTAAGTGAACACGGTTTTAATATCAGGTTCTTTATATGCACTGCCAGAAAATTCAATGAGCAGTGGAAAGTAAAATACAACACAGAAGTTATAAATCACTACGGCGGTAATATTTATTTTGTTGTTATCCAGGAAGGTCAGGAAGATATGGATGTTGACGCCGAAGAAATAAAACTGCCTGGGAATTCACTTTCAAGACTCCTGAAAAAGCAGAAGGATATAGAAAATATACTTACAAAATCCGAAGAAATATTTGATCTGTATGCAAAAAAATATATCCCTCTTCTTATTTCAGAAAGGGACAGGCTGCAGGAACAGTTTGAATTTGAAAATGTAGTTTTTAATACCGAAAAGCAGGTTGAGGAAAAGCTTATGTTGCTTGAGGGATGGGTGCCGGTGGACAAGCAGCAGGAAATAGATCTGTTCCTTAACAAATCGGGTATATTTTTCATTACATCAGAACCTGGCATTGAAGATAAAATACCCATAAAGCTTACGAATAGCAAGTATTCAAAATTATTCGAACCCATAGCAAAACTGTATTCGTTACCTGACTATAAAGAGCTTGATCTGACACCCTTCTTTGCACCTTTCTTTATGATGTTTTTCGGATTCTGCCTGGGAGATGCGGGGTACGGACTCTTATTTATTATAGCTGCCAGTATAGTTAAGCTGCGTGCAAAAAGCAATATGAAGCCTTTGCTTACCCTGATTCAAATCCTGGGAGGTTCAACTGTTATATTCGGATTTTTATCAGGCACTTTTTTCGGTGTTGATCTGCTGAAAGCTGACATTGCATTCCTCGAATCATTCAGGGATATTTTCCTCAAGCCTGAAGAAATGTTTTATTTCGCTCTTATCCTGGGTGGCGTTCAGATAATCTTTGGCATGTTTGTAAAAATACTGAACATAACCAAGCAGCTTGGATTTAAATATTCATTGTCTATCCTTGGCTGGATAATATTGATTACCAGCACTGTATTATTTATGTTACTGAAGAATAAAATCGGTCCGGAATTGGAGATCCTGAAATATTTATATTTCCTTATACTGGCCTCAAGCCTGGTGATGATATTATTCATGAATAATCCCGGCAAAGGAATACTGGGAAATTTTGGCAAGGGTCTGGGAGATATATATTTTACAGCTACCGGGGTGTTTGGTGATGTCTTATCATATATCAGGCTTTTTGCACTGGGTATCTCAAGTGCCATACTTGGATACGTATTTAATTACCTTGCCCTTGAAATGAGCGGCGATACAATTATAGTCAGCCAGGTTATTTTTCTGCTGATACTGGTTGTAGGACACTCACTTAATATCTTTATGGCAACCCTGGGTGCTTTTGTACATCCACTGCGTCTTACGTTTGTTGAGTTTTACAAAAATGCGGGATTTATGGGCGGAGGTAAGGAATATAAACCATTTAAAAAGAATTGAATACAATTTTAATTTAATAAACTTAAAATAGTAATATCATGACAACAGCAGTTCTCTTAGCTTATATCGGAGTTGCATTGATGATCGGACTGGCAGGTACAGGAAGTGCAATAGGAGTAACTTTGGGAGGCAATGCAACCATAGGGGCATTGAAAAAAAATGAGGAAGCATTCGGCAGTTACATGTTGCTGAGTGCCCTGCCCGGAACACAGGGGCTCTATGGATTTGCAGGTTACTTTGTCCTTGCCAATATTTACGGGGTAATAACACCTGATATGACCGTATTCAATGGTGTGGCTGTATTTGGGGCCGGACTGGCTCTCGGACTTGTAGGTCTGTTTTCTGCCATCAGGCAGGGACAGGTATGTGCCAACGGTATTGCCGCTATCGGCGCCGGCTACAATGTTTTCGGAAGAGCAATGATACTGGCCGTGTTCCCTGAATTATATGCTATTATTGCTTTTGCAGCAACATTCCTGATAGGAGGATCCCTGGCTGCCGGTTAGGATTTTATTTTAGTTATGCTTGACTATATATTACTTGTACTTTCAGTATTATGTATCATTGTCGGGATAGCCGGCTGCATACTCCCTGTTATTCCCGGTCCGGTTGTTACCTATGCCGGCATTGTCATTGTCCATTTTACCAAATTTGCTGATTTTAGCGTTAATACCCTGCTGGTACTGGGAGCCCTTGCAGTAATTATCCAGGCATTCGATTATATTGTCCCTGCCTGGGGAGCCAAAAAATTCGGTGGCTCAAGGGCAGGAGTATGGGGAAGCATCATAGGTCTGATAATAGGAATATTCTTTCTCCCCCTGGGACCTTTTGGCATTATAGGCATACTGGGAGGACCCTTTTGCGGGGCACTTGTGGGCGAATTAATTGCGGGAAAAGAAACAGATAAGGCCCTCAGGGCTGCATTCGGTACATTTATCGGGTTTATTGCAGGAACATTAATGAAGCTGGCCGTTGCCATTATTATTACTGTTTTCTTTATCAGGGAAATATGGCAGACCGCCTTTGGCTGATCATTAATAAAATAAAATTGCGGGCTCTTATGAATCAGGTTTTAATTTCGGCAAAATTAATCCTTCTTGCTGCCTGTGGCCTGGCTGCCCAGCCTTCAGACAGCAAAAATTACTACTCTGAATTAACCCTGAGGAATTTCAGGAAAGAACCTTTGTTCCACGAAGAGATAGATTTCGAAAACATTGATTACCCCAGGCTGCATGCGGCAATATTCTTTGTTACCAATGAAGAGAGGGCAAAAAAGAACCTTTCTTTCCTGGAGTATGCGCCGGAGCTGGAAAAAACTGCTATAATGCATTCGATAGATATGAACAGGGATACTTTTTTCAGCCATTTTAATCCGGTTGACAAAAAGAAAAAAACACCAAATGACAGGGCGGCTCTCGCAGGAATATTAAATCCGTTTCTTGCTGAAAATATTGCTACCTGCCATGGACTGCAATATAAATCGGGAACCAACGTATATATAAGGGGTGACGGACAGTTCAGCTATAAAATAGACGGTGAATTAATACCTCCCCACACCTACCTGTCCCTTGCCGAAGCAGTAGTAGATGACTGGATGAACTCAAAAGGACACAGGAAAAATATATTAATGGATAGTGCCCTTCAGTTAGGATGTGGTTCAGATTTTTATCGTGACAGGCATTTTAACAATATGCCCTCTTTCAAGGTAACACAGAATTTTCAGCTGTACGTGAAAATAAAATCAAAATAATACCTTATTCTTCAGATACCTTTTCTTTTACTTTCTTTGTGGAATGAGCTTTTAAAACCCTGAGGTTTCTGCCTGCAACCTCTTTACCGTCAAGTGTCTTTATCGCCTCCATAGCCTCCTTTTTGTCAGGCATCTCTATGAATGCAAATCCCTTTGATCTTCCTGTTCTTTTATCCCTTATAATCTTAACGGATTCAACTGTCCCAAGAACCTCGAATATTTTTTGAATATCAGCTTCTCCTAAAGAGTAATTAATGTTACCAACATAAATAGTCATAATGCGAATAGTTGAGATAGTTAGTAGTAAAATAATATATACAAGTTAACAAATATTTTTTTTAAAAAGCAATTTTAAAACAACAAAAAATATATTTTTTAATTAACGGTATATGCCCCCCAACGTTGCAACCATTACAGCCTTAATTGTATGAATGCGGTTCCCGGACTCGTCAAATACCACAGACATGTCTGACTCAAAGACCTCTTCCGTAACCTCCATTGAATTTAACCCGTATTTCCTGTATATCTCCTCTCCTATTTTTGTATCCCTGTTATGAAAAGCAGGCAGGCAGTGCAAAAACTTAACATCAGGATTCCCGGTCATTTTAACAACATCCATATTAACCTGGTAAGCTTTTAATAACTTTATCCTTTTTCCCCATGCCGAGGGAGGTTCTCCCATGGATACCCATACATCGGTATACAGAAAATCAACATCCCTCACGGCATCTTCAATTTTGCCGGTAATATTCAATTTAGCTCCTGATTTGTCAGCAATGGCCCTGCATCTTTCAACCAGTTCCTTTTTGGGATGACAATTTGCCGGCGCAGCCGCCCTGAAGTCCATTCCCATTATTGCAGCTCCTGCCATCAGGGAGTTGCCCATATTGTTCCTCGCATCGCCCAGGTAACAAAACTTAATTTTTCCCAACGGCTTGTCTGTATGCTCCAGCATTGTAAAAAAATCAGCAAGTACCTGGGTAGGATGGAATTCATCCGTAAGTCCGTTCCAAACAGGGACTCCTGCATATTTTGCAAGCTCTTCCACTGTATCCTGGCTGAATCCCCTGTATTCAATGCCATCGTACATTCTTCCCAGCACCCGTGCAGTATCTTTCATAGACTCCTTATGCCCTATCTGGGATCCGCCGCTGTCAAGATATGTGACATTGGCTCCCTGATCATATGCTGCCACTTCAAAAGCACATCTTGTTCTTGTTGATGTTTTTTCAAAAACCAGTGCAATGTTCTTGCCCCTGAGAAATTGTTTTTCTTTGCCCTTGTATTTTGCCTTTTTTAATCTTGCTGATAATTCCAGCAGGGAATTAATTTCATCCCGCGAAAAGTCAAGGAGTTTTACAAAACTTCTTCTTCCAAGATTTATATCCATATGTATAAATATTTATTTAAAATTTATAAATATAATATTTTATTTGTCCGTAACACTTAATCCGATATATATAGCATCAACAGGCAATAATGTTATAAAAGAGTTAAATCAGATATCAAAGATACATAATATTTATCAACTATTATAATGAAACTGAACTATCCTGTTGTATATTTATACAATTTTAAATTATATGACTAATATTCAAAAAAATACTATATTAGATTATTCTTAATCAAGATAAATATAAGATTAGTATTATTATTTTATAATATACATCAAAACATAAAAGCAAGAATCTAACAAAGAGATTAATTAAACGTATATTGTCGAAAATTATTTAACTTCCCTAAATTTAAGAAATGAAATATTTGCTGGCAGCAGTGCCTCTTTTGTTAATCCTTACCACATGCAAAAAAGGTGCTTATGAAGAAAAGTACAATAACGGTCTTATCGAATACAGAATAAACTACCTTGAAAACGAAATGACGCAGATATCACCAAGCTTGTTGCCTAAAAAGATGAAGCTTGAATTCAGTCCCAATTATTCCACAAATACTATTGAAGGATTTATGGGCTTTTTCAAACTCAGCAACCACACAAATTTTAAGCATAAGAAGTGCATTACCCTGCTGGAAGTCCTGAATAAGAAATACATTTTTAAAGGCAGGAAAGGTGAATCAATGTGCTGCTTTAATGAACATCCGGATATGGAGATAGAATACACTGACGAGGTTAAGGAAATAGCCGGACTGTTATGCAAAAAGGCGATTGTTACCCTTCCCGGCCAGAATGACACATTCAGTATTTATTATACCGATGAGATATCAATATCAAAACCCAATTCAACCAACCCCTATAATCAGATTGACGGTGTACTGATGGAATTTCAGCTAAAGCTTGCTTATTTGAAGATGCAGTTTACTGCAGAAAAATTTGTGCCAAGCCAGAATAACAAAACCAGGGAATTCAAAGTGCCGGATAATTGCCTTGAAGTTAACAGGGAGCAGATGACCTATATTATTAAAAGGCTTATGGAATGACCGCCATGTAACTTATTAACCGCTACCTGTTATTAACTTTAGTAATTAACCCTTTTATTATTTTAATTTAAATCAAACACTTATTAATTTTAAGGCATATTTGTAATGCTTTAAAGTTAATCAATGGGCAGAAAGAAAAATCAGAACGGCAATTTAAAAAAGAGAGGTCTGGTTGCACTAATAAAGGATGAAAGATTCGGATTTACTGTCGGATTAATAATCACATGTTTTGCAATCCTTGTTTTTCTTTCGTTGCTATCGTATCTTTTTACATGGACAAAAGATTCTGAATTTAGGTGCAGCGAGGTTTTTTCGGATGGACAGGTTTTTAACTGGGCAGGAAAGGTTGGAGCCTGTCTTGCCACATTGCTTATAGAACGATGGTTCGGCATTGTATCATTCTCAATTCCTTTTATGATTCTTATTCTGGGCCTCTCACTGCTTAATGTTAAAGTCCTTCCCCTTGGCAAGACAATAAGGATTTCAATTATAGGCACAATAATCCTTTCTGTATGGCTTGCATTTATACTGAAGGAATATGATACCTCGGAAGGGCAGTTTATACTGTTCAGGTACGGACTGGGAGGTGGACATGGGTCTTTTGTGAGTGGATGGCTTATCGGATTCATTGGCAAAATAGGAACTGCATTTTTACTCCTTATTGCCACTTTTGCACTGGTTATTTTCTCATTCAGGAACTCATTCGGACTTCTGAAATCATTTTTTAAATATATAATTAATAAAATATCAAAAATATATTCAGGAGCAACAGCAGAAAATGAAACTGGCACAGTTGAAATAGAGCTCGATACAGGCAATAAGTCCGAAGACCTTGTGTTTGAGACCGAATTTCCGCTGAGAGAACCCCCTGATAGCAGTAATAAAGAAGATGAGATAACCGGACTTGCTGAAGAGGAAGATGAGACTATAACAGCAGGGAGTAATGATAATAAAGATGAAGCCGACGATATGCTGGATATCGAGGAGCTTGAGGATTATGATCCTACACTCGAGCTCAGCAAGTTCAAGCTTCCTACGCTTGATCTGCTTGAAAAATACGAAAATCCCGACTCAAGTGTTACCAACGAAGAGCTGATAAGCAATAAGAACAAGATCGTTGAAACCCTGGCCCACTACAAAATAAAAATTAACAAGATCAAGGCGACTATAGGTCCGGCAGTTACTCTCTACGAGATAGTTCCTGCTCCGGGTGTCCGTATTTCAAGGATTAAGAGCCTCGAAGACGACATAGCATTAAATCTTGCTGCGCTGGGCATAAGGATAATAGCACCGATACCGGGGAGGGGGACCATAGGAATAGAGGTGCCCAATCAAAATCCTGAGATAGTATCCATCAGATCTATCTTAAGTTCCAGAAAGTTCCAGGAATCTGATTATGACCTGACTATTGCACTCGGTAAGACAATATCAAACGAAACCTATGTCTTTGACCTCACAAAAATGCCGCATCTGCTTGTAGCCGGGGCAACCGGACAAGGGAAGTCGGTGGGACTGAATACCATAATTGCCTCACTTCTGTTTAAAAATCACCCGGCCAAACTGAAACTCGTTCTGATTGACCCCAAGAAAGTTGAGCTTACACTATACTCAAGGATAGAAAAGCATTACCTTGCCAAAGTTCCCGATATCGAGGATGCTATTATTAACGGTACGCAGAATGTGATATACACTCTGAACTCACTGACCATTGAAATGGATCAGCGTTATGACCTGCTGAAGAAAGCCCAGGTGAGAAATATTAAAGAATACAACCAGAAATTCATCAAGCGCAGGCTTAATCCTGAAAAGGGACACCGCTATATGCCATATATAGTGGTAATAATAGATGAGTTTGCCGATCTTATCATGATAGCAGGCAAGGAAGTGGAAATGCCCCTGGCCCGTCTGGCTCAACTGGCAAGAGCCATTGGAATTCATCTGGTTATAGCCACACAGAGGCCCACTACAAATATAATCACGGGTATTATTAAAGCAAACTTCCCTGCAAGGATGGCCTTCAGGGTAACATCAATGATTGATTCAAGGACCATACTTGACAGTCCGGGAGCCAACCAGCTGGTTGGGAGAGGTGATATGCTATTCGCCCAGGGGAATGATATGATCAGGCTGCAGTGTGCATTTATTGACATACCCGAAATTGAAAAGATAACTGAATATATAGGTTCGCAGCAAGCCTTTGCAACAGCAATGTATCTGCCTGAATATGCAGATGACAGTTCATTTGAAACAGCTGAGGTCGACCTGTCAAAACGAGACAACCTTTTTAACGAAGCTGCAAGGCTGGTTGTCATTCACCAGCAAGGCTCAACATCACTGATACAAAGAAAATTTTCCATAGGTTACAACCGGGCGGGACGTATCATTGACCAGCTCGAGGCAGCAGGTATAGTCGGACCCTTTGAAGGAAGCAAAGCCCGCCAGGTTATGTTCTCTGACGAATACTCCCTGGAACAGTTTTTGAATTCCCTGAATAATAAATAATAATTAGCCATGCAAAAATATATTCTTGTCTTTACGATGCTGCTTATTGCACAGTATTCCCTGTGCCAGCAGGATTCTGAAGCCCGTGAGATACTGGACAGGGTGGCTGAGAAATCAAAATCCTTTAAATCGATCCGGGCTGACTATGAACTGGTAATTGAAGACCGTAAAGAAGAGGTGCAAACAGAAAGCAAGGGAAGGATAATCATTAAGAAAAACAAATATAAACTGGAATCCGATGAATCAACAATATATTATGACGGCAGGACTATGTGGACCTATACCCCGGATAACCATGAAGTAGTAATATCGGAACCCGATACCCTTGATGAAAATTTCCTCGTTAACCCGGCAAGCATATTTGATATCTATAACAGGGATTTCAAATACAGGTATGACGGCGAAATTGATGTTGGCAACATTAAGATGCATGAGATACACATGTTTCCAAAAAACCTGGAACAGCCGTATTCAAGAATTATTTTACATATAAATGCAGGCAAAAACCTGTTGTCGGGTATAAAGATAGTTGGCAAGGACGGGGTTGATTATACCATTTCTCTTGATAATTATATCACAGATGAAGATATCGATGATTCTGTATTTACTTTCAACAGCTCAAAATATAAGAAAGCGGAGATAATAGACCTCAGGTAAGACGTGAGCTGCCACTCCTCCTACTGCGGATATACAATCCTTGCATGATATATGTTCTTCAGTCTTTTTATGAATACCTCCTTAATAGTAGTAATATCCCTGAAGGTAATATTCGCATTATTATACTGCTCTTCCTTTTGCTGGTAGCTGATAATATTTTCCACGGTCTTTTCGAGTGTCTTTTCATTAATTGTCTTAAGGCTCCTTGAGGCGGCTTCAACTGCATCAGCCATCATCATTATTGCCGTTTCTTTTGAAAAAGGTTTTGGCCCCGGGTACGAGAACTTCCTCACATCCACTTCTTCCTCAGGATACTTTTTAATATAGGAACGGTAAAAATACTGCACAGTGGTCGTGCCGTGGTGAGTTCTTATAAAATCAACTATAGCCTGGGGCAGATTGTGCTTCCGGGCCGTTTCAACGCCGTTTTCAACATGGCTTATTATTATTTTTGCACTCTCTTCAAACTCAAGGTTATCATGGGGATTAATATCGGAAGACTGGTTTTCAATATAGTATATAGGTTTGGCCATTTTACCTATGTCGTGATACAAAGCGGCTGTCCGCACCAGTAAAGGATTTCCGCCAACCTTTATTGTGGCCTCCTCGGCCAGGTTGGCAACCTGCAGCGAATGCTGAAAAGTGCCGGGTGCAGTCTCTGCCAGTTTTCTTAATAAAGGCTGGTTGGTATCGGACAATTCAAACAGCGTGGCATCGGAAAGGAAACCGAAAGTTTTTTCGAATATGTACATTAAAGGATAGGCAATAAGAACAAGTATTCCATTTATGCCGAACCAGGCAAATATAGTCAGATCCTCGGAGGTCATATTTGTTACGTTACCTTCCTTGACGATCATAATGCCGAAATAAAGTGCACAATAGGTGATAAAGACCAGCAGTGCTGTAATAACCAGCTTCGATCTCCTGTAAAGGTTTGTCAGGCTGAAAATTGCTACCATACCTGCTATGGAGCTCAGAAAGACAAACTCAAAGCTATTGGGTGCAAAAAAGCCTATTAACAATATCGCTATGAAATGAATAAACAATGCCAGGCGTTCGTCGTAAAATGTTTTCAGAATTATCGGGAGGATAACAAAAGGTATAACATAGATGTTTACGCTATTCAGCCTGGTGATCAGGCTTGCAATCAGAATAATCAGGATAAAAAGGAAAAGTATAAATCCGGTCTTCTTGGTATCATTTAATACTTCTTTCCTGAAGTTATACAGGAAAAGGAATATAACCAGCATTGACAGAAACACGAGGATACTTTTACCAAGTTTGACCAGCTGGTCGGTCATGAAGCCTAACTGCTGTTCATATTCCATTTTTAATGACTCCAGAACCCTGAATTTATCATTCGTAACAACCTCCCCGTTTGAAATTACTAGCTGCCCCTTCTGTATCATGCCATGAGTAAGTGATATTTTATCTATAATTTCTTTCTGTGCCTTCATTGACTTGCTCTCGTCATAGTTGACATTAACCTTAATGAAGGTATTAAGGTCAAACTGCTTGAAAAAACTGCGGTACCTTTTGGTATAATATGTATTGTTATCAGTAAGGTATTGATTCAGGCTCATTTTCAGGTATTCATATGCAGACTTTGTTGTGAACATATCTTCAAGCTCCAGTTCCTCACTTATGTTCCCTTTTATAACATGTACAGAAGTTATTTTCCTGTTAAGTTTTTCCTCCAGATCACCTATTTCAATTATACCTTTCAAATATATTTTTTGCAGCTGCTCTGTTATGTAATCCCTTATTTGTGCACCCATTTCAATAAGGCTGTTGTAATTGCCGCTGTTTAAATATTCCTTTTCACTTCTGATTCTGAATTCGGCCATTGTATACTCTGACCACTTTCGGTCAAATGTTTCTTCAAACTTCTCCAGCTGGTCCGTAACTATATAAGCATCATAAGCAAAATAAGGTTTGAAAAACCTCATAACCGAGTCTCTTTCTTTAGCAAGCATCGACTCCGATTTATAAATAGGAAAGTCAAAAGGAGCTTTCAGGTCATCGTGCTTCCATACCTCCATCTTCCTGAATTCGTATTTGAATTTGCCCTGTCTCGGGAATAAGTATACTATTATAAATGCACTGATAATGAATAAAAAAACTACAGTTATCAGTTTTAAATTTTCCCTTATATATTTAAAAAACCTGCTCAACGGATGAATATTTGGATTTTATTAATACAAATTTTATTAATACAAAATAAATAAAAATTTACGCTTATTTATTTGATAAACAGCAAATATTTATATAAGTTCATTCTTTCGCTGTTATAAATTCTTAAATTTTCCTGCAATGGAATACGGAATAGCGCTTTTAAGTATCACGCCTGTAAGAAGAGAAAGCAGCGAGAAAAGTGAAATGACGAGCCAGCTGCTTTTTGGAGAGTGCTTCAAAATACTGGAGATGAAAAATAATTGGGTTCTGATTGAATCACTATATGATAGACACCAGGGATGGGCAGATGAAATAATGATCACCGAGATCAGTATGGACACGTACAATTTGCTGTCTTCCGGAGCTTCTCTGACGGTCAGGCAGAAAACGCTGGATTTAATTCTGGCGGACAATTCGACACAGACTATTTTTGCGGGCAGCACCCTGCCGTTTTTTAATATAAATGCCGGAGGATTTGAGATTGAAGGCAGGCAATACAGGACAAAGGAAAAGCCTCATTGTCCGGATATTAAAAATATAAGGCAGGAATTAGAGAATATTGTAGTAATGTATTCTAATGCGCCCTACCTGTGGGGAGGCCGTTCACCGTTTGGTATTGACTGTTCGGGATTAACACAGGTAGTATGCAGGATATGCGGGATCATGCTCCCCAGGAATGCATCACAGCAATCGGCCTGCGGTAAACCTGTAGCTGACCTCAGGCAGTCAAAAAAGGGTGATCTTGCCTTCTTTGCAAAAGGCAGTCCGGATAACATCACCCATACCGGTATATTGCTTCAGCAAGACAGGATTATTCATGCCTCCGGCAGTGTAAGAACAGATATGATTGATGAAAAAGGAATTTTCAATGAAGCTCTCGATGTCTATACACACAGACTTGTGAGTATCAGAAATGTTATTGACTGACAATAATTAACAGTATAGGACTATCTCATCAAGACTCCTTTTGGGCACATGATGAACATCATTCTTATCTCTCCAGTACTGAATGTTACCTGTTTCATCAACCTGTTCAAGTATTATTTCCTCGCCAGGTTCACCCAGGGCTATGACCAGAGGAATCTGGTACTTCATGGGAATCTTCAGATCCTTCCTTAATCCCGGCCTGTTCAGTGATCCAATCATGCAGCCGCCAAGTCCCCTTTCAACGGCACCAAGAAGTATGCTCTGGGCAGCAATGCCAACGTCAACTTCAATAGTGGAATGTATTTCAGTATCCCCCAGTATTATTATATAACCTGCGGGCCTCTCCCCTTCCCCCGGTCCGTCCCAGTTTTTAAGATAATATGCCCACTTAAGGTGTTTGAATATCTTCGAATTTTTCTGCGTGTCAACAGACAGTAAAAACTTCAGCCCCTGTATATTGCCGCTGGATGCCGATAACCTCGCAAAATCCACCAGTTCCTTCAGTGTATCCATATCAATCATATGATCCTGCCTGAACCTTCTGTAGCTTCTGTTCCTTTTAATCAGATCCTTAAATTCCATAAAAGTTTTAAGTGTTTGTTTAATCAAATATAATTTATTTTTGTTTACTATTATTAATTATATTTATTACATAAAATAAGCTGAAAAAAAGAAATAAAATGAGCCTTTTTAAGCCAATTGAAAATCTTGATAATGATAGAAAAGAAAAAGACTCTGCAGCAGGGTCAGAAAGAGTAAGGTGCCTGATTATAGGTTCGGGTCCGGCAGGCTACACTGCTGCCATATATGCAGCAAGGGCAAACATAAAACCAGTTTTGTATGAGGGACTGGAGCCAGGTGGACAATTAACGACAACCACTGATGTCGAAAATTACCCGGGTTACCCCGGGGGGGTAAGCGGACCAAAAATGATGGAGGATTTTAAGAAACAGGCAGAAAAGTTTGGTGCCGATTGCCGCAGGGGCATTGCCACAGCCGCTGATCTGTCATCTGCCCCGTATAAAGTTACATTTGACAGTAACCATGTCCTTCTGTGCGATGCCTTAATTATAGCTACAGGGGCGACAGCCCGCTACCTGGGACTGGAATCCGAAACTAAATTCAAAGGTTCGGGGGTATCTGCATGCGCAACCTGCGACGGCTTTTTTTACAAAGGAAGGGATATTGCAGTTGTCGGGGGTGGTGACTCTGCATGCGAAGAGGCACTATACCTGTCAGGCTTATGCAATAAAGTGTATATGATCATAAGGAAAAACTATATGAGAGCCAGCAAGATTATGCAGGAAAGAGTGATGAAAACACCTAATATTGAAATACTTTTTGAAAGAAACACCAGGGAACTGCGGGGAAAAGACGTGCTGGAGGAAGCAGTGCTCATAAAAAGAATGGGGCAGCCTGATGAAGAGGAAGAAAGAATAAAGATTGACGGATTCTTCCTGGCAATAGGACATGTGCCAAACTCACATCTTTTCAGGGACTATCTTGAAACTGATGAAACCGGGTATATAAAAACGCTTCCCGGTACTTCAAAAACAAAAATTCCCGGTGTTTTTGCGTGCGGTGATGTCCAGGATCCGGTATACAGGCAGGCTGTGACAGCTGCAGGCTCAGGATGCCGGGCAGCTATCGATGCCGAAAGGTATCTTTCTGAAAAAGGGATCTAGATCATTTATTAAAGAAAGATCCTACTTTGTCTGACTTATAAGTACCGGCTACCAGCTTTTTATAAACCTCCCCGAAAGCCCTTATTGTCTCCTCCACATCTTTAAGGGTATGAACGGCCGTAGGAATAATTCTCAGCATTATAACATCCCTGGGCACTACCGGATACAATACAATTGAGCAGAATATCCTGTAATTCTCCCTGAGATCAATAACCATATTGCTGGCCTCAACTACTGAGCCCGAGAGAAATACGGGAGTTACCGGGGATTCGGTGTTTCCCAGGTTGAATCCCTTTTCTTTGAGACCGCTCTGAAGGGCCCTGACAATCTTCCAGAGATCCTCCCTTAAAGCGGACTGGGTCCTGAGCAATTCCAGACGTTTCAATGCACCCACAACCATCGGCATGGGTAATGCTTTGGCAAATACCTGCGAACGCATATTATATCTCAGATAGTTTATAATATCTTCATTACCTGCAACAAAAGCCCCAATGCCGGCCATTGACTTTGCAAAAGTGGAGAAATAAAGATCAATCTTATCCTGCACGCCGAAGTGTTCACCGGTACCTGCCCCTGTCTTGCCCATAGTCCCGAAGCCGTGAGCATCGTCAACAAGGATCCTGAAATTAAACTTCTTTTTCAGTGCAGTTATTTTATCGAGCTTAGCCAGATCACCTGCCATACCATATACTCCTTCAGTAACTACAAGTATCCCGCCACCCGTCTGATCAACAAGCCTGGCAGCCCTCTCCAGCTGCTTCTCACAACTCTCAATATTATTATGCGGAAACATGAATCTCTTTCCCAGGTGAAGACGCACACCGTCAAAAATACATGCATGAGCTTCAGAATCATATACAACGACATCATTCCTGCCCAGGAGCGCATCAATAATTGAAACAACACCCTGGTATCCATAGTTAAGAAGAAATGCATCTTCCTTACCCACAAATTCTGCAAGCTGGTCTTCCAGCTCCTCATGCTTGCCTGTCTGTCCCGTTAACAACCTTGAGCCCATAGGATAGGCCAATCCCCACTCCTTAGCTGCTTCAGCATCGGCCTTCCTCACTTCAGGATGGTTTGCCAGTCCGATATAATTGTTTAGACTCCATACCAGTACTTCCTTACCCCTGAAAGTCATCCGCGGGCCCAGTTCACCCTCCAGCTTCGGAAATATAAAATATCCGTGGCCTACCTGCTGATATTGTCCAAGAGGCCCTTTATTCCTGTAAATTTTATCAAATATATCCACAGTTATTAATTTTATTTGTTATTAATTTTTGGCGCTGTAATTTTCAGCACAAAAGTAATTTTTTTTGAAATTAAGACAAACTTAATAGACTATTCATATAACAATTATGAAAATAAATTTTCAACATGTACCGTTACATATTTATCAATTAATATTTTGTATTTTATTTAAATAAAAATTGTAATTTTGCGCGATATTTTAAAATATGGGTAAAAACATAATAATTACAACATTACTGGCTCTCCTGATTATCTCCTGTTCACGGTACGAAAGATTGTTGAAGAGTACTGACTATAACCTGAAATATAAAAAGGCATTTGAATATTACTATAAGGGCGAATATGTCAGGGCTTCAACACTGTTTGACCAGATTTCATCAATTTTCAGGGGTACCAATAAGGCTGACTCAGTTTATTTTTTCCAGGCAATGAGTTATTTTCACCAGAATGATTTTATTCTGGCTACACACTACCTTGAAACCTTTGTTAAAACATACGGCAACAGCAGGTTTGCAGAAGATGCAAGCTACTATAAAGCAATATGTTATTACAAGACATCACCAAGACCCAGCCTGGACCAGGCAAATACTATACAGGCCATTCAGTCGTTTCAGTTGTTTATTATAAAATACCCTGACAGTCCGAGAGTTGATGAATGTAAAAACTTAATTATTGAACTGAGAGAAAAGCTTGTTGAGAAATCCTTTATGAGTGCCAGGTTATATTTTGACCTCGAAGACTATAAGGCATCTATTGTAGCCCTGAATACCAGCCTGGGTGAATTTCCCGACAGCAAGTTCAGGGAGGATATCATGTTCCTTATTCTCAAATCAAGTTATTTATTGGCTTACAACAGCGTGGAAAAGAAAAAGAAAGAAAGATACCAGTCATCTGTTGACGAATATTACTCGTTTATAGCAGAGTTCCCTGATAGCAAGTACAGGAAGGACGCGGACAAAATGTATGAAAATTCTTCAAAAATATTAAAATTAAATAACGGTTTAAATCAAACGGAAGATGGATTATAAAAAGACAAAAGCATCTGCAACAACAACAACCAGAAACCTTGACAAGCTTGAAAAGGACACGGGCAACATATACGAGACTGTTATTATATGTGCCAAAAGGGCAAACCAGATAGGTATTGAAATTAAGGAAGAGCTCAACCGTAAACTTGAAGAGTTTGCCTATTATACTGATAACCTTGAAGAGGTTTTTGAGAACAGGGAGCAGATAGAGATTTCCAAGTTTTATGAGCGCATGCCCAAGCAGACACTTATTGCCCTTGATGAATATGAGAATAGTAAAATATATATCAGAAGAGTAGAAAACGAAGAAAGCTGATGTTAAAAGGCAAGAAAATAATCCTTGGTGTCACGGGAAGCATTGCGGCGTATAAGGCTGCCTTGCTCGTCAGGCTGCTTGTCAGGGAAGGAGCGGAAGTAAAGGTGATAATGACCGGCCTGGCCAGGGAATTTATTACACCCTTAACTATGGCAACTCTTTCCAGGAATCCTGTTATGGTTGAATTCTTTAATCCGGAGAACGGGGAATGGAACAATCATGTAAGGCTCGGCCTGTGGGCAGATGCACTGGTGATTGCACCGGCAACAGCAAACACTATAGCCAAGATGGCAAACGGTATTGCCGATAACCTGCTTTGTACAACCTATCTCTCTGCCAGATGTCCGGTTTTCATAGTGCCGGCAATGGATGAAGATATGTATAACCATAAAGCTACACAAAGAAACATACAAAACCTGCAGGCTGACGGAAATATTATCCTTGAAGCTGCTGCAGGAGAACTGGCGAGCGGACTGGAAGGTAAAGGCAGGATGGAAGAGCCTGAAGAGATAGTACGCCAGCTTAAAAAGTATCTTAAAGACAATACATTTAAAAAAAAACTCAGCGAAAGCCTGATAAATAAAAAAATACTCGTTACTGCGGGTCCGACCATCGAAAATATTGATCCTGTAAGGTATATCAGCAACTATTCATCAGGCAGAATGGGCTATGCCCTGGCTGAAGAACTGGCAAATGCAGGTGCCAGGGTGACACTTATCAGCGGTCCGGTCAGCCTTTCAATAAACCATCCTGATATTGAGATTATCAATGTGGTAAGTGCTGATGACATGTACAGGCAGGCGGTGAAAAGGTTCGGAGGCATGCACGGGGCAGTTCTTGCAGCGGCCGTAGCGGACTATAAGCCTGAAAATGTATCGCAAAAAAAAATCAGAAGCTCTGAAAAACATCTCGTGATAAAACTTGAACCTACTATCGATATTGCCGGGGAGCTGGGTAAGAGAAAAAAGAAAGGCCAGTTTCTTGTGGGCTTCGCCCTCGAGGTGGAGGATGAAATTGAAAATGCAAGACTCAAACTCAGAAAGAAGAACTTTGATTTTATTATCCTTAACTCCCTCAAAACAAAGGGAGCCGGTTTTCAGCATGACACCAACAAAATAACAATAATAGACAAAGACAATAAAATAGCTGATTTCAAGTTAAAGCATAAAAAAGATGTTGCAAGGGATATTGTTGAAAAGATTGCGGAATTAATATGATCAAGCCATGAAAAAAACCATTCTTGCACTTTCTTTGTTTGGATGCGGCATTAACTTATTCCCGCAGGAGCTGAACTGTAATATCCAGATAGTAACACAGCAGATCCAGGGAACAAATAAGCAGATATTCGAGACAATGCAGGGAGCTATATATGAGTTTATGAACAATACCAGCTGGACTTCCCATGTGTTTGAGCTTAATGAAAGGATAGAATGCAATATGCTGTTCAACCTTCAGGAGCAGGTAAGTGACGAAGAGTTTAAGGGCACCCTGCAAATACAGGTGCGCCGTCCGGTTTACAACAGCTCGTATAATACGGTATTGTTTAATTATGTGGATAATGACCTGAATTTCAAGTATGTCGAATACCAGCCCTTGCAGTTCAGTGAGAACACCCATTTATTAAACCTTACTTCAATTCTGGCCTATTATGCTTATATAATACTGGGACTGGACTACGATTCGTATTCATATGAAGGAGGAACCGAGTTTTTCCAGAAAGCGGAAAAGATCGTGAATAATGCACAAAATGCCCCTGAAAAAGGATGGAGATCCATTGACAGCCAGAGCCGCAAAAACAGGTACTGGCTCATTGACAATATACTGAACGAAGATTTCAGTCCGGCCCGCGAATTCATGTACAGGTATCACCGGCTGGGACTTGATATGATGTATGAAAAGGTAAATGAGGCCAGGGCCGAGATAGCGGAAAGCCTGAAACTGCTGCAGCAGGTATACAGAAATAAACCTGATCCGTTCATGCATTTTTTACAGGTTATCTACGATGCAAAATCAGACGAGTTTGTGAATATTTTCAGGGAGTCTTTCCTGGATGAAAAAACCCGCGTTTTCTCGCTTCTCAATGAAATTGACCCGGCCAATACAAACAAATACGAAGCTATACTCAAGTAGCTTGTCCTCCTGTTTAATATCCTGTTGAAAAGCTTTTAATATTAAATATTCTAATTTTAATTTAGAATTATTCTTTTTGCTTAATTTTAACCTGTCCGCTCATATAAGCAAGAATAATGATCCAGTCTCTGTCAATAGAAAACTATGCAATAATAAACAGTCTTGAAATAAACTTTAACAGGGGCCTTTCAATAATAACCGGTGAAACGGGCGCCGGAAAGTCAATACTGCTGGGTGCCCTTTCTTTAATACTGGGGAAAAGGGCAGATATTTCCATCCTCAAGGACAAGACAAAAAAATGTATAGTTGAGGGTACTTTTGATATAAGAGACTACGGATTTCAGGATTTCTTTATTGAAAATGATATTGATTATGAAGATTCTACTATTCTCAGAAGAGAGATATCCCCGAACGGTAAATCGAGGGCCTTTATCAATGATACTCCCGTAAACCTGAACCTGCTCACCGAGACAGGTATTAGATTTATCGATATACACTCCCAGCACCAGAATCTTAATCTTGGCAACAGCCAGTTCCAGTTAAAGGTTATAGACAGTTTCTCACATACAGAGGAGCTGCTTAAACAATACCAGGATGTATATGATTTTTACAGGAAACTGCTCAAGGAGTATAATGAACTGCAGGAAAAATCCCGACAGTCACAGTCTGATCTGGACTATTACCAGTACCAGTATGAACAGCTTGATGTTGCCAGATTAAAACCAGGGGAGCAGGACGAGCTGGAACAGGAACTGGAAACTCTAAGTCATGCAGAGGAGATAAGGAACAGCCTTGACAGCTCTTCGGGCATGCTCGGTGGCCATGATAATTCCATACTGAGCCAGCTTAAAGAAGTATATACCATTATAAATAAAATTATCAAATTTTTACCCGGTGTCGCAGGTTACGGAAAAAGGCTCGAGAGTGCCTATATTGAACTGAAGGATATAGGAAATGAACTTGAAGCCATAAAGGAAAAAATAGAACTTGATCCCGGAAAACTGGAATATATAAATGAAAGACTTGACCTTATTTATTCGCTTGAGCAAAAGCATAAAGCAAGCAATATAAAAGAACTCCTGGATATAAAAGAATCATTAAGGTGTAAAATTGATGAGGTCACCTCCTATGAATCCAGGCTTGAAGAGCTGAGAAAAAAAAGAGATGACGGTGAGCAGAAACTGAATGAACTGGCCCGGAAGCTTTCACAGCGAAGACAGGAATCCTTAAAAAGCATAGAAAAAGAGGTTTCCCTGCTTCTTGTTGATTTGGGCATTCCTAACGGCAGGTTCGAAATAAAGCATAGCACTGTAGCTGATTACACAATAAACGGCATTGACAGGGTCCAGTTCCTGTTTTCAGCAAACAAGAATATTGAGTTGCAGGATATCTCAAGAATTGCTTCCGGGGGAGAGCTGTCGAGACTAATGCTCAGCATCAAATCGCTTTTATCCGATTCAAGCGGACTGCCGGCAATAATTTTTGATGAAATAGATATGGGTGTTTCAGGAGAGATTGCAGATAAGGTTGGCAATATAATTAAAAGGATGTCTGCAGGTATGCAGATAATCAACATTACTCACCTTCCCCAGGTTGCATGCAAGGGTGATTTCCACTACCTCGTTTATAAGTCAGATGAAGGTGAGTCAACAACAGCACATATCAAACTTCTCAGCAATGAGGAAAGGCATATAGAAATTGCACGAATGCTGAGCGGCGAAGAGCTTACTGAAGCCGCCATGCAAAATGCGAGGGAGCTTCTGAAAAACTGAGCTTTACCAAACTAACTTAAAATCCCTTGAGTCTTATTGTTACTGTTGGTATAAGGAGAATAAATCCCAGCAATATGAGTATCGCCATTAAAGGGGCAATCCACCTTACCCACTTTTCATAGGGGATCCTGGCCACCCCCAGAACCCCTATCAGCACTCCCGATGTCGGAGTGATCATATTGGTAAAGCCGTCACCGAACTGGTAAGCCATGACTGTTGCCTGCCTTGATATGTTAATCAGATCAGAGAAGGGCGCCATAATGGGCATGGTTAATGCAGCCTTGGCCGATCCTGAAGGGATTATAAGATTCAAAACAGTCTGTATAACATACATCATACCTACTGATTCCACCTTTCCAAAGCCTTCCATGGACCGTGACAGTCCGTACAAAATAGTATCAACTATCTGTCCGCTCCTCAGAATCTCTATAATACCTCCTGCCAGTCCGACTACCAGTGCAGCGGGAAGGATATCCCTCACCCCTTCGAGGAAAAGTCCCACTATCCTGTTTGCCGGATTGTTCAATGCTACCCCTGATAAAATCCCCATTGCAAAAAACAGGGATGCTATCTCCATTATCTGCCAGCTGTAGCCAATAACACCTGCTATTAAAAAAAGGATAGTAAAAACCAGTAATGATATAATAAAAAAGTGCACCGATTTTCTTAATGCAAGGAACCCCGTGGCGGCAAACAGACATGTCAGCGCGGGTACCAGGGGTATGCTGAAGGAGCCGGAATAATTACCTAATTTTAAAGAGGTCAGTGGGTAATAAACACAGAATACTGCCAGTCCGCCCGTAACCAGTATATAGGTTATCCATGCCGATACAGGCGTATAATATTTAATATCATTTAAATCAGTCTCCCCTCTTTTTCTCCAGTATTTATCTTCATTATACACAAGCGATTTCTTTGGTAATTTTCTGATCCTGCCTGCATATATTAATATGAAGGTTATTCCCGCAGTGTTAATAACTATCCAGCAGAACATGCGGTATCCTATGCCTGAAAACAATGGCAATCCGGCTATATCCTGGGCTATGCCTATAGTAAAGGGATTCAGAATTGCCCCCGCAAATCCCAGTCCGGCCCCTACAAATACTATCGCCACTCCGGTGAAAGAATCATAACCCATGGAAATGGCAAGGGGGACCATGATTATTACAAAAGCTATTGTCTCCTCGCTCATTCCAAAAACAGCGCCGAATATGCTGAACATAAGCATAATAAATACAAGTATAATATTATTTACGTCCACCGGTTTAAATATCCTGCTGTGTTCAGCCCTTGCTATAATATTTAGAAATGATTTTATTCCCACATCTATGGCCTTGCTGCTGTTCATGATCCAGAATGCCCCGCCAATCATCAGTATAAAAACAATAATACCTGCCTGCTTTTCAAATCCCCTGAAAAGTGCGGCAAAGACCTGCCAGCTTTGTTTTACATTCTGTGTATACTCGAACTCATATACTTTGCTTTCTATCCCGTTTACCAGCTCTGTCCTCTCAATATAGCGGCCCCCGGGTATTATCCATGTCATCACAGCCGCAATGATTATTATATAAAATATGATAACATATGTATGAGGTACCTTCCTTAACATTTAATATATTTTTAAATTTCCGTCTAAAGTAGTAATTTTTCAATTTCTTAAGTTTTGGCTATGGATGAAATCATAGAATGTGTTCCCAATATCAGTGAAGGCAAAGACCCGGCAATAATAAATTCAATAGCGGGCGAGATAAAGAAGGTTGAAGGAGTAAAGCTCCTGGATGTGGATTCGAACATGTCTGCCAACCGCACTGTAATAACTTTTGCCGGTGCACCCCCAAAAGTGGTTAAGGCAGCTTTTAACATGATTAAAAAAGCGATTGAATTGATTGACATGAGTACACATAAAGGGGTTCATCCGCGAATTGGGGCTGTTGACGTATGTCCCCTCGTGCCCCTGAGGGACATATCTATGAAGGAAACCGCAGAATATGCACGGCAGCTGGCGATGAAGGTGACCGAAGAACTGGGCATCGCAGTCTATTGTTATGGATACGCAGCATATAGCGAAAAAAGGAAAAACCTGGCCCGGATTCGTTCGGGCCAGTACGAGGGATTAAAGAAAAAGCTGTCTGTGCCCGAATGGAAACCTGACTTCGGGCCCGCACGGTTCAATCCGAAATCCGGTGCAGTGGCCATAGGAGCCAGGAATATCATGGTTGCATATAATATTAACCTGGACACCAAGTCACTTGAAACGGCAAAGAGTGTGGCATCGCATATACGCTCTGCGCTGGACGGAGTAAAAGCTATAGGCTGGTATATCAGCGAATATAACTGTGCACAGGTTTCAACCAATATATATGATACCGGGAAATCACCGCTTTATGTTGTATTTGAAGAGGTTTCGAGGAAAGCTGATGAATACTGCGTAAGTGTTACAGGTTCTGAGATTGTGGGACTTGTGCCCCTGGAATCACTGGTAAATACAGGAAAACATTACTCCGGGCACCCTTACAAAACCGTTCCTGATTATGAACTTATTGAACTTGCAATAGACAAACTGGGACTGAATGATGTAAAAGTTTTCAATCCCGGGGACAAGGTCATAGAATTTTTGCTGAATTTTTAACCTTTTCAGATGAAATTTAATTTTTGACAGAATAAATAATAATGGTGATGAATTTAACTTTTTTGATGGTAAAACGCTTAATTTTTATTTTTTTACCCTCTATAACTGTCATAATAATAACAGATTAGCAAAATTGTCGCATATTTATTTATGCTTTTTTCATATTTATTCAGTGTATCGACTTAATAATTAAACAGTTAAAAACACTTCACTATATTTTATTTTTTCAGATTTTTTTATAGATTTACGCCCTTGAAGTATTATAGAATGTTGTAACTAGTAATTTTTTTTAATTATTAGCCTATTAAAAACCTAAAATTATTATCTATGAAAAAAATTGCAAGTTTTATTGTATGTTGGGTATTTATTGGCTTTGGTGTCATATTCGCCCAGGACATACAAATCTCTGGGACAATCATCAATGCGGATGATGGTACTGCCCTGCCGGGTGTGTCTGTTTTTGTGAAAGGTACATCCATAGGGACAGCCTCAGACATAAATGGTGATTATTCTCTAACAGTTCCTCCGGACGCAACCCTTGTTTTCAGTTCAGTTGGAATGAAAACACAGGAGATGCAGGTGGCCGGACAGACTGTTATTGATGTTAGTTTGGAAACAGAGGTACTTGGTTTGGAAGAGGTAATAGTCACGGCTATAGGTATTTCGAGGGCAGAAAGAGCCCTGGGATACTCGGTAGCCACGATATCATCTGACGAAACCCTCCAGAAATCAGAACCTGACTTGCTGAAATCACTTGAGGGTAAAATACCCGGAGTGGATATCAGAAGTACCAGTGGTGCACCGGGTTCTGCTACCCGTATCACTATCAGGGGTAATTCATCATTCCTGGGTGATAACCAGCCGCTGTTTGTTGTAGATGGCATTCCTTACAGCAATGACCAGTATACTACAACAAGCCAGAGCAGTGGTGGTGGAGCTTATGGTACCAGTCTTTCAACACTTGACCCGAACGACATTGCCTCGGTATCGGTATTAAAGGGAGCCCCTGCTGCCGCCCTGTACGGATCAAGGGCTAAAAACGGGGTAGTTGTTATTACTACAAAATCAAGAAGCATAAATCCTTCGAAAAAAGGACTTGAGGTTACGGTATCAAGCTCCGTTAACTGGGAGCAAATATCTAACCTTCCGGAATACCAGAACACTTATGGAAATGGCGTTGACTTCGTATATGCCAATGCCAATGGTTCATGGGGCCCCAGATTCGACTCCCGTGATTCCATTAAAACATGGGATATGTACAAAGATGCTTTTCCTGATATGTTTGGTGATAGTGTGCCATGGGTACCTGATCCCAACAATGTTGAAGGCCTTTTCAAAACCGGACTTGTATATGAAAATTCGGTTAATATTACAGGAGGAGATGAAAAATCAGGATTTAACCTGACGGCTTCCATGCTGAACAATGACGGGTATATTCCTTATTCGAGCTTTGACCGTTACGCTATCAGCCTCGGCGGCACAACACTGCTGGCAAATAAATTAAGGGCCGGTGGTACTTTCAGCTACACAACAAGCCAGCAGTCAGGTGGTATATTCGGTAATAACCAGGCTGACGATGACAATGCCGCTTCCTCATTTGCCCGTGCATTATGGCTGGGCAGGGCATGGGACTACAGCCTTCCCTATACCGATCCTGTCACAGGAGGACCCATACAGCATAACGGGCCGGGACAGTTTGACAACCCTATGTGGTCATGGGAACACAACAAGGTTATCACTGACATGGACAGGATTGTAGGTACAATAAACCTGTCATATAACTTCACAGACTGGCTGAATGCCAGCTATGAGATTGGAGTAAACACTTTTATTCAGAGAAGGCAACAGATAATAGATAAAGAATCAAGAGGATACCAGGGACTGGGTGCTATTATTGATGACGATGTATGGCAGCAGGAAATAGAATCGAACTTCCTGTTAACCTTTAACAAGCAGTTTGGTTCAGGCATAGATTTCAAAGCCATACTGGGTCACAATGTAAACCAGCAGACACTTGACGAGCAGGCCTTCAGGGGTATACAAATTGTTACTCCCGGTATTTATGACCTTGACAATACAAACAGTGTAATCCCCTTTGGCGGTATATATGAACGCCAGAGATTAGTGGGAGCATTTGCAGATGTTACGGTAGGTTATAAAAACTTCCTTTACCTGAACCTTACAGGCAGAAATGACTGGTCTTCAACATTGCCGGTTGATAACAGATCTTATTTCTATCCTGCTGCTTCAGCATCATTCATGTTCTCAGAGCTGCTTGATGTGAATGAAAAAATATTGAGCCTCGGTAAGATAAGGGTTGGCTGGGGTAAGGTTGGAATGGACGCTGATCCTTACAGCATCTATACTACTTTTATTAGTAAAGCTGCAGAATTTACCGATGTTGAACAAAAAGCCGGCTATAAATATGCTGCGTTCCCGTTCCTCGGGCAGGCTGCTATGACCACACCTGATAGAGGTAACGACCCCGAACTTAATCCCGAGTTTAAAAGTGAATATGAAGTCGGTACCAACCTGGGATTCATTAATAACAGGATTAATGTAGACTTTACCTATTACTCAAATAAATGTACGGATATGATATATCCTGTGAGTGTTGCAGCTTCATCAGGAATTACCTCACAGTGGACAAATATAGGGGAGATGACTAATAAGGGAGTTGAGGTTGCATTAGATCTGGTACCTATCAGGACTGCCAGCGGCTTTACATGGGACATTCATTCCATATTCACAAAGAATGTCAGTGAAGTTGTCGATGTATTTGAAGGCGAGCCCCAGGAAGGTGAAGTGGAAAGAACATCATTGTACGGATTATTTGGCGATCCATATATTGTTGCACAGGTCGGACAGCCTTACGGCGCATTCCTGGGTGAAGTTGACGTAAGGGACGATAATGGAAACTTGCTTATAAATCCGGGTAACGGATTTCTGATAAGATCCAGAACACTAGAAATATACGGAGATCCCAATCCCGATTATAAACTCAGTGTTACCAGTACTTTGTCATTCAGGGGATTATCGGTACGTGCACTTATGGATTATACCAAGGGAGGTGACGTATATTCATATTCTATTGTTTCATTACTGGGCAGAGGTGTTACAAAAGATACGGAAGACAGGGAACACAGCTTCGTGATCCCCGGATATTACGGTGACCCGAATACTGAGGAACCGCTCCTTGATGCTGACGGTAACGAGATACCGAATATAACACAGGTCAGTATGAACGACCTGTACTTTGGTGAATCGTTTGCAATAAACTCAGCAGGTGAATGGAACGTATATGATGCAACCAAATTAAGTTTAAGGGAAATTGCAGTCGGATATGATCTTCCGAAGAAGCTTCTGAGCAAGACACCTTTCGGCACGATAAATATCAGCCTGACGGGCAGGAATTTGTGGTTCTATGCTCCGAATATTCCCGAATACACCAACTTCGACCCGGAAGTTAACGCTTACGGCGCTACGAATGTTCAAGGTGTTGAATATACTATTGCACCCTCAGTAAAAAGATATGGTGTTAATCTTAAGATTACTTTCTAACTAAATAACATTAAATATTATGGCTATGAAAAAAATAAAAATCTTTCTGCTAGGAACAATACTATTATTAGCAGGGTGTGAAGATTTTCTTGATATAAACCACGATCCTAACAGGCCCTCGGAACCTGCAATTGATCAGTTACTCCCGGGAATAATGTATGACATGGCGGACGATATGTCCATAGGATACGGTAAATTGGGTTATGCATGCGCAGTATATGTACATCAGCTGACAACAAGACAACCTGAATATGATGATTATAACATTTCAGGGTCTTCGTATGCTGTTACCCAGTATTGGAAAGACCTGTTTGCCGGTCCGGCAGAGGATCTTAAGCTGCTTATTCAAATGGGAGAAGAAAGCGGCAACCTTATATATGCCGGTATTGGAAAAATAATGAAAGCCTATCTGTTCAGTATGATGGTAGACTTGTGGGGAGATATACCATATGCCGAAGCAAATACAACCGGTATTACCGAGCCGGCTTTTGATGATGATGAACAAATATATACAACATTATTTGCATTAATAGATGAAGGTATTGCAGACATCAACAATACTGAAGCTGAAAATATACTTGTTCCGGACGATGACGATCTTATCTATGGCGGTGACACAGACCAGTGGATTAAACTGGCAAACACGCTGAAGCTTAAGATGTACAACCAGGTAAGGCTCGTTTCCATGTACAACCAGTCGGCAGTTGATGCTTTGCTTGCAGGTGACTTAATCGAACCGGGTGATGATTTCATGTTGCCATTCGGTACTTCGGTGGCACCTGAAAATCGTCATCCTGCTTTTGTTTCAGAATACGGTGGTTCACAGATAAGCAATTATATAAGCCCCTGGTTTTATGAAAAGATGAGTGGCCAGAATCCTGATATTCTTACAGGAATTGTAGATCCCAGGATACCTTACTACTGGTGCAACCAGAAGACCACCGGAGAAGCTCCTGAAAATCCGCCTGAATATAAAGACGGCAATTTCAACACGATCTATTTCGGATCTACCGGTCCGAACCGTGACCATGCAGGCCGCGCAAGTTTCACAATGATGGGAATATATCCCTGCGGAGGCAAATATGATGACGGCAGCGGCGGCGGACCCCTTGGCTCTACTGATGGAACAGGAGCTGCCCCGCAGAGGTTCATCACTTATGCCGACAGGTTATTCATAGAAGCCGAACTTATGCAGGCCGGATTGGTATCGGTCATCGATGGAGACGACGCCAGGGCAAGACTGGAAAAGGCAATGTATGCTTCCTTTGAACAGGTAGATATGGTTGTGGCTATGGTAAATCCTGCCCAGTTAGTTCCAAGATTTGACACAGCCTCAACAGATACTGCATATGTCATGGCTGTACTTGCCGAGTATGATAATCCGGCAACTGATGCTGAAAAACAAATGGAGATTGTTATGACAGAGAAGTGGATTTCCCAGTGGGGTAACGCATTGGATCAGTATACCGATTACAGAAGGACAGGATATCCCGTGAGGTTCGATGCCAATTCAAACGACGGTAAACAGTATCAGGGTGATGAAGGTACCGCTCCGGTCCCGACACAAGAAACAAGGGCTTATCCGCTGTCATTCCCCTATGATCAAAATGAAGTTATCCTGAATGATAACTGTACTCAAAAAGTTGTCTCTACATCTAATGTATTCTGGGATAATTAATATTATTAATTAATAAATAAATTTTAAAGACATGAAGAAAATTATTTATATAATATTTGCTCTGGTCATCGGCGTGCTTACAACCTGTGATAAAGAGCCGGATGTCAGAATGCCAGAAATGCAGGATGCGGTTGCTGCTTATCTGAAACTGACAGAGAACTCTTCGCTCTCTGTGGACCTGTACGATTTAGCCGGATTTAGTTTTGAAGCAACTGTCGATGTTTTATTCGACGATCCCTTTCAAAAACTGGCTGTAGTAGTTGTATTTAACGGCGATTTTACCAAGCAGTATGTAATGACAGATAACATTACATCTGTGCCACAGACAGTGTCATATACGCTTGATGATATTGCGGCTGTTGTTGACGAGCTTAATGCTCCCGCTGATCTGGTATCAGGTGATGCATTCGTCTTCTTTGTAAATACTACATTGCCTGACGGAACCCTGTTGCCCGGCTATACTGAAAATGGTGATATAGCCTTTAGTTCAACCCTGGCCAATGCGCTAACCGGACTTAAGGGAGCTACATTCGATATTGATATTCCTGTTCCCTGTCCGTTCAGCATAGATGACTGGCCGGGAACATATGACTGCTTTGATCTTGATTATGCGTCGGAAAACACAACAGCAGAAGTATTTCTTGACACCGAAGTTGAAAACGGATTGAAAGTATATGGAATGTATTCAAATTACGCTGAACCCGATACATTCAGAATTGTCTTAAATCCTGCTGACCTTTCAGTCAGTTTTGAATCACAGACAATTTCACAGGATTTGTGGGGATATGGACCTGCTACTGCCGATGCAGGTGGCGGTTCATTCAACACATGCGACTTTACAATTAGTTATAATCTTGATGTTTGTGTCGGGGCCGGGTGTTTTTCAACATTTCATGTTCTTCTTGTAAAACAATAATAAACTTTGCAATAACTTAAAAAGCGAACCTCCGGGTTCGCTTTTTAAGTATATAGCTAACTGCTATTTTCTCACTTGATTTTACTATTTAGCGTGAAGCGGATCGTATTGATACCAGTGCTTTTATTTATGCTTGCCGGCACAAAGAATTTAAACGGACAGGTAAGCGGTTCAATTGAGCCATACCTGCCGCCGGTGGATGTTATTGAGTCAAACGGTCCTGAACCAGGCTATTTCTTTATATCCTCAAGAGTGCTGAATACCCCTGATGCATACCATTTTGTTGCAATAATTGATAATTACGGCACCCCCATTTACTACAAGAGAAATTACCTCGGCAACGGGGGCTTTCGTCTGCAGAAAAACGGGTATCTTACTTTCAGGCCCAATTGGCAGGGTTTCGGTTATTTTGTTCTTGACAGCTCCTATAACCGCATAGACACGCTGTACATGCTTAACTACGATGCCAACCAGCATGATTTTAAAATATCTGAAGACGGACATGCACTATTTATCGGGAACTATTACAGGAACGTTGATATGAGCCAGATTGTCGAAGGCGGAGATCCCGATGCCAGAGCCATGGAAGCTATTATCCAGGAATTTGACAGCACAGGGAACCTTGTTCTGGAATGGAGAAGCTGGGAGCATTTTGATATTCTTGATGCCAACGAAGCCTCTGTCAACCTTAAGGCTTCAATTGTTGATTATGTTCATCCTAACGGTATCGAGTTTGATTCCGATACAAGTATACTTCTCTCTTCACGCCACCTTGACGAGATTACAAAAATTGACAGGAGAACAGGCGAAATAATATGGAGGCTCGGGGGCAAGAAAAACCAGTTTGGCTTTATAAACGATACCATAGGGTTTTCAGCACAGCACAGTATTGTTAAACTTGATAACGGACATATACTGCTTTTCGATAATGGCACCTATCATACACCACAGTTTTCCAGTGCAGTTGAATATGCTATCAATGAAGATTCGATGGAAGTCACATTAATAAAAAGATACCGGCCGGACTTTGATGTTTATGCCTCCTTTGGCTGCAACACCCAGAAACTTGAGGGAGGAAACATATTGCTCGGACTGGGAGAGACATCCCCATCAATTATTGAACTCCGCCCCGATAATTCAGTTGCCCTGATATTGGACTTTTCAGATTATGCCTCATCCCTGCTTATAACGAAGAAACCCTGGAAGACAAACCTGTTTACCACAGGTGCCGATACAATCACGTTCCCCAAATATGAATATATGACATATTATTACCTGCTGAAATTGTCCAATAAATCGGACAGGCCTCTGGATATTACAGGATATTCTACCCATACAGAATCATTTTATATTGATGAAGATTTTCCCTTTACGATTCCTGCCGGTGGTGATACAATTATTGATGTAGCCTTCAATCCGCTTACCGAAGGCTATATTACAGACATACTTACTATAAATTCCGATATAGTAAGTGACACCCTCATACAGAGGGTTGCTCAACAAGTATATCTTTCGGGGACAAGCGACGATTTCAACCCTCCTTTGGTGAATATATCCCCTTCGGATGAAGGCGGGGTGCCGCTTGACACAAAAGTATTTATTGAGTTTAACGAACCTGTAAGATATATTGATAATTCTGAAATTGACTATACAAATATAAAAACACTGCTTACTTTTAAGAAGACCGATGCCCAGGGTGAGGATATCGACTTTATCGTTACGGTTAGTACAGATAAAAAACTGATAACTTTAAAACCTGTATTATCCCTGGAAGAGGAGCAGGTCTATTTTGTGGCTATAGCAAAGGGACTGGAAGATTATTCTGACAACCCGGCCGACTCTCTCAGTGCAAGCTTTACGACAGGAGACATAGAGCCCCCCCGGGTGCAGATTTATCCGGCTGACGGATCCACAGGTATCCCGACAATACTTGAGGCCACGGCCGTTTTTGATGAGCCGGTAAGGTTAACTGACAACAGGGAAATCGATGATACCAATGCTGACTCGGTAATCACATTAAAGGAGTCAGCGGGACAGATGAGCCATGTTCCCTTTGATGCAACAATCAACGCCGGGAAGACTGAAATAACAATTGTTCCTGATTCAGAATTAGAACCTTACACGGGCTATGAAATAATAATCAGAGATGTGGAAGACTACAGCAATAACGCACTGTCAGGCTATATTGCAAGGTCATATTTTACCACGGGTCCATCGGAGCAAACACAGGTTATTCCGGATGGTACAGAATCGCAGTATATAATATATCCCAATCCCTGCAAAGGGAAATTTACCATTGATTTTGGCAGCGTGGATCCAAGGATAATAAAAGTTTACAATTTTTCCGGAAGGTTGATCTGCAAGGAAATCTCTTATGGCATGATGCAAGCCATTGGTTTGAAGGGCCTGCCCCAAGGCATATACTTTGTTGAAATAATCCTGTCCGATACCCCTGGAAAGGTACTGTTGAAAGTCATTAATGAATAGAGAACCTTATAAGTATTTGCGTGTCTTTTATGCTGCAAGTTTTCCGGTAATCGGATTGTTACTAATCATTACAATAAAAAGTCCGGGCCAGGTTGCTGACGGCAGTGACCTTCTTCAGTATACCAGTCCCATTAACGGTTCAGCATACGTTACCAGGGAAAGTTCCATAATAATAAGGTATTGTAAGCCACTATGCAGAGAATCTGTAACCGATTCAACCATAATAGTCACCGGCTCTGTAAAAGGCAGTTACATGGGCAAAATACATTTATGCAGCGATGAAAAAACATTGGTTTTCGAACATCCCGATCCTTTTAAAGTTTCAGAAAGAATTACTGTAGGCGTACGTGATGGTTTATATACGACAACCATGGATAAGATTCCCGGATTTGAACTTTCCTTCCTTGTTTCGGACAATAAGAATAATTATAGCCGTATGGATAACGGGAACAAAAATGCAGCTAGTCATGAATATCCGGAAATAAACAGCCATAAATCAACATTTAATGATTATCCCGAAGTATATTCACTGATAAATGATGAACCTTCGGCCGGATACTACTTCCTTGAAAAAAACTATGTTGGTTATTGTTATATTATGATTATCGACAACTTTGGAATCCCAATATTTTACAGGATCCTCGAACATAATGCCCATAACTTTTCCCTTCAGCCTGCCGGATACCTTTCATATTATATCGAGCATGAGAGAAGCTATGCCATACTTGACAGCCAGTATAATCATATTGATACGTACAGCATGAAAAACGGGTATGATGCTGACAGCCATGAATTTATATTGCTGGCTAATGGCCATTCATTTATGATAGCATACGATCGCCAGCTTATTGAAATGGATAAGGTGGTAGAAGGCGGTGACCCCGATGCAACGGTAGTCGGACTGGTAATACAGGAACTTGATGAAGATCAGAATGTTATATTTCAATGGAGAAGCTGGGATCATTTCAGTATACTTGATACTGATGATTCCGTGGTAGACCTGACATCGCAATATGTTGATTATGTACACGGGAATTCCCTGGATATTGACTCCGACACATCCCTCCTATTATGTTCCAGGAACCTGAACGAGGTAACAAAAATCAACAGGCAGACAGGCGATATAATATGGCGCATGGGCGGCAAACATAACCAGTTCACCTTTATTGATGACAACAGGGGCTTCGCCATGCAGCACTCAGTAAAGAAACTGGAAAACGGCAATTTAATTCTCTTTGATAACGGAATAATAGGTACGGCTGAGTATTCGAGAGGCGTCGAATATGAACTGGATGAGACAGATTATACTGTACATCTCATTAAGGAATTTAAGCACGATTCAAATGTTATGTCCCTGGTTATGGGCCATATACAAAGATTACCAAAAGGTAATACTCTCCTGGGGTGGGGCAAGAACCTTGGAAATTATGTCTGCACAGAGTATAGCTCTGACGGCGCAGTAGTTAATGACATATATTCGGATGATGACGTAAAACCCTACCGGGTGTGTAAATTCGGCTGGGATCCGGGAATAATAGAACTGGACAGGGATACTCTTTTATTTGATGCCATAAAACCCTATACGAGTGACACCAGGGAAATAAGAATATTCAACAGAACAGGTGAAAATATAATAATTAACGGCTATTCAAGGGGCAGTGCCCCCTTTTATACGGCAACTACCTTCCCGATAGTGATTCCGCCATATGACAGCCGCGTTCTGGAGATCAAATTCGTCCCTTTTCAAAGCGGCGAGTATAACGATGTGATAACTATTTACTCGGACGGACTGTCAGCCATTGGCGAGACACAAAGAATTGCAGTCCAGTTTGCCATAAAGGGAGCCTCTTCCTGGGATGCTTCCCATATAAAAGGCGTATTGTCCGACCAGAATAAAGAATTTCAGCTATACCCCAATCCGGTCACCGGCAAACTGACAATATACAATACCGGTAACACTGTTTATCTTGCAGTAATGGACCTGCAAGGGAGGGTCCTGATATCAGAAAAAATCCGTAATAGCGACAAGACTGAAATAGACTGCTCCGACCTTAATCCCGGGGTATATATGCTGGAGTTAACTGAAGGTTCGGGTTCAAAACATTCCGCCAGGTTTATTAAGAAATAAACACTGTATTTATCAGGGAATTGTAATATTCCACAATCATCTTGAGATCAGGCATCTTATTTATCTTAAGACTATTTGACTTGATAAATGTCATTATTGCTGAAGAATAGTCTTCAAAAAACCTCATGAACTTCTTTTTATTGTTGCCAACCAGCATTGTCTTTTTGCCTTCCACCAGGTAGAGGTCTTCCTGGATATAATTATGATCAATAGCTCCGTATGCCCCATATTTTATATCACTTTCAGGCTTTGGCCTGTAAGAAAAGGTTTTTAACAGTTTCACCTTCCCTTCATATAATAGCTGCGCTATACCGAATAACTTCGAGTCTGCTGCAATTAAATTAAGGTTGACATACCTTTGATTCACACCCGCGTCATCAACCCATGAAAATTCTTTTATCCTGTATAGATCCAAAAGCTTCACCTCTCCGGAAAACTGTATCTCGAGGTTGTTACTTTTAAGATCATACTTGACAGGATAGTTTTTAATTGTCCGGTCCGATATAAGGGTAAAACTGCCGTTGTGCCACTGATCATCAAGGTAATAGGATTCATTATATCCTGTTTCCTTGGTTTCAAAATTTACAATTACTTCGTAGGGTGTGCCCAATATAGTAAAATCGTTCGGCGACCATTGTGAAAATATGCCACTGGTAAAAAGAAAAAGCAACAATCCTTGTAAAATCCAATTCTTCATGCTCATATTAATTATTTTAATTTGGTTAAATATTTATAAAAATTATAAAAATATAGTATAAAAATAATGACAATTATTCAATTTTTAAAAAATACATCTATATTTAAGCTCCTTTTAAAATATTTTCCCTGATTTTTAATAGTTTTGAATAATAATAAGATATTTATTATGTTATCCATATCATGAATAAATTCTTTGTTTGCATATTCATCTTTCTTTTTTTACAGGCTCATATTTTATTTTCCCAGACCCGCGGCATATCAGGAAAAGTTATCAGCTCCGAGGACAGCCTGGGACTTCCCGGTGTAACCGTATTAGTAAAGGGCACCGGTATAGGTACTATTACAGATATTGAAGGTAATTACCTGCTTGAAATTTCAGATGAAGCTGACTCCCTTGTATTCAGCTTCGTAGGCATGCAATCGCGTGTGGTAGGTGTGTCAGGTAAAAACATAATAAATGTTACATTAAGTCCTCAGTTATATGAAGTAAATGAAGTGGTTGTCACTGCGCTGGGAATAAAACGGGCGAGCAAGGCTCTCGGTTATTCTGCTACAAGTGTTTCAAGCAAGGACCTGACCGAGGGAAGGGACAGAAGCATGCTTAACTCGCTCCAGGGAAAGGTTGCGGGTGTTAATATCAGCTCCGCTTCGGGTGCTCCCGGTGCTTCGTCAAGGATACTGCTTCGCGGGATATCAACTCTGGGAGGTTCGAACCAGCCTCTTTTTATTATTGACGGCGTACCTGTTAACAACAGCTTTACAGGCAGCACCTCCATCAACGGAGGCACTGACTTCGGCAATAAGATTAACGATCTTAATCCAGATGACATTGAGAACATATCTATACTTAAAGGGGCTTCCGGTTCGGCACTTTATGGGTCAAGGGCCGCCAACGGTGTAATAATAATCACTACCAAAAAGGGCGAGCAGCTTAAAGAAAAAAAATCTGAAATTACGGTCTCAAGTTCAGCAAGATTTGAAGAGCCGTTGCGGACAGTGAAGTACCAGAACGAATTCGGACAGGGGGTGTACGGAGATGCTGTCAACTACGAAAACATGAGCTGGGGTCCGGCATTCGATGATAAGCTGCACTACTGGGGCTACGAGGTAGATAATACGCTCAGGGTCAAACCTTATATCGGACTTGCCAATAATGTCAGGGAATTCTTCGATACAGGCGAAAACTATAGCAATTCCATCTCCATATCAGGCGGCAATGAACAGACGACATACTATATATCTTACTCAAATATCATGCATGACGGTATATTTCCGACAAATTCAGACAGCTATAACAGGCATACACTCTCAGCCAGGGGCACTCACATAACTTCATCACGGCTGAGCAGCTCCTATTCGATAAACTACATAAAAAAGAACAACAAATCCGTTCCGACCGGACAGGGTGAAAACTCTGTTTACAACCAGGTAATGCAAACACCAAGGGATATTAGCCTGCTGGAGCTTGAAGATATCGACAGTAAATGGAATAACATTGACAATTATTACTCTTTATATACTGTAAATCCTTATTTTATCCTCAAGAGAAACGGGAATACAAACAACGAAGACAGGGTATACGGAAGCATTGACATTGATTACATAATCAGCGGGCCTCTTTCACTTAAGGCGAGGCTGGGAGGAGATGTTTCAAATGAGCAGTTAAAACAATGGCGTGCCGTTATCGAACCGGGGGGCAATAATGAGTTTTCTGCCATATATGAACCGGGCAGCGTAGGTGAGGGATCAAGTTACGTAATGCAGCTGAACAGCGATATCCTGCTGAACTATAATAAGGAATTCGGGGATTTCGCAGTTGATGCCATAATAGGCCATAACCTGAACCAGAGAACAGGAAAAAGCATATCGGCTTCGGTAAATAATCTTACAATACCGGGGTTCTTCCAGCTTAAGAACTCGTCCGAAACTCCCTTTGCCAGCGAAAGCTACGTGAAACGCAGACTTATTGGTGTCTTTACCAGCCTCGATTTGTCCTATAAAAGCATACTGTTTGTCACCACGACGGCAAGAAATGACTGGAGCTCAACCCTGCCCCTTGAAAACAACTCATTCTTCTATCCCGGGATAAGTGCTTCTCTTATATTTACCGAATTATTTCCTTCGGTCAGGAAACGCTTTCCATACGGCAAGCTTAGGGCTGCACTGACCAGGGTAGGTAACGATGCCCCTGTTTACAGTATACACTCCGTATTTGTTACAGGAGGCCACTCGGACGGGTACGGATATTTGAGATATCCTCTGCCAAACGGTGTGAACTCATATGAGGTTAGTAATCTTATAGGAAATGAAGAGCTGAAGCCGGAGCTCACTACCGAGTTTGAAGTGGGTACCGACCTGAGATTCTTCAATAACCGAATAGGTATCGATTTATCGTATTATGATAAAAACACTACAAATCTTATCTGGCCGGCGCCGCTGCCATCTTCGTCGGGATATACATCAAAGACTGTCAACCTGGGCAAGATGACCAACAAGGGTGTCGAAGCCCTGCTTAACCTCACTCCGGTTCAGCATGGCCGCCTCCAGTGGGATATATCATTTAATTTCACTAAGAACCATAATGAGCTTGTGGAGCTGACAGAGGGACTGGACAGGATTGAAATAACCGGATTAGGTGTTGAAGGGGGACAGCAGATAAATTTTATTGCCAAGCCGGGACGGACCGTTGGCATATTTGAAGGACGTGAAGCAAAACGTGATGATCAGGGCAGGATTGTGGTGGATAATACGGGACTTCCTGTGGCTGCGGATTCACTCGTCGAATACGGGGACAGGGAGTACGATTTTATTGCCGGTGTCAATACTAAGCTGTCATGGAGAGGCCTGTCAATATCGGGTACAGTCGACATAAGACAGGGAGGAATTATGTATTCAAAGACAAAGGAGATCTCAGTGTGGGCAGGTACCGTACCCATTACCCTGTATAATATGAGAGAACCTTTTATCATACCCAATTCGGTATATGAAATAAGGAGAGACGAGAATAATGAACCGGTATACGCCGAGAATACAATTCCCATAGATGCGGTTCACCTGGGTGATTACTGGGATAACGGAGGCACTGAGATGGATGGCCATGTTTTCATTGACAAATCATATGTAAAGCTGAGGGAAGTTATTGTATCATATACCTTTCCTGGAAAAATGATGGACAGGCTGCCGATAGAAACATTGCAGCTTAGTGTAATAGGAAGGAACCTGTTGCTGTGGACACCTGAAGGCCAGTATTATATTGATCCCGAACTTACAACTTTCGGAAATGATCTGGAGGCTGACTTTGGTGAATTTGGCGCACAGCCTACAGTCAGAAGCGTTACTTTCAGCATCATGTTTACCTTTTGATAGTTAAGAGCATTGTTAATAAAAAATATGAGAAAATATTTTAAAATACAAAGTGCCGCAGCGCTGCTTATTGCCGCAGGGCTAATTTTCATATCCTGCGAGGACTGGCTTGACATTAACAGGGACCCGAATAATCCGGAAGAAGCCAATGAAGAGCTTACACTGGCTGCAGGAATATCATCACTCGCTTATGTATACGGCGGCAGATACCAGGTACTGGGAGCATTATGGTCACAGCACTGGACCCAGTCCCTCGGCGCCTCACAATATTCCGGACTTGATTCCTATGATATTAATAGCAGCACCTATGATAACAGGCAGTTTGGCGAACTTTATTCAGGGGCTCTTATGAACCTCGAATATATCAAAAACCTGGCCCACCGGAACGGGAACTGGAACTACTACCTCGTGGCCACGGTCCTTCAGGCATATACATACCAGCTCCTTGCCGACCTGTACGATCAGATACCTTTTTCAGAAGCATTGAAAGGTGATCAGGGAATCGTTGCACCGCACTATGAAAACGGACAGGATATTTATGACAGCCTTATTGCCAGGATTGACTTTGCCCTGTCCAGGGATTTTGACAGCGACGAACTGGAAGATATAGGAGCCGACGACATACTTTTCGCAGGTGATATGGGCAGGTGGGAAGAATTTGCCAATTTACTGAAGCTCAAAATATATTTAAGGCAGCTCTATGCAAGGCCGGAAATGGCCAGGGCGGGCATCGAAGCATTGTATGATGATCCCGATGTAAAATTCCTGACAACAAGTGCTGCCATGACCCAGTTTACTGACGAGACAGGCCGAAGAAATCCGCTCTATGAAACAGAGATAATGTTTCTCGGCAATAACCCGAACCTGGTACTCAGTGAAACACTACTGAGCTTCATGAATGACAAGGGTGACCTGGAGAGGCTTGATGCCCTGTTCGACTTCCCCGAGAGCGGAGGGGGACATAAGGGCCTGATCCAGGGAAACTACAACGATCCTGATGAACCTACGGGCACCAACAGCTCGAGCTACTCCAAGCCCATATTTTCTCCCTATGACCCTGTATACCTTATCTCATCGTCAGAAGCATATCTTCTCCAGGCTGAGGCTATAATAAGGTATGATGTCAGACCCTATACCGATGCAAGGGAAATGTATGAAAATGCTATAGAAGCATCATTTCAGAGGCTGGGACTGGCGAATGGTGAAGAATACTACGAGCCGGGCGACGAGTATGAGTTTCCTGCCGAAGGCAGTCCCCTGGAGACATTTATCGAATCCATAATAGTGCAGAAGTGGCTGGCCCTGGCCAACATCCAGAGCCTCGAAACATTCCTGGAACATAACCGTACCCATTACCCTAAAGTTAGTCCGGTCCCCGCAGATGACGGTGATTACGTGCCGGGAGAATTTACAGTTTCTGTGAATAATGTGACCAGCGGACGCTTCCCGAAAAGGCTTATTTTCCCCGAATCAGAATATTCGGGAAATCCGAATACACCGCCAAAAAAGCAGGTGTATGAAAAGGTATGGTGGGATAAAAAAACTGATTAAAGAAGAATGCCTATGAGACCCTGTATTTATATATACTTGCTTATTACTTCAGTACTCCTGTTAAACAGTTGTGACAGGTGGGACGAGACAGCCGACATTTCCCACGAGTCTTCCCTGCCGCAGTTTAACATGACCGGAGGCGAATACATATCTTTTATCCGGAGCGACAGCGGGGAGTTTAAAGATCCGGGCGTAGAGGTTACGGTGCAGGGCAAAAAAGTAAACTGGTACTATTTGTACATTCCCGATATAGACCTTAGCGCTCCCGGAATATATATCATTTCCTATTATGCCGAGAACAGTGAAGGTTTCTCCAGGATAGCGGACAGGACAGTTGCCGTTACTTATGAAGATATCAGCGAAAATGACCTGTCCGGCACCTATGAAGGAACCCTATGGGAGCCTCTTGTCAGGTCAAAGGTTAAGAAGATAAATGACGAGGGATTCTATAAATGTGAAGATGTGCTGGGATACCCGGGCTATTCTATGCCGGGAAAATTTGTCGACCTCGGGGAAAATACTCTTATACTCCTGCCCGGCGAGGGTTATTTCGGAAATTATGATGTGTCTGAAGGCAGCTATTCGGGACGTATTCTTTCGTGGTCCGTAATTTTCCTGGATCCGCCCAATAAAGGAATAGAAATACCTGTTACATGGAGAAAAATAGAATAAAACGGATAAAATGAAAAACCGTAACGCTGAACATATACAAAATAACATAATATTAAGGAATGATATTACCAGTTTATTGTCTTCCCTCTTAATACTCTTTACAGTGCTGGTTTTAAGCTCATGCGAAGATGATAGCTATACTATAGAATATCAGGACGGCTATCCGAATGAGCTGGCAGGCAACTGGAGGGCAATTGAATTTCAGAATGCGACAGTAGTAAATGACCTGATAACCGATGCTGATAATATTTCAGATTTTTTTGACCTTGTTACGGCCCTGGACCCTAATAGTGAAGACAGCCTGGTAATAGACAATATCTACAACTCAAATATAAGGATCAAGGTTTATTACCAGAATAATACATTCAGTGTAACAAAGGGAAGGCAGCTTGAAGTTATTAACCACGGACAATATGATATTTATTATGTTTCGGTAAATGGCAAATATATTATTGACGAAGAATACGGGGATTACATGGCCATGCATATCGGACTCTATGACAAATATTCGGCATTGTTCGATACTATGTATGTAGTGGCATTCAGAAAAACAGGATTTGAAGATGTCGACTATGAAAGCCTGCTGGCTTATTAAGACATTATGTTATTGAATAAAACTGAAAATTAGTGCCGTATGAAAAAGCTTGTGTTCAAATTATTGATATTCATCCTGTTACCAGCAATGATAATTGGAGCTGCAGTTAAACTTGCGGTGTACAATTCACGAAAATACATAAGCTCCAGGGAGCTGGGCTTTGATAAGCCGGGAGAATTCTTCAAGTATTACAGCGAGATAACAACCCCCTTTGGCAAACAAGAGTCCGGTTATTCAACCAGTTACAGGTTCGAGGAGTTTAAAAAAGCTAAAAGGAAATCAAAGAAATTCAAAAGCACACAAGACATCTACCCGTGGGTTCAGCGCGGCCCAGGAAATGTCGGGGGACGGACAAGGGGACTGGTGGTTGATCCCGATGATGCTACGCACCAAACATGGTACGCGGGCTCAGCAAGCGGTGGTATATGGAAAACGTCCGATGCAGGAAGTACGTGGGTTAACCTTACTGAGGATCTTCCCAACCTTTCAACTTCCACTATTACAATGGCAGAATCAAACCACAATATTATCTATGCAGGAACGGGCGAGGGATTTGCAGGATGGGGCATGGTCGCCGGCAATGGAATATTCAAAAGCACTGACCGGGGAAATACATGGGAGCACCTGAGCTCAACAGTTTCCAACAAGGACTTCCAGTATGTTAACAAGATACTTGTAGACCCCGGCGATGCGGATATTGTAATTGCCGGGACAAACAGAGGCATTTTAAAATCAACTGACGGCGGCCAAACATGGATTGAGGTTTATAACGAAGGTTATGCCGTGCAGGACCTGGTTGCTGATCCCTACGACTTTAACACACTATATGCCGGAGCCAATTCACTGGGGATATTGAAATCGGAAGATGCAGGTGACACATGGTTCCATTCTTACAATGGTATAGGCGAGGGTGACAGGTTCCAGCTGGCAATATCAAGGTTAAATCCGAATAAAATATATACCTGTGTTGAGGCATTTGACCGCGAGCAGGTAGGTACAGGAATCTATAAGACTCATATCTATGTGTCGGGGGACAAGGGCCAGAGCTGGAGCAGGTACATCTGTCCCTATAATTTCCTGGGAGAACAGGGATGGTTTAATAATATAGTCGAAGTTCACCCCTTTAACGACAACATAATCTATGTAGGTGGCGTCAACCTGGGCAAAATAGAGATCAAAAGCGGTTTAAGCACAAGTGATCCCCAGGTTATACGTGTTGACACATTCGGTACAGCCGGATTTATGAGCTTTGTAAATTTTGGCGGGGACTATTTTGATGGTGCCCTGGCTACAGGTGATAAAGAAGACGGGCAGGAGATCCTGTCCAGCGACTGGGTACCGGTAGAGATAAGGTTCGGACCGGGAAGATCGCAGAAAGCACACAGGTTTACCGTTCCCGAAGGCGAAGGTGCCGGAGTACCATATGAAGATTATTCTTACCGGGATTACATAGAGGTCCCTTTTGAAGTGTGGGATACTGAAAATAACAGGCAGCTTATGGTATCATTCCGCGACCAGGAAAGGGACGGCGAATTTAACCTTATTGAGAGGGATGCTGATGATGACATATCTGGGCGTGAATATATATTTGTCAATGCAGTTGCCTATAACGATGCCACACCGCATTCGAAGATTGCCATTGACGGGGGATATACGTACAAACAGCTCTACTTCTTCTGGCCCTATCTGCCCCTGGATTCGACATGGAATCCCTCTGCCCTGCCCGAGTCAAAAATAAGAATACAGTACGGGAACTTTTCGCTGGTTAATGAACAGAGTGCTGTTACCGTGCTGGTTGATGACCGAAAAAACAGTGACCTCCATGTTGACCACCACGAATTCATAATGATAGTTACCGACGAAGAGAATGAGAAATTTACAATACTGGAAGCAAATGACGGGGGACTGGGCATCTCGTATGATGAAGGAAAAACATGGGCACAGATTGATAACGGGTATATTACAACACAGTTTTATGGCGTTGCAAAAAAACCGGGTGCCCATGAATATATCGGGGGCATGCAGGACAACGGGACATGGCAGTCTCCTGCAGGCAAAAGTGCCACCACTGCTTCAGAATATGATGATAAAATAGGAGGCGACGGCTTTGAAGCATTATGGCACCCCCTGTATCCGCACAGGATTATAGGCAGTGCCTATTACAACAGGTTTTATGTCAGCAACGACGGTGGTGAGACATGGAAAAGAGCCTATAACGGCATAAACGAGGACGGACCCTTTATTTCAAAATTATCACACTCAAGAGCCAAACCCGACGTTCTGTTCGCTGTGGGCAGCAAAGGAGTATACAGGCATAATAACTTCGGGATGGGCCGCTATGACTGGGAGCTTATAAAGATTAAAAAGGGATGGACAATAAATGACATGGTATCAAGTACTCACAATGTTGAGGTTTCCCTTGCCACCGACTCTATAGTATGGGCCGGATGCGGAATGTATGCCGACCCTGACCTGCATATATTCGTATCGACAGACGGGGGTGACAGCTTTGATTCCGTGCCTAACTTCAAGGAAACAGAACTGGGATATATCTCCGGCATCGCCACACATCCTTTTGATCCGCAGACTGCCTATGTATTATTCTCATACCAAGATAAACCAAAGATACTGAGAACTACCAACCTTGGGAAGGACTGGGAGGACATCAGCGGCTTCGTGGATAAGGACTCAAGTGATAACGGTTTTCCTGATGTAATGGTCTATTCCCTGCTGGTCATGCCTTTCAATACAGACATAATATGGGCAGGTACAGAAATCGGATTATTTGAATCTGTTGATAACGGTGAAACATGGTACTATGCTGATAACGGACTCCCTGCTGTTTCGATTTGGCAGATGTTTATCCAGGATAATAATATCATTGTCGCGACCCATGGCCGCGGCATATGGTCGCTTGACCTTAATATGGTCAATATAAAAGATAATATTGCCGGTGCCAGTGATTTTACTGCCAAAGTATATCCGAATCCCTGTAATGGCATATTTAACATTGAAATTGAAAATGATTATACAGGAGAACTCCGGTTTAAATTATTTGATGTCAGCGGCCGGCAGGTTGCCAGCTTCAATAGCAATAAACCAGCGCGCCATTATAAATCCTCCTTTAACGCAGGAACCCTGAAAACCGGCACCTATGTGCTCCATACAACAATGGGCAATAAGACTTCAACAAAAAAATTGATTATCAGAAAATAAATCAACAATTATTATATTTGCAACTCCGGATAATTTGCAACAGAATGATAAATGGGCTGACACAGGATAAGGAAAGGCTTTTAAATCAGCGTGCCAGGGTTATATGGATGTCGGGACTGTCTGGTGCCGGAAAAACAACAATAGCAAGAGGACTCGAAAAAGAACTGCTGAAAAAGGGTTATTTGTCGCAGGTAATAGACGGTGATGACCTGAGAGCCGGACTGAATAAAAACCTGGGCTTCTCAAATGAAGACAGGAAAGAGAACCTCAGAAGGATTGCAGAAATTTCCAGGCTTTTTATAAATTGCGGTGTTATTACTATAAATTCTTTTATCAGTCCGACTCACGAGGTACGCAGCATGGCAAAATCGATAGTCGGCGAAGATTATTATGTTGAAGTATTTATCAATGCCCCCCTGGAGGTCTGTGAGCAAAGAGACAACAAAGGATTATACAGGAAGGCAAGACAGGGATTGATAAAAGATTTTACAGGCATAGATTCTCCTTTTGAGCCTCCCCTGAACGCCAATATTGAAATAAAAACAGACAGGCTGACAATAAAGGAAAGTGTTGATAAACTGTTATCTTATATATTACCACTTGTTGAGCACAAAAAATAAAATATGGACGGATATAATATAAACCATTTAAGAGAACTTGAGTCGGAATCAATATATGTTATACGCGAGGTGGCATCGCAATTCGAGCGTCCTGTCCTCCTTTTTTCAGGAGGAAAGGACTCCATAGTCATGTATCACCTGGCAAGGAAGGCATTCTGGCCGGCCAAGGTGCCCTTTCCCCTTTTGCATATCGATACGGGACATAATTTTCCTGAAACGCTTGAATTCAGGGATAATCTGATGAAAAAGACAGGCGGAACATGCCTTGTCAGGCTTGTACAGGACACTATTGATCAGGGAAGGGTAATTGAAGAGACAGGCTATGATGCAAGCAGGAATGTCTTGCAGACAGTGACATTGCTCGATGCCATTGAAGAACTGAAAATTGATGCTGCCCTGGGTGGCGGACGCCGCGACGAAGAAAAGGCCAGGGCCAAGGAACGGTTCTTTTCCCACAGGGACGAATTCGGACAATGGGATCCGAAAAACCAGAGACCCGAATTATGGAACATCTTTAACGGACAAAAAAGAATGGGCGAGCATTTCAGGGTTTTTCCACTGAGCAACTGGACAGAAATGGATGTCTGGCAATATATCTATATGGACGATGTTGAAATACCAAGCCTGTATTTCACTCACAAGCGTGAAGTATTTTACCGCGACGGCGTGTGGCTGGCCAAAGCTCCTTTCATGAAACTAAAAAATAAGGAAAAGGCTGAAATAAAAGACGTCAGGTGCCGCACCATAGGCGATATTACCTGTACAGGCCTTACATTATCCAGAGCTAACACACTTGAAGATATTATCAAGGAAGTGGCAGCAACCCGCATTACCGAAAGAGGCGGAAGGTATGATGATAAGCGATCCGATGCGGCTATGGAAGACAGAAAAAAAGAAGGATATTTCTAAGAGGGACAGCGTCCCTTCACAATTAATAATTTGCGATTGAGTTTTGACATAAAATTATCCAAATAGAAATGGCCAAATCTGAGAAAGATTACCAGTCCGCTTACCTGAATATGGAACTGCTAAGGTTCACTACCGCAGGAAGTGTTGATGATGGCAAAAGTACTTTAATAGGCAGGCTGCTTTATGATAGCAAGGCAATATTCGAAGATCAGCTTGAGGCTCTTGAGAGGGCCAGCATAAACAAGGGCGGGGCACAGGTCAACCTGGCTTTGCTGACAGACGGACTCAGGGCGGAGAGAGAGCAGGGCATTACTATCGATGTAGCCTACAGGTATTTTGCAACTCCCAAAAGAAAATTTATCATTGCCGATACGCCGGGTCATGTCCAGTATACAAGGAACATGGTGACCGGAGCCTCCACGGCAAATGCTGCCGTCATACTTATTGATGCCCGCAACGGTGTTGTTGAGCAGACCATACGGCACTGCTATATAGCATCCCTGCTGCAGATCCCCCATATCATCGTATGCGTGAACAAGATGGATCTTGTTAGTTTCAGCGAGAATGTGTTTGAAAAGATACAGAAGGATTTTAACAGTTTTTCGGACAGGCTCGATGTTAAAGATGTGCGTTTTGTCCCTATAAGTGCATTAAAAGGAGACAATGTTGTTGAGCGTTCCACAAATATGAACTGGTATGACGGACCTACGCTGATGTATCTGCTTGAGCATATACATATAAGCAATGATCAGAACTATGTCGATGCCCGGTTTCCGGTACAGTATGTTATTCGTCCCCAGTCTGATGATTTTCATGATTACCGCGGATATGCAGGAAGAATTGCGGGCGGTGTCTACAGGCCCGGTGAAAAAGTGATGGTCCTGCCATCCGGACTGACTTCAAAAATAAAGTCAATAGAGAGCATGAATGAGACACTTGAGCTGGCTTTTCCTCCGCAGTCAGTTACCCTGACTCTCGAGGATGATCTGGATGTGAGCCGCGGCAACATGATAGTCAAAGAGAATAATTTGACCCAGACCGGACAGGATATCACCATGATGATGTGCTGGCTTAATGAGAAACCGATGAAGCTGGGAGGTAAATACGGACTGAAACATACTACTAATAATACGAGGTGCATTATAAAAGAGGTTAACTACAAAGTAAACATAAACACCCTGGCAAAGAATTATGACGACAATGAAATAGGATTGAACGAAATCGGACAGATAACAATAAGGACCACCCAACCGCTGTTATATGATTCATACAGGAAAAACAGGATCACCGGAAGCCTTATTCTTATTGAGGAGGGTACGAATGAGACGGTCTGTGCAGGAATGATAATATAAAGTCCGGTTTTTAACCCCGGATATTTGCTAAAAAAATATATCTTTGAACATATTTATTCAACATCGGGATGTAGCTCAGCCTGGTTAGAGTACGCGTCTGGGGGGCGTGGGGCCGCGAGTTCAAATCTCGCCATCCCGACAAAAAGTTATAGTCTAATTCCGGGCAACTGGAAGGGAAAAGCTGGAATATATATATAAAAAAAGGCTGCCTCAAAAGGGCAGCCTTTTTTATGTTTTGTTAAAATACTACTAACTAACGAACTACAATTTTCTGAGTAGTCTCGTTGTTCAGGCTAATAAAGTAAATACCTGCTTTTAATTCACTAACATCAATAGTTGCGATGTTATTATCCTTAATTGATAATACAGGTTGTCCAGTAACATTGTATATAGTTGCTGAATTAACTTTACCTGTAACGTGAAGTAAATTGTCTACTAATGTCGGGTAAACAGAAACACGATTTACTAAATAACTGGGAACATTACTTTCAGGCATTTCACCCAATATTGCAGTGTTCAGGTACGATTTATTGTCATAGGCAGCATCTGTACCACTGTCATTCAACAATGATAATTGGTTGTCCCTCAAACTTTCGTCTGCGTCACCAATTGCTACATCAAATCCGAATTTCATACCTTCTGCCGGAGCATAAGTCATGGCGAACATATTCCAGGGCATTATTACTTCAATAGCCCATCCAAAACCGGTTGTCACAGCCATTGCTTCCATTGAGTCTTGATCAGCGGGACCAAATGGTGCAGCTCCCCAATTACCTTTAAACCTTCCGTCAGAGGTTGTTACATATTCATCAGTTAGCTGAATACGAATCTGACTGAAAAGGCTATCACCGGCGACAGCAGTAACCTCTGCGTCTGCACCCCATGTTCCTTCTTCACCAAAATAGTAAAAGAACTCGTCGTTGTCCTGTTCCCAGGTGTTTTCACCTGTAGCAAAGTAATTTTCCATATCATCAATCATATCGAGGAACATCAAAAGGCCAAGCTCGCTCCATGCAATTTGTATGGTAGCGTCAATGTCTGCTGCATCGGCCCTTGGATCCTGAAAGCTGTAAGGAAATGGTTGAGGATCAATCTCAGCCCAAAGAGCATCGTCATTATACCCGTCAACCACAATTGCCTCATGAGTTCCGGGAATCTCAATTGACAAAGCTGAAGGCTGAGCATAAATTGTAACACACATAGCAACAAGTGCTAAGAGAAGTAGTAAATTTTTCTTCATAGTACTCAAATTTAAGGTTAATAAATACTAAAGCTCAAAAAGAAAGTTTAAAAATATAAAAAATATATTAATATACAACTGAAATCGCAAGTTATTTTAATGTTCAATAGCCTACTATAAAATATCAGCCAAACACTTTGAAATTTGTTGCATAATTATTATTTATTTGTGCAAAATATGTATATGGCTTTCAATATTTCGTTTTTAATATAAAATGCTTATATTGCTGTTTAATTTATAATAAATACTAATAAAGTGACTAAAAAAAAGCATGTTTATAATAGAATTAAAGCTGTTTTGGCTGAAAATCGTAAAACAAATTTGTGGCTATCAGCTGAACTTCGGGTAAACCGGACTACTGTTTCGAAATGGTGTACGAATGAAGTTCAACCTTCAATGGAATCATTGTTCAGAATAGCTGATGCATTGAATGTGAATGTCAGGGATTTGCTGGTTTCAAATATGAAATGATACGAATTATGAATTCAAACATTAACAAAATTAACATTTTATATATTTTCACCTTATTATCTTTTGCTTCATTTGCAAATGAAAATTGCTTTTCTCAACCGGTAAAAAGAGATTTAATAGAAAAACCAAGCTATTCAACTGGCAAAAGCACGGTGAATAATATAAATAAAAATCTTATTTTTCAGTCATTACCACCGAATTTTGAATACAATGGCGTCACATGCATACTTAAGGACTATAAAGGTTATATGTGGTTTGGCTCTATTGACGGATTAATAAGGTATGATGGCGCTAATCTTTATGTATATGAAAACGATCCGGACGATTCGACAAGCCTTAGTCACAGCGCTGTTAATGCTCTGGTAGAGGATAAAAACAATAATTTATGGATTGGCACAGCCGGTGGTTTAAATCTATACAACAGAGATAAGGATAATTTTATTCATGCAGGCAGTATTAATACGGATATAGATCGTTTGAGTGACAGTTATATCAGTGCCCTTTGTACAGATAAAAAATCGTTACTGTGGGTGGGTACCTTTGACGGAGTAAATATTTATAATCCTGAAAAAAAAACAATTACTCATTTTTCTTATAATGTAAATGATCAAAATGCTATCAGCTCGAGCCGAATTACCTGTATAGCTATTGACAGCGAAGATAATATTTGGCTAGGGACACAAAACGGATTAAACTTGTATTCGGATAAAATTAAAGGATTCAGGCACTTTTATACGCAACAGGGTAATGAAGAAAGCTTAAGTAATAATAATATAACTTCCCTGGCAGTTGATTTAAATGGAAATATATGGGTTGGGACAAGGGGTGGCGGTTTAAACAAGCTGATAAAGAGAAACGGTGATTATTTATTTAAACGATATTGCAGTAATTCCCAGCCAGGTGGCTTATCGAATAATTTTGTTCTTTCACTAAATGCAGACAACAGGGGCTATCTGTGGATTGGGACTGAAAACGGAGGTTTAAACCGGTTACAGATAAATACCGGTTTATTCAATGTATTCAAGGTGGAGGAAGGTAATAATCACAGCTTAAGCAGTAATTCTATCTGGGCCCTCTATAGTGATAATGAAGACAGACTATGGATCGGTACTCATAATAAAGGAATAAATGTCATTGACGAAAACTTCAGCAAATTTGAATCTTTCCAAAAAAATCCGGTTAATAAATTTAGCCTGACCGATGACGATATAACTGGATTTGCTGAAGATAACCGGGGAAATGTTTGGATAGCAACGGATGGAGGAGGAATATGCAGATTTGACCCTGAAACTGGCAGGTTCAACAAAATTTTAATTAATTCTGAAGGCGATAATTTTCTTGCTAACAATGCTGTAAAGGCTATTTTATATGATTCAAGGGAGAATTTATGGATTGGTACCTGGGCCGGAGGAATAGACCGTTTAAGTAAAAACGGTGTGAAAATTGAAACCTATAATATAGAAAGTGAACATGGTGGTGGCAACAATAATATGTTATGTCTGTATGAAGATTCAAAAGGAAATATCTGGGCCGGTACGGCAGGAAGCGGATTATTTAAATATAATGCAGTCACAAATAAATTTGACCAGGTAAATTGCAGCAGCCAGTCAGGTATACTTACAGAATCAGCCTATGTCTCTTCAATGCTTGAAGATTCTGAAGGTTCCTTTTGGGTCGGTACGTTATATGGTATGGTAATCCTGAAAAGAGGTCCTGACCAGAAATTTTCGTGTATCAATTTTTCCCGTGTGGATAATAGCCCAACTTTAAGCAGTAATGCCATTGAGGTTATTTTTGAGGACAGGGAGAAAAGGCTATGGTTTGGTACAACAGATAACGGGTTGAATTTGTTTAACAGGAAGGATAGTACCTTTACCATTTTCCAGAAAAAAGATGGCCTGCCAAGCAATTCAATCAGGGGGATATTAGAGGATGATGGAGGATTTTTATGGATCATGACCAATAAGGGAGTAACAAGATTTAATTATGATTCGGCAAGTTTTATAAATTATGACAGGGAAGACGGGCTCAATTCCAACGAGTTTTATGTGCGGTCCTGCCTACGGACAAAAAAAGGAGAATTTTATTTAGGAGGAGAAAACGGTTTTAATGTATTCTATCCAGAGAATATTAAGAATAATCATTTCATCCCTCCTGTATACCTTACAAATCTTAAAATAACCAATATTACAGCACAAATCGGGGCTGAAAACTCACCTCTTGAAAAGCATATCGGGGAGACAACTGAAATTAGATTGAACCATAAGCAATCTTCCTTTACAATAGAATTTGCTGCGCTGAATTATACCCGTTCTGCAAGAAATCAGTTTTCATATAAACTGGAAGGATTCGACAGTGGCTGGAATTATGCAGGCACCAACAGAAGTGCCAGTTATACCAATATTAAGCCGGGCAAATATGTTTTTCTGGTTAAAGGTTCTAATAATGATGGTATCTGGAATAGTACCCCGGCCAGTTTACTGATAACCATTAAGCCACCATATTGGAAAAGATGGTGGGCTAAAATCATATATATTTTATTAATTTCCGGTTTAATTGCTGTTTCTCTGCAAATATGGAATGAAAGAGTAAAAATAAAACACCAGTTAAAACTGGAACACCTGGCCAGAGAAAAAGAACATGAATTAAATGAAAAAAATATTCAATTCTTCACGAACATATCACATGAATTCCGAACTCCCCTGAGTTTAATTATTACTCCCCTTGAGAATATTATCCTTTCTGCAGGATCTAAAATTAAAGAACAACTGATTGTAATTTACCACAATGCAAAACGTCTGCTTCATTTGACAAACAATCTTATGGATTTCAGAAAACTGGAAGAAGGGATGACAAACCTTAAGGTAAATCATGGAGATATAGTAAAATTTGTTAACGAGGTGTCATCGTATTTCAATGTGGATTTTAAGCGGCGCCACATTGATTTTACAGTTGAAACAACGGAGTCAGCTATTCATGGTTGGTTTGATCCTGACAAACTGGAGACCATTTTGTTAAATCTATTGTCAAATGCATTTAAATATACTTCGGATTATGGCAGAATCAAAATTAAAGTAAATAGTGCCGATTCAAAAGATATTGAGGAAAGATATAATCCTTTTACAAAGAATACTACCCTGAGCAATAGATACGTTGAGATTGCAGTTATTGACAATGGTAAAGGTATCACCTCTGAAGAACTTCCTTTTGTTTTTGAAAAATTTTATCAATCAAAAACAACGAAAAACAAAACAAACTCAGGAACGGGAATAGGCCTGGCATTGACCAAAGGTCTGGTCGAATTGCATCATGGATTTATAAAAGCAGAAAGCAGTCCGAACCTTAAAACATGTTTTGCACTGGCTTTGCCTGTCGAACCTACGGCATATCTTGATGATGAAATCGTCTCCGAACCGGTAAGTATCCTGAAGAGAACTATTTTAGATGATCCCGAAGAGTACAGGACGCAAAAGAATAAAATAGAATTGGTCGAATCAGATGAGAACCGGGATAAAGCTGAAGTATTAATTGTTGAAGATAATTCCGAACTGAGAACTTTTTTAGCAAAAGAACTTGGAGAAGAGTTTAATATTGCCCAGGCAGCGGATGGGAAGTCTGGCATCGAACTTGCCTTTAAAAACATGCCGGATTTAATTGTCAGTGACATCTTAATGCCTCATTGCAGTGGAATTGATTTATGCAAAGTTATTAAAACAGATATCAGAACCAGTCATATTCCTGTTATCCTCCTTACAGCAAAAACTGCCATTAATGATCAGATTGAAGGAGTTAAAATCGGAGCAGATGCTTACATAACCAAGCCCTTTAACATGCAATTCCTGTTTGTACAGATTAATCAGTTAATTCAGTCGCGAAGAAAGATGTATGCCCATTTTAGCCAGGATGTTTATATTATGCCAAATAAACTTACTGATAATGAAATGGATCAAAAGTTTATCAGGAAAGCAATAGATTATATTGTCTCAAATATGACCGATAATACACTTGATGTTGAGGGACTGGCAGCTGCATTGAACCTGTGTCGCAGTAATGTATACAGAAAAATTAAGGCACTTACAGGCAAAACGATTATTGAATTTATAAGGATTGTCCGTCTCAAGCATGCAATAAAACTTATGGAGACTAAAAAGTATACACTGGCCGAAATTGCTTATCTGACAGGGTTCACTTCTCCCTCATACTTTACTAAAAGTTTTAAAGATCAGTATGGCAGGCCCCCTTCTGATTACCTTACATAAGTATATTTTAAAATTATGTGCTGAACAATTTAAGTAAAATACTATGAATAAATTATTAAAAGGCCTGGTATTTATTGTATTTTTTACAATATTATTATCAGGATGCAAGCAAAAAGCCGGTCAAAATAATAACTCATTACAGCACCAAAAATCTTACCGAATTCCTCATTTGAAGAAACAGGGTGAAACCACGCAATTAATGGTTGATGAAAATCCATTTTTAATTCTTGGCGGGGAACTGGGCAATTCATCATTCACCAGCCTGGAATATATGGAACCGATATGGCCCAAATTGAAAAAAATGAACCTGAATACTGTTTTAGCCCCTGTCTATTGGGAACTGGTTGAACCGGTTGAAGGTAAATTTGATTTTGAATTACTGGATCAACTAGTTGGCAAAGCCCGCAGCCATGATTTGAGACTGGTTTTGCTGTGGTTTGCATCCTGGAAAAACAGTATGTCGAGCCATGCTCCATCATGGGTTAAAAAAAACCAGGAAAGATTTCCAAGGATAAAAGATGACAAAGGTAATAGTCACGAGATATTGACCCCCTTCAGCAACAACAATTTACAGGCAGATTTAAAGGCATTTCAGGCATTGATTAAACATATCAAAGAATTTGATGGAACTGAACACACGGTAATAATGATCCAGGTTGAAAATGAGATTGGAATGCTTCCTACAGCAAGGGATTATAGCCAATTGGCCAATAATGAATTCCGGGGCAATGTACCTCTGGATTTGATACAGTATCTGATAAACAACAAGGATGATCTGGTTCCTGAATTTAAACAGATATGGGCTGTAAATGGATATAAAGACTCCGGAACCTGGGAAGAGATATTCGGGAAAGGCCTGCATACCGATGAGATCTTTATGGCCTGGTACTATTCAAAATATGCGAATGCAATTGCCGAAGCCGGGAAGGTAATTTATCCATTGCCAATGTTCGTGAATGCAGCTTTGATTCGGCCGGGACGAAAACCCGGATCAGGTTATCCAAGTGCCGGTCCGCTGCCTCATTTGATGGATGTCTGGAAAGCAGGAGGGCCAGCTATTGATTTTTTGTCGCCCGACCTTTATTTTCCAAATTTGAAGCACTGGTGTGATCTGTACACACGCCAGGAGAATCCTTTATTTATTCCTGAACATCGTTTTGACAATACTGTTGCCGCCAAAGCAGCATATACTATCGGACATTATGAAGGCATAGGATTTGCACCATTCTCAGTGGAAGATGCAGGTGATCCCGAAAATGAACCTCTGGGTAAAATGTATAATATAATAAATCAACTGACGCCTATCATAACAGACCACCATGGCAAGGCTAAAATTGAAGGGGTCCTTTTTAATAAAGAAAACCAGGAAAGTATTTTTCAGCTGGGAAATTACGAATTTACATTACGGCACATTTATACTTTGGGATATGAGCCCAATTCCGGAAATGAAGCCTGGGATATGGCAGGGGCCATTATCGTTCAGACTGGCGAAGAAGAGTTTTATATTGCCGGTTCCGGGATTGTCGCAACATTTAAAAACTTAAAAAATCCCATGTTAAATGTCGGGATATTGAAAACCGACGAAGGAAGGTTTGAAAATAACCAATGGAAGGTTATAAGGCACCTGAACGGAGACCAGACACACCAGGGGAGACATATACGGATATTTTTGAATAATTATTCGATTATCAGATTTGAACTATATAATTACGAGTAGATATCTCTTCCTGAAAATCTGTCTGGCTGCATAAAGCATTATTGAGCATCAATCTTGATAGTGATTGACTTTTTTTTATAGTCTGCAACTATACATAAAAAGAAATTTCGGCATTTAAATTTTTAATTACAGCAAATTATATATAAATTACGACTCGAATTAATCTATTAATGAAACTTAAAATCATTGATGTAGAACTAAAACCACTTAAAATGACGAAATTAATCCTAACCTCATCTTTCCCTGAAGCGGGAGGACAACTGAAACGACTTATTATGCTTATGAAGCTATGCGTCATAATAAGTCTGTTTGCTTTGCAAAATACATTTGCAGGCGTTCATTCTCATAACGAGAAAAACGGCATTAGTGCTGAAAACATTCAAAAGGCTAATGCCCAACAGGTATTAGTATCAGGTAAAGTGACCGATGCAGAAGGAGATCCTCTGCCAGGTGTGAACATTATTGAAAAGGAGACTACCAACGGTACCGTTACCGATATAAATGGCAACTATTCGATAACTGTTGCATCTCCTTCATCAGTATTAGTTTTTTCCTATGTAGGATACCTTTCTGAAGAAATGCAGGTAGGCAATCAATCGAAATTGGATATGACGCTTATTGAAAGCCTCGAAGAACTGAGTGAAGTTGTTGTTATCGGTTATGGATCGATGGAAAG
>CAZHQW010000007.1:0-1206 GCA_964534745.1 uncultured Bacteroidales bacterium
AGCAAGTCCCGAGATTACAAGGTCCTTTGACAGAATAATACTGTCTTCGGTATGTACCGCATCCACTAGAATAATTGTATCCCCATCCATTACCCAGGAGCTGTCATTTGCTCCCTGGATTGTGGTTAGAGCCTGTCCGCTTGCCCCGACAGTATATGTGCCGGCACTTGCACTGGCAGCCACTAATGTGGCAACCAGGATCCATAATCCAAAAAATAGTTTTTTTCTGTTCATATCTGTATAAATTTGATTAATATTATGTCACTTTAAATAAAGTTAAGTATATTTTTATAATTAAACATAATCAATTTTTATAATAAATATAAAATATGAAAACAGAGATAGCCAAGATGATAGACCATTCGCTATTACACCCTGCGATGACTGATAAAGAGCTAAAGGAGGGATGCCTGCTGGCAGTAAAATACAATGTAGCCTCTGTCTGCATAAAGCCCTATGCAGTGAAAATAGCTGCCGGCATTTTAAAGGGTACGGGAGTAAAAACAGGTACTGTTGTCGGGTTTCCTCATGGCAACAGCCTTATTGAAGTCAAGGTGTTTGAAGCCGAAGAGGCTATATCTGACGGTGCTGAGGAAATTGACCTTGTTATTAATATTGGCAAGGTGCTGAGTGAGGACTGGGAGTATATTGAAAAAGAGATAAGGTCTGTAGTGGCAGTTACAAAGAAAAATAATGCCATACTCAAAGTTATTTTTGAAAATGACTTTCTGCCCGGAGAAAAATATAAGATCAGGCTTTGCCAGATATGCAGCAAGCACAGGGTTGATTTTGTGAAAACATCAACAGGCTATGGATTTGTGAAAGGTGAAGACGGTAAGTATTTCTATAGGGGAGCGACTGTTGAGGATGTCGAACTTATGCGCAGGTACTCCGATCCAGAAGTACAGGTCAAAGCTGCAGGAGGAGTGCGTACGCTGAGGGATGTGCTGAGGATGAAGGATCTTGGCGTGACACGCATAGGCGCATCTGCCACCGCCGCCATCATGGACGAGCTTACCGGCGATGACAGCGGCAATGAAGCTGCCGAAGGATAATAGGTCTCTATTTTGAAGACCCGGGAACAAGCAAATTATAAAGCCATGCAAAAATAGCCCCGCCTATCAGTCCGTCAACAAATCCCCATACCAGTCCGATTAAGCTTCCTAACGGACTAATAGAATAACCGCGGTAAACAAGTCCGATTAA
>CAZHQW010000007.1:1306-3419 GCA_964534745.1 uncultured Bacteroidales bacterium
CGATTAAGCTTCCTAACGGACTAATAGAATAACCGCGGTAAACAAGTCCGATTAAAGTCTTATCACATGATGCACCCTCGAACAGGATTATCCACCAGGTTAGCAGGAGTAAACCCAGTCCGCATAAAATAGCAGCTGTCAGTGCAAATGCTTTTACATTAAGTTTCATTTTTTTAGTATTAACCTTTTATTTAATAAAGTGTTTTAAGTATATAAGATAATGCAAATTAGTATTTTTACTTTTTAATGTCAATTAAACATAATATAAATACTTAACAGGAATACTGAAATGAAAGTAACATTATTAAGGCATGGCGAAAGCACCTGGAACCTGGAGAACAGGTTTACGGGGTGGACTGATGTTGATCTGACGGAAAACGGTATCAGGGAAGCTCACCAGGCAGGCAAGCTCCTTCGTGAGGCTGGGTATACGTTTGACATTGCATATACCTCTGTTTTAAAACGGGCTATACGTACACTATGGATCGTACAGGATGAGCTTGACCTTATGTGGATCCCTGTCATTAGGGAGTGGCGGCTCAATGAGCGTCATTACGGCGCACTGCAGGGATTAAACAAAGCTGAGACCGCTGAAAAATATGGGGAGGAGAAGGTACTGCAATGGAGGCGCAGCTATGATCTGAGACCCCCGCAGCTGACAAGAGAAGACAGCCGCTATCCGGGGCATGATGCCCGCTATTCGGGACTTGATGAAAATGACGTACCGCTGGGGGAATGCCTTAAAGATACAGTTAACAGGTTTCTTCCATACTGGCACAGCGATATAGTACCTGAAATAAAAAAGGGCAGCCGAGTTCTCATTGTTGCACATGGCAACAGCCTGAGGGCCCTGGTAAAATACCTGGATCAGATGACTGATGAAGAGATTGTCAAGTTGAATATACCAACCGGCATCCCGCTCATTTATGAACTTGATGATAATATGAGACCTGTGAAACATTATTATCTTGGTGATGCTGCGGAAGCGGAGAAAGCAATGCAGAAAGTCATGAGCCAGGGTAAAGTGAAAGAATAAGCAAAGATGCTTGTTAAGTTATGAACAAAATGATGGCATATTGCGGGCTGGAGTGCGTAAGCTGTCCGATTTACCTGGCCACTTATGAAAAGGACAGTGTACGCAGGCAGGAAATGAGGATCTCAATAGCCCGAATTTGCAGGGAGAAATACGGGATGGACCTTCAGGCTGAGGATATAACTGACTGCGACGGATGCCGCTCAGATACCGGAAGAATATTTTCAGGCTGTCTCAGTTGCGAGATCAGGAAATGCGCGATTGAAAGGGTTCTTGAAAGCTGCGCATATTGCACAGATTATGCCTGTGATAAGCTTAAAGACTTTTTCAGCCGTGATCCGGGTGCGCAGGCCAATCTTGAGAGATTGCGAAATGCCGGGAGGGACTGAAAAAGTTTTACCAGCACGGATTGGAGCGTGGTGCAGACCATTTTAAAACCTGCTCGTTATAGATTTTCCGCATAAATATTTTTAATAACCTTCATTTTGAGGCAAACCGGTAGCATCAATAAAACTTTGCGGAATTGGCCAGCGTACATGATAAGGTTGAATAATTCCAGTCCAGTCCGGATTGGCATTCACTCTGTCATACAATAATCCCAAACGCTTAAGCATCGGATACCGATGTCCTTCAAGCCCTAATTCACGGGCATGCTCATCCAGAATATTATCCATTGTTACCGGAATACTTGTCATATTCCTGGCAGCACGCAATCCATCCAGGTATTCTTGCGCTGTAACATTATCACCTGCTTTCATATAAGCTTCAGCAGCTATTAAATATGCCTGTGAGACACGAAATTGTATTATGTTGCGGTATCCGCTGGGATCGTCAATTGTACGTCCAAGGGTGCCATCTTCCCAATATTTTTTTACTGTCGGAACGATATATAAATTGAAATCACCTCCCATCATTCCTTCGAAATTTTCTTCAGTAACAGTATCTCCGATACTGACACCTTCAGGCAAAGGATCAGTATCATCATCTGTATCATAAATCCAATACCTTTTATGCCATGCTTCTAACCGGGGATCACTTTCCTCAAATAATGTCCAGTAATAGTCAGAAGGATTAAGCCGG
>CAZHQW010000007.1:3519-5633 GCA_964534745.1 uncultured Bacteroidales bacterium
CCGGGGATCACTTTCCTCAAATAATGTCCAGTAATAGTCAGAAGGATTAAGCCGGGCCCAGGGCCTTCCCCCGCCTTCAAATGACCGTGAAATGCCATTGAGCCTGTCATAAAGGGATAAAAGCTGAGGTGAACATACTTGCCTGTGTTGCTCATTATGCTTCCATGAAAAAATAATTTCACTGTTTTCCTGTGTTTGTACAGAAAACACATCATCAATATCGGTATATGGTAAAAGTGCATAAACCGGATCGTTAATTACCTCGGTTGCATAGGTTGCAGCTTCGGTCCAGTTTTCCAAATCCATATGAGCAAGTGATAATAAATGACGGGCTACTCCTTTTGAGATCCCGGTTACTGTACCTACCTCTGTAGCTTCGGGCAATAAAGTAATTGCAGTATCCAAATCCGATACTATTAAACTATAAACATCTTCTTTTGTAGCAAATACAGTATCCGGATTACTTTCATCTGCTAAAACAATATTGTCCCAGCGTTCAATTAAGCTTTTATGAAAATAAGCTCTGAAAAAATAAGCTTCCCCCAATATTTCGCCAAATTGAGATTGCTCAGCGGGATCTTCATTATTAATTCCTTCTATAATAGCGTTAGCCATTGACAGCCCCTCATAATAATTATTCCATAGAGTTCTGACAGCAGTGTTTGAAGCATCAAGATCTTCCAAACCTGCATATTTATCTAGGGCTTCTTGATCCGCAATGTGTGAACCTTTTTTTATCAAATCTGAAATGCATAATTTATACATACATAGATCGAAATCACCATAAACAAACCTGCCCATTTCATGTACTTCTGAGATAGCTGATTCATATGATATTTTTACAATAATTTTAGCTATATCTGAAATAAAAGGATCACATATTCCTGCAGTTACTGATGCCCTTATATAACAAGATACATCAGCAATAAAAAACAATGTATCAGCATTGGCATCGGTAATATCTGTCCAGCTTATGCTGTCTAATGATCTTTGCCATTGAATGCTACCTGTGTAATCATTCAGACGTACTACGACTGTATCGTTCTGAGATACTGTGTCAGTGACCAAATTTATCGTTTGCGCATGTACTGTCTCTGCTGATAACAGCATAACTAATAAATAAATATATGATATTTTCATTTTTAATAAATAACAGGATTATTAATTGTAAAGTCTATTTAATGATGATTTTGGTATTGTAATTCCATCTCTCCGCCACAACATTTAAAATGTATATCCCTGCCGGGCATCCTGATAGATCAATTTCTTTTTTCAGGGAATTCTCCTGTATTTCAAATTCATCCGAATAAATTACCTGTCCCTGTATATTCTGGATAGTAACTTTCAATTTGCCGGATAATTCTGAATTATTAAGGAATATCTTAAATAAACCTGTCGATGGATTTGGAAAAACTTCCAGGTTTTTGTTTAAGGAATTTGTCTTAATTCCTGTAAAGCAATCTTCAATGTTAGGTTGATCGATACTTAAATCAATATAAGTGATTTGAGATTTAGCTGCAGTAGAAATAACAGCTAAAATAAAAATGAAAGCAATTTTTTTAATAGTCCATTTCATGGTCTTTTATATTATTGAATGAATAAACCACAATGTTAACCATTTTATAAATTTAATACAAGGCAGCGGGAGAGGTGGGTGCTTTATTTTTCTATCACAATTGTTGTTATACTTTTGGATGATATATTTAGCACTGCCTTGCCATCATTTATGTTAACTTCTATTTCCTCCCTGTTTAAATCAACGGAGGTTTCATAAGCAGCAGCAGATAATGCACCAGGAACATCAAGATTTATATTATTTACCGAATTAATATTCTGATTGATAATAACAACTACTATTTGGTCATTACCCTTATAGGCTGTAATTTCTAAACCGGTGGATTTGTTTGTGCTTACACCTATTCTGACAAATCCCGGTCTTATATATTTTGAAAAATGAGAAAAGGCATAACCCCTTTTAAGTATCTCACCATTAGTGGTGCTTTGTTCACCATCACCAATAAAAGAATAATAACGCTGAAGATACCACCATATATAGGCATTCCAGTTATAAGTCATTGCCTCATGGATAGTTTGCAACATATCAAGGCTTTCGT